>CAVYHG010000020.1:0-67930 GCA_963768245.1 uncultured Flavobacteriaceae bacterium
CTCAGTGCATTGGTCGTTCGCAGTAGGTTCAACTGATTTATTTAGGATAATACAGTTCGCACACTGGATATTAAACGCACAAAAAAGTTAATCGCTAAGCATTGTCAGAATCCTGACAACTCTGAGGAACAGGCTAAGTCGCGTAAGCAATGGATCAGGTCAGAAAGTTGCGCCGCTGCACGAGAAGATTTAAAAGCTATCAGAAAGCCTCAAGCCAGGGCTACTGATGAGGCTATCGAGGTTAATCAATAAAAGGTTAAGTTTTATTGCACAGAGTAATCTAGATAGTCCTTACTATTGCTTCAGCTCTGCGCATACATTGACATGACTCACTGATATTTCCCCCAAATTCTCCATTCCTATGAAATATCCGGGTTAACTACTATTTGTCAGCCAGAGATTAATGTTTTTACAGACCCATAGACTGTCGTCGAGAGGTATGTCATGACCTGCTGACTTATGGGTTTCTATCGGCAAATTCCAGTAGTTAGCTAGCGATATTGAACACTGGGGGCTAACCAGGTGGTCAGCCTGACTGCATAATACCAAGATTGGCACACCAGGGCGATGCGCAGGCACATGAAAACTTATTGCGGCTAATAGTTGCCGTAACCCATTAATACCAGACACTGGATTTTGATTTGCATAACTAATCCAGTGTTTAATTATGGTCTTTCGTCTGGCGGCATCATTGGCAACGATATTAGAAACAAGATTTAAATTATTCAACTCTTTTTTACGAATATTGCCAGGGAAAATTAAAGCATTCAGAATCGCTGGATAATTCACTGGTAGTAACCGTTGATAGAAAGGATTTAAACCGCGTAAGCTGGTGCTAATTAAAACAGCGCCAGCACATTTACCTGGATATTTATCCATCAACTCAACTGCAACCATTGCGCCTAATGATAAAGCAATAATATATACCGGCTCATCTACAGCCTGGTGCTTAAGGAACGCTCTAAGATCATCTACCATAGCCTGTATAGTAATGGCACTTTTCTCTTTATTTCGTTGCCCGTTACCAGCGCTATCATAAAGAATAATCCTGTCATCAGGAAAATGTGATTGAAGAATCGTAGGAAAATTGCCCCAATGCCTTTGCTCACGGACGAAACCACGCAACAATAACCAAACACGACGTTCTGACATGTTTCAACCTGGATATTTCATAGCAATGCAGTTTTATTAAAAAAACATCACTGTAATGTTGGCGGCTTACGACTTGCAAGGATGTGGATAGTGCGGAACATTTACGAATAGTAGATGGTTATTTACAGTATTCACATACTTACTAAGTAGTACAATGATTATGCGACATGATGTATAATCATTCGATGAATATTGACGGAAGAAAATTAAGCCGAGAAGCACTGGCTGACATACGCATTAAAGCTGTTCAACGAGTTGAAGAGGGGGAAAGCCCTGAAGAGGTTATTGATTTACTTGGTTTTCATCGTTCATGTATTTATCGCTGGATTGCCCAATACCGTGAAAGTGGTTTTGAAGGATTAAAGAAAAAATCAGCGTCGGGAAAACAACCTAAGCTCAACGGTCAACAGTTGCAGAAGCTGTATAAAATTATCACATCCAAAAATCCCATCCAGTTAAAGTTTGAATTTGCTCTATGGACGAGAAGCATGATTCGCCAGGTGATCCGGGATGAGTTTAATATTGGACTCTCCGATGTATCTGTTGGGCGTCTACTGCGTAAGTTGGGATTGTCTCCACAAAAACCTCTGCGAAGAGCTTACCAGCGTGATGAAGAAAAAGTGACCGCATGGCAGGAGAAAGCCTATCCTGAAATCCGAAAATTAGCGAAGAAAGAAAAAGCGATAATATACTTTGGTGATGAGGCCAGCGTCCGTTCAGACTACCACAGCGGTACGACTTGGGCACCGGTTGGGCAAACACCTGTTGTCGAAACCACTGGTGCGCGCTTTAGTGTGAATATGATTTCAGCGGTCAGTGCCAAAGGCAAGCTGCGATTTATGACTTTCAGTGGGAAAATGAATGCAGACAAGTTTATCGAATTCCTCGAGAGACTAATTTATAAGGCATCTCGCCCCACCTTCCTGATATTAGATGGTCACCCGGTACACAAATCAAAAAAGGTAAAGGAATTTGTCGCCCAGACCGCTGGTAAGTTGAGATTATTTATCCTGCCGCCTTATTCGCCTCACCTGAATCCTGATGAGTGGGTCTGGAACTGGCTGAAGAAGCATAATCTTGGTAAGTTAAATGTGAGTGGGCCAGATCAGTTCCGGGGAAGTGTGAGTCGTTGTATGCGTCGATTACAAAAGCTACCCCATGTGTTGACAGGTTTTTTTCGTGATCCGAACTTAGCGTACATCAGCGCATGAATTGAATATCATGTCGCATATTCTATGTTCGCCTTAGTAATGTGTAATTTAGTTTGATTGGCGTATTTGAACAAAGCGACACACAAAATAGTATTGCGAACAAATATAATTAAAAACACAAAAGTATTTATAAAATAAAATTATAATACAATATGTTACCTAATATTTAATAATGTAAAAATTTAAAAGTATAGGAAGAATAAATTCCCTTTCCCCTAAAATCTGGATAAAACCCCAACGGGTTATAAATTAATAGTAACAATTTCGCCAACGTCCGCAAAGAGTCGATACTGTTGAAAAACTCTAAAATCATACAAAGCCAATTTTTCATCTAATTTGAATATTCACAAAAACACAACATAAATGTTACTTATAAGTTATTGTGCGGATTTCTACCGTGAGATCGACTTCGTGTTATACCTTCCCGTATCTAAATACATAAAACTTGTTAAAGAAGCTTAAATATTTTTAACAGCCCACAAAAAAGAGTTTTTCAACAGTATCAGTCGGAAACTCCCTTTCAGCTCAGTATCGCGACGGAGAATATGCGGCCATTAAGCGACGCTCACCTGAATGACTTTGGATGCCTGCAGTCAATCATTAAGCGACCTTGAGCAATATTTTCAGTCAATGATAATACTAGCAAAAACGGACTTTCGTTTCTTTTCGTTGACCGAGCATTTTCGGCAGATATTGTTGATTTATTACAAAAGGCCGTGAAAAAATCAGTGAATGGGTAACAGCAATTTTGGTAATACCCGGGACATTATACTTAATTCAATAATCAGCCCTTTAAGAGGAAAGCTTCATGAGTACACGTTTGCAAGAACAGGTCGATCTGATTACTGATGCGCTTGAGAAAAGCCCTGAGAGCGGAGCGACCTGTTTGGTTGAGCCCATGTCTCCGGCAGAAATAGCCCGTGTTATTGAATCGCTTCCCGGGGATTTGAGAAGTCCTTTGTGGCTACAGCTACCGCGCTTTAAAAAAGGTGAAGTGCTGCTGGAGCTGCAGGGCGGACTACGTAGGAGTTTAATTAAGCAAACCGATGAACAGGAGCTGATCGCCTGTTTGTCGGTAATGCAAATGGATGAAATCGCTGATCTGGATGATGATCTGCCGATGTCTGTAGTGAGTGCCATGGTGAAGGCAATGGATATTCACCGGCGGGAACGCTATGAGCAGATTAAGCTCTATCCTGATGATGTTGCGGGTGGCTTGATGGATGTAGACGCCACGGCTGTACGTGGCGATGTTTCTTTTAAAGCTGTATTACGTTTTTTACGCCGCCTGCGTCAGCGAGAAGGTTCGCTACCTGAGCATCTTGATAGTCTGATGGTTATCGATCGACATAACCGCTTTATGGGAACGCTTCCGTTGAGCCATCTGGTCTCATATGACTTATCCACAACGGTGAGTGATGTCATGGCTCGTAACGTTGTGGGTATTACGCCCTTGACCTCGGCTCTCGAAGTGGCTCGAATCTTTGAAGATCAGGATCTGCTGTCAGCCCCCGTGATTGATGATAAAGGCTATCTCGTGGGGCGCATTACCGTTGATGATGTTATCAATGTGATGCGTGACCAGGCTGATCGTGAAATATTGGGGCGTGCCGGTTTAGATCAGCATGAGGATATGTTTGCACCGGTCATTAATAGCTCGGTGCGCCGTGCTGTATGGCTCGGCATTAATCTACTGACTGCCTTCCTGGCGGCGTGGGTGATTGGTTTATTTGAAGGGTCTATTGAGAAAATGGTAGCGCTGGCTGTGCTGATGCCGGTGGTTGCCAGTATGGGTGGAGTGGCGGGAAGCCAGACACTGACACTGGTAACGCGAGGCATGGCGCTGGATCAAATTGGCCGGCGTAACATATGGAAACTGGCGGCGCACGAACTCACTATCGGTGGCTTCAATGGTATCTTCTGGGCCGGTGTGGTCGCCGCCATTGCGTACTACTGGTTTAACGATCTGATGCTGGGTATGGTTTTTGGCGCAGCCATGTTGATCGTTATTTTTACCGGCGCCTTAGTCGGAACATTTATCCCGTTGATATTAAAACGGATGGGTATAGATCCAGCGTTGGCGGGTGGAGTGGTGCTTACAACAGCGACCGATGCCATCGGCTTTTTTGCGTTTCTCGGGTTGGCCACCGTCATGTTATTTTGACGCCGAGAACAAAAGGTGCCGAACAAAAGGTGCCGGAGGGTAATGCCGCTTACTTAAGGAAAAATATAGAGATTTAGACCAAAGAAAAAGACTGCCTCAAGTGTTAGGATTTAGTTACGAAACAAGACCCTGATACCAACTGGAGACAGCCTTTTATGCATACTAACTATTCGTCGGTTAAACATCAACAGCATCGAATTTCTGATCATCATAGCAAGCTCGATGCTCTGGGTTTTTTCAATCAACTTACATCAGATCAGTTGCTTGAGCGAGTCGAATCTCTATTGCCTGATCATCGAGAACGAATGTTTCCTCCTACGGAAACATTATCGTTATTCCTGTCGCAAGCCGTAAGCGAGGATCGATCTTGTCGAAACGTGGTGAATCAATCGACCATAGCAAGACTGATCGGTGGACGTCCCAAATGCAGTACCGCGACGGGAGGGTATTGCAAAGCTCGAGCAAGATTGCCGGTCGATATGGTGCGAGATTTAACTCGCTTCACCGGGCAATTAATTGACCAAAAAATGCGTGACAAATGGCGCTGGCAAGGGCGTCGAGTGCGCATCGTCGATGGCACAACGGTGACACTGCCAGATACGCCGGAAAATCAAAAGAGGTACCCACAGCTGAGTTCTCAAAAGTCTGGACTTGGCTTTCCAATGTGTCGACTAGTTGGGATTACGTGCTTATCAAGTGGTGCGCTGCTTGACTCAGCGATGTGTCCGGTTAGTGGCAAAGGTAATGATGAGCAATCACTTCTTCGTACCATGATAAAAACGTTTGAAAACAATGATATATTATTAGGCGATGCTTTTTACGCTACCTATTTTTTGATTGCTGAATTAAAGGAGATGAATGAAATTAGAAGAAGAACTAAGGTCCGATCTTATTGTTTCATCTATTGGAAGTTTACCTGAGCAAATAGATGGATTAGAATACGAATATTCTACTTTAAAGATGAGAAAACATGTTGATTACCATGTATATGGATTTGATAATGTATTCGCAGTAGGGAACGCTGTTACAGGAAGAGGTAATATTCAGGAATCCAAACAACATGGTCAGAAAATAACAAGACGTATTATCGATGAGCATTTGACGGATGATGCTTTAGAAGAATGGCTTAACAATATTAACACAAATATTAAAAAAGCTGTTTCAGACAGTATTGATTCTATTATTGATGAGATCAGTTCTAAAGATATTCAGCCAGAGAGCACTATTAAAGGTATATTGGATAAAACAAAAACTATAAATGACGGAAATGGTTATACAAGTTATTCTGAATGGATTGAAACCCACAGACCCATACGTTTAGAAGATAGTTTGAACAAATAAAAACTCTTAAATCTTGTGTCATCATTATTTATTACTTTTGATGACTATAAGTTCTTAAATG
Organism: uncultured Flavobacteriaceae bacterium; assembly: GCA_963768245.1. GTDB lineage: Bacteria > Bacteroidota > Bacteroidia > Flavobacteriales > Flavobacteriaceae > Site-B1. Next base: position 5,930 of record CAVYHG010000020.1, read on the forward strand.
AAAGACTTCATTAATACTATTTACAAGAATCATTATCTGTTTTACAAGGTAATCTTATTCGTTTTTACCACTTTTTTAATTGTGTATTTATTTCCGAAAAGCGGAAAATTTAAATACAGTTTTGAAAATGGTAAACCATGGCAATCAGAAAATCTGTATGCTCCTTTTAATTTTGCTATTAAGAAATCTGAGGAAGAGATAAATTCCGAAATTAAGAAGATAGAAGAAGAGGCAGTGCAATATTTTGATGTGGACACCTCACTTATAGAGACTGCCTTAAGTAGCTATAAAGAGCAGTTTCCTAAATTTATTTCAGATACAATTCGCAATCGTGAATTTAGTAATGTGTATAATAAAGCAGAAGGAATTCTGCAAAATGTTTATCGTTTTGGAGTACTAAAGGAAAATTATGATTTTGATCCCAACACGCAAGTTATTCTTCTGTCTAATCAAAAGGAAATAACTAAAACCAATTTTTCCAATTTAATCAATATCAATGAAATAAGAAATACTTTAGAGAAGCAGATTGCTATAAAAGAACTGGAAGATTATAAGGTCCAGTTAATTTCTCTTTTCTTCGATATTATACAACCCAATACAAGTCTAAATAGTAATATAACTAACAGTGTCTTAAAAGAAGAATTAGATAAAATTTCCTATGCCAGAGGAAGTATCGAAAGGGAAACCTTAATTATATCTAAAGGTGAAGTTGTTGAAGGCGATAAGTTTGAAATTTTAAAATCTTTAGAATCTGAATATCAATCTCAGGTTTGGAATGAATCCAATTATAATATGGATTGTTGTTGCTTATACACTTCTTGTGGCAATGGCCTTATTAATGTTGTTACTGTTTTTAAGAAAATATCGATTAGAAGTATTTGAAAATAATACAAAAGTCACTTTTATATTCTTCAATATTATTTTAATGGTATTGCTTACAACATTGGTTGTAAATTATAATTCTGCAAATGTATTTATTAGTTCCTATTTGTATATTACCTTTAGTATTAAAAGCTTTTTTTGATGCTCGATTAGGTTTATTTGCTCATGTAATTACTGTGTTATTACTTAGGTTTTATTGTACCTAATAGTTATGAGTATATGTTTCTTCAAATTATTGCAGGAATTGTTACTATTTTAACTGTATCTGAACTTTATAAACGTGCAAATTTATTTATATCAGTAGGTCAAATTACACTTATATATATTAGTTGCTTATTTTGCATTTTTTGTAATTCATGAAGGAAGTATTGAAACCATTAAATGGGAAACATTTGGACTTGTTTATTATTATATGGATTGGCAACATTATTTGTTCAACCATTAATTTATGCTTATGAAAAATTATTTGGATTAGTATCAGATGTTTCACTATTAGAATTATCAGATACAAATACTAAACTATTAAAGGAATTATCTAATAAAGCACCAGGAACATTTCACCATTCATTAAATGTAGCGAATTTAGCTGAAGCATCTGCCAATGAAATAGGAGCAAATGCTATGTTGATAAGGGTAGGAGCCTTATATCATGATATTGGTAAAATGAAAAACCCAACTTATTTTACTGAAAATCAATCAACAGGAATTAATCCACATGATGAATTATCACCAAAAGAAAGTGCTCAAATAATTATAAGATCATGTATTGATGGGATTGAAATAGCAAAAAAAAATAATTTACCAGATAGAATAATTGATTTTATTAGAACACATCATGGAACTATCTTTGGTTTATTATTTTTATATGAAAGAAAAAAATACTGAATGAAGATTTTAATCCTGAAGATTTTAAATATCCAGGACCAAAACCTTTTAGTAAGGAAACGGCAATTTTAATGATGTGTGATAGTGTAGAAGCTGCTTCAAAAAGTTTAAAAGAGCCAACTTCTACTAAAATTGATGCGTTTGTAGAGAATATTATTAACAAACAAATGGAAGATAGATCAGTTTATTAATGCTAATATTACTTTTAAAGAAATTCAAGCAATAAAAAAAGTTTTAAAACATAAGCTAGCAAATATTTATCATTTAAGAATTGAATATCCTGAATAATAATTTTAGATTAAAAAACTGAATAAATAGTTTGCGTTCTTTAAGATGAAAAGTTACATTTGCATCCGCATTAAAATTATTAATGTAAGTTCTTAAAAATAAAGAATAGGAGAGGTGCCAGAGTGGTAATGGAGCAGATTGCTAATCTGTCAACGCGTAAGTGTTGCCAGGGTTCGAATCCCAGTCTCTCCGCAATCAAATAGAACTGTAGAATTGGTTTAAAGGAAAAATTCGTAATACTTGTTTTTAATGAATTGAATCCTTTAAAACTTCGAAACGCTGAAAAGCGGATTTACAGTTCTATTTGCAGGATGTAGTACTTGGGATCAACACTGTTAATCCCAGTCTCTCGGAAATTCGGGGTGTAGTACGCATCAAGTGCGGCACAGGCTGCACAGGTTATCGCGCCGCGTTTGGGACGCGGAGGTCGTCACGCTGAAAGCGTGACCACCCTAACAAAAATATGGATTATACCGTTTATATATTGTATAGTCAAAAACGTTCTCGGTATTATGTGGGTCAGACACATGATATCAACGAAAGATTGAAAAGACATAACAAAAGTTTAGTGACATCGACTAAAACAGGAGTACCATGGGATTTAGTTTTCACAAAAGAAGTAAAAACCAGGTCTGAAGCCTTATTTTTAGAAAAGAAAATAAAAGGAAGAGGTTCTAAACGATGTTTACAAGATAACCAATTCGGGGTGTAGCGTAGCCCGGTTATCGCGCCGCGTTTGGGACGCGGAGGTCGTCACGCTGAAAGCGTGACCACCTTAACAAAAATATGGATTATACCGTTTATATATTGTATAGTCAAAAACGTTCTCGGTATTATGTGGGTCAGACACATGATATCAACGAAAGATTGAAAAGACATAACAAAAGTTTAGTGACATCGACTAAAACAGGAGTACCATGGGATTTAGTTTTCACAAAAGAAGTAAAAACCAGGTCTGAAGCCTTATTTTTAGAAAAGAAAATAAAAGGAAGAGGTTCTAAACGATGTTTACAAGATAACCAATTCGGGGTGTAGCGTAGCCCGGTTATCGCGCCGCGTTTGGGACGCGGAGGTCGCAGGTTCGAATCCTGCCACCCCGACAGAAAATTAGTTGTATATTTTTGTAGAAAGTTTACTTTCTTATAAAAATGAGCGATTAATTTTATTGGCAACAGCCAATTCAGGATCATCGAGCAAAGCGAGATAATCCTGTTTAAAATTTCAGGATAACATAATTCTTGAATGGTGGCATAGCTCAGCTGGATAGAGCACCTGCCTTCTAAGCAGGCGGTCCTAGGTTCGAATCCTAGTGCCATCACTAAAAGCTTAAAGTCCATCACTAATGTGATGGATTTTTTGTTTTATAGAAAGATATTAGCAAATAATTTTTATAACTTATACTTAATCGATAATAGAGTAAAACATCCATAATGCCACATATTCTTAAAAACAAACATATTGAAATTCATATCGATCTTCCAGAAGAAGGCTATCAATTATCGAGATTTGATTGGACTGGAAAGATAACAACTGTTAAATACAATGACAGGAGAGTTTCTAGTATTGAAAGAACAGATGTAGATGACAAAATTAATTTCGGCATGGGCTTTTATAATGAGTTCGGAATTGAAGACGCCGTAGGCTTTGATGAAGCAAAAGTTGGAGAATGGTTTCATAAAATAGGAGTTGGGATATTAAAAAAGAATGATAATGATTACGGATTTTTTAAAAAATATGAAATTAAACCAGCATTATTTAATTTTAATTTCAGTACTGATTCAATAGAATTGTACTGCGTTTCTGACCTTGTAAATGGCTATGGTTACGTTTTAAAAAAGACGATTCAATTATTAGAAAACGGTTTTACCATTAATTATAAATTAGATAACACAGGCACAAAAATTATTCACACCGATGAGTATAGTCATAATTTTGTGTCCATTGATGATGACTTGATCAGTGAGAATTATAAGTTAAGTCTTCCTTTTGTTCTTGATCCATCAAAATTTAAACAATATATTAATGACGAAGAAAAAGTCATAATATTTACAAATGAAATTGGGTTTTCAGGAACACCAAATGAACCCTTTTTCTTTAGTGATCTTACCGGTTCTAATATGGTTAATCCTAGCTGGGATTTGGTCAATTCTAAAAAGAAACTAAGAATTCAGGAAATTGTAGACTTTGAAACCGATAAAATAAACCTTTGGGGTTGGAGGCATGTTATCAGCCCTGAAATATTCTTTAAGATCAATTTGAAGCCAAATGAAGCATTATCATGGACAAGAAAATATAGTATTCGTGAAATAAATTAAAAAAAAGTTCCAACAAATTAAGTTGGAACTTTCAGTTTCAATTCTTTTTCAATCTATTTTTTATCAGTACATGATAAATTAATTGTGATCGCCATGAGTAACCAGATTATAAAGGTTTCTCCATCTGTCATTTCGTATGTAGAACCTGCTAATTTAGCGGCTCCAAGAAACAAATAAACAATAATTGGTGATACCAAAAGGCTAATAAACAATCGACTAAGTGATTTTTTGTAATCCATAAGAAATGTATTAGTTAGTTAATTAAAATAAAATCTTAAAAATAATTTTAAGAAATCTAATTTGAATATAGTAAATTTTTTACTCTTGTATATAAGGAACAAAAAAGAAAAGAGTTTTTAGAATTAAAGTGTCAAATCTAAATTGGTTAAGAAAAGTAATTAAAACCTCTTGTTGCAGTTATTGAAATTAACTACATATTTGTCAAGCGAAATACCCGATTCAAATCCCCTTATATCTGTTATAGCAGTCATTTGCGTATTATAAACAACCTCAACAAAAAATTTATGAACAGAAAAGCACCTAATTCTCTCAGTTTTGGATAAATAATTATCAGCAAATTCACCAAACTTTTTCACAACATTAAGTTTTTCTTTAAATGTCAAATAGTCAAAGTCTTGTAAGGTCATTGTAAAACGTTTTTGTTGTACAAAATTAAGAGTTAATTCTCAATATTTATAAACCTTTAGATTAGCTTCCAATAAACAAGTTAAACGGTATAACAATGGTAAATTATTATATCGATAAACCTTAAAACAAGTACATTTAACGATTTTATTTATTGGTTTAATTTAAAACTTAAATAATGATTATATTTAAACTCAAGTGAGTTGGACCATATTAAATTCTATTGCTTTATTTAAACTAAGAATGAAAAAAACTATAATTTTATTTTTTGTGCTTCTTTCTTGTAGCTCAACAAAAAAAATTAATGAAATTAAATCTGAAACAATTATAGAGAATGAAACTTATAAAGTTGAAAGACCTAAAGTTGAATTATCTGTAAGTTCCGATATAGAAGTTCAGGATGTTGAATTAAGAGACTTTCGAAATTTTATGGTCTGGGTAACAACTAAAAACCTTGACACTATAGCAAGTTGCAAATTAGAAAAGGTCCCATCAATTAAAGGAATAGAAAACTTACCACATTTTTTCATTAAGTTTCAAACCCTTCCCATAGTTTATAAAATGAAAGTTGAAAACAATGAGTTAGTATTTGCTAAAATTAAGAAGGAAGGCACTAATTAATTGGAACCCACTATTGACCGATTAAAGATCTTATAATACCAACCATCAACATCTTGTTTTATTAATTCATGAGCTTCATAAAGCGTTTTAGCAAGTTTAAAGTCAGCTCTATACCCATTAACTTCGTTTATTGATAAGTAGCCATAAAATTCACCATTATTGTCCTTTAATACGGGAGGATAACTGGCATTAATATTCCAAGGACTATAGGTACTTGTAGAATTTCCATAAATTCCTATATCATTCCAAATGGATTTTGAATATTGGTTGTTTCCGTAATTACCTTGAATATTCCATATAGACTCAGTTTCGAGATTACTACAGTTTAGACATCCGAGATACACATCATGTTTCTCTCCTCCAAAAACTTGAAGTTTCTGTGAAAATGAATGAACTGCAAAAAACAGACTAATAATCAAAAGAATTATAGCACGTTTCATGTCACCTGAATTAATTATGTACTGCAATTTACAAAATTAATTTCTTTAAGATTATGATAGTCATGATGTTACCAATAAATAACTTATTCATTAAATCAACTAAGTAGACATTTAAATTTGTTATGTATTAGTTTTCAATAAGTTGTAATGTTAAAAAAGGCTTTCCAAAATTTGAAAAGCCCTTTTCGGAAATACATTGGCGGAGAAGATGGAATTAACCATGTTGGACCGAAGTGACGCCACGTCCGCAAATAGAAAATCCACAATTTCTTGTGGATTTTCTGCTTGATGTGGAGAAGATCGGGCTCGAACCGACGACCTCTTGACTGCCAGTCAAGCGCTCTAGCCAACTGAGCTACATCCCCATTTAATGATTAAAAAATTACCTCAAACAATAATTAATTGACATTAATAACTTTAAAAGTTCTCAAAGGTAATAAAAGAAATATGAGTTTCTAAATTGATTTGTACGAAGATTTTTATCTGTTTGTGCAATCATCGGAAAGACCTAGTAAAATATGGAAGTTTGAGACATTGGTGCTTCAATATTGAAAGGCAAAAGATTAGAATTAATTTATGTAACAGAAAATTGTTAAAATCTTAACTTTTTTGTACCTTTTTACTGGGTATTGTTGTGCTATTAATTAATAATTTAAATATATATATATGAAAAATTTGATCAGATTTTTTGCAGTTTTACTGCTATTTGTAGGTTATACATCTTGCGATGAGCTGGATAAATTAACCGAAGTAGATTTTGACGCAACCATTACAGATATCATTTATGTTAATGCTATTAATGGAGGAGTAGACGTGCCACTTAATAATAGTAGAACAATTAAACTTGCGGATGCGGGTGGGAGTGTTCAGGATTATATAAATAATATAGAAAGTGTAACTTTTAACAGCTTAACCTATCAGGTTATAGACTTTATGGGTGATCCTGCTGGGACAATGACTGTAGATATTATGGCAGATGGCGTAATAATGGATACGCATACTGATGTTACAGTTTCCAGTCAAGTAGGTACGATTCATGAAATAACTGATACAGCCACATTAAACGCTATTGCTAGCGATCTTAAAAATGGTAATAGTGTAATATTTGAAATTGATGGCACTGCTACCAGTGAAGGCGGGATGGATTTTGATATTCAGGTATCACTTGACGTTACGGTTGTTGCAGATGCGTTATAAACGAGCTACTTAATTAAACTAAAAAGGCTGTTTCTAGAACAGCCTTTTTGTTTTTAAATTATTTGTTACTTTAAATGAGGCCTCATATCTGCCTTCCTCTTTTTCAATTGTATTTCCAGATCCTTTATTGTTTGGTCTGTTGCCATTTCAAAAGTATCGGCTACCGATTTAGCAAACAATCTTGGTCCTGGAGCACTTAATAATATTTCACAAATGCGCCCTTTATTTCTAGGATCATTTTCTAATTTATAAGATACATCTGCTTTAATGATCCAATCGAAGTGTTTAGCTAATTTGTTTAACTTTTTTATTGCAAATGTCTCCATAGTATCACTGGTTTGCATTTTTACAAAATGAACTTGTATTTCCATATATCGATTTATTAAGTTAAGGTTTAAGTAATGTTGAAAATAATGAATAAATTTTAATACACCATGTTTTCTAAATTTTTAATACAATAAAATTCCATATGCTGTATTGAGTAAAAAGATACCCAACAAGAAGAGAAGAATATAAATAACCTGAACAAATTTTACATTAAATTCTCTTAATTTGGTAACTGTAGGTTGCGGAAAAATGAATAAAAAGAGTCCTATAAAAAGAGAGATCCATCCTAAAAATGTAATTATAAGTTTCCAGTTTGGTTCCCAGATATTATGAAAAAGTATATTTAAAAGACCAACAATAATAGCCATAAATGAGGTTAAAATCAGGAATTTTTCATCTTTAAGATCCTCAAAGATCTGTCTTATCCTTTTCGGATTGAAACTAAGAATAACAAAGAATATAAGTAAGTACCAACCCCAAAATTTGGCTAAGAAAATTGATATGTTTTCCATATGATTAGTTTTATTCGTGTAATACTAAAAATGGCAACTTAATGTGGTAACTTATGTCTTCTACCGTTGGTTTGAATAGAATTTGTTGGAAAAAATTTAAATTTTTGGCGACCATTGAGATCATGTCTATATTACCACTTTCTGTAAAATACTGGAGTGCAACTTCAAGCCTGTTACTCGTGATCGAATGGAAACTATGATCATGATCTTTAAAATAATCATGTAAAATACCTTTGTTCTTTTCTTGTTCGTCTGTTAGACAATCTTCCCGTTTTCTTATATGAACTATTCTTATGGAGGACTCATGAATTCTAGCTACATTTAACAATGTATCCAATATTTTCGAAGAAAAATTTTGATTATAATCTGTTGGAAAGGCAATTTCTCTGGGTTTGATAAATGTTGCCTCTTCAGGAACAACTAATATTGGGCATTTAACTCTTGTTATAACATCGCCAGTGTTGCTTCCTATAATTACTTCCTTTAATCCAGAAGCTCCTTTGGTACCCATTACAATGATATCTATTTTGTATTCCTCTACATTAAATTTTATAGCATCTATTAAAAACCCATATTCTGCATGTGTTATAAAGCTGTGTTTTATATTGAGATACTCTTGATCTATCTTGGAAACCAGAGATTTTAATTTATTTTTGGTATCAACACGAACATCTTTCTCCATAACTATTGTTGATGATGGAATTGCAGGTACCTCGCCACCAATAAATGTATGTACATTGCTAACATGAAGTAAGTGAAAACTGCAACGGGTCTTTTTGTACAGCTTCAGTGCATACTTTAAGGCATTCCAAGAATTTTCGGAGAAATCTGTAGGAATTAATATATTCTTCATCTAGACAATATCATTTTTATTAAACAAAAATATGTATCTACATTTTGTTAAAAAATGATAAAAATCATCCAAACTACTTATTAATTCACTCTTTTTAACTTTTCTATATCTAAAACTGTAATATTTCTACCTTCAATATCAATAAGGCCATCCTTTTTCAGGTTCGAGAGAGTCCTTATTAGACTTTCTGTAGCAATACCGGCAACACTTGCCAGATCACTTCTGGATATTTTTATGGTACCAACAGACTTTGTTGGGATTTTATCTGCAAACTGTATTATTGTACTAGCTGTTTTCTTTTTTACTGAACCATATGCCATTTGGAGAAGTTGCTCTTTGAATTCAACCAAATTATCTGCCAAAAGCTGAATGAATTCAAGGGTTAGTTTATGGTTTTGCTGAAGCATTTTCTTTAGGTCATCTTTAGAAAAGGCAACAACTTCCGATTTTTCCATTGCAGTGGAAGTCTCTAAATATGGAATGTTTTCTGTAAACGAGGTGTAACCAAAAAATTCACCGGATTTATAAATCTTTGTTATGAGCTCTTTTCCAAACTCGTCAATTTTATGACTCTTAATAACTCCTGCTTTAATTAAATAAATATTGTTGGCATGATTTCCTTCGTCATATACGACTTCACCAGATTTATAAATTCGAACTTTTTTATTACTCTGGATAAATTCCTTCAGTTCTTCAAGTGATTTTATACCTTCTGACTTCTTCTGAACTAATTTATTCGTATGGACAGATCTCTGTTCCTTTAAGATAGACGCTTTGGCCAATCTGCTTTCAATGGCTGTAAGCAGCTCTTCTTCTTCAAATGGTTTGGTTATGTAATCATCGGCACCTAAGTTCATTCCTTTTCTAACATCTTTTCTTTCTGTTTTAGCGGAAAGAAATATAAATGGAATGTATTTAGTTTTTTCTAATTTAGATAAGCCTGTTATAACACCATAACCATCAAGTTTAGGCATCATGATATCGCATACAATAACATCAGGCACCTCTTTTTTTGCTAGATCTAAGCCTTCCTTACCATTAGTAGCGGTTGATACTTTATAGTTCTCAAGTTCCAGAAGTTCAGCTGTGTTTTCCCTTAAGGTACTGTCATCTTCTATTAATAAAACATGCTTCATTTTTTAATAATTGGTAGTTCTACAGTGAATGTAGAACCTTTATTTTCTTCACTTGTAAAGTTAATACTTCCGCCTAAACTTTCAACATGTCCTTTTACAATGTTTAGTCCAATTCCTGTTCCTTGATCTAACAAGGCATTTTCTGCTCTAAAATATCGTTGAAAAATATTTTTTTGCTCTTTTTCAGGAATACCAATTCCTTCATCAATAACTTTAAAAGTTAATCTCTTTTGATCTAATAAAAACTCCAGGTGAATGAAAGAATTTGGTGGTGAATATTTGATGGCATTGTTGATTAAATTTGATAAAATTAATTCTAAAACCTTTTCATCCTGGTAAACTGTATAGTCATCAATATCTTTAGGATAATTAATGCGCTGCCCAGGCTTCAATAGCATATTTGAGTTGTAAATTGCTTCATTAACAACTTTACTTAACATGAAGGATGTAAATCTGTATTTTACTTTTCCTGAGTCAATTCGTTCTATAGATAAAAAATCATTTAAAATACTGTTTAAATAATTTACCTTATCTATAATGGTTTTTAAATGCTTATCTCTTTTTATTTGTTGGCTGGTCTCTTTATATTTTCCAACTAAAACACTTGAGGTTAAAATGCCACTTAAAGGGGTTTTAAATTCATGAGATACCAGAGAAAGGAACTTTGTTTTTAGCTCGTTTAATTCTTTTTCCTTTTGAAGGGCGCTTTTAATTTTGTTTTCGGCTTCTATTCGTTTTTCTATCTCATCTTCTAAATCTTTATTCAATTCTTTTAATTGATCTACAGAAAGATTGAGCTGCTGTGTTCTTTTATTTATTTTTTCTTCAAGGTTTGCATTTAGATCTTTTATAACTTTTTCGGATGCCAAGCGTTCGGTAATATCTATCACTAAAGCCATTACATACTTTTTATCTTCAAAAATAAACGGATTTAGACCCACTTCTACAGGAAATTGTTTACCACTTTTATGTAAAGCAAAAAGATTTCTTCCATGACCCATGGTTCTTTTTTCACTATTCTTATAAAACGATTTAAAATGATTCCCGTGATTAGGATGATAATTCGCTGGTATTAACTTATTTAAAGGTTGTCCTTCAAGTTCCCCATTTTTATATCCGAATAAATCCTCTGTAGAAGAGTTTATGGCTACAATATTCTGGGTTTCGTCAACAACTACTATACCCTCAGAAATGGCCTCCGCTAAAATTTGAAAAACTCCCTGATTTTTTTGGATCATTAAGAACTGCGTAAATTCGAATCAGCCCAAAAATAAACATATTTATTAATTAATCCCATAGATAAAATTAGTATTTATATAGAATTGATTAACAATTCATTCAAGATTGTTTTGGGCAATGATTTTTGTCATATTTAAAAACATTATAGTTTTCTAAATTAGTTGGTTATAGGTTATTTTAAATAATGTCAATTCATGCTAACATTTAAAAATTATAATATAGCTGATTGGTTTTCTTTTTACAGAATTGCTGCTGCACCATTTCTTTTGGCTTTGTTGTGGTTTAATGAACGAGAATTTTTTTCTTGGTTATTACTGATAAGTTATTTAACAGATGCTATTGATGGGTTTTTAGCAAGACAACTTAAAATTACTAGCCCAAGAGGATCTCAATTGGATTCAATGGGAGATCAAATTACCTTGGTTATTGGGTTGATAGGATTGTTCCTATTCGAAAACAAATTTATTAAAGAAAATATCATCTTAATTGTTATAGCCTTTATTCCATATATAATACAAATGATAATTGCTTATTTAAAGTATGGAAAAGCTACTGCTTTCCATACATATTTGGCTAAGTTGTCAGCAATTATGCAAAGTGTATTTATTTTGTGGTCATTGTTCTTTAATCCGGATTATGTACTGTTCTATATCATGATAGGCATAGGTTTATTAGAAACCTTTGAAGAGATAACATTAATTTATATGTATGATAATTGGGCTTCAGATGTGAAAGGAATTTATTGGGCTTTTAGAGATAAAAGAAGACTAAAAAAAGGAAAAAAATAAGATTTATATTTAAGCTAAGAAGATGCGTTCATTTTCGTTGTTTACCATCTTTCTGTTATGTTTAGCAATATTGATTGTTGATGTAATGGCATTTTACTGGTTGCAATCCATTACACAGCCAATTGAACCGAAGATTATTAGAACTCTGATTTATATTGCTTTCTGGATTTTTACAATTGGTCTTATAGTATCCATTTTACTATTAAAAACGAGATTAGATAAGTTTCATAGAAAACGAAGACAGTTTTTAATTACATCTTTATACGGGTTAGCTGTTTCGTCTTTTGTACCTAAAATTATTTTTGTCATAATCATATCGATTCTTTATTATACTAATTATGCCTTTGGGCAGGAAGAATCTATTTATATCATTCCTATAATTGGAGTTTTTTCAGGATTCTTACCATTTTTTGTAATTCTTTATGCAATTTTTAGAACTCTTTACAGATTTAGTATTCATAAAATTCTAATAAAACATGATTCTCTGCCAAATCACTTTGATGGTTTAAAAATTGTACAAATTTCCGATTTGCATTTAGGTAGTTTTATTTTTCGGTATCATATTTTAGATAGAGCTATTAAAACGATCAATCATTTAGAACCTGATTTTATATTCTTCACTGGAGATCTGGTAAATAATTTTGCCTGGGAGTTAAAAGGTTGGTCTAGTGTATTAAAACGACTTATAGGCAAAACAAGGAAAATATTCAGTTTTAGGAAATCATGATTATGGAGATTACAGCAAATGGAAAACATCTGACTTAAAAAAACAAAACTTTGAAAGCATCAAGTATTTTTATAAAAAGATAGATTTTCAGTTATTATTAAACGAATCAGAATTAATTGAAAAGAAAGGAGAAAAAATAGCCATTATTGGAGTGGAAAATTGGGGAAATCCTCCTTTTAAGCAATATGGAGACTTGTCTAAAGCAATTAATGGGGTAAGTGAAATACCTTTCAAAATATTACTATCTCATGATCCTTCTCATTGGAATGAAGAAGTTGTCGACAAAACCAATATAGCTTTAACGCTGTCTGGTCATACTCATGGAATGCAGGCAGGAATTAAAATAAGACAAAAGGAATGGAGCCCAATTAAATATAAGTATAAACAATGGGCGGGCTTATATAGACAGAGTAATCAATATTTATATGTAAATAGGGGTTTAGGATGGTTAGGTTTTCCGGGAAGATTAGGAATGCGACCAGAAATTACTTTTATAGAATTGAAGAGTAAAACGCAATGATTATATAATTTAAGACAATTCTCTGATTGATATTATGTTTAAATTTATTTGTATTAAAAATCGAATCATGTTTAATAAATATTTAGTTGTATTAGTCCTATTGTTTAGCTTTTCATGTAAGGATAATAAAGAGAAGATACAACCTGTTGAAAAGAGATCTAACCGAATCTGTTTATAGTTCTGTAACAATTCAGCCAGATAGTCTCTATCAGGTTTATGCCATAGTTGCAGGAATTTTGGATAAGAATTTAGTTGAAGAAGGTGATATGGTTTCTAAAAACCAGCCTATCATTCAAATTATAAATAACACGCCTAAACTAAATACTCAAAATGCGAAACTGTCTTTAGAATTAGCTCAGGAAAATTATAATGGAAGTGCAGCAATTTTAAGCGGAATTGAAGATGAAATTCTTGCAGCAACACTTCAATATAAAAATGATTCCATCAATTATTTCAGACAGAAAAATCTTTGGGAACAAAATATTGGTTCTAAAGTGGAATATGACACCAAAAAACTAAAATACCAATTATCATCAAACAATTTAAATCTTTTACAGAGTAAGTATAACCGAACTAAAAATGAGCTTAAAACAGCTTTAAAACAAGCAGAAAACAATTATAAAACCTCACTGATAGCAACAAAGGATTTTACTGTAACCAGTAAGATTAATGGCAAAGTATATGCATTATATAAAAATCCAGGTGAAATTATTTCAACAATGGAACCATTGGCAGCAATTGGTAGCTGCAACCGATTTTATTATTGAAATGTTGGTTGATGAAGTTGATATTGTCAAAATATCTATCAATCAAAAGGTTATTATTAGTCTTGATGCATATAAAGGAGAAATATTCACCGGAAAAGTCTCTAAAATATATCCTAAAAAAGATGAACGAAATCAAACCTTTACGGTAGAAGCAGTTTTTGATGAAGCTCCAATAAAATTGTATCCAGGACTTTCAGGAGAATCAAATATTATAATATCAGCTAAAAAAGAGAGTTCTAACTATACCGAAAGAATATTTGATTGATAGATAATAAAGTAAAAACAGATGACGGAATCATAACCATTGAAACAGGCTTACAGAATATGGATTATGTGGAAGTAGTTTCTGGAATTATCAGAAGAAACCAATATATATAAACCAGACTGATGATCAATTGGAAAGTCATATTAAACATTGCAAAAACACATTTGCTTACCAAAATAAAGCAAACATCTACTGCTGCACTTGGCGTGACATTTGGAATTGGTGCTTATATTACTTTGGTGTCGTTTTATGACTGGTTTAAATAAAATGCTGGATGATTTAATCTTTAATCAAACACCTCATATTCATATTTATAACGAAATTGAACCATCAAAAAAACAACCTATTGCACTATATGATGAATTTGAGAACACATTTAATGTAGTGCATTCTATTAAACCAAAACTTACACAAAAAAAGATTCATAATGCCTTACCAATTATTAATTATTTAAAGGAAGATAATAAAGTACGTGGTGCCTTGCCTCAAATAAAAGCTACCATTTTTTACATTGCCGGTTCTATTGAAATAGGAGGGTATTTAACGGGAATTAATGTATTAGATGAAGCCAAATTCTTCAATTTTCAAGATTATATAACTGAAGGTTCTCCGGAATCATTACATAACACTGATAACAGCATTTTACTTGGGTCTGGTATTGCAAAAAAAATGTCGCTTGGAGTAGGAGACAGGATCCAGATAAGCACTATTACAGGAGAGATTTTTCCATTAAAAATTGTTGGTTTTTATCAAAGTGGCATTGCAGATATAGATGCTATTCAGAGTTTTGCAAATATAAAAACTGTTCAGCGTATTTTAGGAGAAGCGGAAAATTATATCACAGATATTAATGTAAAACTTCATGATATTGATGATGCGCTTCCCATGTCAAAAAAAATTGAAAAACAATTTAACTTAAAAGCAATGGATATTAATACAGCCAATGCTCAATTTGAAACAGGAACAACGATAAGAAACTTAATTACCTATGCTGTTTCAATAACCTTATTAATTGTGGCAGGTTTTGGCATTTATAATATTTTGAATATGCTTATTTATGAAAAAATGAATGATATAGCCATTTTAAAGGCAACAGGATTTTCGGGAAAAGATGTGCAAATGATTTTTATGAGTCAGGCGATTATAATTGGTTTATTGGAGGTATATTAGGATTTGATTATCGGTTTAGTATTATCGCATGTAATTGATAAAATTCCATTTGCAACAGAAGCTTTACCAACGATAGAAACTTATCCGGTAAATTTTAATCCCTGGTTTTATGTAATAGGAATTACATTTGCAATGATATCTACTTTTTTTGCTGGTTATTTACCATCACAAAAAGCAAAAAAAATAGACCCTGTAAAAATTATAAGAGGTCAATAATGAGTGTTGTTTTAGAAGCAAAACATATCAATAAATACTTTAAAAAACCTGTTCTTTTTCATGTTTTAAAGGATATTAGTTTTAAGATAAATAAAGGTGAATTTGCTTCAATTATGGGAAAATCTGGTTGTGGAAAATCTACCTTACTTTATATTCTATCTACTATGGATACTGATTATGAAGGTGAATTATACTTAAATAATGAGTTGATTACAGGAGATAGCAGAGAAAAACTATCTTATATACGAAACAAGCATATTGGATTTGTGTTTCAGTTTCATTATTTGTTATCTGAATTTTCAGTTTTAGAAAATGTGATGCTTCCTGCAAAAAAATTAGGAGAAAAATCACATCAGGAAATTGAACATGATGCTATTCAAAAATTAAAGATTCTCAATATTGAACATTTAGCAAAAAAGAGAGCTTCACAAATTTCTGGAGGCGAAAAACAACGTGTTGCAATTGCAAGAGCTTTAATTAATAATCCATCTATTATTATGGGAGATGAGCCAACAGGAAATTTAGATAGTCATAATTCTGATAATGTTTTTAACATTTTTAAACGATTAAGTGATGAGCAAGGATTGTCACTTTTGGTAGTAACACATGATGAAGATTTCGCAAATCGTACAGATAGAATTATACAAATGGCAGATGGTAAAATAATAAGCTAAATCAAATGCAATGGAAATAGTGAATGTAACACCTAAAAATGCAGAACAAGAAACATTTTTCTGCATTAAAGACATAAAAAGTCCAGGATTTAAAAGCAAGCAAAGATGGTTTGAAAAGCGATATGCCGAAGGATTAAGAATGAAGATCCTAAAGGTTAATGAAAAGATGGTTGGATTTATAGAATATGTTCCTGCTGATAAGGCCTGGAGACCTGTTGATGCTCCAGATTTCATGTTTATTCATTGTATAGCGGTGTATTCTAAAAAAGATAGGAGCAAAGGCTATGGAGCGGTGTTAATTGACGAAGCAGTAAAAGATGCTAAGATAATGGATTTATCAGGTGTTTGCACCATGACAAGTAATGGTGTCTGGGTTGCAGAAAAAAGAGTTTTTGAGCAGAATGGCTTTAAGCAAGTAGATAAAAGAGGTCGATTTGAATTGTTATCCAACAAATGGAATGCAGAAGCATCAGATCCAAAACTTATAGATTGGACTGCTAATCAAAAAAAATATAAAGGTTGGCATTTACTTTACGCAGACCAATGTCCCTGGCATGAAAAATCTGCATTTGATCTTATGAATACAGCTATGGATTTTGGAATTGATCTAAAAGTTAAAAAGATTGAAACAGCCCAAGAAGCAAAAAATGCACCATCAGGATTTGGAGTATTCAATTTACTACATGATGGAAAGTTATTGGAGGATCATTATATAAGTTCTACACGATTTAAAAATATCCTAAAGAAAGAATTGAAAAAATAAAGTTTTACTGATTGATATCATTGTTTAATTGTTTTTAAGATTATAATTTTCTTAGTTATATAAAAGAAGCTATTAATCATAAATCTATAAAAATGAATACTATTAATTCAGCTAAACTAAGGCAAGGATTAATTTTTGTGCTAACCCTTGCTGTTCTTGCATTAATGACAATGTTTTGTTCCTGCAAAAAATCAGCAGAAAAGACAAGCGAAAAAATGATGGAAACTGCCATTGGTGACAATGCCAATGTAAATATTGACGACCAAAAAGTTGTGATTGAAACTGAAGAGGGAACATTTACATCTGATGCCTCAGTAAAAACCTGGCCAAAAGAAATTCCTAATTACATTCCGGAGTTTAAAGATGGAAAGATTGCTAATCTTTCTACTCAGTTAACGAATGAAGGAAAAGCATGGACCTTTATTTTCGAGAATGTTTCAAGTACTGCACTTAAGGATTATAAAAAACTATTAACTGATAAAGGCTTTAAGGTGAGCTCCATAAGCGCACCTGGAGGTCAAGGTCAGATAACAGGAGAAAAGGATAAAACAATTGTTGCAATGATGTCGGGAGATAATATGGCAACCTTAAATGTAAGTATCGAAAATTAATCAGAAAAATTTTGGAAACTATGGTAACAAGTAAATTTTGTCAGAGTTGTGGTATGCCTATGAAAAAAGATCCACAACATGGTGGTCTTAATAAGGATGGAACTAAAAGTGCAGATTATTGCAGCTATTGTTATCTAGATGGTGAATTCACATTTAAAGGAACAGCTAAGGAAATGCAGAAATTTTGTATAGAAAAAATGAAAGAGATGGGTTCATCAAATTTTGTAGCTTGGTTATTTACACGGAATATACCAAGGTTAGCGAGATGGCGGAAAATGGGATAAATTAATTTTTTCTATTGCTACTTGTTGTTGCACGTCTGCCTTTTAAGTAAGTATTTTTTGGATGATATTCTCTAATATTATCGCCAAAATAATTATTAATTCGTATCTGTTTTGTTTTTCTAAAGTTTATATTATTATATCTAGGTGGTAATACATTAACACTAATCCAACTACCTTTTTCAAAGTATAAATAATTTCTTAGTGTTAAATCGTAATAGATTGAAAAATCAGGAAAAAAAACATATCTAACATTTACAACTCTACTCGGATAAAACCAAGGAGGTGGAGGGTGACTTGGTCTTGATGAAATAATTACAGGTCCACAACTTTCTAAACTAGTTATGCCTACTAAAAGAATACTAATAGAAAACAATATAAATTTTTTCATAATTCTTATAGTTAACTATTAAAAGAAACTAATTAATACAACATATGGAATGATATTCGTCATTAAAAATAACTATTGCATAAACTAACTTTAATGGATCTTTATAAGATGGAAATAATAAAATTATGTCATTTATAGATTATTATAAAATATTAGGAGTAGCAAAGACCGCGACAGATAAAGAGATAAAAAAAGCGTATAGAAAATTAGCACGACAATACCACCCAGATCTTAATCCAAACGATAAAGTAGCGGAAAAAAAATTCAAGGAAATTAATGAAGCTAATGAAGTACTGAGTCACACGGAAAATAGAAAAAAGTATGATGAATATGGTAAAGACTGGAAACATGCAGAAGAATTTAAAAAAGCAAAACAACAACGACAATATCAAGGCTCTGGTCAACAGCAGTATTCCGGAGGTTTTACTGAAGATGATTTTTCAGATTTTTTTGAATCTATGTTTGGTGATAGAAGAACTTCCACACAACAAGGAAGATCCCAAGTAAAATTCAGAGGTCAGGATTTTCACGCTGAATTGCAACTCGATTTAAGAGAAGTTTATTCAACTCATAAACGCACACTAACTATTAATAACAAAAACATCCGAATTACGATTCCTGCAGGTGTAGAAAATGGTCAGGTTATAAAACTAAAAGGTCATGGTGGAAAAGGTATTAATAATGGCCCAAATGGTGACTTGTTTATTCAGTTTTCAATAATAAATAATACCAAGTTTAAACGTGATGGAGACAATCTGTACTCAACGGTCGATTTAGAATTATATAAAGCATTGTTAGGAGGAGATGTTACAATAAATACCTTTGAAGGTAAGGTAAAATTAACTGTAAAGCCGGAAACTCAGAACGGAACAAAAATAAAGTTAAAAGGTAAAGGATTTCCTGTTTATAAAAAACAAGGTCGATTTGGAGATCTTTATATTACTTATAATATAAAAATGCCGACAAAGCTTACCAGCAAAGAAAAGGAACTTTTTACAGAATTGGCTAAATTAAGATGAATATGGACACAAAGAATTTAATATCGATTCAACAATTTTGTACACATTATAATGTACCCAAATCATTTATAGACTCCTTATGCGAATATGAATTAATTGAAATTGTTAATTCAGATAACTCAAAGTTTATTAGTGTTGCTCAAATTAAAAATATAGAAAAACTTATGCGTTTTCATTTCGATCTCGAAATAAATATTGAGGGAATACATGCTATTTGCAATCTCTTGGATCAAGTTGAAACTTTGCAACAAGAAATAAGGGAACTTAAAAACAGATTGATTTTTTACGAAGATAAGTGAAATAAATAATAAGAAATTATCCACTTTTATACTTCAAAAACACCTTTTGGAATAGCATGAAAACCAAATCGTTTTACCTCATTTTCTACCGTTTCAGTGCTGACTACAAATTTAGAATGAATAGTAATTTCTGCTGGAAAAACATTTGTGTTGATATCAACTTCAACAATGCCGGGAATTTTTAAAATTGCTTTTTTAATTTTAATTAAATCCTTTTCTTTTTGGGCATCAGTACTAAAAACCTTTCCATAATCTCCTGGAATAATATTCTTAGTTAAGTAACTCATAATTTTATTTTTTGATGACTACCATAAGTTCCAAAATTCTAAATCAGAAAACAATGATGTAAATCATATACAGCTCATTTTATTATAATTTTAACTTTAAAATACTATGTCTCTATTTTTTTTGTTCTTTTGCTTTCTTCCTCTCTAATTTTCTGAAGTATCCTCGTGTTAGAAAATTATGCTTTAGAGCTTCCATGTTTTCATTGAATTTCAAGGTTCCTTCATTAATGTTATTCATAGTTTCTTCTATCTGCTTAGCAAATTCTTTGTCTTGAGATAAATAATTTAAAGCACCTTCACCTTCTTTAAACTCTGTGACAGTTTCATTTATATTCTTAATCACATTGTTAATTTCTAAGCTACTGGATTCTAAATTTGAAATTAAGGATTCCACTTTTTCGGCTTGAACGGAATCATTCAATAACGATCCGGCTACACTATTTTCAATATCTAAAGAGGAAATTATTGAGTTCAGCTCTTTCATGGCTTTAGAGGCTTCAATACTTGTTATTTTTAGTTGTATGACTGTTTGTTTTAAATTGGAAGCAACAATTGTATCATTAATCAGCATTCCAAGAGTACCTTTGTCATCAGACATGGCATCAGCAACCTTTAATAATTTAGCTGTTAGTAATGCAGCATTTTCATTTGTAGTACTTAATGTATTTAGCATATCTGCAGTGCCAATTTTAGTATAGGTTTGGATCACATCACCAGACACCACGATAGCTTCTTTTCCTTCACCAGGAATAATGTTAACGATCATATTACCCACTAATCCATCAGTACCAATAGTCGCTATAGCATCTTTTTTAATATGCTTAACCATTTTTCTCTTCAATGTTCATATCAACTTTAATGGTTGAATCATTCACCATAGTTATGTTTTTTACCGTACCAATATTTATTCCCGAATAACGCACATTATTACCTTGCATTAAACCACTGACATTATTAAAATTGGCACTTATGGTAAAGGTCTTTTTAAACATATTCTGGTTTTCACCAATAAAATAAATGGCAACAATGAACAAGGCTAATCCGGTAATGACAAAAATTCCAACTTTTAGTGTATTACTTGTTTCTTTTTTCATTGGTAATCATTTTTATTTAAAAAATGCTCTTATTTTATTATCATTAGACGCAGCTAATTCTCTAAAATTGCCTTCTGCATAATTAATTCCATCCACTAAAAGGATCATTCGTTCGGAAACGACTCTGGCGCAATCCACATCGTGCGTAATTATAAGAGATGACGTTTTATATTGTTTTTGAATGTTTCTCATTAATTCAATAATCTCTTTTGATGTGATAGGGTCTAAACCACTGGTTGGTTCATCATATAATATTATTTTTGGTTTTAATATTAAGGTTCTTGCTAAAGCAACTCGTCGTTTCATACCTCCAGATAATTCAGAAGGCATTAAATCCATAGTATGGACCAAATCCAACACTTTCTAATGCTTCTGTTACTAGTTCAGTGGTGTCTTTTATAATTCCAAATCTCTTTTTATGTCGTCTTAATGGAAATTCCAGATTTTCGCGAACTGTCATAGAATCGTACAATGCACTACCTTGAAACAGAAAACCTATTTCAGTTCGCAAGTCATCCAATTCTTTTTGATTTAATTCGGCTATTTCTTTTCCCATGACTTTAATGCTTCCAGAATCGGCTTCATTAAACCGACCAAACATTTAATCATGACTGATTTTCCTGAACCGGATTTACCCATAATAACCAGATTTTCACCTTCATATAGTTTTAAATTAAATCCATTTAAAACATGGTTGTCATCAAAAGCTTTATGAAGATCTTTAATTTCGATCATTATTCTTCTTATATCATTTTTTTTAAGGGTTTTTGATATGTTTTGTTCTGGGATCATCATTTAAATTTCAAAAAATATGTCAGTTACAAATACTGCTATAAAGTCAATTATAAATAAAAGCATTGAAGAGAATACTACTGCTGAATTAGCGGCTATTCCAACACCAACTGTTCCTTTTTTGCAATAATAACCTTTAAAACAACCTACCAGTCCAATAGCATAACCAAAGAAAAATGTTTTAATGGTTGCGGGAATTATATCTCCAAATTCAAGAGCATTAAATACTTTATTAAAAATAAAACAAAGGATACTTCACCTTTTAAATTTTCAATGATATAAGAACCATAAAGGGCAATTGCATCTCCAAAAATAACTAGTACAGGCAAGCATAAGTGTGGCAGCGAGTACTCTGGTAACAACTAAATATTTAAACGGATTGGTGCCAGAAACTTCCATGGCATCAATTTGTTCAGTAACTCTCATAGAACCTAATCTCTGCACCAATTCCAGACCCGATTTTACCAGCACATATTAAAGCAATTATTACAGGTCCTATTTCTCTTATAATTGAAATACTTACCATAGATGGCATCCAGGATTCAGCACCAAATTCCTGTAATGTTGGTCGTGTTTGAAGTGTAATAACCAAACCAATGATAAAGCCTGTAATACCAACCAATAAAAGAGATCGGTTACCAATATTATAGCATTGCTGTAAAAGTTCTTTTCCTTCAAATGGTCTTTTAAGGCTTTCTTTAAAAAACCGTCCGGCAAATAAGGTTAATTCACCAATTTCAATAAAGAAGTCCTGAATTCTTGCTTTTATTGAATTTGTCTGTATCATTAATCCGTAATTTCTTAGTTATAAAGTTATTCTATCTATTGAGGCTATAAAATGATTATAGTCATGAAATACTGATATTAATCATATACAGACTCTTTATTTATGACTACCTTATTTTATTGATAAAATTTTTAAATAACATCAACTATCTAAATGAATATTGGATTAGTGTTATCTGGAGGAGGAGTAAGAGGCATTGCTCATATTGGTGCTATAAAAGCTTTGGAAGAATATGGAATTGTTGTGTCTCATATTTCAGGTACGAGTGCAGGAGCTATTGTGGGAGCTTTATATGCACATGGATATGATTTTGATGAAATGATGTCTTTTTTTAAAAGAATACAATTTTTTGACATTAAAAAATTCGCAATTAATAAACCAGGATTTATTGATTCTGAAAAATACTATGATCTTTTTAATGAATATTTTCCTTTAGATAATTTTAGTTGTTTGAATAAGTCATTGACCGTAACGGCAACGGATATTTTAGAGGGAAAACTTACCACATTCAGAAAAGGAGAATTGATTAAACCTTTAATTGCTTCAGCTGCTTATCCAGGTGTATTTGCGCCAATAAAAATTGAGGATTCTTACTATATTGACGGTGGAACACTTGATAATTTTCCTGTTGACTTTTTAGCAGATAGCTGTGACAAGATCATAGGAATTTATGTGAACCATTTTAAAAAAGTCAAATTTTCTGACCTAAAACATTTTCATAATATTTTGGAAAGAGCCTTTAAACTTAAATCTATTAGAGAAGATATAATAAAATTTAATAAATGTGATTTGGTGATTTGTCCTGAAGGCTTAAGTAAATATGGCACCTTCGATAAAAAACACCTAAACGATATTTTTGAAATCGGTTACAGAGCATACTCGTGATTTACTTATGACAAAGACAACTAAATTTTATGACAAGGAATTACTATTTAATTAAGCTTTTTAAGCATAAATTAACATCCAACATAAATATAAAACAGCAAATAATCAATACCTTTATACTATTAAATATTTGAAAATGAAAACTACTGTACAAATACAAAATTTAAAATGCAATGGTTGTGCTACAACTATAAAAAATAACTTACAAAAATTAGAAAATATTCAAAATATAGAGATCGAATTAGAGACAAGTTCGGTTTCATTTGAATACATAACTGAGTCCGATCTAAAAGTTGTTAAAAAAGAACTGCATCACCTTGGTTATCCTCTGGAAGGGGAGGAAAACAAATTCCAAACCAAAGCAAAATCCTTTGTAAGTTGTGCTGTTGGTAGAATGAATAAGTAAATACTACTTCTTTATCAGTAAAAATAACTGCTAGTGTAACATATACTACATATCATTCAACCATTGCATCGTAGTTTTACTAAAATTTAAAACAAAATAAAATGGACAAAACATCAGAAGATCAAAATGTAGTATCAATGCCTAGAATAGGTGATAAAGCACCGGAGTTTAAGGCAGTAACTACTCAGGGAGATATTAATTTTCCAAAAGACTATGCAGGTGAATGGGTAATATTATTCAGCCATCCTGCCGATTTTACTCCGGTTTGCACGTCTGAGTTTATGACCTTTGCTCACCTTGAAAGTAAATTTAAAAAGGCGAATTGTAATTTAGTTGGCCTATCTATTGATGGATTATACAGTCATATTGCATGGTTAAGAAATATTAAAGAAAAAATTGATTACAAGGGAATGAAAAATATTGAAGTGAAGTTTCCTTTAATTGAAGACATTACGATGAATGTTGCGAAGAAATATGGAATGATCCAACCCGGAGAAAGTAAAACGCAGGCTGTTAGAGCTGTATTCTTTATTGACCCAAAGGGAGTAATAAGAGCAATTATTTACTATCCGTTAAGCCTTGGAAGAAATTTTGATGAAATTTATAGAGCTTTAATTGCCATGCAAACGTCTGATAAATTCTCCGTAGCAACTCCGGCAGATTGGAATCCTGGAGATGATGTTATTGTCTCACCAGCAGGAAATTGTGGAGTGGCCGACGAAAGGATGACTAAGTCTGATGATTTAGATTGCGAAGATTGGTATTTTTGTACTAAAAAATTGGCTAAAGAAGAAATTTTAAAGGAGGTCTTAAATAATTAGAGTTATTTTTAATTTAGTAGATCTTTAGAAGTAGCATTATAGGTTTTTTTACTTAAATGCTACTTTTATTTTCGATAGAATAATTAATTATTCTGGCATTAAAATATTCATAATCACCTTCGTTTAAGTTCCAAACTGCTGTAAGCTCAATAGGTATTTTTAATCCTTGAAGATCCTGATAATTTTGAAAAATTCCAGTAAAATCCTCGAGTGAATCAATCATATATCGTTTTGTTTGGAAACTTTTTACCAAACCATTTTTATCAAAATAAAAAATACCGTCGGCAATAACATTATTAGCTTGTATTGTCCCTTTTAAAGCATTATCACCCGCGACTTCCCATTTTATACGTTTATCTAATAAAGCAATAGGGTAGATAGGTAATTCGGCTAAATAGCGTGTTAATGATCCTTGATCTATTTTACTTCCTGTGGCAACTTCCATATTTTTAATTCCTAACAGATTTACCATCATTTCACCTTTTCCAGAAATGAATTTATCTCTCACAAACATTGGAAAGGACTTGGCCTTCCATATAAAACCAAGTTGACTTGCAGACATGTACTGAATTGCTTCAAACGACAACCATTTTTGTTCAGGATAACGTCTTATTTTTCCTTTTTGTTTTAGAGAGATATGACTCGATATAGGTTTGCCTACTACATTAACTTTAACAAGATAATTTTGAAGTAATTCTGGTAATGAATCCAAGTCTTCCCTCTTTATAACATTTTCGCCTTGTGAAGATTGCTTACTTATTGATGTAATTTCAGTTTGTACCATAGAGTTAAATCTTAAACTTCCAAAGCCAATAAGTAGAATAATAATGAGAATAATAGCTACAATAGAAATTAATACCATTTTTTTCATTTTGAATTTTAAAAATCAAAAGTTTCTTTATTGTATCAAATATATTTTAGTTCTTATAAACTAACAATGATAATTCTCAATTCAAGTTTCTAAGTCCTGATAATAATCATTTCAGAGTTTTTTTTTAATCATTAAATTAATAAGTTAATTTAAAAATCATGAAGTTATGGTCACTAAAGTAATTTTTAATTCAGATCTACATTTTGAACATCTACAGTGGAAAAAAGAACTTTTGTTTTGGAAAGATGAGATCAGGTCTTTTCAAAACAGGTTGGAGGAAATAGTAAAGCGCTGGACAGATAATAAAGTGTTAGCCGAGCTTGGACAATTCCAGAATAATTTTTCAATTCACAATAATAAAATAGATGAGTTTTTAGAAAAAATTGATGTACACGAGCATAATATAGCTGCTCATTTTCAAGCAAATGAGAATGTCATGGATAGGGTTCATCTCAGGTATCATGAATCATATAGGGAAAAAATGAATGTACAACGAATCATTTATAACGATTTAAAACACAAGTATTACATTTTCCTGAGTAAGTACATGTAATAAAAAAGCTGTATTAAACAAAACAAGAGTAATACAGCTTTAAAAGCCAATAATTTGGTAAACAACTAATTCAATAATCGTTTTTGTTTTTCGTGTTTCATTATCTGTTTTACAGCGCCGAATATATCTCTCTTTATGGCTTTATATTCATTGAAGTAATTGGTGACTTCTAAGAGGTAGGTGCTATGTAAGAATCTATAGTGCTTTTCTTCTTTTATTTGATCTATTCCGTCTACAAGTATTAGTAGTTCATTTTCATGATTTATTAATTTTTTGAGTATTTTCTCTCCGGTTTTCCTCAGCTTGGATAGATCACCTATTATTTCCTTATTCTTAGAGAACTCCTTATTTTCGATCAGCTGTAATGTGTATGATTTTAATAATTCATCCAGAAAATGCTGTTCATCTTTAATGAATTTTAATTCAGATATCCAATTTAATGACTCAACATGAAGTTCATCAGCACTTTTAGATTCGATGTATTTAATATTTGGTATTATTGTTTTCATAATTTTGGTAGTTTAATTTTAATGTAATCTAACCAAAGGGAACCTATGATTCCCTTTGGTTAGTCAATCCCCTATGCCACTTCAATTTTCATAGTATGGGCTTCTTTTGTCTCAACAACTTTTTTTAAAGAAATTTTTAGAATCCCATTATCATAAGTGGCTTTCACCTTTTGATCCTGATTAATAGCAACAGGAAGTTTTAAAGATCTCTTGAAAGAATTATAACTAAATTCTTTTCTTGAGTATCCAGTTTCTTTGTCTTGTTCTTCTTCTTTTTTAGTTTTTTCTGCAGAAATATGAAGAACATCTTCGTCTAATGTAACCTCGAAATCTTTTTTTGAAAAGCCAGGAGCTGCAAGTTCGACCTTAAGTTGGTCTTTTGTTTCTTTTACATTCATTGCTGGCATTAAGCTGTCTTCTTCAAAAAAATCATCGTTAAAAAAATCATCAGCACTGAAAAAATTTTTCAGCATTGTGTTTGACCAAGGATTAATCATTGGGCTATTCCAAGGAAATAATCTTTGCTTGTCTTTTTTGATAAGTGACATAATCAATAGATTTATCGGTTAATAAATTAATCAGCGAGAAAGTAGGATTTATTACAATATAAAACAATGATAATTGTCAGTTCAAATCACTTTAACCAGTATTTAACATTAGAAAATATTAATGTTGTAAATATTAATCTAAATGTACTGTAGGGTTAGGGTATAGCTTCAGTCATCGAGATTTATTTACACTTAATCTATTCATTTTCAAACGTCTATTTTTAAAATGACATCTTAACGAATTTATTTAAGACTACAACGAGTTTTTAATAATTGAACGAATACATGTATATATCTTTGAAGTGTAATTTTATTTAAAACCCCATTAAAATGAAATACCTACTTAAATACTTCGCTATAACTGTTATGGTTCTAAACTTTTCTAATTGTGTTGTTGAACCTATGGAATTCCTTGACGGACATACTAATGCCGTTGTAGAAGAAATTGAAAATTCAGTACAAGGTGCTGCTGCAACAGATTCAACTTGTAATAACCAAGACCCAAAGGCAAGAATTACGAATAATGGTACAGTAAATGTTAATCTGGAAATATTTGATGTAAATGGAAATCTTATAGGTCACGAGTATTCTATTGAGCCAGGACAGCATTCTGATTGGATGGTATTTTCTTGTGGAGAAACTTCTTTTTTAGTTGGAAATGCTAGCTCAGATAAACTTGTTGTGATAGAAATGGGAACATGTATGAAATTTGATATGGAAATTGGTTCTAACAATCAACTTGTTACTGATCAACCAGTTCAACTTTAATCAATTTTAGAACATATTATGATTACTCTATTTTTGGTTATACTGGTCGTAACGAACAGAAAGACATTACCACCATCCTTAACATTTAGTTTTCGTTTGATCTGATCTACCGATTCAGGAAAATTTCTAGAACTAACATTAGCTTTATATATAAACTCCTTTTTAAGGAGTTTTTTGCTATAAGGCAAAATCTTTTCGATTTTAAAACGTCTTCCTGGAAAGTCTATTAGCTTATTAAGAGTGTACAGATGTGTATTAGGATGAAGTTTAAGCACATTTAGACGTGATGATACAGATTTGAATGCACCTGATTTCAAAATGGCTGCATTTGGCTCGTATAGATAGGTGAGTGGTTCTCCAAATGATACTTCAGATTCAATTTCTTCACTTAATAAAAAATTAAATGTTTCCGTTTTATTTGATTTTATATTGACTGCTACAATAATTATGGGTTCTACATAACCCTTTTCTAAAATCCAAAGTAATTCTTTAACCTCATTATTAACAGCTACTACATGGATCGTTTTTACGTATCGTAATTCATTAATTCCAACTGTTAGATCAAGCAGAGGAGAGGTTTTAACCAAAACGTTTTTAGAATGATCGAAAAGTAGTTCTAAATTTTGTGGAGCGCTCGGTAAACAATCTTTTAAGAAGAATACTTTTCCTTTGCTATCATGCCTTCTGGAAGGATCAAGATAGATCCAGTCATAAGAATGGTCTGTGTCTTGCAGGTATTTAATCCCATCAGATGCAATACAATCAATATTTTTTTTATGTAGTATCTGATAGTTATGCTTGACAATTTCCGATAACTCTTCATTAATCTCACAATGTGAAACTTCCTCAATATAATTTGAGAAATAATAGCAATCTACACCAAATCCACCTGTAAGGTCTAAAATTGATTTTCCTGAAACTAATTCAGATTTATACTTTGCAGTAATTTCTGATGAAGTCTGCTCAATATTCAATTTATTCGGATAATAAATTTTTTCTGCATTAAACCAGGTTGGAAGCTTTTTTTTACAACGCTTTTTGGCTTCTATCTGCTCTGTAAGTAATTTTATATCAACAGTTCCTTTTTGATTTTTTTTGAGAATAAGCGAAGTGATGTCTGAATTTAAATTATTATTAATAAATTCTTGACTTACAGTATTTAATATATCGTTATTCAAACTTTTACTATAGATCTTTAGTCAAGCTTTTAACAATTTTATTCTCTGAAAGGAACTCTTTTAAAATCACTTTAATAGCTGTATAAAATGGAATAGCTACGATCATACCTACAACACCAAATAACAACCCACAAATTACTATGACTAAAAAGATCTCTAATGGGTGTGACCTTACACTACTTGAAAAGATAACTGGTTGGCTAAAGAAATTATCAACTAATTGCCCAATAATAAAACCAGCCAATACCCAAATTGTTTTTGGCAGAATGACAGTTTGAAAGTCCATTCCCAAAAAGTTAGTCATTGTTAACAGCATGATCAGGAATCCACCAATTAGAGGACCGATGTAAGGAATTAAATTCAATAGAGCACAAAGAAATGCAATAACTACTGCGTTATCCACACCTACTATCAGCAATACAATGGTATAAATAATGAATAAAATAAGAATTTGAAATACCAGACCAACGAAGTACCTTGAAAGTAGATCCTTAATTTTTTCTATTGAGTTCTTTAATCTTGTTTCCTTATCATCAGATACAAAAACCATTAATCCAGACTCCATTAATTTACTATCCTTTAAAAAGAAAAATGATATAAATAGGACTGAGAATAATCCGATTGTAAAGCTTCCTATGGTTCCCAAAACTGAATTCAACAAATCGGGAATAGCATTGAAATCCAATTTTGATAATAAGTTAGATTCCTTGAACGACTGTTCTACATCAATATCTTTTGCAGCGAGATAATCTACTATTTGTTTATACAGGTCCTGAAGGTTATCCTGAAGTGAATTAACATCTAATAATGATAAATTCTGGCTCTGTTCTCTTATTAGAGGCACAAACAAGCTAAAAAGACCAAAAAGAACCCCAATCATTAAGAACATGGTCACAATAACTGCGATGGTATTTTTAAACTTTAAGCGTCTTCGCAAAAAAAGTACAACTGGCCTGCCAATTAAAGAAATAACTGCCGCTATTGCCAAATACACAATAACCGACTGGATTTTATACAAAAAATAGAGAACTATGAAAATTCCAACAATTATTCCAATAGCTCTTAATATTCCTTTTGATATTGTTTTTGGATCCATGAAGTAAATATATAAAACACTTACATAAGTTGCTTAGTAATTTCATACAAAGCTATGTTGGTTGCTTGTACAACGTTCATGCTACTGTTTTGACCAAACATATCTATATGAATTATTTGATCTGATAGCTTTAAAATGTCATCGGAAACACCAAAATTCTCATCACCTACAACTAGTCCTATGGGATTTTCAGTAGAGAATTTAAATGAATGAATAGGCTGCGAAGTTCTTGATATTTCTAATGAAATAATTATATAACCTTCATTTTTTAAAGCTTTTACTGCATCTAATGCATTTTCTTTTAGTTCAAAATCAATCACTTTTTCTGTAGCTCTGGAGGTTTTGGTCATTTTTCTTCCTAAGGGAATAGATTCACCACAAAGAAATAATTTTTCAATTCCAAAAGCATCAGCCGTTCTAAATAAACTTCCAATATTTGGTGCATTGTTGACATTATCACAAACTAAAGTAATAGGAAAAATTCGCTTTGAGAATATGGTAGTATAATGAGTAAGTTGTTCCAATTGAACTAATTTTCAAAAGCATATTTAATAATATTCGCTCCCATTTTTAGAGCTTTTTCACGTATCTCTACAGGATCGTTATGTACTTCGGCATCTTCCCAGCCATCACCTAGATCACTTTCAAAAGTAAATAGTAAAACCAATCTATCCTCATAAAAAATTCCTAAAGCTTGTGGACGTTTGCCATCATGTTCATGAATTTTCGGTAAGCCTTGCGGAAACTTATAAACAATATTGAATATCTCATGATTTACAGGAATCTCAATCAATTCGTTATTTGGGAATACTTTTTTTAGTTCTTTGTATATGTACGGTTGCATTCCATAATTATCATCTATATGTAAAAACCCACCTGATATTAAGTAATTTCGAAGATTTTCAGCATCATTGTCATTAAAAAACACATTACCATGACCTGTCATATGTAGAAATGGAAACTGAAAAATATCAGTGCTACCAACTTCAACAGTTTGGGGTTTCGTTTTAATTTTAGTATTAATATTATTGTTGCAATATGCTACTAGATTGGGTAAAGCTGTTGGATTACTATACCAATCGCCTCCACCTTTGTATTTTAGTATTGCCACTTCTTGAGAGAATGATGTTAGTGAAAGAAGAAAAAATGCCAAAAAAAATATCTGCCTCATATTATTCGTTTGTAAATGAAACGATCTGACAAGCAACAATAGCTGCTGTTTCCGTTCGTAATCTGGTTTCTCCCAAAGTTACAGGAATAAATTTATTTTGAATCGCAGTTTCAATTTCTTTAACACTAAAATCGCCTTCTGGACCAATTAATATAGTAACTTCTCTATTTGGCAGCAATTCATTCTTAAGTGATTTACGTTTAGTTTCTTCACAATGTGCAATAAACAACTGACCGTCATAATCCTGATTTATAAAATCACTGAATTTTATTGCTTCGTTTAGCTTAGGTAAATAACACTGCAATGATTGTTTCATAGCAGATTGTAAAATCTTTTCTAAACGCCCATGTTTAATAAGCTTTCGTTCACTATGATCGCAAATAATAGGAGTGATGCTATCCACACCTATTTCAGTAGCCTTTTCCAGAAACCATTCATATCTGTCGTTCATTTTGGTTGGAGCCACTGCTAAATGTAAGTTGTAGTTTCGCTTCGGCTGTATTTTCTTTTCAATTATTGTTGCTGCACAATTTTTGATGTTAGCAAGATTTATTTCAGCTTTGAACAACCAACCATTTCCATTGGTTATGTGCAGAATATCTCCTACTGTTTTTCGTAAAACCTTAGTGATATGCTTGCTTTCCTCTTTAGTAAAAGAAAATTGTTCGGTGGATTCATTTATGTCTGGGCTGTAGAA
The DNA here is from genome assembly GCA_963768245.1 of uncultured Flavobacteriaceae bacterium. GTDB lineage: Bacteria > Bacteroidota > Bacteroidia > Flavobacteriales > Flavobacteriaceae > Site-B1. Next base: position 38,224 of record CAVYHG010000020.1, read on the forward strand.
TAATTGCATAGTTATAGTTTACTTTTCGCATGTTCTAAACCTAATTCGATATAATATAGCAATTCGGTTTCAGTTTTTATACCATCCTGAGACACATAGACAAACTCTTTCATTGGTCGCTTGGTAAAATCCATTGGTCGTATATGGTTCTTGGCTAATTCGGTATCCATTTTATCTGCAATAATTCTAACAGCTAAATCTTCTTTCACGATGCCAATGGTCATTTTTCCTTTATAAAGAAATGTCAAACCACCAAACATTCGTTTTTCTTCAAAATCTTCAGGAAACAATTTGATTTGTTCTCGGATTCTGTTTGCTAATTGATTATTGAAAGCCATATTAGTTATTTTGATCAAAAGATATGATAAAAAATAAAATATATCATAGCAACATTAAATCCCGCATGACAAATAACTGCGCCAAAAATCGAATTGGTTTTTACTTTGCATAAATGGAATAACCTTCCTAAAAAATAAATAATTATTACCCAAAGTATCGCAGGAACTAATAATAACTTCCATGAATTATTAACATAAATAATTCCAAAATGTGCCAGATGAGTAAATGCAAAAGCTGAACTATCAATTATTGATGCTTTGTTAACTCCAAATTTGTTTTCAAAGCTTTTATGAATGATTCCTCTAAACAAAAACTCCTCTCCAATTGGACTGAAGATCATACTTACAAAAGCGAATATCAAAAAGAAAATTAATTTATTGTCTTCAGTTAATCCTATTTTAGAAACACTAAAGGATTTTGAGATATAGACAAACCAATTGCTTGATGTATTGTCAAACAATAATTGACCAATTAAAAATACTATGGCACATGATATAATTCCAAGAATAAAAGAGAAGGCCATCCATTTGAATGATCTACTACTTATTATTCCAATTAGTTGTCTTCCTTGTTTTGTTAGTAGGACAAAAGGAACCAAGATCATCAAAACAAATATGATGGATGTGAAATTATAGTTGCCTGTTTTGTTGGCATTAAGAACTATTATGAATCTTGGAATACCGAAAAGAATAATTAAAAATAATCCAAACTGCCAGTTAAGTTTAAACAATTTGGACCATAATATTCTAAAATAAGCCATAATATTAAATCTTCAATCTTGCCGATGCAGTCACATCCTGCTGGGCAAAATCTTCTTCTAAATACTTTAAATAGCCAACAATAGCTATCATAGCAGCATTATCTGTTGTAAATTCAAATTTAGGAATGTAAGTAGTCCAGCCAAATTTTGCTTCACCTTCTTTGAGTGCTTTTCGAATACCAGAATTAGCCGAAACACCACCACCAATAGCAATATGTTTAATACCTGATTGTTTGCTCGCTAATTTTAGTTTATCAATTAAAATTTCAATAATCGTGTATTGAATTGAGGCACAAATATCATTTAGATTCTCTATAATAAAATTTGGATTTGCTTTCACTTCACGCTGAATAAAATACAGAATGGCAGTTTTCAATCCTGAAAAACTAAAATTCAGACCATCTACTTTTGGTTTGGTAAATGTAAATGCTTTTGGATTTCCTAATTGGGCACGTTTATCTATTTCTGGACCAGCAGGATAACCTAATCCTAAAATCTTACCACTTTTATCATAGGCTTCACCAACAGCATCATCTATAGTTTCTCCAATAACTTCCATATTAAAATAATCGGAAACTTTGACAATTTGAGTATGTCCACCAGAAATGGTCATAGCTAAAAATGGAAAAGGAGGTTTCTTGAAACCTTCTTCATCTATAAAATGAGCCAGAATATGTGCTTGCATGTGGTTAACATCTATCAACGGAATATTCAATCCCATTGCTAAAGACTTGGCAAAGGAGGTCCCAACCAATAAGGTACCCATTAGTCCAGGACCACGTGTAAATGCTATGGCATTCAGTTTGTTTTTGGTGATTTTAGCCTTTTCCAATGCTTGATGCACCACTGGAACAATATTTTGTTGATGTGCTCTAGTGGCTAATTCAGGCACTACACCACCATATTCTTCATGAATTTTTTGACTTGCAACAACATTGCTCAAAATTTTCCCGTTGTAAATAACAGAAGCCGCAGTATCATCGCAAGAAGACTCAATTCCGAGTATATAAATATTTTGTGATAGCATTAATATATAAAGGCACAATAATTGTTACTTTTAAAATCAAATGAAAGTCTGAATCCACTGGATTTTTCGTAGATACAAATGTAGGATATTCTTAAGAAAGTTATAAATTTAGCAGGAAATTAAAAGGGTTCTAAAAATAGGGTCTAAAGTAGTAGCTGCATTGCTGCTGTTATTCATCATTTTGGTGATAGTTTTATCTATACCTGCTGTTCAAACGAGACTGGGAAAATTAGCAACTAATAGGATTAATAAAGATTATGGCACCAATATTAATATTGCCAAAGTAGGATTACAGTTTAATGGTGATGTAGAGTTAAAGGAAATCTTTATTGAAGATTATAAAAAAGATACCCTAATTAATATTAATGAACTTAATACATCAGTACTCAGTTTTAAAAATCTGTACAATAATAAACTTACTTTTGGAGATATAGATTTAGAAGGATTAATCTTCAATATAAGAACCTACAAAGGTGAGGTAGACACAAATCTGGATATTTTTGTTGCTAAATTTGATGAGGAAAATCCGAGGAAGGAAAAAAGTGATTTTCTACTATCTTCAAGTGATGTTACAATTGAAAACGGTGTATTTCGAATAATTGATGATAATAAGGAAACTCCAAAAAAACTCGAGTTTTTCAATCTTAATATCAATGCCACAAATTTTAAAATTACTGGTCCGGATGTAGATATGAGAATCAATTCACTCGCATTTATAGATAGTAGAGGAGTAGAGGTCAGGGACTTAAAAACAGATTTTATTTACACCTTGCAGGGAATGACCTTTAATGATTTAACATTAAAACGCTGGAATCTCAACTAAATGGAAATATCACATTTACTTACAAAAGAGAAGATCTTCAGTATTTTACGGATCAGGTAAAAGTAAATGCCAATTTTAATAATTCAACGGTTTCATTTAAAGAGCTGAATATGTTTTATAATGAATTTGGTTCTAATGAAATTGCTCAATTAAATGTCAATTTATCAGGTACTTTAAATAATCTTCAGGTTGATGAACTGAATGTTAGTACAAGTCGAAATACTAAAATTAAAGGTGATATTAATTTTAAAAACCTGTTTAACGCAGAAGAGAATAACTTTGAAATGAATGCGAATTTTAGCAATCTAACTTCAAATTATCGTGACTTAAAAACATTAATGCCAAACATTTTAGGAGCTTCAATACCTTCTTCCTTTGAAAAATTAGGAAGTTTTACCATAAAAGGTAGATCCGAAATCACCTCAAAGATCATTAAAACAAATACAAGTATTTCTACGGAATTGGGATTTATAGACTCTCAATTACAGCTTAATAGAATTGATGACATTGACAATGCCTTTTATAAAGGAAAATTAATTTTTAGTGACTTTCTAATCGGTAAATTTTTGAATAATGACAAATTGGGCATGGTATCATTTAATTTAGATGTTGAAGGGAATAGCTTTATACTCGATAAAATGAATACTAAGGCTCAAGGAGATATATTCTCATTCAATATAATGGTTATGAATATAGAGATCTGGAAGTATCTGGGAACCTTCGAAAACAAAAAGTTTAATGGAGAATTTATAGCAAACGATGAGAATTTGAATCTAAATTTTAATGGACTGGCAGATCTTTCTAAAGAAATATATAATTTCGATTTTATTGCAAATGTAAAATATGCAGATCTTAAAGCACTAAATTTGTTGAAAGAGATAGTGTTTCTGTATTCAAAGGAACGGTAGATATGAAAATGAAAGGAACCAATATCGATGATGCATTCGGCAGTATTAACTTTAAGAACACTTCTTATAAAAATCAGAATGATTCTTATTTTTTTAAGGATTTTGCTATAACATCAAGCTTTAATGGAAACAGCGAAAGACTAATAGAAGTTAATTCTCCAGATATTGTTGAGGGAAAATTAAGTGGTAAATTCCTTTTTAAGGATCTGGGTAAAATGATGGAAAATTCATAGGTAGTATTTACACTAATTATATTCCAAATGAAATAAGTTCAATCAGTATATAGATTTTAATTTCAAGATATATAATAAGATCGTTGAAGTATTTGTACCTAATATAGAACTTGGTAGAAATACTTTTATTAAAGGAAGTGCTAAAACGAATGAAAAGGATTTTAAACTAACCTTTAAATCACCAAAGATTAAACTATTCGATTACTTCGCAGATAATATTCAACTTAAGTATAGATAATAAAAACCCTCTTTTTAATACCTATGTCCAGGTTGATAGCTTAAACACGAAATTTTATGATGTCTCTAAATTCAATTTAATAAATGTCACACTAAAGGACACTTTGTTTATACGAACGGAATTTAAAGGCGGTAAAACGAAATGATGATAGTTATAATTTAAGTTTATACTATACCATTAATGAAGAAAACAAATCAGTTATTGGATTTAAAAAGTCTGATGTGACTTTTAAAGATAATACCTGGTTAGTCAATGAAAAGAGAGATAAGCACAACAAAATAACTTTTGATAGAGATTTTAAGAATTTTGAGTTTGATAAGTTATTTATGAATCATAACGATGAAAAAATCAAACTATCAGGATTGATAAATGACACAGGTTACAAGGATATTAAGTTCGATTTTAAAAATGTAGATCTTAAAAAGATTACTCCTAATATTGACAGTTTAAAATTGAATGGAACTGTAAATGGAAAATTGGATATATTACAACAGAATGGAACTTACTTACCGAATTCAACCGTAGTAATTGATGATTTTAAAGTAAATGATTATAATTTAGGATCATTTGATGCAAGCATCGTTGGAAATCAATCTTTGACCAATTATAAAGTTAACATTTCAATAAAGGATGATGTTAATACAATCATTTAAAGCAATTGGAGATATAGATGTCTCAAAAAAGAATTCGACAATAAACCTAGATGTCATCTTTAATAAATTCAATCTGGAACCATTAAATCCATTAGGTGAAGATGTAATAAACAAAATACGAGGGCTTGTAACTGGGAAAGCTAAAGTTACAGGAAATTTAACTAAACCATCTATAGATGGCAATTTAATTCTTGATAAGGCAGGATTACAAATACCATATCTTAATGTAGATTATAGCTTTCTGATAATGCATCGGTTTCACTTAAAGAATCAAAGCTTTATTTTCAATAATGTTGTAATGATCGATACTTATTTTGATTCTAAGGCCCGACTAAATGGAGATATAAGTCATGTGAATTTTTCCGATTGGAGTTTAGGATTGAATTTATCAACTAATAAATTCCTGGTTTTAAATACAAAGCAAGAAGATGATGTACTTTATTTTGGAACTGGATTTATAGGAGGGACCGCGAGTATCAAGGGACCAACAGATCAACTGGTAATTAAAGTAGATGGTCAGACCAGAGAAGGAACTATATTTAAAATCCCGTTAAATGATATCGAATCTTATGGTGATAATTCTTATATACATTTTTTAACTAAAGAAGAGAAAGACTCAAAAATAAGTGGTGAAGAAATCGTTTTTGAGGAAATAAAAGGACTGGAATTAGACTTTGATCTGGATGTAAATGAAGATGCGGAAATTGAAATTATTATTGATCCGTCTACAGGGCATTCAATAAAAGGTAAAGGAGCCGGAAACTTATTGATAGAAATTAACACGAATGGAAAATTCAATATGTGGGGGGATTTCTTAACATTTGAGGGGATTTATAATTTTATTTATGGCGGAATAATTCAAAAGCAATTTATTGTACAACCAGGAGGGACTATTACCTGGGAAGGTGATCCTCTAAAGGCAGAAATTAATCTGAAAGCTATTTACAAAACTCAGGCAAACCCATCCATTCTATTGGATAATCCAATTAATAGAAGTATCCCTGTGGATGTAGAGATAAGCCTTACGGGTCAACTTGAACAACCCGATCCAACTTTCGATCTTAGATTTCCTAATGTAAGCTCATCAATAAATTCAGAGCTTCAGTATCGTTTAGATGATAATGAAAGTAGAGAGTTACAAGCATTATCTGTAGTGACTTCGGGTACATTCATTAGCGAAGTTAATATTAGTCAACAGGCATTAACTGGTAATTTAGCAGAAAGAGCTTCCGCAATCGTTAACAGCTTGTTTTCTGATAGTGAAGGAAAATTAAAAGTTGGAATAAATTACCAATCTGGACAACGTACACCAGAACTGCAAACGGATGATAGGTTAGGTCTAACGTTGTCAACCCAAGTGAGTGATAGAATATTAATAAACGGTAAAGTAGGAGTACCAATCGGCGGAGTTACTGAAACAGTTATAGCAGGAGATGTTCAAATTGATTTTTTACTTAATGATGAAGGGACTTTAACAGCAAAAATGTTCAATAGGGAAAATAGTATCCGTAATTTTGGTGAAGAAATAGGTTATACCCAAGGATTAGGGCTTTCATATAATGTAGATTTTGATACATTTAAGGAGTTACTGCAAAAAATATTTAAAGGCAGGACGGATCAAAATTCACAGGATGAAATAGCCACCGAAGAAAATGATCTGATTCAAAATGATCCACTTCCAGAATTCGTAAATTTTAAGACTGAAAGCGATAAATAGTAGCTTCTAAATCATAAAATAAGCATTTCTAAAAATTATTTATTAACGAAAACGTTTGAATTTTTCGTAAGCTCTAAAAATATCTCAAATAGCTGTATTTATTGGTTTTACTTTAGTAATTTTACTACTTCAAATAACTTCAATTAATGAAAAAATTTATTAAAAAAATTGCTGTTATGACCTCAGGAGGAGACTCACCTGGAATGAATGCTGCAATTCGATCTGTAATTCGATCGGCATCTTTTTACAGTTTGGATAGTGTTGGAATTTATAGAGGATATCAAGGACTTATAGAAGGAGATATCGAGCATATGACTGCAAGAAGTGCACATCATCTTATTCAAAAAGGTGGAACAGTATTAAAAACTGCCAGATCTAAAGAGTTTAGGACTGTAGAAGGGAGAAAGAAGGCATATGACAATTTAATCAAGAATGAAATTGATGCTTTGGTTGTTGTAGGTGGAGATGGTTCTTTTACAGGAGCAATGGTATTCAACGGCGAATATAATTTTCCAATTATTGGTATTCCTGGAACAATTGATAATGATATTTTTGGAACTGATTTTACTATTGGTTATGATACAGCCTTAAATACCGCGATAGAAGTTATTGATAAAATCAGAGACACTGCAAGTTCTCATAATCGTCTGTTTTTTGTAGAGGTAATGGGCAGAGATGCTGGTCATATAGCTTTAAACGCAGGTATAGGTGCAGGAGCAGAGGAAATATTAATTCCTGAAGAAGATATGGGAATTGAAAAGTTGTTAATCACTTTAGAAAAAAGCAGACGCTCTGGTAAAACTTCCAGTTTGGTCGTGGTGGCAGAAGGCGATAGAACTGGTGATAATGTATTTGAATTGGCAAAATATGTAGAAACCAATTTACCGGAGTATGATGTACGAGTTTCTGTATTAGGTCATATGCAACGAGGTGGTGCACCAAGTTGTTTCGATAGAGTTCTGGCAAGCAGAATGGGTGTTCATGCCGTTGAATTGTTAATCGATGGAAAATCGAATGTAATGGTTGGGCTGCAAAATGGTAAAATGACAACTACTCCTTTAGAAAATGCAATTAAGGAGAACAATCCAATTGATAAGGAAATATTAAGAGTATCTGATATTATGTCAGTATAAATAAATAACAGAATAATTAAATAATCAAAAATGGCAAATTTAAAATTAGGAATTAACGGTTTTGGTAGAATAGGTAGATTAGCTTTTAGAGTAGCTGCTGGAAGACCAGATGTTGAAGTAGTAGGTATCAATGATCTTTTAGATGTTGAGCATTTAGCATATCTATTAAAATATGATTCTGTTCATGGGCAATTTCAAGGAAGTATTGATGTAAAAGACGGAAAATTAGTTGTAAATGGTAAGGAGATTAGAATTACTTCTGAACGCAATCCAGAAGATCTTAAATGGGATGCAAATAGGTGTTGATGTAGTTTTAGATTGTACAGGTATCTTCACAAATTTAGAAGGAGCAGGTAAACATATAAAAGCTGGAGCTAAAAAAGTTGCAATTTCTGCACCATCAGCAGATGCGCCAATGTTTGTTATGGGTGTTAACCATAAAGAAATAACAGCGATAGCGATACCATAGTATCTAATGCTTCTTGTACAACAAATTGTCTTGCTCCATTAGCAAAAGTTATTAATGATGAATTTGGTATAGTTGAAGGTTTAATGACAACTGTCCATGCTGCTACGGCAACGCAATTTACTGTTGATGGTCCATCAAAAAAAGATTTTAGATTAGGTCGTGCATCTTTAAATAATATTGTACCAGCTTCTACAGGAGCTGCAAAAGCTGTTGGTAAAGTAATTCCTGAATTGAATGGAAAATTAACAGGAATGGCATTTAGAGTCCCAACTGTTGATGTATCTGTAGTAGATTTAACTTGTCGTTTAGAAAGAGGCGCTTCTTTTGATAAAGTAAAGGCAGCAATCAAACATGCTTCAGAGAATGAATTAAAAGGAATTTTAGGATATACTGAAGAAGGTGTTGTTTCTCAGGATTTCGTATCTGAAACAAGAACAAGTGTTTTCGATGCCAATGCAAGTATGGCATTAAATGACAATTTTGTGAAATTGGTTTCTTGGTATGATAACGAATATGGTTACTCAACCAAGCTTGTAGATCTTGCCCAATATATTCACAATATATAATTAGTATTTAAATAACATAAGCTGCTAAATATTTAGCAGCTTATTTTTTCTCTTTATTATGATAGTAATAGTAGATAGTGGTTCCACAAAAAGCGATTGGATAATAGCCGATAATGATGGTAATAAATTATTTGAAAAAATTAGAACCAAAGGTCTTAACCCTGCTATACTTTCTAAAGAAGAACTACGGCAGTATATTGGTGAAAGTGACATTTTGATGGAGGTGAAGAATAAAGTTACACATGTATTCTTTTATGGTGCTGGTTGTGGAACCGAAATTCCTGCAGCAATGCTCAAACGCGTCTTATCAAATATTTTTGTTAATGCGGAGATCAACGTAAACGAAGACACGCTGGCAGCTGTATATTCCACAATACATAATAATGAACCAGCTGTAGTATGTATTATGGGTACTGGATCAAACTGTAGCTATTACGATGGTAAGAAACTACATCAACGCGTTAAATCTCTGGGTTATATTCTAATGGATGATGCGAGTGGTAACCATTACGGTAAACTTCTAATTCGGGATTATTACTTTGGGCATATGCCTGAAAATATTGAATTGTCCTTTGAGCATAAATATGATCTGGATGAAGACTTTATAAAGTACAAATTGTATAAACAACCATATCCAAATGCTTACTTAGCAAATTTTGCAGAGTTTATGTTTCTTAATAAGGATTCTGATTACATCATTGAATTGATCAAAAAAGGAATTCGCGAGTTTGCCAGAAACATGATTATGCAGTATAAAGAAGAACTCAAGACAGTTCCGGTTCACTTTGCAGGATCTATTGCGTATTTCGCACGTGACGAGGTCAGGGAAGTGGCAAAAGAGTTTGGTTTTACAGTAGGTAATTTTGTAAGACGACCAATAGATGGTTTGGTGCAGTATCACGCAGCTAATCTATAGTAGATCAATGGAAATAGCTATAATTGCTCATGACGGTAAAAAACCTGAAATGGTTCAGTTCTTAAATGAACACAAAGACAAACTTCAGGAAAAAAGAATAACCATTGTATCTACTGGTACAACAGGTAGAAAGGTAGAAAAGGCAGGTATAAAAGTTACAAGATTATTATCAGGTCCTTTAGGAGGTGACGCTCAAATTGCCGCCAGAGTTGCAGAAGGGAAGTGCAAAATGGTTTTTTTCTTCAGAGATCCTCTTGAAAAACATCCTCATGAACCAGATGTAAGAATGTTACTGAGGTTATGTGATGTTCATAACGTTCCACTGGCTACCAATCCTGCGACAGCAGAATTACTAATAAAGGCATTATAATTACTTGACTTTATAAGAAAAACGACTAACTTCATTTAACGTCCGAAATAGATTATTAAAACGTTCCATATCATGACAGTTAAACTAAACTACTCTGTATAAACCGTATTTTCCTGTTCAGAAACCCTAATAAAAGTAGTTCGTTTTGTTAACTCTTTTAATCTGGAAGCTCCTACATAGGTACAAGTGCTTCTTATACCTCCTAAAATGTCATTTATAGTCTTCTCAACAGGTCCTCTGTATTTAACCTTAACCATTTTTCCTTCACTGGCTCTGTATTCTGCTATGCCGCCAACATGTTTAGTCATAGCAATTGCAGAACTCATTCCATAAAACTCTTTAAGCTGTTCGCCATCTTTTTCAATGGTTTTACCGCCACTTTCGTCGTGACCCGCCAGCATTCCACCTAACATAACAAAGTCTGCTCCTGCACCAAATGCTTTTGCTACATCACCAGGTGTAACGCATCCACCATCGCTAATAATTTGTCCGCCTAATCCATGAGCTGCATCTGCACATTCAATAATGGCTGACAATTGAGGATAGCCAACACCTGTTTTTAATCGAGTTGTACATACAGATCCTGGGCCAATTCCAACTTTTATTATATCTGCTCCGGAAAGCAGTAATTCTTCAACCATTTCTCCCGTTACTACATTTCCTGCTATTATTACTTTGCTCGGATTAGCCTTTCGCGTTTGTTGAACAAAGTTTACAAAATGTTCGGAATACCCATTAGCAACATCAATACAAATGAATTTTAACTTTGGATTATTTTTAATTATGGCTTCTAATTTATCCGCATCTCGTTTTCCTGTTCCTGTGCTAAGAGCAATAAAATCTTCAATTCCAGCAGGTGCATTTGTCAAAAAGTCATCCCATTGATTTAAGGTATAATGTTTATGTATTGCCGTAAAAAGATGCTTTTTATATAAGGCTAGCGCCATTTCAAAAGTACCTACTGTATCCATATTAGCCGCCATAATTGGTACTCCAGTCCACTCCTTATTACTATGAAAGAATTTAAATTTTCTGGTTAAGTTAACTTTTGACCTGCTTTTTAGTGTAGATCGTTTTGGTCTGAACATAACATCTTTAAAACCCAGTTTAAGATCGTTTTCAATTCTCATAATTAATAGCATCTTGGTTACTATCAAAAATAAGGATTACAATTTAAAATAATATTGTTATTGTGGGAAAGGTGACTATTTTGTCAATAACTTTTAATTCAGTAGGGATTATTTTTTAGCAATCAGACTAATCTCAACATTTACATATTTTGGTAAATTTGAGACTTCTACGGTTTCTCTAGCAGGAGCTGTATTATCATTGAAATATTGACCATAGACTTCATTGATCTTACTAAAGTTCTTCATATCACTAATGAAGATCGTGGTTTTAATCACATTACTGAAATCCATTTCTGCTGCTGTAAGAACTGCTCTAAGATTTTCCATAACCTGCCTGGTTTCTGTGTAAATATCTTTTAAAACCAGTTCACCAGAATCAGGATGAATGGCTATTTGTCCTGAGGTGTAAAGGGTTTCGCCAGCTAAAATTGCCTGATTGTATGGACCAATTGGGGCAGGAGCTTTATCGGTTTTAATTATTTTTTTTATCATTATAGTTGTTGATCGGGTTGACGTCTTTGCTCATATTTAATATCGCTTAAAACATTAGATTTTATTCCTATAAAAAAGAACCAGGAACTTCTAGTACTAAACGGTACCCAGCTAAAATTCATTCTCCAGCTTAATAAATCCCGTTCAAAACGTAATTGGGTATAGGTAAATCCATTGTTCTTTAGGTCATAACCAGAAGAAGCACCTACACTCCAGCGAGGTGACAGTTCTATGTCTCCAGAAAACATTAGCGAATGAGACGAAATTTCGCTTTGCCTTACCGCATTACTATAGTTAACCGCGTATGCAAATCTAACATTCCAAGGAATTTTATAATTATAAAGTTCGCTTGGAGCCTCATCTTCCTTATCCTTATCATCAAATTTTCTATCACTGAAATCCTGAGCTTTACCAAATAGGTCGTCCATACGACCACCACTTCTAACGGATTCTTGCTGGCTTTCTTCATTTTCACTAGAATCAAATGATTTACTGGTTAAAGAATAGTTCATCGAGACATTCGCATTAACTAATCTGAATAGACTTCCACCATTATTTATATTAAGTGTATTTATTCTTTGATTATTATTATTAAGGGCATAAGGGTCTAGGGTGGCATTAAAATTAACACCTAATTTACTATTAAAAAGTTGAGTACCTCCTGTAACCCTCACAGGGCTCAAATTTAGAGAATCAGCTGCAAGATTATAATTAGTTGAGAAATTCAAATTGTTTAACAACATGATCTTTTTAGGTTCTGTTGCAGTGGAATCGCGATCTTTTACTTTAGCTTCAAAATTATTACTTACACTAAGTCCGATACTACTTGAATATCTGTTACTAGGAGCACCAAAAATAGCGTCCTCAAATCTGGTGTATTCTTCAACGGTTGTTCCATCGGCAGTAGCTATTTCATAATTCTCGTAATACTTGTCAAAGGATGGATTTATATTATAACTTAAGGATGGTCGCATGACATGTCTAATAGCTTGAATTTTTGGGTCTTTACCTTCCTTTTTAAAATTGAACATACCATAAACTGTTGTACCAATACTCGTACTAAAATTATAAGTTCTATAGGCATCAAATCCATTAATATCAGTCTCCACGACTTCATCTAATATTGGGTCGTAAGATTTATTCAAGGTCTTAAAGGTCCAGACTTCCTGATAATTTGTACTGGCACTTATACTAAAATATTTAAATAATTTAAAATTTGTACTTAATGGTATGCTGTGTTGAACTCCATTTTTAGCCTCATCAAACATTTCTTTTTTAAAGAAGAGAGAATCCGTGGTCTGAATTCTATTTTCTGCTCTTATGTTATATTGAAAGTTTATATTTTGAATAATTCCTTTTTTAGCTCCGGTTTTTGGTGCAAAAGGAAAAATACGACTAACACTTCCTTGAAAAGTTGGTAATGTCATATTGATTGTCTCTGTATTGGTATTTTGTGAATGTGTTGCAGTTACACTCATATTAACTTGTGGTTCACCTTGAAAAGTTTTGGAATAAGATACAGAAGAAGCCAAAGTATTATTTAAAAAATTTGGTACGTTTAATTGATTTATTGATTGCTGGTAATATTGACTACTACCTAAATTTACTGATGCCGAAAATCGGGAATTGGGATTTGCCTTAGCATCTTGACTATGAGACCATCGTATATTATAAATTGTACTTTTAGCATAATCAGGAAAACCACGTTCACTAGTAATTAAATTTTCATATCTAAAACTTAAATTTCCACTAAAATTATACCTGTACGCATAATTGCTTTCAAACCTAAACCATAACTACCATTAGTGTAATAATCACCTAAGTACGGCAAGATCTACATAATCACTAATGGCAAAATAATAACCACCATTTTGCAAAAAATATCCTCTGTCGTTGCCATTCTTTCACCAAAAGTAGGAATAATAACTCCTGAAGTTTGTTTTTTTGTTAACGGAAAAAATGCAAAAGGTAAACCAATTGGAGTAGGCACATCATAAATAACCATATTGGTTGGACCAACAACAATCTTTTTTTTCTGGAACAAATTTTATTCTGTTTGACTGAAAATAATATTCTGGATCTTCAAATTTTCAGAAGTGGTAAATCTAGCCTTTGCATAAAATAAACAGAATCGTTTTCTTTTTTGGTTATTTCTCCTACAATATTAAATCCACTCTTGTTCTGTTTGTAGAATTAAAAATTAGATGCTTTTTCTGTATCAGTATTAAATCGTATAGAATCTGGTTCTACTAACATTATCACCTTGTTTAAAAACAGGACGTTGTGAATAATCTCCTAAGGAATCTTTAATTCGTCCTGCATAAACTTCATTTTTTTTATAATCAATAACAATAACTCCAGCGTGATTTCCATATCTTCATAATAAACTTCAGCTTCATTATACAAATAGATCTTTTGCTCTTTTTGATTTATAGAGACATAATCTGTAGCTTTATATTTTACATATCTGTCAAAAATTCTGGTTTTTGATTTACTGAATCTTGTTTGACACGTATCAATTTCTTTAGTATTAACTTCAGTTTTCAGCAATTGTGTCTAATGACATATTAAGCGAATCTTGTTCGTTAGATATTGCAGGCTTTATTTCACTGCTTTGGTTTTGGGAATATCTTGAGCAAAGCCAAACGTGTTAATAAACACTGTAAAACTTAAAGCAAAAAGTATTTGAAAGATGTTTGTACGCAATGCTTTTAAATGTATTTTTGTAAAAGTATGGCTCGGTTTTTGAATTGCCAAAATTACATATATTTTTTTGTGAATAATTTATTAATTTAAAAAAAATTAAGAATAAAATAAAGCTAAGTCAATAAATAAGCCGTTATAGTCTTTATGAAAACGAGGAATTATTCACATTTCGTATTATTTATAATTATTATTAACATTATTCTCATTTTCATACCGTTCAGTCGGATCAATGTCAATGATAAATTTATAGTTGTTTTAGATGCTGGACATGGAGGTCATGATCCGGGGAATTTAGGAAATCGGATATAAAGAAAAAGATATTGCTTTAAAAATTGTTTTAGCAGTTGGTAAAGAACTTGAAAAAAATAAAGATATTAAAGTTATTTATACTCGTAAGTACAGATGTATTTTTGGAATTACACGAAAGAGCAGCAATTGCAAATAAGGCAGATGCTGATTTATTTGTTTCAATACATTGTAATTCACATAATTCACAAGGCACATGGAACAGAAACCTTTGTATTAGGCGTACATGCCAATCAGCGTAATTTTGAAGTTGCTAAAAAGGAGAATGAAGTTATTTTCTTAGAAGAAAATTATGAAAAGAATTATGAAGGTTTTGATCCTAATTCACCAGAATCACTTATTGGTATTAACATTAGTGCAAGAAGATTATCTAGATCAAAGTATTCAGTTAGCTAGTTTTATAGAAGATAATTTTAATAATAAATTAAAACGAAAAAGCAGAGGTGTAAAACAAGCTGGATTTTGGGTAATGCACAATACTTATATGCCAAGTGTGCTTATAGAAACAGGATTTCTGACCTACAAAAAAGAAGGTCTGTATTTGAATTCCTCTAAAGGTCAAAAGCAAATGTCGCAAGCTATAACAGACGCTATTTTACTATATAAAACCAATTTAGATCAGAATGTAGGCGAAAATGTTAGTTTAGAAACAATCGAAGCAGAAAGCGAAGATTTAGTTTACAGCGAAGTGACTTTTAAAGTTCAAATTGCAGCAAGCTCAAAAAAGTTGGAAACCAAACCTTATAATTTTAAAGGGCTTAAGGATATTTCCAGAGAAAAGAGTGGGAGTGTTTTTAAATATTTTTATGGAGCAACTTCAAATTACACCGAAGTGCAAAAATTGAAAACCAAGGCAAAAGAAATGGGATTTAATTCCTGTTTTGTGGTAGCTTATAAAAATGGAAAAAGAATTACTTTGGCTAATGCCTTGAAAACTCCTGTTAATTAGATTAGCATTTCTTAGATTTATTGCTAATTTTGTTATTCAATCAAACTTGAATATCTTGAAAATAACCAGAGAAGTTAAAACTGCCATTTTAGTAATTTCAGGTATACTTTTATTTATTTACCTATTTAATTATTTAAAAGGAAATGACATCCTGGATTCTTCAAGAACTTATTATGCAATTTATGACAATGTTGAAGGTTTAGCACCTTCAACACCTGTAACTATCAACGGATTGAATGTTGGAAAAGTTCAGGAAATTTCTTTTACAGAAGATGGTTCAGGGAAATTATTGGTTAAATTGGTTGTTGAAGAAGAATTTGATTTTTCAAAGAATAGCGAAGCACAACTTTATGAAGCTGGATTAATAGGAGGAAAGGCCATCGCCATAATACCGGCATTTGATAATGCAGAAAATGCAGTAAAAGGTACTTATTTAAAAGGAACAGTTAAAGTCGGATTAAGCGAATTAGTAAATCAAAGGCTTACTCCTTTGCAAGAAAAGCTGGAAACTACTTTTGTAAGTGCAGATTCTCTTTTAACAAATATTAATAGTGTTTTCGACGATCGTACTAAAGCAAATTTAAAAAATAGTATTGCCGAATTAAATACAACTATTTCGTCATTTAAGAATACATCCGAATCTTTGAATGATCTTGTAAGTAGAAACAAATCCAATTTAGAGTCTACTTTAAATAATGTTGAGAATATTTCTGGTAACCTGTCTAAAATAACCGATTCTATTGCTAAATCAAATCTGGCAGAAACCATTCAGTCCTTGCAAAGCACCATTTCAAATTTCAATAATATATTGATTAAAATAGAAAATGGTGAAGGTTCTATTGGTAAATTAATGCAGGATGAAGGATTATACAATAATTTAGAAGGTGCAACCAAAGAAATGGAGGCTTTACTTAAAGATATTAAGTTGCATCCGAAACGATATTTTAGAATTCTTTCTAAAAAAGAAATTCCATACAGCGAAAACTAAACAGATTTATAGTCATGAGTTTCATTCCAAATATACTGTTTGCAATTATCCTTTTTTTTGGAATTGGATATTTTGCTCGTAATGTAAAAAAGCTAATACGAAATATTAAATTAGGGCAGGAGGCAGATGTTAGTGATAACAAACCACAACGATGGAAAAATATGACAATGATTGCTTTAGGTCAAAGCAAAATGAATCGACGTCCAATTGCTGGAATTATGCATGTTATTGTTTATGTTGGATTTATAATTATAAATATTGAAGTATTAGAAATTATTATTGATGGTCTTTTTGGTACACATCGTATCTTTTCACCTATAGGTAGTTTATATGGTTTTCTCATTGGATCTTTCGAGATTTTAGCCGTTTTAGTATTAATTGCTGTTATCGTTTTTTGGATTCGAAGAAATGATAATACGAATTCATCGTTTTTGGAATAATGAAATGACTAATTGGCCAAAAAATGATGCCATTATATTCTCTATTTCGAAATGGTTTTAATGTCATTATTCTTGATAATGAATGCTACGGATATATCATTTCAGCAAATGAGCTCAGGCAATATTATAAGTCAGTTTATAGCACCTTGGTTTGATGGATTTTCTGAAAACACAATTCACATAATTGAAAGAGCAGCCTGGTGGTTTCATATTGTCGGTATTTTAATATTTTTAAATTATTTATATTTTTCAAAGCATTTGCATATTCTTTTAGCATTTCCAAATACATTTTATGCCAGTATAAAACCTAAAGGAGAATTCAATAATTTAGAAGCTGTCACAAAAGAAGTTAAAATGATGATGGATCCCAATGCAGATCCATTTGCAGCTCCTGCTGAAGGTGAATCTAATGAGGCTCCTGCAAAGTTTGGAGCAAGCGATGTACAGGATTTAAGTTGGGTTCAATTATTAAATGCTTATACATGTACAGAATGTGGCCGTTGTACAAGTGAGTGTCCAGCGAATCAAACAGGAAAGAAATTATCTCCTCGTAAAATTATGATGGATACGCGAGATCGATTAGAAGAAGTTGGAAAAAATATAGATGCTAATAAAGGTGAGTTTAAAGACGATGGAAAACAATTGTTAGATGATTACATAACAAGGGAAGAACTCTGGGCTTGTACATCCTGTAATGCTTGTGTAGAAGCGTGTCCGGTTAGTATTAATCCATTATCCATTATTTTAGATATGAGACGTTATTTGGTTATGGAACAGTCTGCTGCTCCAACAGAATTAAACGATATGATGACAAATATTGAAAATAATGGAGCACCTTGGCCATATAATCAAATGGACAGATTGAACTGGAAAAACGAATAAATTATAATTTCATTAAAATTCAAAATAGAAGATGATCGAATTACTCAAAGTGCCAACAATGGCAGAATTTATGGCTCAAGGTAAGCAACCAGAAGTGTTATTTTGGGTGGGTTGTGCTGGCAGTTTTGATGATAGAGCTAAAAAAATAACAAAAGCTTTTGTTAAATTACTTAATAAAGCGAATGTTGAATTTGCTGTCTTGGGACTGAAGAAAGTTGTACTGGTGATCCTGCAAAACGTGCAGGAAATGAATTTTTATTTCAAATGCAGGCTGTTACCAATATTGAGGTGTTGAATGGTTACGAGATAAAAAAAATTGTTACTGCTTGTCCGCATTGTTTTAATACCTTAAAAAATGAATATCCGGATTTAGGTGGAAATTATGAGGTACTTCATCATACTCAATTTTTAAAGAGTTTATTAGATGAAGGTCGATTAACAGTTGAAGGAGGACAATTCAAAGGAAAACGTATTACATTTCACGACCCTTGTTATTTAGGTAGAGCTAATAATGTTTATGAAGCACCAAGAGATTTGATTAAAAAATTAGAAGCTGAATTGGTCGAAATGAAAAATTGTAAGAAGGATGGATTATGTTGTGGTGCAGGAGGAGCTCAAATGTTTAAAGATGCAGAAAAAGGAGATAAGGAAGTTTTCGAAGAACGTACAGAACAAGCTTTAGAAACGAAGCCAGAAATAATTGCAGCTGGTTGTCCGTTTTGCAATACTATGATGACCGATGGTGTGAAAGTTAAAGAAAAAGAAGATTCAGTAAAAGTTTTAGATATTGCTGAATTAATTGCTAATGCTCAAGATTTATAAATGATAGTAGAATTCAACACGTTACCCGATACTTCCAGAGTATGGATTTACCAGGCCAATCGTTCATTTACAGAAGATGAATTATCTGAATTAAAAACCAGATTAATTGAGTTTGTGGACAAATGGTCTTCACATGGTAAGGACTTGCAAGCTGGATTTGAAATAAAATATAAGCGATTTATCATTATAGCTTTAAACCAAGAATTAAATTCTGCAAGTGGCTGTTCTATAGATGCTTCCGTTCGTTTTATTCAACAATTAGAAAAAGACTATAATGTTGATCTTTTAGACAAAATGAATGTATCTTATAAGCAAGGAGAGTTTGTTGCGTATAAACCATTAATTGACTTTAGAAAAATGGCAAAGGACAAAGCCGTATCCAAAAACACGATTGTTTTTAATAATTTAGTTACTAATATTGCAGAATATAAAGAGAATTGGGAAGTTCCGGCAAGCGAAAGTTGGCATAATAGGTTTCTTAATTAACCTAAAAAAACTTTCATATATCAATTAGAATATTGATTTTTACGGCTTGTAAAAAGAAAACAAAAATTCATGGCCAACGAAATTTTCTTATTAAATATTTCAGGACAAGATAAACCAGGATTAACTTCAAGTTTAACAGGTGTTTTGGCAGAATATGGATGCTAAAATATTAGATATTGGACAAGCAAATATTCATGATACATTATCATTAGGTATTTTGTTTGAAATTGAATCTGGTAAAAAATCTGCTGCTGTTTTAAAAGATTTACTTTTTAAGTCTTACGAACTTGGTATTACAGCCAAATTTACTCCAATTTCACTTGAGGATTATGAAAAATGGGTGACACTTCAAGGAAAAGACCGATATATTGTTACAATTCTAGGGGAAAAACTAGCAGCTGAACAAATTATCAGAAGTGACTAAAGTAATTTCAGAAAAAAACTTAAATATTGATGCTATTAAAAGACTTACAGGTCGCTTATCGCTTGTAAAAAAAGAAGAATATCCAAGAGCTTCTATTCAATTATCTATAAGAGGGAAGAATAGATAATAAATCTGAAATTACTGAAAAATTCATGCAAATTTCTCATGATTTAGATGTTGATATTGCTTTTCAAGAAGATAATATTTATAGACGTAATAGACGATTGGTTTGTTTCGATATGGATTCTACATTAATTCAAACCGAAGTTATTGATGAATTAGCAGAACTTAGCTGGTGTTGGAGATGAAGTTAAAGCAATTACAGAATCGGCGATGCATGGTGAAATAGATTTTAAGGAAAGTTTTAAAAGACGTATGAAGCTTATTAAAAGGTTTAAGTGAAGAAGTACTTCAACGATGTTGCTATTAATTTACCAATAACTAAAGGAGCAAGAAGACTTATTGATACTTTAAATAGCTTACGGATTTAAAACCGCAATTTTATCTGGTGGATTTACTTATTTTGGAAATTATTTACAAAAAGAATTAGGTATTGATTATGTGTATGCTAATCAATTAGAAATTAAAGATGGTGTTTTAACTGGAGGTTATCTTGGTGAAATTGTTGATGGAAATAAAAAAGCAGAATACCTTAAAGAAATTGCAAAAAAAGAAGGTATTAATATTAGTCAAACAATTGCTGTTGGTGATGGTGCTAATGATTTACCAATGCTTAATGTAGCAGGTTTAGGTATTGCTTTTCATGCAAAACCAACAGTAAAAGATAATGCACAAAGTTCTATATCGAGTATTGGATTAGATGGTGTTTTATATTTGTTAGGATATCACGACAGACATATCGATTTAATTGAATAGCCAATAAAGTCCTTTAATCTTACAACTAAAAGTACTATTTTGGTGAAGTTTTAGTTATAGCTATAATATTATAGCCCATGCGTCAAATTTATTTAATCATAATTCTTTTCTTTTCTTACTTTTTTTGCATTTTCCCAAGATCAATAATCCATTGGAGAAAAAGGACTCCGTAGCTCAAACAAAATGGGTAGATAGTGTTTATCATAGTATGTCTTTACCAGAAAAAATTGGTCAGTTATTTATGGTCGATGTTTTTTCAAGTGATCCTACAAGAAAAGATCAGATAAAGTAAAAAAACTTATAAAAGACAATAATATTGGTGGACTAATTTTTTCTAAAGGTGGTCCAATTCGACAAGCTAAATTAAATAATGAATTTCAAGCCATGATTCAAAATTACCATTACTTAATTGGTATGGATGCAGAATGGGGTTTAGGTATGCGATTGGATTCTACCTATGCATTTCCATGGAATATGACTCTTGGAGCTATTAATGATAACTAAGTTTAGTTGAAAAAACAGGAAGGCAAATTGGTGAACATTGTAAACGATTAGGTGTTCATTTTAATTTTGCACCAGTTGTAGATATTAATACCAATCCTAAAAATCCTATTATTGGAAATCGTTCTTTTGGTGAAGACAAAATAATGTTACACAAAAAGCTTTTGCTTTTATGAAAGGTATGCAAAGTGCAGGAGTACTTGCAAATGCAAAACATTTTCCTGGTCATGGAGATACCGATACTGATTCTCATAAAACACTTCCAACCATAGGTTTTCATGAAAAACGAATTGATTCTGTTGAATTATATCCATACAAACAATTAATCAAGAATAATCTTGCAAGTGTTATGGTAGCACATTTAAATGTTCCAAGTTTAGAGAACAGGCCAGATTATCCTTCATCATTATCAAAACATATTGTTACGGATATTTTAAAACAAAACTTTAGGATTTCAAGGACTAATATTTACAGATGCTTTAAATATGAAAGGTGCATCAAATTTTAAATCACCTGGAGATATTGATGTTGCGGCTTTTAAGGCTGGAAATGATGTCTTGTTAATTTCAGAAAATGTTCCTATGGCAATAGCTAAAATTATTGAAGCATATTATAGCAGGTGATATTACTGAAGAACGTTTAGCACATTCGGTTAAAAAAATATTTGAGCAAAATATAAAGTTGGTTTAAATCATTATAAACCTATTGAAACATTCAATTTAGTCGAATGACTTAAATCGATTAAAAGATGATCTGCTTATATGAAGAACTTATGGAAAATGCCATTACCTTTGCCAAAAATAAAAATGAAGTTTTGCCTATTCGTAATTTAGAAACAAAAAAAATTGCTTATGTAAAAATGGGAGATGATGATGGTTCTGTATTTTTAAATGAACTTAAAGAAATATACCAAAGTTCATGAAATAAAAGCTGATAAATTAGATGAACTTAATTACTAAATTAAAATCTTATAATACGGTAATTGTTGGATTTCATAAATCAAATGACAGTCCATGGAAAGACTATAAATTTACGGATAAGGAATTAGTTTGGTTATATGAAATAGCCAGAACTAATAATGTGATTTTAGATGTTTTTGTCAAACCTTATGCCTTATTAGATCTTAAGAGCTTCAGAAAATTTTGAAGCGTATTGTAGTGAGTTATCAAAATAGTAAGATATGCTCAAGAAAAATCAGCACAACTTATTTTTGGTGCTATTAGGCTCAAAGGGAATTTACCAGTAACTTGTGGAGAAGAGTTTAAAGTTGGAACTGGATTTTATACCAATCCGCTTAAGAATTTAAGTTATGGACTTCCAGAAAGTGTAGGTATGAGTTCTGACAAATTACAAAAAGTAGATTCTGTAGCACAAATGCTGTTGATTCAAAAATGACACCAGGTATTACAATTATTGATTGCTAGAAAAGGAAAAGTGATTTATAATAAAAATTTTGGAAAGCATACTTATGAAGGCAAAGAACAAAGTTAAAATCTGAATGATATTTATGATGTTGCATCATTAACCAAAATTTTAGCAACATTACCTTTATTAATGGAACTAGAAGAAAAAGGTATTGTCGTTAGATAGTAAATTAGGTAGATATTCTACCAGAATACAAAAAATCTAACAAAAAAAATATTACTCTTAAACAAATGTTATCTCATTATGCCAGACTAAGACCTTGGATTCCTTTTTATTTAAAACTTTAGATTCTGATTACCAAAAAACCAGATTCAAAATATTATAGAAAAAAGTACTCAAAGGATTTCAATATAAAGTACCAAGATCAATGTATTTACGTTCTGATTATCAGGATTCTATTCAAAAAATAATTAAAGAAAGTGAATTGTTAAGTAAATTGAGATATCGTTATAGTGATTTTCCTTATTATATTTTAAAGAAATTTATTGAGAATCATTACGACCAACCATTGGATGAGTTAGTACAACAACATTTTTATCAATCACTTGGTGCTAATTACACAACGTATAATCCATCAGGAAAATTTAGTGATAAACAAATTGTACCTACAGAAGATAGATAATTATTATCAGATATCAAAAAGTTCATGGATATGTTCATGATATGGGAGCTGCCATGCAAAATGGAGTTGGAGGACATGCAGGAGTATTTAGTAATGCAAATGATGTTGCCAAAATAATGCAGATGTATTTTCAAAAAGGATTTTATGGAGGCAAGCGATATTTTAAACCGGAAACACTTGATAAATTTAATACCTGTTATTTTTGTGAGAATGATAATAGAAGAGGTGTTGGTTTTGATAAACCACAATTAGAAGAAGAAGGTCCAACTTGTGGTTGTGTATCCATGACCAGTTTTGGACATTCAGGATTTACAGGAACATATGCATGGGCAGATCCAGAAGAGGAAATTGTTTATGTGTTTTTGGCAAATAGAACATATCCAACAGCAGAAAACCAATTATTGTTAACTGAAAATATTAGAACAGAAATACAACGCTTAATTTATGAAGCGATAATTGACTAAATAATAAAGAATGAAAATAGGAATTGTTTGTTACCCAACATATGGAGGAAGTGGAGTAGTAGCCACAGAATTAGGTATTGAATTATCTAAACGAGGTCATGAAGTACATTTTATTACCTACAAACAACCTGTTAGATTAGAACTTTTGGGTAGTAATGTGCATTTTCATGAAGTAAATGTAGCAGAATATCCATTATTTCATTATCAACCTTATGAGTTGGCTTTATCAAGTAAATTGGTTGATATGGCTAAACTTCATGAGATTGAAATATTACATGTTCATTATGCAATTCCTCATGCCTATGCAGCTTATATGGCAAAGAAAATGTTATTGGAAGAAGGTATTTATATTCCAATTGTAACAACTCTTCATGGTACAGATATTACCTTGGTTGGTAGTCAGCCATTTTATAAACCAGCAGTAACTTTCAGTATCAATCAGTCGGATGCAGTTACATGTGTTTCAGAAAGTTTAAAAGAGATACCTTACGTTTGTTTGATATTAAAAAGGACATTAAGGTCGTTACTAATTTTATTGATCTTGATAAACATAAACATGAATTTGCCGATTGTCAACGAAGCCTGTTGGCAGAAGATCATGAAAAGATTATTACACATATTAGTAATTTCAGAGCTGTAAAACGAATTCCAGATATCATTAAAGTATTTAATAATATTCAAAAAGAAATTCCTTCCAAATTAATGATGGTTGGAGAAGGACCGGAAAAAGAACCTGCTGAACAGCTTGCAAAAGAATTAGGAATTGAAGATAAGGTAGTGTTCTTAGGTAACAGTTATGAGATCGATAGAATACTTTGTTATTCTGATTTGTTTATGCTTCCTTCTGAAACCGAAAGTTTTGGACTTTCAGCATTAGAAGCAATGGCATCTGGAGTTCCAGTAATTTCTACAAATTCTGGTGGATTACCTGAAGTAAATATTCAAGGAGTTTCTGGTTATTTAAGTAATGTTGGGGATATAGAGGATATGAGTAAAAATGCAATCCATATTTTAAGTGATGAGACGCGTCATAAGTGGTTTAAGACCAATGCCAGAAAAGAAGCCAAAAAATTCGATCTACATCAAATAGTCCCTCAATACGAAGCGATTTACGAGGAAACAATGAGTCGCTGTATGTTGCTAAAATAGTTTTTTGGACCTATCTTTATAAGACTAACTAAAATTTATTTTTCGTGAAAAAAGATATTTTTAAAAAGGTACTGAAAATCTTCGGTGGCCTTTTAGTCTTATTAATTCTTGTACTTACTTTTCTAATTATAAATCAATACATCAAAAAGAATAAAAATCTTAATCTCTTAGGTGAAGCAGCTCCGACCCTTATTGAAAATGGTCAATCCTTTCGTGACCTGAATAAGAACAGCAAACTGGATGTGTATGAAAATATCAATGCTGATATAGATGATAGGTTGGATGATATCATTTCTCAAATGAGCATCGAGGAAAAGGCAGGAACCATGTTTGTTACCATGATAGGTATGGAACCGGATGGTAGTCCATTCGATACACCTTTTAAACCAAAAAGTGACATAGATTTCATGATAAATATGGGATTGCCTATGAGTTCGGACATGATAGCAAAGCGTAAAATGAACAGCTTTAATATAATCAATTCTTATGATGCTAATATTTTAGCTACTTTCAATAACAGCGTTCAAAAACTGGCAGAGCGAACTCGACTTGGAATTCCTATTACTATTGCCACAGATCCGCGTCACGGAACCGAAGATAATCCAGGAGCGGCCTTATATACACCTGCCTTTTCACAATGGCCAACTTCTTTAGGCCTTGCTGCATCCAGAGATACGGTTATGGTTCGAGAATTTGGTGATATCGCACGGCAGGAATACAGAGCCATTGGAATTACCCTGGCTTTGCATCCAATGGCTGATCTGGCTACAGAACCACGTTGGGGACGTATTAACGGAACTTTTGGTGAAGATGCAGAACTGTCTGCTATGATGACAAAAGCTTATATTTTCGGATTTCAGGGCGATACATTGAACAAAAATAGTGTTGCCTGTATGGTGAAACATTTTTCAGGTGGCGGACCACAAAAAGATGGTGAAGATGCGCATTTTCCATATGGTAAAGATCAGGTCTATCCTGGAAATAATTTCGATTATCATGTCAAGCCATTTATAGATGGTGCCTTTCCTGCTAATCCGGCTCAGATAATGCCGTACTATGGAATCCCTATGGACCAGACCAGTGAAAATGTAGGATTTGCGTTTAATAAAGAAATTATTACTGAATTATTGCGTGATTCTCTAAAGTATGATGGTGTTGTTTGCACAGACTGGAACATTATCTCTGATAGTAAGATAAACGCAGCCAGGGCTTGGGGAATTGAACATCTGACACCTTTAGAACGGACCAAAAAAGCCTTGGATGCTGGATGTGACCAGTTTGGAGGTGAGGACAAACCGGAACTTATCGTAGAATTGGTGAAGAATGGTGAGATCATGGAGGAACGTATTAATGAATCTGTAAGACGTATACTGAGGGATAAGTTTCGATTGGGTTTGTTTGATGATCCATATGTAGATGCTGAGAAAGCCGATAAGATTACAGCAACAGTTGAATTTATAGCTAAAGGCAAAGTTGCACAGGGAAAATCCACAGTACTTCTGAAAAATGATGATTTACTGCCCTTAAATCGAGGTATTAAAGTTTTTACCAAAGGAATGATCGATACAAGCAATTTGGAGAGCTATGCAACGGTTGTCGGTACTCCGGATGAATCTGATGTTATTGTCCTGCGAATTAAATCACCTTTTGACATAAGGGATGAATTCTTTCTGGAACAATTTTTCCATCAGGGACGTTTGTACTATTCTGATGAGGAAAAAGCCCAAATGCTGGAGCTGATAAATAATAAACCAACAGTTGTGATTGTAAATTTAGAGCGACCAGCCATTTTAACGGAAATAAATGAAGATGCAAAGGCTCTATTCGTTGAGTTTGGAACTTCAGACGAAGTATTGGCAGACCTTTTGTTTGGAAAAATAAACCCATCTGCAAAATTACCGTTCGAGTTGCCTTCAAGCTGGCAAGCGGTTTTAAACCAGTTGGAAGATGTGCCTTACGATTCCAAAGATCCTTTGTACCCATTTGGGTTTGGGCTGTCGTTTGAATAGAATATAAATTTCATTTAGTGGATTTTAACGATTAATAGGATAAGTTTTTGCTACAAGATATCCATTAGTAAGATTCGTATTTTTTAAGGTAATAACTTGTGTATGGCGGAATCATTTATTCAATTATTAGAATCTATTAAAACTCATTCTGTTATGAATCCAGAAATTCCTATGAAGGAATACGTACTACTGGATTTATCTATTCAGAATCATGAATTAACCGAAGTGAATATCTCTGCAGCAATAGATTTGGAAACCTATATCTCGAAACATATGATAAGCAATAATGCCAAAGTAGCGTATGGAGGCTATTTAGAACATCGCGATATTTATAAAAGAAGTGATTATTTTAACCAGTCTATCCCTGAAACAGAACGTAATATTCATCTTGGTTTAGACTTTTGGACTTTAGTGGCTGCACCAATATATGCACCTTTAAAAGGTGAAATTCATAGCTTTAAAAATAACACTAATTATGGGGATTATGGACCTACTATTATTTTAAAACACGACATTAATGATATCCAATTTTATACCCTCTATGGTCATTTAAGCTTAAATTCATTAGCAGATAAACATATTGGAGACAAAATTAGATCCGGTCAGAAGATTGCTACTTTAGGAACATCAAAAGTTAATGGTGATTACCCACCGCATTTACATTTTCAGATTATAAAGGATATTCAAGATTATGAAGGCGATTATCCTGGTGTGGTCAACAAATTAGAATTAGAGTTTTATAAATCTAATTGCCCCGATCCTAATTTGCTGCTAAAACTGCAAGAGTGTTAATTATTGAAAAAATAAAAAAAAGTATAGAACAATATACTATATCTGCCCTGAAGAAAAACTTTTGTCTGTGTAAAAATAAAATTATTAAAAAATTGATTATCTTAAGAAAGTAAATTAATACCAACTAATATTTAAATTATGAAAACACTAATCAAAATTACATTTTTATTATTCTTTATTCTAAGTCTAAACGCACAACATTCTCAATCTGAATTTAAATCAATTCTAGCTTCAACTCCAGACGTGGTGGCAATTCATGATGTAGAATTACTGCCTGGTCAAGATGCCAATGAGTTCGAAATGTTTGTCTTAAATAAAATTGCACCCATTTATAATAAAATGAAGGGACAAGAATTTACTCTTGTTAAAGGGGATCGTGGAATTCGTACAAATCAATATGCTTTTATTATAACTTTTAAAAGTATTGATGATAGAAATAGAATTTACCCGCCTTCTGGTGAGTTAGTTGGAGATTTTGGAGAGGATGCCGTTTGGGATAAGTTAAATTCCATGGCAAAAGTTTTTTATTCTCACACCGATTATGTAAAAGTGAAGCCCAAATATTAATTCGTACTTAAAATTTTAAGAAACTTTCTAATCTTATGAAGTAAAGGCGTGTTTTTGAACTAAATAAAAATACGCCTTACAACTTCAAAGACCCTTAATAATAGTTGGGTTTAGGATGAATTATGAATTATGAATAGGAACAGTTTTAAAGTATCGCTTAATAGTATACTTTATGAATAGTAGCAGATTGTTTGCTACCTTCCTGCCAAATTATAATGACAATTGTGCGATCTACAAACCTTAATATTTGCATATACCCTGTCATTATTTATTAAAATCTTTATGAGTTTTTCTTAAGCTTTTCCCAAGACAGGCCTTTAAAACAAGGACCTTGCATTGACTCAGCAACAGCGATTCCATTGTGACCTCCATTTGCTTCTATTAACCGAACATGATTGTTTTTATCCAATATTATATCCCAACCAATGCATCTTACGAAAGGAATATGTTTGTGCATTCTTATTATTTCAGCTAGACAATCGGTAAAAGCAGGTATTACTCGATCTTTAAATAATAAGTTATTATCTGGATAATTATTAATTGGGACCCAATTTGGAAGAATACCGTATTCATATAGTTTACCACTATTTATATCCGCTGCTATGTATATTGCTGAATCTGCCATTACATGAGTTTCATTGCGTCTTCCAATTTTTAAATTGGCCGCTTTAACCAAAATATCACCTCTATTATCACTAACAGATGTTATACGTATTGTTGAAACAGATGATTCAGTAAATTCTGAAAAAAAGGGGTGTTGCTCAATGTAATTTTGAAAAACACCATTGCCTAACTTTTTTATAACATCCAATTTGAAATTTTCATTATTAAAGAGGTATATTCCTTTTCCTCTACGAGAATCTTCAATCTTATAAACTACCTTATCTGTATTGAGAAAAAGCAATTCTAAAATTTTTTCTTCGTTAAGAACCTTGTGATTTGTATCCCAAAACAAATTATTTATATAGTAACAAATATCTAGTGGAAGAGAAATTTCTAACAAGGAGTTCGTTAGTAAGTTCCTATTACATATTTTTCCATATTCCCCTTTTAAATTTGGAACAACAAATTCTCCGTAATAATTATCAGGAATCCAACCTTCTTTAAACTCTCCAGCCCAAGCACAATATACGTATAACCAAGGTGCGTACTTTGAATCACCAAAAACATCGTGTGAATATTCCTTAGATAATTGAATATGCTTTGGATTAGTTATTCCTTTTTTCGATTCAATATTCTTTAGTGATCTTGTTGCTATTTCTTTATGACCTTTGTGGTAGAGGTAATTTCTCGATTTTTCAATCACATTTATAGCAGTGTTTTTTAAAACTCTCATGACTTACTATTTTTATTAAAGTGAATCTGAAATAGCTATTAAGTACAAACATATGGACTATTTTAATTGTCTATATCAGTTGTCAACAAAATTAATTTTTTCTCTAACATTATCAATAATTACATGTTCAATTATTTAAACATTTGAAGTCGTTAAATTCTTAACTTTATATATTTATTAATTTCTCCA
>CAVYHG010000021.1:0-115027 GCA_963768245.1 uncultured Flavobacteriaceae bacterium
CAATTTATAAAATACCTGACTATTTTCCAGCTCATTCAGTAATTCCTGAGAAATTTTTACCTTTTGTTTTCTACTCTGCATTTGTAATTTCATATTTTCCTCATTGTCATAAATAGCAAAATTTAGCAATTGTTTTCCAGGATGCATTTTTATTAAATCTTTTAAGCTCGTTATTTTGTCCTTATCCAAATCTTATATGTTAAGCTGGATCGATAACTTCTTAGCATAGGTATCCATGACATCATGCAACAACTGAAAATTATTATACTGAATACGAGGGTCTCCTTTTACTTTGGTTTCTCTATTTGTCCAGCCATCCTTAATAAATGTTCTCACATAAACAAAATTATTCTTCATTAAGAAATGTCTGAATTTGAGATATTCTTCTCCGAAGATTCTGAATTCAAAACTTTCTGAATAATCTTCAATCGTAAAAAGTGCCCATCCTTTGCCTTGCTTGCTAACCCTATGCTGAACATCTGTCACAACACCTCCAAAAGTCATTTCTCTATTTAAATATTTGTTTAGATCACTGAACATTGATAAAGTAGCATTGCAAAAATTGTTCATTTCTGTTTTAAAATCGTCTAAAGGATGACCAGAAATATATATGCCAACTACCTCTTTTTCACGAGCTAATTTTTCCATGGTTCCCCATTCTTCACAAGGTGGTATTTCCGGTTCTGCAATTTGAACTTCACTTGAATCTCCAAACAAACTTACTTGTGCTGAATTTTCATTTTCCTGAAATTTATTTCCATATCTAATGGCTCTTTCTAAAAATGTCAGATCCTCTCCTTCTTTATGAAAATATTGGGCTCTGTGCGTGTTGGTAAAACAATCAAATCCTCCAGCTAATGCAAGATTTTCAAAGGCTTTTTTGTTAGCCGCACGCAAATCGATTCGCTTAGCCAAATCAAAAATAGACTTATATTGACCATTCTGTTTTCTGTTTTCAACAATGGTCTTTACGGCTCCATGACCAACTCCTTTAATTGCTCCCATACCAAATCGGACAGCATTATCTTTATTTACTGAGAACTTATAATACGATTCGTTAACATCTGGACCAAGAACATTCAATTTCATTCGCTTACATTCTTCCATAAAGAAGGTGACCTGTTTAATGTCGTTCATATTATTGGAAAGCACTGCAGCCATATATTCTGCAGGATAATGCGCTTTTAAATAAGCTGTTTGATAAGCAATCCAAGCATAACAAGTAGAGTGTGATTTGTTAAAGGCATAACTGGCAAAAGCTTCCCAATCTTTCCAGATCTTTTCTAACTTTTCGGTATTCATTCCTTTAGCTCCAGCCTGTTCAATAAATTTAGGTTTCATTTTATCCAGAACAGCTTTTTGCTTTTTACCCATTGCTTTACGCAAAACATCTGCTTCACCTTTAGTGAAATCGGCCAATTTTTGAGATAACAGCATTACTTGCTCTTGATAGACCGTAATTCCATAAGTCTCTTTCAGGATATTCTTCCATTTCAGGCAAATCGTATTCAATCTCTTCATCTCCATGTTTTCTCCTAATAAAACTTGGAATATATTCCATTGGTCCAGGACGATACAAGGCATTCATGGCAATTAGATCATCAAAAACCGTTGGCTTTAAATCCTTCATATGCTTTTGCATTCCTGGAGATTCATACTGAAAAATTCCAACTGTTTCTCCTCTTTTGAAATAATTCATAGGTTTTTTCATCATCTAACGGAAAATTATCGGGATCTAACTCAATATCATGCTTTGCCTTTACAATCTTAACTGTATCCTTTATTAAGGTTAGAGTTTTTAAGCCCAAGAAAATCCATTTTTAATAAACCAGCATCTTCAACAACTGAGTTATCAAACTGAGTCACATATAAATCGGAATCTTTAGCTGTTGCTACAGGTACAAAATTGGTAATATCATCTGGTGTAATAATAACACCACAGGCATGAATTCCTGTATTTCGAACAGATCCTTCAAGTTTTCTTGCTTGATTTATGGTTTCTGCTTCTAAATCTTCACCTTCAGAAATATTGAGTAGCTGATTAACTTTTTCTAAATCTTCTGCTCTAAATTTATTCCTTAGTTCATTTTCATCCAACCCGAATATCTTACTCAGTTTGGACATAGTAGGAATTAATTTTGCAATTCTATCGGCATCACCTAATGGCAAATCCAGTACTCTGGCTGTATCTCTAATAGATGATTTTGCTGCCATAGTGCCATAAGTGATAATCTGAGCAACCTGATTAGATCCATACTTATTGATAACATAATCCATTACTTTGCCTCTGCCTTCGTCATCAAAATCTATATCAATATCTGGCATACTAATACGATCTGGATTTAAGAAACGCTCAAAAAGAAGATCATATTTAAGAGGATCTATATTAGTAATCCATAAACAATAGGCAACCACAGAACCAGCGGCTGAGCCACGACCAGGACCAACCGAAACATCCATGTTTCTCGCTTCGCGAATAAAATCTTCAACAATTAAGAAATAACCTGGATAACCTGTGTTTTTAATTACATCTAATTCAAAATCTATTCGTTCTTTAATTTCGTTGGTTAAATTGCTATATCGTTTTTCAGCTCCCTGATAGGTTAAATGACGTAAATAATCATCTTCATTTTTGAATTCATCAGGAATATCTAAACTTAGGCAGAAGTACTTCTCGTGCTAACTGATAGTCTTCTACCTTGTCAAGAACTTCTTGAATATTGAGTATTGCCTCAGGCAAATCTTTAAAGATTTCCTTCATTTCTTCTGAAGACTTAAAATAATAATCCTGATTAGGCAGTCCGTATCGATATCCACGTCCACGCCCAATTGGTGTGGTTTGCTTTTCGCCATCTTTTACACAGAGTAAAATATCGTGAGCATTAGCATCTTCCTTCTTACAATAATAATTACTATTTGATGCAACAAGCTTAACATTGTGCTTTTGGCTAAATTTTATTAATGTCGGATTTACACGATTTTCATCTTCCTGTTTGTGACGCATGATCTCGATATACAGATCATCCTTAAATTGATCTTTCCACCATAGTAAAGCCTCTTCTGCTTGTTTTTCTCCTACATTCAAAATCTTACTAGGTACTTCTCCATATAAATTTCCTGTTAAGACAATTAAATCTTTTTTATATTGTTCAACCAGAGTTTTATCAATTCTTGGGACATAATAGAAACCCTTTGTATAGGCTAAAGATGATAGCTTAGCTAAATTATGATACCCATTTTTGTTTTTTGCTAAAAATACTATTTGGTAACCATTATCTTTTCTTGTTCTGTCCAGATGATCTTCACAAACAAAAAACTTACAACCGATAATAGGTTTAATTTCTTGAGCAACTGGATCTTCTCCCTTTTCTAGCGCTTTTTTATTCTTTGCTTGAACATTAATATTATGTGAATTTATCTCCTTAACAAAATGAAATGCTCCCATCATATTAGCCTGATCTGTTAATGCAACTGCAGGCATATTATATTTGGAGGCGGAAGAAACCAGATCTTTAATGCTAATTGTTGATTGAAGTATAGAAAATTGTGAATGATTGTGTAAATGAGCAAAACTAACGTCCCTTAATTCTGAAACATCAACTTCATTCTCATTAACAATTTGATCTTTAAGCTCAGACTCCTGTAGTTGCCTGTTAATTTTGGCACTTTCTTCTTTTAAATTGATATGCTTAAGGCCTAAAAGTTGAATCTCTTTTGGATTAGCTTCAGAAAATTTTTGAAAGTAATCCGGTTGAACATCCAATTCTTCTTTTGTAAATTCTCCTTGTCGGATCAATTCAAAAAAGCATCTTGCTGTGGCTTCAACATCGGCAGAAGCATTGTGGGCTTCATCAAACCTATTATTAAACAAGAAGACATAGAGTTCGGAAAGTGTAGGTAATTTAAATTTACCACCTCTGCCACCCGGAAGTTTACAAAGTTGTGCTGTATGTTCTGTACATGTATCTAAAACAGGTAGCTCCTGTAATTTATTTGCCAAGTCTTCTCGAAAAAATTCTGAACCCATTATGTTCAGGTCAAAACCAACATTTTGGCCAACGATAAATTTTGTCTTATTAATTGCTTCATTAAACTTATCTAAAACAACACGTATTTGTTCTCCTTGTTCTTGCGCTAATTCTGTCGAAATCCCGTGAATTTTTTCGGCATCATAAGGAATATTAAATCCATCTGGTTGCACCAAATATTCTTGATGGTCCACACAGTTTCCCATATCATCGTGCAATTGCCAGGCAATTTGAACACAACGTGGCCAATTATCTGTATCGCTAATGGGTGCATTCCATTGCTTAGGTAATCCTGTGGTTTCAGTATCAAAAATTAGGTACATAAAAGTGATTTTATCCTCAATAAATAAGAATGCTAAAATTAAGAATAAATGAATTCACTTCCGAGAAATGTTATTAACAATGAAGAGTCAGAGCATCGATTTAATTAATAATAGATTATAAAACTCCCGTTTGTAACTGACAGATTATAAGGGGCACCTGTATTAAACGAAAAAGTGCCTTTTAGTTTTTTGAATTGCAGATCGTGTTCAATGATTTGCATTGTCCCATTTTGGGATGAAGATAATGTGCCATCAGGGAGTATGTAATTGGCATAAATTTGAGTTGATACTTTTAATGTATGTGAACCAAGCGTTACAAACTTAGGCATGTGGATTTCTATTACCGAGTTGTCCAGATAATTTGCTGTTATAAGCAATTCGTTATCTGTAACTAAAGTTGTAATATCTTCACTTTCTGCATTATTCGAATTAATTGTCGCATTTAAGAGATTGGTTCCGGTCGCTTCGTCAAGAATATTTATTTCAATTGGAATTTTATAAAAAACTCCATTTATAAAGTTTACAACACTGGCATCTCCAGAATAAGAATTGAATTTGAAAGTGCCTGTAATTGTGAGATCAGTGATATCGTAATCCTCTAATATTATTTCGCCATCACCATTATTAGATGTAGAATAAGTTTTTAAATCATTTCCATCAAATATTGCTGAATTCACGGAATTCGACCCTAATATATAAGATCCCTCATCACTCCCTTCTAAAATTAAAGTTAATGACTCATCTATATTAACTCCAATTATTCTTAAACCTCCATTTTCTAACAGAGTGGCCTGGATATCTCGAGCTCTCCAATAATTATAATTTTTTGTCCCTTGCAAAGCAGGCGAATTAAACTGAACATCGTTACTACATGATAATAGAAGAAAAAGGACGATTATGGGGATAAATATCTTTCGCATTTAAAAACTGATGGGTCATTTTAAGCATCCAAATGTATTAATTGCATTTTTTGCTTAATTATTACTTAGGTAAATAGCAATTATATTCGTTAACAGGGAGTTATAGTTAAAATCGTCAGTTAAAATTAAAAAAGAAGTTAGTGTACTTTTTTTAAAAAAAGATATTATCTTTGCGCACTCATTAATAACCGAGGTCGGGAACCTCAAATAATTAATTTATATGTCAGTTAAAATTAGATTACAAAGACACGGTAAAAAAGGGAAGCCTTTTTACTGGATCGTAGCTGCAGATGCACGATCTAAGAGAGATGGTAGATATCTTGAAAAATTAGGTATTTATAATCCTAATACCAATCCAGCAACAATTGAATTAGATGTTAATGGTGCTGTAACCTGGTTACAAAACGGAGCTCAGCCAACCAATACTGCTCGAGCTATTTTATCTTACAAAGGTGCCATGCTTAAAAACCACCTAGCAGGTGGTATTAAGAAAGGTGCTTTAACAGAAGAACAAGCAGAGAAGAAATTCGAGGCATGGGTTAAAGAAAAAGAGGCTCAAGTAGAAGCTAAAGCAGATGGTTTAGCAAAAGCTAAAGCAGATGCGAAGCAAAAAGCATTAGAAGCTGAAAAAGCAGTTAACGAAGCAAGAACAGCTATACCACCTCCTGTACCTGAAGAAGTTGCTGAAACCGAGGCAAGTGCGACTGAAGAAGCACCAGCTGAAGAAGTTGCCGAAACAGAAGGAGCAGTAGTTGAAGAAGCAGCTGAAAAAGTAGTAGAAGCAGAAAAATCTGATGTTAAAGAGGAAGTCTCTGAAAATGAAGCTCCAGCTAAAGAAGTTGTAGAAGCAAAAAAACCTGAAGTTGTAGAGGAAGTTGCTGAAAACGAAGCTCCAGCTGAAGAAGCTAAGGCTTCAAACGAAGAAGAATAAAAAATTATTTTTTATACTTTTAAACTCCGGTAATAATTTATCGGAGTTTTTTGTGCAAAACACTTTTGCATTATGCTGAATTTACTTCAATATCTGATATATAATTAAAAAAGATCCTGAAACTAGTTCAGGATGACAACCAATAACTTGTCATGCAAAAAGAAGATTGTTTCTATTTAGGTAAGATTGTTAAGAAATATAGTTATAAGGGAGAAGTATTAGCCAAGTTAGATACAGATCAACCGGAACTTTATGAAGATCTTGATTCTATTCTAATAGACTTAAGGAACAATTTAATTCCATTTTTTATTGAAGATTCTCAGCTTCATAAATCGGAACTATTACGAATTAAGTTTGAGGATATAGATACCGAACAAGATGCAGACTCTATTTTAAAATCTGATTTGTATTTGCCTCTCGAATTCTTACCTAAATTAGAAGGTGATAAATTCTATTTTCACGAAGTAATTGGCTTTACTATAAACGATGTTAATTTTGGCAAAGTAGGTACGATTAAAAGTGTTAACGACAATACTGCACAAGCCTTATTTGAAGTTGATCGTGATGGCATCGAGATTTTAATACCAATTAATGATGAGTTAATTAAAAAAGTAGACCGAAAGCGTAAAACGATTCTGGTCCAAACGCCACAAGGACTCATTGACCTTTACTTATAAACATGTCAGATCTGTTTACATTCAAACAATTTTCTGTAAATCAAGATAAGTGTGCCATGAAAATTGGTACAGATTCTGTCCTACTTGGAGCTTGGACATCATTGGAAAATAATCCGAATAGTATTCTGGATATTGGCTCAGGAACAGGAATTCTTGCTTTAATGTTAGCTCAAAGAGGCAATTCACAATTAATAGATTCTATAGAAATTGACGATATGGCATTCGAACAATGTGTTGAAAATTTTGAAAACTCTCCTTGGTCGGACAGACTGTTCTGTTATCATGCTTCCTTACTCGAATTTGCGGAAGAAATGGACGAAACTTATGATTTGATCATTTCGAATCCACCATTTTATAAAGAGAACTTCAAAACTAAAAATGAACAACGTGACTTGTCCAGGTTTCAAGACTCCTTGCCATTTGATCACTTACTTTCAAGTTCTGCAAAACTTTTATCTAAACATGGAATTCTATCCGTTATTATCCCGTTTAAAGAAGAAGCGCATTTCGTTAAATTAGCTTCTCATGTAAATCTATTTCCTAAAAGAATTTTGCACGTTAAAGGCAATCCAAACTCTAAAACTGTGAGAAGCTTAATTGAATTTTCTCGTGTTAAAACTGGATTGAAAATAGAAGAATTAACTATTGAAACTTCCAGGCATCAGTACACAGAAAACTACATTGAATTAACAAAAGATTTTTATTTAAAAATGTGACGCTTTCAATGGGAATAATTAAATTTGCTCTGTAATTATGAGTTTGACAATATTAATACAAAAATATTGTCATTTTTTTAATTTTTAAATACTTGCAGATGAAACCAGATTTATTCGAAGCTCCGGATTATTACAACTTAGACGAACTCTTAACAGACGAACACAAACTAGTTAGAGATGCAGCAAGAGAATGGGTAAAACGAGAAGTCTCCCCAATCATTGAAGAGTATGCCCAAAAAGCAGAATTTCCAAAACAAATAGTTAAAGGTTTAGCCGAAATTGGTGCTTTTGGACCGTATATTCCAATGGAATATGGAGGTGCAGGATTAGATCAAATTTCCTATGGTTTGATCATGCAGGAAATAGAACGTGGAGATTCGGGCATTCGCAGTACAGCCTCTGTCCAGTCGTCTTTGGTCATGTACCCAATCTGGAAATACGGAAATGAAGAACAACGTCAAAAATATTTACCGAAATTAGCTTCAGGAGAGTTGATTGGTTGTTTTGGTTTAACAGAACCTGATCATGGATCTAATCCTAGTGGTATGGTTACTAACTTTAAAGATAAAGGAGATCATTATTTATTGAATGGTGCAAAAATGTGGATTTCCAATTCACCATTTGCAGATATTGCTATAGTTTGGGCAAAAAATGAAGAAGGTAGAATACATGGATTAATTGTAGAAAAGGATATGGAAGGATATTCAGCTCCTGAAACCCATAATAAATGGTCTCTACGCGCAAGTGCAACCGGAGAGCTAATTTTTGATAATGTAAAAGTACCAAAAGAAAATATATTACCTAATAAATCTGGTCTTGGCGCGCCTCTAGGATGTTTAGATTCGGCGCGTTACGGTATTGCTTGGGGAGCTATTGGTGCTGCTATGGATTGTTATGATACGGCTTTACGATATAGTAAAGAACGTATACAATTCGGAAAACCAATTGGAGCTTTCCAATTACAGCAAAAAAAATTAGCCGAAATGATCACAGAGATCACTAAAGCACAATTTTTAACATGGAGGCTTGGTGTTCTGAAAAATGAGGATAGAGCAACAACAGCTCAAATATCTATGGCAAAACGTAATAATGTTGACATGGCTATAAATATAGCAAGAGAAGCCAGACAGATACTGGGAGGAATGGGAATAACAGGAGAATACAGTATTATGAGACATTCCATGAACCTGGAAAGTGTTATTACCTATGAAGGTACACATGATATACATTTACTAATTACCGGTTTAGACATAACGGGCTTAAATGCCTTTAAATAAATTTATCAATAGATAAAATTTATAGAAAAGCCTCCCTTTTTGCGGAGGCTTTTTTTATTTTTAAACAAAAATTGATTTTGAAAAAACTTATTTATCTTTTCTCTTTTAGTTTAGTATTCTTTTCTGTTAGTATCAGTTTATCATGTAGTAACGATGATACAAATTCACAATTTCTGAATAGTAATATGGAAGAAGAGTTATTAGGAGATTCCAATAATGACGGAAATTCTGGGGGAAACGATGGGAGCGGTGATAATAGCGCCCAATCAAATTTCAAAATACTTTCTTTAGGTGACAGTTATACTATTGGGCAAAGTGTATGTGAAACCTGTAGATTCCCTGAGCAATTAAAGGATAGCTTAATTAATAATTTAGAAAATAGCTCAATAGAATTACAAATTATTGCACAAACCGGTTGGACCACAACCAGCTTAATAAATGCAATAGACGCTAATGACCCTCCTAATGACTTTGATCTGGTGACACTCTTAATTGGTGTGAATAATCAATATCAAGGAAGACCATTTTCTTTATACCAACAAGAATTTCCAGAATTGGTTAGTACTGCAATAGAAAAAGCATCTGGAAATCTTGATAATGTGATCGTTGTGTCAATACCTGATTATGCGTTTACACCATTTGGTGGTGGTAACGCATCCATTTCTCAAGAAATAGACCAATACAATGATTATGCTAGAGACTATTGTACTATAAATGGTATATCTTATGTTTATATCACAGATATCACCCGTTATGGACTGGTTAATCCTGATCTGGTAGCCTCAGATAATCTGCATCCATCTGAACTGGCTTATTCAAACTTCGTAGAAAGAATTCTTCCACTGGCATTGGAAAAATTATAACAGCTATTTAATATGAACAAAACAGTATTCAAAATATCCTATGTATTTCTTACTATTGTCTTATTAATGCATTTTTCCTGTAATAATGAAGATTCAAATAGTATATCTGATCAAACTAATACTGTAATCTCATCTGAAGATGATCCTTTCGAAATAAGAATTTTGTCTCTTGGTGATGGCTATACAAAAGGACATAATGTATGCGAAAACTGCAACTATCCTGCTCAGCTTAAAGATAGTCTTTCGCGGTATTTCAATAGTGATTTCAGTTTCAAATTGAAGACCATTGCAGAAATTGGTTGGACAACATCAATTTTATTAGAAAATATTGAAAATGAAAATCCAGATACAAATTATGATTTAGTTACACTTCAAATAGGCGTTCATAACCAGTTTAATAATGATTCGTTTTGGACCTACTTTGATGAATTTGCTGAATTAGCTGATAAAGCGATCTTTCTTGCAAAAGGAAATGCAAATAATGTCATTGTAATTTCAATTCCAGATTATGCCTTTACACCATTTGGCCAACAAAGTCCTGATCCTGAGGGAATTTCTGAGGATATAGACAATTATAATAACTACGCAAAAAACTATTGTGAAAGCAAAGGTATTTTTTTTATTAATATTACTGATATTACACGTTTGGGGCTAAACGATCTGTCATTGATTACGTTTGATGAAGTTAACTTATCCGAGATAGCATTTACCAGATTTGTGGAACGTATTCTCCCTGTAGCTATTGAAAAATTGCAATAAGAATCTCAAACAACAACATTTATATTTATTTTAGATAAAAATTAAACATGTTTTCATCTAAAAAACGCTTAGACAAAGCCTATAAAAATGCCAAAATAGTCGATTTTGACAATGACAGCAAGTTTATTTTATTTAGTGACTGTCACAGAGGAGATAATAGTTTTGCCGATGACTTTGCCAATAACCGAAATATCTATTTTCATGCCTTGAGTCACTATTATTCTGAAGGCTTTCAATATTTCGAATTAGGTGATGGTGACGAATTATGGGAAAATTTATCTTTTGAATCTATATTTTTTGCCCATAAGAATGTGTATTTATTGATGAAACAATTCCATGATGAAAATAAATTGCACATGATCTGGGGAAATCATGATATGGTGTATCGTGATCCTAAATATGTTGCAAAACATTTAACCACATATTTTGATCCTAAAACAGCGAAAGACGAAGAATTATTTAGAGGTATTCAATACCATGAAGCCATAATTCTTAAGCATTGTGAGACCAATCAGAAAATATTTTTAACCCATGGGCATCAGGCCGATTGGTGGAATTATTCCTTTTGGAGATGGAGCAGATTTATGGTAAGGGTACTTTGGAAACCTTTAAACGTTATGGGAATTGCAGATCCTACGAGTCCCGCTAAAAACTACAAGGAGTTAATAAAAGTAGAACGTAGAACCAAAAAATGGATCTCAGAAAATAACAACTTAATTACCGTTATTGGTCATACGCACAGACCTCGTTTTCCAGAACCAGGTGATATCGCATTTTTTAACGATGGAAGTTGCGTACATCCAAGAAGTATTACAGGAATGGAAATAGAAAAAGGAACCATCTCATTAATAAAATGGCAGATAGCTACTCAAGAAAATGGAACACTCCAAATTGTAAGAGTTCTGCTGGAAGGACCAACAAGTTTATCAGACTATATAACAGATTAGAAATAAGTGGCTGTCTAAAAAGTGTCATTCTAAATGATATGAAGAATCTCTCAAGATTCAACTTTCTAACATTTTGATAATTGAGATTTTTCGACTTCGCTCAAAATGACAAAATCAAACCCTTTTAGACAGTCTCTTCTTTTTATTCTACACTTATAACCTGTTCTATTTGAGGTGCATACTTTTTTATGGTCATCTCTACACCAGATTTTAAGGTCATTTGGTTTACCGTGCATGAAGTACATGCTCCTTCTAACTGTACCTTTACTAAATTATTATTCTCAATAGAAATTAAAGAAATATCACCTCCATCACTTTGCAGAAAAGGTCGGATTTCTTCTAATGCTTTTTCCACGTTCGATCTAATTTCTTTTGAATTCATGTTTTAATTTTTAACAGCTGAACATCCAGCCATGGTCGTTATTTTAATTACTTCAGTTGGTGGCAAACTCTTATTTCTGTTTACCATCTCCTGAACAACATTTTTGGTCAATTCATAAATGCCTTTTCCAAAGGTGTATCATCTTGTAATGCTGCAGGTCGTCCTACATCTCCAGCTTCACGAATACTTTGTACCAAAGGAATATCTCCTAAAAATGGTACCTTAAGATCTTCGGCTAAATTTTTAGCACCTTCTTTTCCAAAGATATAATATTTATTATCAGGTAATTCTTCAGGTGTAAAATAGGCCATATTCTCAATGATACCTAAAACCGGAACATTAATACTTTCCTGTTGAAACATCGCAACGCCTTTCTTGGCATCAGCCAAAGCCACATTTTGTGGTGTACTAACTACAACAGCACCTGTAATTGGTAAAGATTGCATAATACTTAAATGAATATCTCCTGTTCCCGGAGGCAAATCGATCAAAAGAAAATCTAATTCTTCCCAATGCGCATCAAAAATCATTTGATTCAAGGCTTTTGCAGCCATTGGTCCTCTCCAGATTACAGCCTGATTGGGTTGTGTAAAGAAACCTATGGATAAAACTTTTATTCCGTAATTTTCTACAGGTATCATTTTAGATTTTCCGTCTACATTAACAGCCAGAGGTCGTTCGTTTTCAACATCGAACATAATAGGAATTGATGGTCCGTAAATATCTGCATCTAATATACCAACTTTAAAGCCCATTTTAGATAAAGTAACAGCCATATTTGCAGTTACTGTAGATTTACCTACACCACCTTTACCAGATGCTACAGCTAATATATTTTTAATACCGGGAATTGGATTTCCTTTTATTTCGATTTACAGGTTCTGCTGGTGCATCAACTTTAAGATTTACAGTAATTTTTGCCTTTTCATAAACCAGATCATGAATAACTTTCATGATATCAACTTCGGTTCGCTTTTTTGCTTGTAAACTTGGATTCTTAATAGTAATATCTACAATTACCTCATCGCCAAATGTGATCACATTCTTAACTGCTCCAGTTTCAACCATATTGCCACCTTCACCGGGAACATTATGGTCTCTAATGCTTTTAAAATATCTTGCTTTTGTAATTTCATATTTATTTCGCGCAGGCAGGAATCTTTTTAATTTGTATTCCTTTAAAAGACCTCAATATTCATAGAGGTTAACATAACCTAATGTTTAGCAAAAAATTGGTTATGTTAATTTAGATTAATTCTAAAGAGCAAATATACTTAATAATGCCTAAATTTTTTAGGATTGACATTGAAGTTTTTGTGCATGTGTTGCAATTGTTACAATAGATGGTCTGAAGGATCCCAAAACAATTTGTCAAAATCCTGAATTTGATTTTCAATTACTGTAATACCTTCACTTTCCAATAGTTGTTGCATGAGGTTAGTGCCTTCAAAATGATGCTTTCCTGTTAATAGACCTTTTCTGTTCACAACGCGATGTG
The DNA here is from genome assembly GCA_963768245.1 of uncultured Flavobacteriaceae bacterium. Lineage (GTDB taxonomy): Bacteria > Bacteroidota > Bacteroidia > Flavobacteriales > Flavobacteriaceae > Site-B1. The sequence continues at coordinate 13,322 of CAVYHG010000021.1, forward strand.
CAGGAATATCTTTACCATGAGAACTATTCATGGCATAGCCAACCATTCTCGCACTTCTTGCAGCTCCCAGATACTTTGCAATGGCACCATAACTGGTTACTCGTTCCATAAGGAATTAATCTGGCAACCTCGTATACCTTTTCAAAAAAAGAGAGAGTTTCTTTTTGCATTATATTTCTTTAATAACATTAATTAAAGTAACTAAAGCTATTACAGCGGTTATAATTCCTATAAACAGATTCATATTTTTATGTGAAGTAAATTTTTGGCTTTTTATCTTGTCAAAAAAGAATATATAAATATATAGCATTACAAAGGTCCCCATTGCAGCACCTGAGACATAAGATATAATATTTGTTTTTTCAAAATCCATTAAACCAAAAGATGCAAGGGTAATACTCATATAGGCTTGATAAGGAATTGGAAACATATTTAAAGCTGACAAAAAAATTCCGAAGAAAAATCGGTTCCTTTTGCTGTGATTATTAATGCCGTCCGTAGGTTGTGCTTTCTCTTTGGCAATAAACAGATAATAAATTGATATCAAAATAAAAATAACCATTGCCACACGTTGCAAAATATCAATGAAATCAGGATGGTTGCTTAAATACCTGGCAAACTGAACAGCAATATAGGTTTGTATAATTACAGTTATACATACACCTATTGAAAAAACAACTCCTTTACTATAACCTTCTTTTAAACTAATTTTAGCTGCCGTCATATTTAAAAGACCTGGAGGAATAACCCCAATTAGCGTCACAATTAGCCCAATAAAAAATGTGATGGTTAAACTCAATTGCTCTTAATTTTAAATCGAATATACGTAATTGGTTTGTTTTGCTCTAAATACTGTTCTTCATAAAAGGTTTGTATGCCTGTTACTTCTTCCGGACTTCCTTCATTTTTATAAACATCATGATTCGCATAAATAATTTCATGCCCTTCTCCATGCAGCAGTCCTAAAGTATATCCATGCATAAATTCGCTATCGGTTTTTAGGTTGATATGACCATCTGGTTTTAATATCTTTTTATAACGCTTCAGAAATTCCGAATTAGTCATTCTGTGTTTGGTTCGTTTATATTTTATTTGAGGATCTGGAAAAGTTATCCAAATTTCATCAACTTCATTTTCGCCAAATGCAAAATCAATAAGTTCAATTTGAGTTCTTAAAAATGCTACATTCTCAATGTCATCATTCCAAGGCTGTTTTTGCTCCTCTCCAGAATCGTGCTCCTTTAATATCAATTCCAATAAAATTCTTATTCGGATATTTTTGTGCTAATGCAACTGAGTATTCACCTTTACCACAACCCAATTCTAACACCAATGGATTCTAATTCTTAAAAACAGTAGAATTCCATTTGCCTTTCAATTTATAATCTGTATCAAACCAATTCTTCTCTTGTTGGTTGAAAGACATTAGTAAATGTTTCGTTTTCTTTAAATCGTTTTAATTTATTTTTACTTCCCACAGTATTAATTTAATCTTTTGGTAAAATTAAGGAAACATTTTAGCATTATATTTGTTTTCCTATGGAATTGAAAAAACGAATTTTAGTTGCTCCTTTAAATTGGGGATTAGGCCATGCGACAAGATGCATTCCTATTATCAATGCGTTAATAAATAATAATTTTACTCCTATTATGGCAAGTGATGGTGTTGCTTTAGAACTATTAAAAAAAGAATTTCCTGAAGTAAAAACAATTGAGTTACCATCTTATAATATTACATATTCCAAAAAAGGAGGAAGTTTTAAAACTAAACTGATAATGGATTCTCCTAAAATGCTAAAGGCTATAAAGGGAGAAAAGAAATTAGTTAAGAAATTAATTGAAGATAAAGAAATTGATGGTATTATTTCTGATAATCGATTAGGTGTCTTACAATAAAAATGTTCCATCTGTATTTATTTCACATCAATTAAATGTTTTAAGTGGAAACACATCCTGGTTTAGTAGTAAAATACATCAAAAGATTATTAAAAAATTTAATGAATGTTGGGTTCCTGACGTTGAATTGGAACCAAACTTAAGTGGAAAACTAGGTCATTTACAAAGAACTGATCTAAACCTAAGATATATTGGCCCATTAAGCCGGTTTACAAAAGTGGATTCTGTTATAAAATATGATCTTATGGTTTTATTGTCCGGTCCAGAACCACAACGAACAATATTTGAAGAAATTATTATTAAGAAATTAAATGATTATAAAGGCTCCGTAGTTTTTGTAAAAGGTAAGGTTGAAGACAAACAAATTAAATCTCAACAAGGAAATATCACTATTTATAATTTTATGACAACTGAGGAACTCGAAAGGACTATAAATAAAAGTAAAATAGTCTTGTCAAGATCTGGTTATACAACTATTATGGATCTGGCTAAATTGCAGAAAAAAGCTTTTTTTATTCCAACACCTGGGCAATTTGAACAAGAATATTTAGCTAAAAGATTAGAAGATCTCAGATTAGTTCCTAGTTGTAACCAAGAATGATTTTAAAATTGAAATGCTTCAAATAAGCCAATACATATTATGGTCTGCATGCATTTAAGCATGATCATTGATTTTAAGCAATCTATTTAACCTTTTCCAGAGTGAATGAAAACTCACTGCCAACACCAAATTCACTTTCTACATATATTTTTTCGTTGTGAGCTTCTATAATATGTTTTACAATGGACAAGTCCTAAACCAGATCCACTTTCTTTTCTTGAACCACTTTTATCAACTCTATAAAAACGTTCAAATAATCTTGGAATATTTTCTGTTTCAATACCTTCACCATTATCTGTGATTCTAACAATAACTTTATTTTTAATCAAATTTTCTATACTTACTTCTGTTGTTCCTTTAGGATCGTCCATATTTAATAGAATTTACAACTAAATTAGTCAACACTTGCTGAATTCGATCTTTATCAGCAAACACCATTATTGGGTTTAAGTAATTCTAAATCAAAAGTTAAAGTGATCTTCTTTTTGGCTGCCTTCATTTCCAACAGTTCAAACACATTTTGAATTACTTCTACAATATCAAAATTTTCAAGATCTAAACTTAAATCACCTATTTCCAGTTTGGTGATCATGTCCAAATCTTTAACAATATAGGTTAATCTTTCAACACCTTTATTTGCTCTGTTTCAAATATTTTTCCAGCACTTTGTCATCATGCAAAGCACCATCTAATAAGGTAGAAATATAACCTTGTACTGTAAATAATGGTGTTTTTAATTCATGAGAAACATTACCCAAAAATTCTTTTCTATATTCTTCTCTAACTTTTAATGTTTCAATTTCGAATTTTCTTATCTCTGGCATACTTGTCAATTTCTTTAGTTAAAGTCGCCATATCTGTTGTTATGGGTTGATTGCTAAATGAACTGGATTCCAGTAAAGTTAAATCATCATATATTTTTTTAACTCTTTTATAAATAAACTGTTCTACTCTATATTGAATTATAAAAAAAGCAAAAATATAGCATGCAGCAGCAAATGCCGCTATTAAAATTATGTCAAGACTATAAAAGAAATACAAAAAAACACTCAGTATGAGTGTTAAAAAAATGGTTACATATAAGGCAGTGTAGAACGCAAACTTATACGATTTTTTTAATTTCGTGTTCATTTAATCACAAACTTATAACCTACTCCTTTTACTGTTTTGAAAGCTTTATCACCAATTTTTTCTCTCAATTTTCTAATATGTACATCAATTGTTCTTCCTCCAACAACTACTTCATTTCCCCAGACTTTGTCCAGAATATCTTCTCGTTTAAAAACTTTACCGGGTTTTGATGCCAATAAAGATAATAATTCAAATTCTTTTCTTGGTAAAATAATCTCCTTCCCTTTGAGAATGATCTTATATTCATCTCTATTAATGATTAAATTATCAATTTTAATAATATCTTCCTTTGTATCGTCGTCATCTTTTATACGTCTTAGTAATGCTTTTACTTTACTTACCAAAACTTTTGGTTTAATCGGTTTTGTTATATAATCATCTGCACCGGCATCAAATCCTGCTAGTTGAGAATAATCTTCACCTCTTGCTGTTAAAAAAGTAATTATGGTGTCTTTTAGATCCGGTATTTTTCTAATCTGTTCACAAGCTTCAATACCATCCATTTCCGGCATCATCACATCAAGAATTATAAGCTGGGGCTTTTCTTTTTTGGCTTTTTTTACGGCTTCTAAACCATTCTCTGCAGTAACTATTTGATAGCCTTCTGAAGTCAGATTATATCCTACAATTTCTAAAATATCCGGTTCATCATCAACTAATAGAATTTTAATTTCCTTTTTTTTCATCAGGTTTAATGCTTTTAACTCATAATTGAAGTAAATATAAAATATAAAGTATCATTTAGGGAATAATTATCTGTATATCCGTACTTGATAACGATTTGTTAACGTTGCCAAAGTGTTAAAATTGCTGCATTTCATCGATAATACATGGCATTTGGTACGAAAGTTGAAGCCTTTTATTTATCTTTAACAAACCAAATCGAATTAATTATGGGGAAAAAATACATTTACGCTTTACTTTTTTTAAGCTTTTTCTTTTTTGTAACTACTAATTATGCTCAGAGCACTGCTAATAGTAGTAGTAGAGAATTTGCTAAGGATATTCCTGGTTTAAATATATATCCTAATCCTGTGGCCAATGGAAAAATATATATAACCAGTACATTGAATCAGCCTAAGGAGGTTATTATTTATGATGTATTGGGTAAAATGGTCATTTCTAAAACTGTCTTAGGAAAAGAACTAAATATCACCGATCTAAAATCTGGTGTTTATATTTTAAGAATCCAGGAAAATAAACAATCTGCAACCAGAAAGCTGGTAGTGAGGTAAAAGAAAGCTTAATATTATATAATTGTTAAAAGCAGCCATTTAGGTTGCTTTTTTTTATTTAATAGAGTCAATTATTTTTATCTTTAATGTCCTATTAATTAATTAAATCATTGAATTATGAAAAAACTTTACTTTTTACTTTTTACTTTTTTAATATCTGTTGCCTCAATTGGTCAGACAACTGTATTTATTAATGAAATTCATTATGATAATTCAGGAACTGACACTAACGAAGGGGTTGAAATTGCAGGACCAGCTGGAACGGATTTAGCACTTACACTATTACACCTTATAACGGTAATGGAGGTGCTCCTTATTCTGCAACAGCAGCAACGGGAACTATTCCTGATGAAGGCTCTGGATATGGTGCCGTTTTTGTAGCAATTTCTGGATTGCAAAATGGAGCGCCTGATGGAGTGGCTCTGGATAATGGTGGTACTTTAATTCAGTTTTTAAGTTATGAAGGGTCATTTATGGCCGCTTCGGGTGTGGCAAATGGAGTTACTTCAACTGATATTGGAGTGTCTGAACCAGGTGCAGTTGGTGAGTCATTGCAATTAATTGGGTCTGGTACAACCTATGAGAACTTTTCTTGGACAGGTCCTACTGCTGCTTCAAGTGGATTAATAAATTCCGGACAGTCCTTTGGGGCAGCTGTACCATCTATCACTTTAGGTGCAGACGTAACAGGTTTGGATTATTTTGAAGGTCAAGGCCCTTCAAGTGAAGGATCGTTTAGTGTTACAGGAACTAATTTAACTGCTGATGTTAATATTAGTGTTCCAGGAGCTTCAAACTTTGAAATTTCATTAACTTCAGGAGGCACTTTCGGGACTTCTGTTGTTGTTACTCAAACAGGTGGTTCCGCCTCAGCTACTGTATATGTAAGGTTGAAAGCAAGTTTAGCTGTAGGACCCTATTCTGATATAGCTACTGCCACTTCAACTGGTGCATCTGATGCCACTGTTAATTTAAATGGAAATGTAAATCCAGCGGATCCACAGATTACTATAACTTCATTTTTGGATTCTTTTAATTATTCAGCAGGTATGGGTCCATCCGGAGAAGATAGTTTTACAGTAGAAGGGTTATTCCTTACTTCAGACATTGTAGTAACATCTCCATCAGCGGCTTTTGAATTGTCGCTAACTTCTGGCGGAACATTTAGTGGATCTGTCAGTGTCCCTTTTGGCTCCGGAACAGTTGCTAGCAACCTCCGTTTATGTTAGATTAGCAGCAGGATTACCTGAAAATTCATATAGTGGTGATATTACTGTATCGTCCACTGGAGTTACGGATGAATTAGTGCCTGTAACAGGAAATGTATTTGGACCTCCAACAAATGCATTAGTTTTAACTGGAGTTTATGACGGACCGCTTTCTGGCGGAACACCAAAAGGAGTTGAGATTATATGTCTCAGAAGATATTGCTGATTTAAGCATATTCGGTATTGGTCAGTGCCAATAATGGCGGAGGTACTGATCGGTCAAGAATTTACGTTCCCTGCAGTTGCTGTAACAGCTGGTAGCTTTATATATGTAACTACTGCTGCAACAGGGTTTAATTCGTTTTTTGGTTTTGCCAGCAGACTTATGAAGATGGTCTCAATGGGAATTAATGGAGATGATGCTGTTGAATTATTTGAAAACGGAGTTGTAATTGATACCTATGGAGCTATTGATGTTAATGGTGATGGTGAAGTTTGGGACTATACAGATGGATGGGCTTACAGATTAAACAATACTGGACCAGATGGTGGTTTCGTATCAGCAAATTGGTATTATAGCGGTACAAATGTTTTAGATGGAGAAACTACTAATGCATCGGCTGGCAACGCCTTTCCCTACAGGTTCATATCCAGGTTTTTTATCAGCAAACCAAATAGATTCAGATAGTTTTAACGTATATCCTAACCCAACAAATACAGGCTATGTAAATATTTCAACGGTTAATTCTGAGGCTTTAAGCGCCGAAGTATTTGATATTTTAGGTAAAGCAAGTATTAAAAAGTAAGGTTGAAAACAACCAATTAAATGTTTCTAATTTAAATGCTGGTATGTATATTTTGAGACTATCTCAAAACAATGCAACTGTCACAAAAAAATTGGTGATCCAGTAATTTGGTTTTTCATATTTTAAAAAAGCGTTGCCCATGGGCAACGCTTTTTTATTTTAGTACTTTATTACTTTGTTCTCGATACAAAAATTGTTTTACAATTTTCACTCGAACTGACAACTTTTAAATGATAGATACAAAGACTATTTTTAATATGCAGACAGACGCAGAGTTTGAAGATCTGACTTTTCAAATCTGGTCATCTTCTGGATAAATATTCAATAGATTTTTAAATATTTGACTCCCATTGACTAATGTCATTGTTTACTTTTTTACTAATAATTAATTTGATTCGTTATTTCGAAAGTTTGATTTCTAACTAATAAATAATTTAGTAATGAAAAAACTTTACATTTTTCTTTTTACATTATTAACAACCGGGACTGTTTTTAGTCAAGTTTTTATAACAGAGCTAGCAGATCCAAATAATCATGATTGTCTTCGCTATATAGAATTATATAACGCTGGAGGCACACCTGTAGATTTATCTGCATGGAGAATAGATAAATACACTGATGCAAGTGCAACTGTCTCTCAAACTTTAGCTCTTACAGGTACAATAGCTGCAGGTGGATTTTACATTATTGCAACTGGACCTGAAGATACTGACATGCTTACTTTTTTAGGAGTAACTCCTGACCAATGGGATGCTGGGGGAGATAATGTTGCTGGTAGTGATGGTGATGATAATTTAGAACTATATGATGGCACAAATACGTTAATAGATCAATTTGGTGTTCCTGGAGAAGATGGTACTGGTACTTGTCATGAATTTGAAGATGGTAGAGTTGAAAGAAAAGCATTTGTAACATCAGGCAATCCTGCCTGGGATGAAGCAGAATGGAATGTTTGGGCAAAAAATACAGTCTCTGGCTGTACAAGTCATGTAGGAATTGCGCAAGATGTGCCTGGTATTTTTGATCCTAGAGCATGGATAGGCACTGCATATAGCCCTCCAACTAATGCTTTAGTATTATCTGGTATTTTTGATGGTCCATTATCTGGTGGAACACCAAAAGGTGTTGAACTATATGTTTTAGCTGATATTCCTGATTTAAGTTTATTTGGGATTGGAAGTGCTAATAATGGTGAAGGAACTGATGGCCAAGAATTTACTTTCCCTTTTGCATCTGTTTCTGCGGGAACTTTTATTTATGTAGCTTCAGAAGCTCCACAATTTACCGCCTTCTTTGGTTTTGCGCCAAATTACACAGATGGAGCAATGGAGATAAATGGAGATGATGCAGTTGAGTTATTTGAGAATGGTTTAGTTATTGACACATATGGCGTTATTGATGTTAACGGTGATGGAGAAGTTTGGGATTATACAGATGGTTGGGCATATAGATTAACTAATACAGGTCCAGATGGCACTACTTTTGTACCAACAAATTGGGATTACAGTGGTATTGATCAATTAGAAGGTGGCGCAACTAATGCTGCATGTACTTCTCCTTTTCCAGAAGGCTCATATCCTGATTTTTTATCGGTTAACGAAATAGATTCTAATAGTTTTAGTGTATATCCAAATCCAACTAATATTGGTTTTGTAAATATCTCTTCTAAAAGCTCTAAAGTGATCAATGCTCAAAGTTTTTGATATTCTAGGTAAGCAGGTTTTAGAAGGTAAAGTTGAAAACAACCAATTGAATGTTTCTAATTTAAATGCTGGAATGTTCATTTTGAAACTATCTCAAAACAATGCACCCGTCTCTAAAAAATTAGTTATTCAATAACCATAAATAATATGCTTTTTAAAAGCGCCTATATCAACGCTTTATTATTTTAGTACTTTTGTGCTTTGTTCTCGATACAAAAATTGCTTTACAATTTTCACTCGAACTGACAGCTTTTAAATGATTGGCGTTAAAGACATTTTTAATATACAAACAGAACAAGAGTTTGAAGATCTGGCTTTTCAAATCTTCAGGCATCAATTCGATAATAATTCTGTTTATCGCTCATTTTGCGATCTGCTTTATAAAAATCCGAGTGATATTTCTGCATTACAAGATATTCCCTTTTTACCTATTCAGTTCTTTAAATCACACAAAGTTTTAAGTTCAAAAAAGGAAATTGAAAAAGTTTTTACTAGTTCCGGGACAACAGGAAGTTTGACAAGTAAACATTATGTGACTGATCTTGGTATTTACGAAGCTAGTTTTAACCATGGTTTCAAGCATTTTTATGGGAATATAGAAGATTATACAATTCTTGCCTTGTTGCCCTCTTATTTGGAACGTGAAGGATCTTCTTTAGTCTATATGGTAGAACATTGGATAAAGGATTCTAAAAAACTTAAAAGCGGATTCTATCTTAACAACTTATCTGAATTAAAAGATATCTTAACAGAGTTAGACGCTAAAGGAAAAAAAGTCCTTTTAATTGGTGTTTCATTCGCACTATTAGATATGGTTGAATCTTATAAATTCAATCTTAAAGACACTGTTGTTATGGAAACTGGAGGTATGAAAGGTAGACGAAAAGAATTGGTTAGAGATGAACTGCACAGCATTCTTACAAAAGGTTTTGGCGTTAAACAAATCCATAGTGAATATGGAATGACCGAATTATTGAGTCAGGCTTATTCTAAAGGTGATGGTGTTTTTGAATGCCCAAAATGGATGCGAGTTTTAACTCGTGATACAGAAGATAATTTAACCGTGCTAAAAACCGGCAAAACAGGAGGCATAAACATCATTGACCTAGCAAATTTAAATTCTTGCTCTTTTATTGCAACACAAGATCTGGGTAAGGTTTATAAAAATAATTCTTTCGAGATATTAGGAAGGTTTGATAACTCCGATATTCGAGGTTGCAACTTAATGCTCCTGTAAGGATTTAAATTTTGTGAGGACCAAGTATTTACTATTGAAAAAGAAAAGAATTAGTCGAATAGTTAGTTTAGTTGTTAAGAAGCCTGAATTAAAATCAGGCTTTTTTTATTGAACTTTTAGAACGAAATAGTTCTTCTTCCCACGTTGTAATAAAATGAATTTATTGTTGATCAAATCTTTCGAAGTAATTGAATAGCCTTCAGTGACTTTTTCTTTATTCACAGAAATAGAATTTTCCTTAAGCGCTCTACGAGCTTCTCCATTAGACTTTAAAAATCCACTTTTTTCAGCTAATGCACCAATAATGTCCAATCCTTTGTCAATATCTGCAACATTTATTTCTGCTTGTGGCACGCCATCAAAAACATCCAAGAAAGTCTGATCGTCCAGTTGCCTCAAATCTTCACTTGTCGATCTTCCAAATAGTATATTACTCGCTTTTACAGCATTTTCAAGATCTTCTTTAGAATGCACCAACACTGTAATTTCTTCAGCTAAACGCTTTTGTAATACTCTTAAATGTGGTGCTTCCTTATGTTCTTTAATTAAGGCGTCAATTTCATTCTGAGACAAAAAAGTGAAGATCTTAATATACTTTTCAGCGTCTTCATCACTTGAGTTCATCCAATATTGATAGAATTTATAAGGCGAAGTTCTTCTAGCATCCAACCAAACATTTCCTCCTTCGCTTTTACCAAATTTTGATCCATCGCTTTTTGTTATTAGGGGACACGTTATTGCAAACCCTTTACCTCCTCCTATTCTACGTATTAATTCAGTACCAGTAGTAATATTTCCCCACTGGTCACTCCCACCCATCTGTATGGTACAGTTCATTTCTCTGAATAAATGAAGAAAGTCATAGCCCTGAACCAACTGATAGGTAAACTCAGTAAAGCTCATACCCTCTGAAGATTCTGAAGTAATTCTGTTCTTTACAGAATCCTTGGCCATCATATAATTAACAGTAATATGCTTACCAACATCACGAATAAAATCAAGAAAAGTAAATTCCTTCATCCAATCGTAATTATTTACTAATACGGCTGCATTTTTAGCATTACTATCAAAATCTAAAAAATGAGACAATTGCTTTTTAATACCTTCCTGATTAAATCTTAATGCCTCTTCATTAAGTAAGTTTCTCTCGCTTGATTTTCCCGAAGGATCTCCTATCATTCCGGTTGCACCACCGACTAAGGCTACTGGCTTATGTCCACAACGCTGGTAATGAGCCAATAGCATAATAGGCACCAAATTTCCTATATGTAAAGAATCTGAAGTAGGGTCGAAACCTATGTATGCGCTTCTCATAACGTCAGCTAAATGCTCTTCTGCACCAGGCATAACATCATGTATCATTCCTCTCCATTTTAACTCTTCTACAAAATTCTTTATCATTTCAGAAATATATTTAAACCCTTGCAAAGATATGTTTATAAGATAAAAGACAAACCGTCTAAGACGGATTTTTTTATGTTTTTCCAGAGACTCTAAAAAAGTAGATTGCCTCTAGTGGATTTTGTTTATTTCTACTTTAAAAGGTGAATTTAAAAACACTAAATTAGCCTTATGATATTAGTTACTGGAGGAACAGGATTAGTTGGAGCTCATTTGCTTTATAAACTATCGCTAACAGAAAGTAAAATTAGAGCCATTTACAGGTCTGAATCCAAGATCGAAAAAACCAAACACGTTTTTAGTTATTTTACCAAAAATGTTGATGATCTTTTTAATAAAATTGAATGGGTTAAAGCTGATATACTTGATGTGCAAAGTCTGGAAGAAGCATTTCAGGAAGTATCTCATGTTTACCATTCCGCTGCTTTGGTTTCTTTTGACCCAAATGACTACTTCTCTTTAAGAAAAACCAATATAGAAGGAACCGCCAATATCGTAAATCTTTGTATAGCGAATAAAATTGATAAATTATGTTACGTAAGCTCGATTGCGGCTTTAGGCAAGGATATTAATGAGAAAATTATTACTGAAAAAACAGATTGGAATCCTGAACATGACAATAGCGTTTATGCCATTACAAAGTATGGTGCAGAAATGGAGGTTTGGAGAGGCACTCAGGAAGGCTTAAAAACTGTGATCGTTAATCCTGGAATCATTTTGGGAGGAGGTTTTTGGAAAATGGGTAGTGGTGCATTATTCCGAAAGATACATAAAGGTATGTCCTATTACACTACTGGAATTCTTGGCTACGTGGATGTACATAATGTGGTTGAAGGAATGATTAAACTCATGCAAAGCCAAATAATTAACGAACGCTACATAATGGTAGCTGACAACTGGAGTTTTAGAGATTTCTCTCATATGGTTGCTAACAATTTAAAAGTTAATCCGCCTAAAAAAGAGGCAAAATCATGGCAACTACAAGTAGCCTGGAGGTTAGACTGGCTAAACTATTTCTTTAAACGTAAATACAGAAGATTTACTAAACAAATGGCTTCGTCTGTATTAAATAATTCTGTTTTTAGTAGTGACAAATTGAAAACTGATTTAAATTTTGAATTTAAATCTCTTGAAGAATCCATAAATGAAACCTGTGAACTTTATAAAAGGGATTTAAAGAAATAGCCTTATTCAGATCTCCTAATTAGTTTTTCTTGTTCTGGCTTAAATTCTCTATTCTTATTTATATTAAGTTTTTTAATAGAATCTCTTTCTTTCTTTTTGATCTTTTTAATAGAATCTTTTACTTTTTTGTCTTCTTCTTGAAGCAATTTGTATTCTGCTTTCCGTTTTTCTAACCGTTCTTTTACTTCAGCATAAATTTCTTCATATTCCTTAACATCATAGGCATAATAGTTATTACTTTCTGCAAATTGCACACTGTCTATATTATATTTCTCGTAAATATAATTTTGCGGATTTATAGCATTTTTTTCCAACACGTCCTTGTTCAAACCCTTAGCGGCTGTCATTAAGCTTATATCTGTAATAACATCTACCATCCTTTCCCTCGAAATTAGGTTGTCCGGTTTTTTTGGTTTTTCAATGTTGTTACAAGAAAACATAACCAGAATTAATATTAGGGTTGAAATTAAGCGATTCATTATCTATTAAATGTTAACTGCATTGCAGCTTTTTCTTTGTTGAATTTAAAATTTTCGAATACCAAAACACCATTAACAAATGTGTGCGTAACTCTGCTCTTAAACGTGTTACCTTCAAATGGAGACCAATTGCATTTATATAAAATATTCTCTTTTTTAACTGTCCAAGGTTTATTGAGATCTACTAAAACCAGGTCTGCAAAGTATCCTTTTTTAATATATCCTCTTTTTTCTATTTGAAATAAAATGGCTGGATTATGACACATTTTTTGAACAATTTTTTCAAGAGAAATCTTACCCCTATGGTGCATTTCCAACATGGCAATTAGAGCATGCTGAACCAACGGACCACCAGAAGGAGCTTTTGTATACACATTATTTTTTTCTTCTAAAGTATGTGGTGCATGATCTGTTGCAACTACATCTATTCGGTCATCTAATAGAGCTTTCCATAGCTGGTCTTTATCTTTTTTAGATTTTACTGCAGGATTCCATTTTATACGAGTTCCTTTTGACTCATAATCATCTTCCGTAAACCATAAATGGTGAATACAAACCTCCGCAGTGATCTGTTTATCTTCTAAAGGAATTTTATTACTGAAAAGATCTGTTTCTTTTCCTGTTGATAAATGAAAAACATGGAGTCGTGCTCCAGTTTTTTTCGCTAGTTCTATAGCATTAGATGATGACAAATAACATGCTTCTTCACTTCTAATCTTTGGATGAAACTTTACAGGAATATCATCACCATACTTGTCAATATACTTTTTAAGATTATTTTTAATGGTTGTTTCATCTTCACAGTGTACAGCAATAAGTAAATTAGTATTGGAAAAGATCTTTTCCAATACTTCCGGATCATCTACTAACATATTTCCGGTGGATGAACCCAAAAACAACTTTAATGCTGCTGTCTTTTTAGGATCTACTTTTAGAATTTCATCTAGGTTGTCATTTGTTCCTCCAAACATAAAAGAATAATTGGCATAAGATGTATTCTTTGCTATCTCAAATTTCTCATCCAGCTTCTCTATTGTAGTTGTTTGCGGATTTGTATTGGGCATTTCAATAAATGAAGTAATTCCACCAGCAATTGCTGCTTTTGATTCTGTTTCTATGGTGGCTTTATGTGTTAACCCAGGTTCTCTAAAGTGAACCTGATCATCTATTACTCCAGGGAATAAATATTTTTCTTCGGCATCATATTATTTGAATATCTGAAGATTTCGCACTGATAGATTCTTCAATTTCTACTATGAGGCCATTTTCAATTAATACGTCACCTAAGAAAATTTTTCCTTCATTAACTATATTGGCATTTTTTATAAGCGTGGTTCTCATATTAAGATTAATGTTTCTTAAAAATACTATTAAATTTCATTTTTATTACACCAAAAATGGCTTCTGAAATTATCCCCTTACTTAGCTTGGATTCTCCTCTGGTTCTATCGGTAAAAATTACTGGTACTTCAACAATTTTAAACTTATTTATAAATGCTCTAAATTTCATTTCTATCTGAAACGCATAACCAATGAACTTTATTTTATCTAATTCCATACTTTCCAGAACATGTCTTTTATAACAGATAAAACCAGCTGTTGTGTCCTTAATTTTCATTCCGGTAATAACTCTAACATAAATTGAAGCAAAATAAGAAAGGATCACTCTTGATAAAGGCCAGTTAACTACATTTACACCTTTAATATATCTGGAACCAATAGACATATCTGCCCCATCAATATGACATGCATTGTAGAGTTTTATCAAATCCTTGGGATTATGTGAAAAATCGGCATCCATTTCAAAAATATAATTATAATCATGTTTCAGACTCCATTTAAATCCATGAATATAAGCAGTGCCAAGCCCTGACTTTTCTGTTCTAACTTCTAAATATAAATTATTGAACTCTTTTTGTAATTCTTCTACTTTTAAGTGCGTTAAATCTGGAGAATTATCATCAACTACGAGTATATCAAATGATTTTTCCAGAGAAAAAACCGCTCGTATTATAAGCTCGATATTTTCTATTTCGTTAAATGTTGGAATAATGACAATGCTATCGCTCATTTATTCAGAAGAATTTTTGCAAATGTAAGTTATTTAGCGCAGAAATAAAGTGGTGTTTTTTAACTTGATTTTATAAAATATGATAATTTAGCATTGTGTTAAGAAATATTATAATTAACGACTGGTTTACGGCTTCCATTATAATCTGCATAATATTTATTGCTGCAGCAAAGCTTATGTTTCCGAACAGATTTAATGATTTTATTGCGATTTTGGGAAATTCTAATTACCTAAAAATATATATAAAGGATCAAAGATTTGTAAACATATTCGATGGATTATTGTTTATCAACTTAGTTATCTCTTTATCCATTTTTGTAATTCTATCAATATCTAACATAGAGATTAATCTTCAAGATCAAAATTTAGATCTTATATATAAACTGTTTATTGGAATTGGATCCGTATTGATTATTAAAGTCTTATTGGACAGGTTGATTGGCAGTCTTTTTGAAATTGACGAATTAATGAATGATTACGTATTTCAGAAAATAACTTACAAAAATTATATAGGATTGGTTTTGTTGCCTATTAATATAATATTGATTTATGCTATTCAGCCTACAAAATCGATTATTATTAGTGCCTTATTCTTACTTTTTGCTGTCGGATTTATGGGATTCCTGGAGTCTGTTAAAACACATCTTAAGCTTATAAAAGTTAACTTGTTTTATTTTATTTTGTATCTTTGCGCTCTCGAAATAGCTCCTTATCTGATTTTGTATAAGGTGTTAAACAACTATTAAGAGCCTAAATACGACCTCTAGTATGAAAGTGAAAACAATTTTAGTCTCTCAGCCAGAGCCAAAAATAGAGAATTCTCCTTATTTTGAATTACAACAGAAACAGCATGTTAAAATAGATTTTCGACCATTTATACATGTCGAAGGAGTTCCTTGCAAAGAAGTAAGATTTCAGAAAATTGATCTTTCTGATTTTAGTGCTATTATTCTATCGAGCCGAAATGCTGTTGATCACTTTTTTAGAGTAGCAGAAGAAATGCGTTTTAAAGTTCCAGACTCAATGAAATATTTTTGTCAGTCTGAAGCAGTAGCCTTCTATTTGCAGAAATATGTTGTTTACAGAAAAAGGAAAATTTACGTAGGAAAAAGGACGTTTGAAGAATTAATACCTCTTATAAAAAAATATAAAGACGAGTCCTTTTTATTGCCTACATCAGATAAATTGAAGAATAATGTACCTGAAATATTGGACGGTTTAGAAGTTAATTGGAGAAAAGCAGTTTTTTACAGAACGGTTGCAAGTGACTTATCCGATCTTGCAGATGTTTCCTACGATATTCTGGTTTTTTTCAGCCCTTCTGGTATAGATTCACTACTTAAAAATTTTCCCGATTTTAAACAAAATCATACCCGAATAGCTGTATTTGGTGACACTACTGTTAATGCAGTAAAAGAACATGGTTTACGAGTAGATATTTCGGCTCCAACACCGGAAACTCCATCTATGTCTATGGCGTTAGAGAAATATATAAAGGCTGTTAATAAAAAATAACTTGAAGATATATAAATGGTAAATGCGTGATTTTAATAAATCACGCATTTTTATTTTCTTTTAGAATTTGTTTTTAACGAATCCAATTAACAGTACAAGCCATGAAACAATAAGTAGCAAACCTCCTAATGGAGTTATAAATGCTATAGTTTTAAAATCGAAGCCTGTCAATTCATTGGTAGCCAATCCATAAACAGATCCCGAAAAAAGTAGTATCCCAATCAGTATCAAATAATAAATTGCATTCTTTTTATTTGCATTTATATAAGAAGAGGACCCAACAAACAAAAGTAACAGGGAATGGTACATTTGATAACGCACTCCTGTTTCAAAAGATTGAAGTGCATCAACCGAAATAAGAGATTTTAATCCATGCGCTCCAAAGGCACCAAAAATAACGCTCAATAGTCCAAAAATAGCGGCAGTAACAAGAATTTTTTTATTCATATAAAATTTAGATTTTGTGATCAGAATACAGTTTGTATTTATTACATTCGTGTAAGTAAATTTACTTAACAAATCTCACTATGAGAAACATTTTGGTCATAGGTTCTGGAAAATCTACGTCTTTCCTTTTAAAGTATCTTCTTGATAAGTCCCAATCTGAAAATTTGTTTATTACTGTAGCTGATATTAATACAGATAATGCCGAAAAAATCATTAATAATCATGAAAATGCGAAAACGATCATTCTAGATGTTTTCAATGATGAATCGAGAAAGAAAGCTATAAAAGAATCTGATATTGTTGTTTCTATGCTACCTGCCAGATTTCATTTAGAAGTGGCAAAAGATTGTATTTTATACAAAAAAAATATGGTTACAGCTTCTTATGTCAGTAAGGAGATGGAAGAACTGAATGAAGAAGTTAAAGCCAATGGTTTGGTTTTTATGAATGAGATTGGTGTTGATCCTGGAATTGATCATATGAGCGCTATGCAAGTTATAGATCGAATTCGAGAAAAAGGCGGACAAATGATCTTATTTGAATCATTTACAGGTGGGTTGGTCGCTCCGGAAAGTGACAACAATCTTTGGAATTATAAATTTACCTGGAATCCCAGGAACGTGGTAATTGCAGGACAAGGTGGAGCTGCCAAATTCCTTCAGGAAGGAACCTATAAATACATTCCATATCATAGATTATTCAGACGTACAGAATTTTTGGAAATTGATAATTATGGCCGCTTCGAAGTCTACGCCAATAGAGATTCACTTAAATACCAGAAAGTATATGGTTTTGATGATATTAAAACCTTATATAGAGGCACTATGCGTAGAGTGGGCTTTAGTAAAGCCTGGAATATATTTGTAACACTTGGAATGACAGATGACAGCTATACAATAGATGATAGCGAGAATATGAGCTATCGTGATTTTGTAAACTCCTTTTTGCCATATAGCCCTACTGATTCAGTGGAGTTAAAATTAAGACACCAACTTAAGATCGATCAGGATGATATTATTTGGGACAAGCTTGTTGAACTAGAAATCTTTAATGCTGATAAAATGGTTGGTCTTAAAAAAGCTACTCCTGCTCAAATACTTCAGAAAATTTTAATGGACAGCTGGACCTTAAAACATGATGATAAAGATATGATCGTCATGTATCATAAGTTTGGATATATTTTGAATGACAAAAAACTTCAAATTGATGCCACAATGGTTACTATTGGTGAAGACCAAACCTATACTGCCATGTCTAAAACAGTAGGATTACCTGTAGCTATTGCAACATTACAAATCCTAAATAAAAAAATTACAACCCCTGGAGTTCAAATTCCCATTTCTAAGGAAGTATATACCCCAATTTTAGAAGAATTAAAAGAATTTGGTATTGTTTTCAAAGAGAAAAAAGCACCTTATTTGGGCTATAACCCGTTAAATAATTAATTTTTAGGGCGTTCCTCAACTTCGCTAAAGCTCAGTAGAGTCAGGCTTTTTGCTATATCTTTTTAATTTGTTATAGATTTATCGACTAGCTCCTAATTGCAAATTAAAAAGGATGTCGCTACAATCCTTAACGCAACTAAAAACTACCTTAATATTACAATTTAAAATCATTTTATTAAATTTATGCTTTAATATTAAACTGATTTTAGAATGAAGCTTATAAATCAAAACCTACTTATTGATGGTATCGATAAACAGATACTACGAGCTTTAATGGAAGATGCGCGTACACCAATATTAGAGATTGCTCGTAATGTTGGTATTTCCGGAGCTGCCATTCATCAGCGATTACGAAAACTTGAAAAATCCGAATTAATATCTGGATCAAAATTCATTATAAATCCAAAAATATTAGGATATACTACTATGGCTTTTGTAGGCATTTATTTGGATAAAGCTATGAATAATCCAGATGCTGTTAAGCAATTAAAAAAAATTCCGGAAGTATTGGAATGTCATTATACAACAGGAAACTGGAGTATTTTAATAAAAATCCTTTGTAAGGACAATGAGCATTTAATGCATGTTTTGAATAAAGAGATACAAACAATAGAAGGTGTTTCCAGAACAGAAACATTTATTTCACTTGATCAGCAAATTGACAGGCAAATTAAGATATAATAGTCACTTCGAGTGGTCCTGATGGCTATCAGGATTGTATCGAGAAGTATTTTCTATCTATAAGTTCTCGATACAAAATTGCTATGCAATTTCACTCGAACTGACTCAAACAAAAAAGCTCCAGAGTTTCAGGAGCTTTGTTGTTATCTATAGTTTTCTTTTAATCTCGTCCTCCAAAAATCTGAAGTGCCCAATACAATAAAGAAGCTAAGGCACCTATTGCAGCAACCAAATAGGTTCTTGCAGCCCATTTTAAGGCATCTTCTGAGCCTTTATACTCTTCTGGTGTCACCATATTCTTATTCTTTAACCAAGCCAATGCTCTGTTACTTGCATCGTACTCTACAGGTAATGTGATAAAGCTAAATAAAGTTGCGGCTCCCATCATTCCTAATCCCGCTACTGCTACCCAATAACCCATACCAAGTCCTGCAGCAGCTCCTAAAACCAAACCACCAATTACCAACCATTGTGACATCCCGGAAGTCACACTAACAACCGGAACTAGTTGAGATCGCAATGTTAACCAACTATATGCCTTTGCATGTTGCACAGCATGACCACATTCATGCGCAGCCACAGCTGCTGATGCAGCATTGCGCTGATTGTAAACAGATTCACTAAGGTTAACTGTTTTGTTTTTTGGGTTGTAATGATCTGTTAGTTTTCCGGAAGTTGAAATTACCTCAACATCTGTAATACCATGGTCTGCCAACATTTTCTGAGCAATTTCTGCTCCGCTCATTCCGTTACGTAATTGTACTTTAGAGTAGAATGCAAATTTCTTTTTTAATTGATTACTTACTAACCAACTTACTAATGCTATTGCACCAATTAATATATAATATCCAAACATCTGTTTCTTTTTTAAATTTATTACTACAAGTATAGCAAAAAATGAGCCAATTTTTTATAAAGAAATGTTAAGTCGTTTTGGCAGTTTTAAGATTCTATAAAGGCCTAGTTGAGCCATTAGCAATAACTTCCAAATCCCTCTCAAGAGAATTGGTTTATTAAAACAGCTATTAAGGATTAATCAAAGCTAAATTCCAAATGCTGTAGAAATTTCATCATATACTACTTCACCATAAACGATGTTAAGTCCATTGTGCAAGCCTTTATCCTCCTGGCACGCTTTTTCCCAACCTTTATTTGCTATGTTTAAAATATATGGCAAAGTTACATTTGTTAGTGCTATAGTAGATGTATAAGGAACAGCTCCAGGCATATTGGTAACACAATAATGAACGACATCGTCTATTATAAATGTTGGATCTTCATGCGTTGTTGGTCTTGTGGTCTCCATACAACCTCCCTGATCTACAGCTACATCTACCAAAACAGTTCCTGCGTGCATATCTTTGAGCATATCTCTTTTAATTAGTTTAGGCGCTTTTGCACCTTTCAACAAAACACCTCCAATTATTAAATCATGAGTTTTTATGTGTTTTCTTATATTATATTCATTTGAAAACTCGGTAACCACGTTACTGGGAAGCACGTCGTTTACATAACGCAGTCTATCCATATTAACATCCATTATAGTTACATGCGCTCCCAATCCTGAAGCCATTTTAGCGGCCTGAACTCCAACCACACCTGCTCCTAAAATAAGTACTTTTCCAGGTTTTACACCCGGAACACCACCTAACAGAATACCTTTACCTTTTATAGGTCTCTCCAAATATTTTGCACCTTGCTGTACTGCCATTCTTCCAGCTACCTCAGACATTGGCGTTAATAATGGTAAGTTTCCTTTTTTATCTTCAACCGTTTCGTAGGCAATACAAACAGCCCTACTATTTATCATGGCTTTAGTTAAAGCTTCACTGGATGCAAAATGAAAATAAGTGAATATAATTTGACCTGCCTTTGCTAAACTGTATTCAGGTTCTATTGGTTCCTTAACCTTAACAATCATATCACTTTTAGCATAAACGTCCCCAATGTTAGGCAGAATAATAGCTCCTGTTTCAATGTACTCCTTATCTTCATAACCACTTGCTATTCCTGCACCTTCTTGCACATAAACAGTATGATTGTTATTCACTAATTCAAAGACGCCTGCAGGTGTTAATGCAACACGACTCTCATTGTTTTTGATTTCTTTTGGAAGACCGACTATCATAATTTTTTGATTTTGGATTATAAAAGAAAAGAAAGGTGTTTAAAATTCAAACATAATATCCTGATTTTCGACAAGTGTTGATTTTATGCTGATAAAAAAATTGAGCTACAACCTTTTATCGTCGTTATAAAGCATATTATATTTGGAAAAATCGATAATTAAGAGAAACTAAGGAGCATATTTAACCAACGATATTTACAATTTTACCAGGAACTACAATTACCTTTTTAGGTTCACGCCCTTTTAATTGTTCCTTTGTTTTATCGAATTCCAACACGGCTTTTTCAATATCTTCCTTACTCATGTCTAATGGCAACTCCATTGTGAAACGCATTTTACCATTAAAAGAGATTGGATAATTCTTGCTGCTTTCTACCAAATGTTTTTCATCATAAACTGGAAAAGGAGCAGTAGAGATAGACTCATTATTTCCTAAAGAATTCCACAATTCTTCTGCAATATGTGGCGCATAAGGTGATATAACAACCAATAAAGGTTCTAAAATTTCTTTGCTTGTACACTTTTGTGCAGTTAGCTCATTAGCTGCAATCATAAAGGTAGAAACAGAGGTATTGAAAGAGAAATTCTCGATATCTTCTTCTACTTTTTTGATGGTTTTATGTAAGTGTTTTTAAGATTGTCTTTTGTTGGTTCTGCATCATTTACTTTTAAACCATTGTCATCAAAATATAATTTCCATAATTTTTTAAGGAAACTATGAACTCCAGTAATGCCAGCAGTATTCCAGGGTTTGTATTGCTCTAATGGCCCAAGAAACATTTCGTACAATCGTAAACTGTCTGCACCATACTGATGACAGATCTCGTCTGGATTCACGACATTGTATTTGGATTTGGACATTTTTTCGACGTCTCGTAAACGATATAAACGTCCATCTTCTAAAAATAATGAATCAGAATATTGTAAAGTTTTCAAAACCCTATCCTTGTCAACCTCATCAGTTGTTCCTACTAAAAGAGATATATCAAGGTTAGTTTTTATCAATTTATCTGAAGAATATTTTATATCAAGTTCTTCATGCTTTTCATTGAAAGACTTAATCCAATTATCCACAAGAATATTACTCCCATTTTGCTTAATATCATCAAAAACATCTTTAGTTACAATTAAGCTTTTTGGAGCTTTAATAGCAGACTCAAGTTTTTTCTTATCTTTTAGAACCAAACTATTTCTATCAAGAAAAGAAGGGCTAACTTTAGTCTTAATGGTTAGAAGTAAAACATAAACAAAAGCACTCGTCCCAAGAATCATTCCTTGATTAATCAACTTTTTGGCATACTCATCAAAAGGGACCAAACCTTTATCAAACATGAATTTTTGCCAGAAACGAGAATACAATAAATGTCCTGTTGCATGTTCGCTACCACCAATGTATAAATCTACTTGTTGCCAATAGTTAATAGCTTCCTGCGAGAATATCTCCTCATTGTTATGAGGATCCATATATCGATTAAAATACTGCGAACTTCCAGCCCAACCTGGCATGGTGTTTAGTTCTAAAGGATAAACTCCGTTGTCTTGTTGAGACCCTTCGACTGCGCTCAGGGTGACAAGCTCGTTTGAAACTACTTTATTGTTTTTTGTATCCCAAGCCCAAACAGTTGCATTTCCTAAAGGTGGCTCACCTGTTTCGGTTGGTAAATATTTTTCAACTTCTGGTAAGAGTAATTGGTAAATGTTTAGCATCAATCATTTGAGGCATACCATTTACATAATACACCGGGAAATGGTTCTCCCCAATATCGTTGTCTGCTGAAATACAGCATCACGCAATCTGTAATTGGTTTTTCCTTCACCTTGACCTAATTTGTTCCAACTCATAAATAGCACGTTTGGTTGCTTTTTTATAGTTCATTCCATTAATGAAATCACTATTAGCAATTATTGTATTGTCTTTATCTGCAAAGGCTTCTTCAGAAATATCTACACCTTCAAAAATATTAGGAATCGGAATATTAAAATGTTTTGCAAAATCGTAATCACGTTGGTCACCACAAGGTACAGACATAACTGCTCCTGTTCCGTAACCAGCTAACACGTAATCGCCAATCCAGATTGGAATTGGTTCTTTTGTAAAAGGATGTTCTGCATAAGCACCTGTAAATGCACCAGAAATGTGTTTTACATCTGCCATTCTATCGCGTTCACTACGTTTTGCAGTTGCTACAATATAAGCTTCAACCTCATCCTTTTGTTCTATCTGTCACGATTTGTGACACTAATTCGTGTTCTGGAGCTAAGGTCATGAAAGACACTCCAAAAATTGTGTCAGGTCTTGTTGTGAAGACTTCTATTTGGTGAGATGCTTCGACAGGCTCAGCATGACAATCGTTTTCATTATTGGCTAAGACATTAAATGTTACACTTGCTCCAACCGATTTTCCAATCCAGTTACGCTGACTTTCTTTTAGATGAATCTGTCCAATCAATAGTATCTAAACCTTGAAGTAAACGTTCTGCATAAGCAGAAATTCGCATACTCCATTGAGTCATTTTTTTTCGAACTACAGGATGTCCACCACGTTCGGAAACTCCATTTACTATTTCATCATTTGCCAAAACAGTTCCTAAAGCTGGACACCAGTTAACTTCGGTTTCAGCTAAATAAGTTAATCTATATTGTAATAATATTTCTTGTTGTTTTTCTGATGAAAATGAATTCCATTCATCCGCAGTAAATGATTCAACATCATCATCACAAACTGCATTTACATTTGCATTTCCATCGGCAGAAAATACTTTTATCAATTCTGAAATATCTTCAGCTTTATCACTTTCATTATTATACCAAGAGTTGAATAATTGAATGAAAATCCACTGTGTCCACTTGTAATATTTAGGGTCAGATGTTCTTACTTCACGAGACCAATCAAACGAAAATCCGATTTGATCTAACTGACGACGATATGTTTTTATATTGGCTTCAGTTGTGATGGCTGGATGCTGACCAGTTTGAATGGCATATTGTTCAGCAGGCAATCCGAAGCTATCATAGCCCATCGGATGCAACACATTAAACCCTTTATGTCGTTTATACCGCGCATAAATATCAGATGCAATATAACCTAATGGATGACCAACATGCAATCCTGCTCCACTTGGATAAGGGAACATATCCAATACATAGTACTTAGGCTTGTCCGATTTGTTTTCGGCCTTAAATGTTTGGTTATCTGCCCAATACTTTTGCCATTTGGCTTCAATCTCGTTGAAATGGTATTTCATTCGTATTCATTTATGAAGTGGCAAATTTACGTTTTATTGTACTAACGAGAAAACGTTTGCATTTTAAATAGTTGACATATGCAGCAAGAAAAAATAGCATATAAATAATAGGAAATCGTATTAAAGTAAGTTAATATTACTCTTTTAAAGCTACCAATTTTGCAATTTAAAAATAACATCTTCAGAGCACATTTGGCTTTATTTGGCGCCAACGTGATATATGGTGCAAACTACATAATTGCAAAAGGTATTATGCCTCATAAAATTGGTCCTTCGGCATTTATTTTAATTAGAGTGATTATTGGAGGACTTTTATTCTGGTTTGTAAAACAGTTTATAAAAGAAAAACTGGAGAAAAAGGATATCCTTCGATTGGCTGCCTGTGGATTTTTAGGTGTTGCAGCTAACCAGTTATTATTTTTTCATGGTTTAAACCTTACTTCCCCAATCGATGCATCCATTATTATTACATCTGTTCCTGTAATGGTGATGATTTTTAGTTTTTTTATTTTGAAGGAAAAATTCACTTCCAACAAATTGTTAGGACTAATAATTGGAGGTCTTGGTGCTTTTTTTTTAGTTTGGTATGGAAAAAGTGCAGAAGGTACAAGCTCACTACTTGGTAACTTATTTGTGTTTCTAAATACTTGTTCCTATGCTTTATACTTAATTTTTGTAAAACCATTGATGAAAAAATATAAGCCAATTACTGTTATAAGTTGGGTGTTTCTGTTTGGACTTATATTTGTCCTCCCGATTGGAATTCAGGATTTGATTTCTACTGATTTTTCATCATTCGACCTTAGCACTTTGCTTGCTATTGGTTACGTTGTTCTGTTTACCACTTTTTTAGCATATTTTTTCAATATTTATGGTTTAAGCCAAGTTTCACCAACTGTTACAAGTAGTTATGCTTATGTGCAACCTGTTGTTAGTTTTATACTGGTTAGCCTTTATGCTTATTTATATGTACAAAGTGAATACTCAGAAGACATTAATTCCTTAAAAATTGTTAGTTGTATTTTAGTTGTGATTGGTGTATACTTGATAAGTAAACCTGAAAAAAAATCAACTCAACCTCAAATTGATAATTGATTTACAACAATGTTCATATGTTTAAGTTATTATAAATGATAATCGAAAATTACTTTTTATTTTTACATCGTTAATAAAAATCCATGAGTGCATCATTTGATAAATATCAAAAGCGTAAATTAATTTCGTCCTATTTTTCTGTTATTATAAGTATTGCTTTGGTACTATTCTTACTCGGCTTACTTGGTATGCTTGTCCTTAATGCTAAAACCATTTCTGATAACTTTAAGGAGCAGGTAGTAATGACCATATATCTAAGTGATACTGCTAAACAGGTAGAGGTTAATCAGCTGGAAAAAAGCTTAGCCATGTCTGATTATGTGAAAACTACTCAATATGTTTCAAAGGAAGATGCGGCTGCCATGATGAAAGATGAATATGGAGAAGATTTTTTAGATGATGTTGGTTATAACCCATTACAAAATTCAATTGATATTCACTTAAAGGCTGATTTTGTAACCGAGCAGTATTTAGATAGTATATCTAATACTAACTCATCTAAAAAGTTTGTTGAAGAAGTCCGATACGATAAAGATCTGGTATCCATAATGAATAATAACGTTAGACGTATAAGCCTTTGGATATTGGTGATAAGTGCCATATTTACTTTAATTGCTGTTTTACTTATTAATAGTTCGATAAGACTTGCAGTTTACTCAAAACGATTTATTATTAAAACCATGCAAATGGTTGGTGCAACCAAGAAATTCATAAGGAGACCTTTTATTTGGAAAAGTGTAAGATTAGGTATTATTGGATCTATTCTGGCTCTTATTGGAATGGCTGTCGTATTTTATTATATAAATCTATCCTTTCCGGAAATTGAACTGCTAAATAATCCCATTTTAGTTGGTTCTTTATTTCTTGGTATTTTTAGTCTGGGAATTCTAATCACTTGGATTTCAACATTTTTTGCCACACAACGATACCTAAATTTAAAAACAGATCATTTGTATTATTAAGGACATGAGAAAGTTATTTTTATACTTTACCATATTTATTTTAGTATGTGTCTGTACATATAGTTGTGTTATTCAAAATCCAAAACCAGAGGAATGTTATGTACAAACTGAAACTATTATTAGCATAAGAGAAGGTTCAACTTTTGATATTGTATTTAGCGATACTCATGGAGATCATTATTATATTAACAGAGGTCTTGAGATGGGATTAAATTTAGATTCTCTTAACGCAAAAGTTTTAAATAAAACTGTTACTTTGCATTTACCTAAACTGTTAGGTGGTTTGGTAACCTCAGAACATATTGCACAGTTACAAGTTGGAGAGGAAATTATTTTTACTGAATTTTAATTGAAAAATGGGCGAAAAAAAACGAAAAGAAGAGAATAAAACCGAGTTTATTTTTGGCAGACGAAATTATAAATTCATGTTCATAGGTTTAGCATTTATAGCCATAGGATTCATTTTAATGTCTGGTGGAGGAAGTGATGATCCAAATGTATTTAATCCACAGATCTTTAGTTGGAGGAGAATTCGATTAGCTCCTACTTTAGTTTTAATTGGATTTGCATTTCAGATCTATGCAATCTTATTAAATCCTAAGAAAAAGGATTAAATATCAACTTTCTATTTGTCTTTTAGTTTTTTGGCGAAATTTTGAGCCATTACATATACATATTTATAACTATTGGAAATGGCATCATCAAAATTATTAGCGCGATTCATGACTTCATCGATGTAAGAAATCCCAAATTTCATTAGTTCGTCTTCATTCAATTCTGATTTTCCGCAGAATGCTGCAACTTTTATATTGTTCTGTTCAGCAGATTCCATTACCCCTTTAATAGTTTTCCCTGATAATGTCTGATCATCCAATTTCCCTTCACCAGTAATAACCCAATCGGCATCTTTAATTTGGTTGTCAAAATCAATTAAATCTTTAACTAAATCAATTCCAGATTTTAATTCTGCATTCAAAAACACTAATGAACCGGCTCCCATACCTCCTGCAGCTCCTGCTCCATTTATATTTTGAACATCTATATCAAATTGCTTTTTAAAAATGTTTGCTATATTTCTTAACCCTCTGTCTAACTCATTAATTTCATTTTCAGAAGCTCCTTTTTGTGGACCGTAAACATAAGCTGCTCCTTTTTCTCCATATAAAGGATTTGTAACATCGCAGGCAACTTTAAAATCAATAGATTTTAATGCCTCAATTACATTAGCAGTATTAATTGTTTTGATATGAGATAAATTCTTGCCAATAGAACTAAGCTGTTTACCATTTTTATCTTCAAACTTAAAGCCTAAAGCAGTTGCCATTCCCATTCCACAATCGTTAGTTGCACTACCTCCAATTCCAAGAATAATGGTTTTAGCGCCTCTACTAATAGAATCCAAAATAAGTTCACCTGTACCTAAAGTCGTGGTGTGAAAACAATTTTGCTCATCAGGTTTTAAGAGATACATTCCTGAAGCCTCGGCCATTTCAATAAAAGCTGTATCAATTGTATCCATATATAAATAAGACGCTTCAATCTTTCTTAATAATGGGTCGTTAACTTTTACCGTAACACGCCTTCCTTTTAGATGATAATCTAAAATCTCAATAGTTCCGTCGCCTCCATCAGATAATGGCAACTTAATAATTTCAGCTTTTGGAAAAACTTCTTTAATGCCTTTTTCTGCCGCAGCACAAAATTGTAACCCTGTTAAAGAGCCTTTAAACTTATCTGGTGCTAGTACTATTTTCACGGTACAAAATATATTTTATTATTTTTAGCATAACACAAATATAGTTTAATGCAAATATTAATCGCTTTGGTAGTAGTGGTAATCTTAATGGTAATTGCTGCCTCTAAATTTAAATTTCATCCTTTTCTATCGCTATTATTGGCTGCTATAGTCATGGGCTTTGTTGGAGGATTAGATCAATCTGAAGTAACAAAAACTTTAATGAATGGTTTTGGCAAAACACTTGGTAGTATTGGAATTATTATTGCATTTGGAACTATAATTGGAGCTTATCTGGAAAAAAGTGGAGGTGCTAAAACCCTTGCTAATTGGGCATTGAAAACAATTGGTAAAAAGCATTCCATTCTAGCTATGAACATAACAGGATTCATTGTTTCTATTCCTGTTTATTGCGATTCCGGCTTTATTATTCTTTCGTCTTTGAACAAAGCTATCAGCAAAAGTTCAAAAATTCCGTTAGCAGTTTTAGGTGTGTCTTTAGCTGCCGGATTATATGCAACGCATGTATTTGTGCCTCCAACTCCAGGACCATTAGCTGCTACAGCTGCCTTGGATGCCGACCTGGGACTAGTAATTCTGCTCGGACTGGTCGTTGCCATTCCAGTTGCTTTGTCGGGTTATTTCTGGGCGAAAATCCTTGAAAAACGTATCGATTATGTTTCCAATGACATAAAAGAAGTGGAAATTGTTAATGAAAGATTACCTAAAACAAGTATATCATTTCTTCCAATTATTATACCTATAATTCTAATCGCCTTAAAATCAATTTCCAGCTACCCAACACATCCCTTTGGCGAAGGAGTAATTGCAGGTATTTTTGACTTTATAGGGAATCCGATAATTGCATTATTCGTTGGAGTATTTATTGCGTTCAAACTAAAACCAAGAAAGAGTAAAGAAACCCATTTTAATTGGGTAAGTAAGGGATTGCAGGAAGCTGGAACAATTATTTTAATAACTGGTGCTGGAGGGGCATTTGGAGCTATTCTTCAATCTACTGGTTTAGGAGACATTATCGGAGATAGTTTTTCGGATTTAAATCTAGGATTGCTTTTACCTTTCATAATTGCAGCAACTCTAAAATCGGCACAAGGATCCTCAACAGTCTCAATAATTACAACAGCCGCAATAATGGCTCCAATTTTAGAATCTTTCGGATTAGATTCGTCATTGGGCAGAGCTTTAACTGTATTATCAATTGGTGCTGGAGCAATGACCGTATCACATTTGAATGATAGTTTTTTCTGGGTAGTTGCTCAATTTTCTGAAATGAACACTACAACGGCATTAAGAAGTCAAACTGTTTCAACTTTGATCCAAGGATTAACAGGAATTATCATCGTTTTGATCATTGGATGGATATTTATATAAATCACAAAAAAATATTTATAGATACGTCATTTTTGATACTTTTGCCTTATGGAAATTATTGATGCTATTATCCTTGGAATTGTTCAGGGCTTAACAGAGTTTTTACCTGTCTCTTCAAGTGGTCATCTGGAATTAGGCAAAGCTATTCTTGGAGATAAGTCTGTACCAAATGATAGTCTTTTATTTACAGTAGTTTTACATTTTGCTACTGCATTGAGCACAATTGTAGTTTTTAGAAAAGATATCATTCATATTTTAAAAGGATTATTCACGTCTAAATGGAATGAAGACAAAAAGTTTGCAACAAAAATTATAATTTCCATGATCCCGGCGGCTGTTGTTGGATTTACTTACGAATCTCGAATTTGCACAGCTTTTTGGTGGCAATTTGCTTCTTGTTGGAACGATGTTGATAATAACCGGATTGTTATTGTATCTGGCTGATAAAGCAAAAAACACCAAAAAAAAGTATCCTATAAAGATGCCATTATAATTGGAATTGCACAGGCTATCGCTATGCTTCCCGGAATTTCCAGGTCAGGAGCAACTATATCGACTTCTGTATTATTAGGCGATGACAAAGCCAAGGCTGCTCGTTTTTCATTTTTAATGGTCGTTCCCTTGATCTTAGGAAAGATTGCAAAGGATTTTATAACTGGTGAAATAAGTTATGAAAGCGATAATTTCACTGCATTATCTGATTGGATTTATTGCAGCATTTTTCTCAGGATTATTGGCTTGTACATGGATGATTTCATTAGTAAAAAAGAGCAAATTGATCTTACTTCGCTATTTACTGTTTTATAGTTGGTTTTGTTACCATTTTATTAACTTTTTCAAATTAACATGACAACTAACGAAGATTTCCTTTCTGGAAAAATCATTATTAATTGATAAGCCATTAAATTGGACATCATTCCAAGTCGTTAATAAATTACGATGGAAGATCAAAAAAACATTTAACCTTAAAAAAATAAAAGTAGGTCATGCAGGCACTTTAGATCCATTGGCCACAGGTTTATTAATTCTTTGTACCGGAAAAATGACCAAACAAATCGACAGTTTTCAAGGTCAGGATAAAGAGTATACGGGAACAATTTATTTAGGCAGCACAACACCTTCGTTTGATATGGAAACTGAAGTGAATCAAACATTCCCAACAGACCATATTACCGAAGATCAAATTCATAAGACTACTAAACAATTTATTGGTACAATTGATCAAATTCCACCTGTTTTTTCTGCCGTTAAAAAAGATGGTAAACGATTATATGAATTTGCAAGAGCTGGTGAAGAAGTTGAGATCAAATCCAGAAAAATTACGATTCACGAGTTTGAAATTATTAAAATTGATAAAAACCAGCTTTCATTTAGAGTGGTTTGCAGTAAAGGAACTTATATCCGTTCACTTAGTTCATGATTTTGGAAAAGCTCTAAATTCCGGAGCTTATTTATCATCCTTAAGACGAACCAAAATAGGTGAATTTAAAGTCGAAGATGCTCAGTCCATAGAGGAGTTCATTCAGACCATAGACGTCCATTCAAATTAAAATAACGTATATAAAGTAGCTTAATTAGTATAAATTTTGTTATTTTTCAATCCTATTGACGTTAATATCACAACATAAAGCCCTAATAATAACCACTTTAATTGCCGGAATTATAGTGTTAATGCTATTTAATTTTCACCTATCTCAAAATATGGCGTTAATTACAGAAAGTTATTATGAACTGGAGCCTGAAGAACAAATAAAAGAGGAATTAGAAAAACAAGAATTAATTCCCAGTACTTCTAAGCAAACCAATCTAGCTTTTAATGAATCTCAGAATTTAAAAGACCTTGATGATGATTATTTAAATAAGATCAAGGAGCACTATGATAAATATGCTAAATCAACGCAAACCGAAGAAACTACTCAAAAAGATGTCGAGGCTTTAAAAAATCTGGAATCAGAAAACACTGAATCCGATGATGAAGCTTTATCAACTTACAACAAAATAAATAGTTTACTTGCTTCAAAGGCAAAAAATCAGCAATCTACAGCTAGTAAGGAGATAATTCTTCAGAAGAAATTAGCATTACAAAAGGCGCGAACAAAAATAGTACAATGTCTTATTCACTTGTAGGCAGAACACATCAATTTTTACCGACGCCAATTTATTTGTGTGAAAAAGGAGGTATAATTATTATTACAATAACAGTTAATAATCTTGGAAAAGTAATTGAAGCCTCTGTTAATGGTTCTTCTACGTCATCAAATGAATGTTTAATAGATCATGCTCTGGAATATGCCAGAAATGCACGATTTAGTGAAGATCCTTCAAAAGACTCTCAGATTGGGACCATCTCTTTTAACTTTATAGGCAAATATTAATCGTTCAGAAGTTTCTCAAGATCTGATATGGTTGTCTGCCCTTTATCCTTATTATACCAAATTTGTAAATCCTGCTTAAAATCCGGAGTTAGACTGCCGTACTTTTCTTTATAATCGTTCACTAATTTAGTAGCCTCAGAAGGTCTCGGCCCAAACGTATTTACAACTTTTCCTGTTTCCTTATCTATAGCAATTAATTTCGGAATGGCTTTGGCTCCATTAGTTAAATAGCCGTTCATCAGGTCTTCATTTTCATCTCTTAAAACAAGTCTTAGATCAATACCATCATTAAGATCAGCAATCTTGTTAATAACAGGTATTACATGTGCTGCATCACCACACCAACTTTCAGTTAGAACAAGCCATGTAATTCTTTATTAAATTGTTTGATTTTTTCTCTAGAGTCGTCAGATATTTTTAAGGTTTTATCCCAACGCTTCATTCGCCTATCATTTAGCCTAGTGTATTCTGCTAAAACTTCTGTTTTTTCGTTACCAGTAGTTGAGTTTTGAACTACCAATTCTTCAACAAGTTTTCTATATTCTTTATAGCTGTAACTACTTGTTAGACTTTTTTCAATGATTTTATTTATTTCTATATCCTGCAAGATTTCCATTTGTAAATTTTTGACAAAATTAATTTTTATTATATTCCTTTATGGTAACATAGATTACATTAGTAGAACTATTTTATTAACCTTACAAATGAGTAAAATTAGATGTAGTTGGTGTGTTGGAGATCCTCTATACGAATCCTATCATGATAATGAATGGGGAATACCAGTTTATGATGATGAAACGCTTTTCGAATTTTTAATTCTGGAGACTTTTCAGGCAGGATTAAGCTGGATAACCGTCTTAAAAAAGCGAGAAAATTTTAGAAAGGCATTTGATGGATTTGATTATAAAAAAATTGCAAATTATAATCAAAAGAAAATTGATTTATTATTACAGGATTCTGGAATAATAAGAAATAAATTGAAGATACATGCTACCATAACCAACGCTAAGGCATTTATGAAAATTCAAGATGAATTTGGAAGCTTTAGCAAATATATTTGGGGCTTTGTTAACGGAAAACCAATTAAAAATAAGTTTAAATCTGTTAAAGATCTGCCAGCCAATACTCCCCTAAGTGACACTATTAGTAAAGACTTAAAAAAAAGAGGTTTCAAATTTGTCGGCTCTACCGTTATTTATGCACATATGCAGGCTACAGGAATGGTGAACGACCATGAGATTAAATTGTTTTAGATATAATGAGGTTTAGAATTTAGCCTTCATTTTCTTCGCTCGTATAGGGAATTATATTTAAAATGTGTTTTATAACTTCTAACCTTGCCGAACTTTTTCTATTAGCTTTAATAATTATCCATGGAGAAATCTCAGTATTGGTTTTTTCAAACATTTTATTTTTATAATCTGTATATGAATCCCAAAGTTTTATTGCTGTCTGATCCACTTTACTGAATTTCCATTTTTTTATAGGACTCGTTTTGATATCTCTAAACCGTTTAGCCTGTTCATTTTTTGAAATAGAGAAATAAAATTTGATCAAGCGAATTCCTGATTCAATGATCATACGTTCAAATTCATTAACCTGATTCATGAAAATTTGATATTCTTCTTCTGTACAAAATCCATTAACTGGTTCTACTACAGCCCTATTATACCAACTTCTGTCAAAAAATACAATTTTTCCTTTTCTTGGTAAATTATTTATGTATCGCTGAAAATACCATTCTCCTTTTTCTTCTTCAGTAGGTTTAGGCAATGCTACTACTTTAAATTCACGAGGATTTAAATGTTGTGTTATTCTTCTTATAGCTCCTCCTTTTCCTGCAGCATCTCGTCCTTCAAAAATAATTACTACTTTTTCATTTTCTGTCTCTACCCACTGCTGTAATTTAATAAGTTCTGCTTGTAGTTTTTTTAATTTATTCTCATAGTTTATAATACGAACCGCCTTTAGTGGTGTCATATCTTCCTCTCTTAAAAAGTACTTTATTCCTTTTTTAGAATTTAATAACTTTAAGCTTTTTTCTGATAAATTATTCATGCACTAATCAAATTGTTTTACTAATCTATGATAACGTTGCACAACATTTGGATCTGGTAAAGTGGTAATACCTGAATTTCCTTTCCCTTCATATTCAAATTTAGATAGTACATATCTAATCGTTTCAAGTCTTGCTTCTTTTTTGTTATTTGTTTTAATGATGATCCATGGGCTAAATGTTGTATGCGTCTTGCTGAACATTTGTTCTTTATAGTGAGTATATTTGTCCCATAGGTTCTGACCTTCTTTATCAACTTCACTGAATTTCCATTGTTTTAATGGATTTGCCAATCTTGAATTAAAACGTCTTTCCTGTTCATCTTTGGTAATAGAAAACCAAAATTTTATGATTATAACACCATCTTCATATAACATGTGTTCAAATTCTGTAACCTGAACCATAAATTTTTCATACTGTTCATCGTTACAAAACCCCATGACTGGTTCAACCACAGCTCGGTTGTACCAACTCCTATCGAAAAAAACAATTTCTCCCGGATTAGGTAATTCCTTAATATATCTCCTAAAATACCATTGCCCTTTTTCAACGTCAGTAGGTTTTGTTAAAGCAACAACCCGCATTGAACGAGGATTCAAGTGCTCTGTAAAACGCCTGATAGCACCACCTTTACCTGCAGCATCACGCCCTTCAAATACTACACAAACACGTTTTCTTTGTTTTGCGACCCATTGTTGTAGATCAACTAACTCTGCCTGCAGTTTAATTAATTCCTTCTCATAATCAATGGAGTACATTAAACTATTGAAAAAGTCTTCTGGAAATTTCGTTTTTAATATATTTAGAAACTCTTCTTGATTGTTACTTTTTTGATAATCTTCTAGTGTAAGCATGCTATTCTTTATAATTAGCTAATATCAATAATTTTTTAAATTTTGTGAATTATTTTGACGACTAATTATATTAATAAATTCTTGCCTCTCTATATTTTCTGCTCCAAACCTTTCTAAATGTTCCGTGAATACTTGACAATCAATTAATTGATAATTTGAGTTCTGTATAAGTGTAATAAATGCAATTTTACTTGCATTGTTGACTTTGGAAAACATACTTTCCCCACAAAAGATATTATTTCCTAGATCTATTCCATATAAACCTCCTACTAATTTATCCTCATCCCATACCTCTACAGATTTTGCAATTCCTAATTTATGTAATTCGTTATAGGCACCAATCATATCAGTCGTAATCCAAGTTCCTGATTGTCCCGGCCTTTTTATTTTAGAACATTCGTGAATTACTTGATCAAATGCCTTATTAATCGTTATTTTAAATTTGTTATTTCCTATTAATTGTTTTAGACTTTTAGATATTTTAAGCTTATCAGGAAACAATACAAATCGTGGATCTGGAGACCACCATAAAATTGGCTGACCTTCTTCAAACCATGGAAATATGCCACTCTTATAAGCAAGTATTAATCTTTCAGGACTCAGATCACCACCGAAAGCCAATAAACCATCCTCAGAAGCTTTATCTACAGATGGAAATTCTATTTTATTTGATAATATTTTCAATCTTTAAAGATTTTACTATAATCTATAAATTACTAATTAATATGAAAAGTCGTTATTTTTCACAATATTTGATAAGGTCTTTATTTTTTAAATTATATATTATTGCTTAATTGAATTTTAATAAAGATCTACCTAAAACCAAAGTATGAAGCCCTAATTATGTTAGGGCTTTTTTGAATAATAAACTAACTGTATTTCTTAAGAACTAAAAAGGTAGATCGTCGTGATCTTCTTCATTTAAGTTTTCAACCGGCTCAAATGCATCAGCAGGAGGAACTGGAGGAATATCTCCCGATTGAGAATCTTGCTGTAAATTTTCAATTCTCCAGCCTTGAATTGAGTTAAAATATTTTGTTTCACCTTGAGGATTTACCCATTCTCTTCCACGTAAATTAATACTTACTTTTACACCTTGACCTACTTGATAATTGTTTAGTAAATCTGATTTATCTTGAACAAACTCTACCATAATATGTTGTGGATATTGTTCTTCTGTAGTAATTACTAATTCTCTTTTTCTAAAGCCATTGGCTCCAAACGTTTGGGTTTCTCCAATTAATTTTATTTTTCCTTGTATTTCCATTTAAATAATTTGATTTTTATTTATGATAATAATAATTTCCAAGCACTTTCTACATCTCCAAAACTTAAATAATTCTGTGCTATTTTATGCTTTTCTCTATGAGTTGCATTCTTTATAATTGGATACCTTTCAACCACCTCTTCTATAAAATTTTCTATCTCTTTTGTTGAGGTAACGCTTCAACATTTCCTAACATACCTAAATCATTTCCTGTTAAGATCATACTATTTCTAACATGCTCTGGTAAAGAATCAACACCAATTCCTAAAGAAGATAATGGTTTTGGTATTTCAAAAAAGCCTGTTTTTGCTCTACTGTAATAATTTCCTCCTGCTCTGGCAACCAGATCTAGTTTTTCTTGATTTATACTCTCATCTTTATTTAATATATCACTTGAAATATGCAATTTTACAACTTCACAAATAATTAAATTCCCAGCACCTCCTTCTTTTCCTAATTTAATAATATCATTCACCTTACATTCAAATTGTACAGGTGATTCAGCAACTCTAAATGGTTTGACAATATCTGAATCTAACATTGTAAATCCAGCTTTTTCAAACTCATTTACATCTTCAGGATATTCAGTACTACTCAATGACATTTGATGAACCATATCATAATTCACCACATTAATGACGACTTCTTTTGTAGCTTCAGCATTTTCTAAGGTATGCTTAGTTGTATTATCTCTAACTCGTCTTGCAGGAGAAAAAATTAAAATTGGTGGATTAGCACTAAACACATTAAAAAAACTAAAAGGTGACAAATTAGGAATACCATTTTTATTTAATCGTACTTGCAAAAGCAATTGGTCTTGGTGCAATAGCACTTAACAAATAACTATGTAATTTTCCTGTGAAATATCTTTAGGTTCGAAGGATTTCATTTAATTAATTAATTTTGACCAAAGTTAAGTAATCTCAATTTCAAGTAAAAAAAAGGTTACTAACATATAAAACAATAATATTAACATAATTGCATTATATTTAAAATAGAAACTAATATTCGTTAATGATATTTTCTGAAAATAGAAATTTGATCCGTTGGATTATTATAATAGCTTCTTTTGTTATTATTTCTTTAATTCTCTGGAATACTTATATTTTCTTTCAAAATTTTAAAGCTGAAGAACGAACCAAAATGGAAAATTGGTCCTTTGCGACAACAGAAATTGTTAAAAGTTCGATATCTAATGACGAAATCTTGATAGTTACCTTCAAAAATTATAGCAAGTAACACGACAACTCCAATGTTACTATTAGATAAAGATAGGCAATGTTAGAAGATAGTAATAATATTGATGAAGAAAAGATAAAAGATCCGGCTTATGCTAAGAAGATTAATCGAACAGTTTAAAAAAGAAAATACACCTATTGAGGTTAGAATATAGAAATGAAGTTTATCAAACTATTTATTATGGAAATTCACCACTTCTAAATAAATTAAAATATTATCCCATTAGCCCTTTTACTTATTATTTTTTTATTTGGTGCAGTTGTTTACTTTCTTTTACAGAAGTACTAAAAATGCTACTCAAAATAAATTATGGACAGGAATGGCAAAAGAAACTGCTCATCAAATTGGCACACCTTTATCATCTTTAATAGGATGGACAGAAATATTGAGAAATCGAAAATGTTAATCCTGATTATATCTTAGAAATTGAAAAAGATATAAATAGATTACAAACCATTACTGAACGATTTAGTAAAATTGGATCTATTCCAAAATTGGAAAAATTAGATATTGTAAAAGAAACAATAGAATCTTATGACTATTTAAAAGCACGTTCTTCAAAATTAATGATTTTGAAATTAATGCTCCGAAGGAAGAAATAATGGTTAATCTAAATAAACAATTATATAGTTGGACTATTGAAAATTTAGTAAAAAATGCAATTGATGCCATGAAAGGGAAAGGAAAACTTAAAATTGAAATTCTCACCTGAAGAAAAATTTGTAAAAATTAATATTACTGATACTGGAAAAGGAATTTCAAAACAAAATTTTAAAAAAATTTTTGAACCTGGTCATACAAGCAAAAAAAGAGGTTGGGGATTTGGATTATCTTTAGCCAGACGTATTATTGAAGATTACCATAATGGAAAAATAAAAGTGTTTCAATCTGAAATTGATAAAGGTAGCCACTATGCAGATTTCTATTAAAAGGCTCAATGTATTAAAGGTTATTATGGATTGACTTCAGCTAATTCTTCAAATTCTTGCTTGAGAGAATTTTACTTTAGTAGTAAACCTTGCATCTTCCATGGAGTGTAATGGAATTAAATGCACATGCACATGAGGCACTTCAAAACCAATTACAGATATTCCAACTCGTTTACATTCAACTGTCTTTTCTATAGCCATACCCACTTTTCTGGAAAAACTCATTAAACCATTATAGGTTGCTTCATCTAAATCAAAAATTTTATCAACTTCTTTTTTTGGAATACAAAGGTATGTCCTTTAGCATTTGGATTTACATCTAAGAAAAGCCAAAAAATCTTCAGTTTCAGCTACTTTATAACATGGAATTTCTCCTTAACTATTTTAGTAAAAATAGACCCCATAATTATTTTTATGCTTATAGTAAATATAAAAAGATTCCTGGTATGATTATGGAATTTTACAAGCTATAGCTTAAAAAGAATAAAATCGATTGGCTTAATTATCTCGAAATATCGATGATATCAAATTTCATAACACCATTAGGCACTTGAATTTCGGCAACTTCACCAACAGATTTACCAAGTAACCCTTTACCAATTGGGGAATTAACAGATATTTTACCTGAAGCTAAATCAGCTTCACCATCTGCAACCAAAGTATAGGTCATTTCCATACCATTGGTTTGATTTTTAATTTTTACTATAGATAATACCAAGTGCTTTAGAAGTATCTAATTGTGACTCGTCAATCAAACGTGCTCCTGCTAAGAGTTTCTTCCAGTTTAGCAATTTTCATTTCTAACATACCTTGAGCTTCTTTAGCTGCATCATATTCGGCATTTTCACTTAAATCTCCTTTATCTCTTGCTTCAGCAATAGCTTGTGAAGCTTTTGGACGTTCTATATCCTTTAATTGATTAAGCTCATCTCTTAATTTTTTTAATCCTTCTTCTGTATAATAAGATACTTTACTCATAACTTCATCGTTTTAATAAATAAAAAGATGCTGAAACAAATTCAGCATCAAAAAAATCCCGCTCACACGAGATAGTAATACAAATATACAAAATTATTAACAAAATATATATATTATCGTAAATTGTAATCTTGAAATTCCGACATGAGAAACCTCTTTTTTAAGTTTTTAATATGCTTGTTTTTAGTTGCTTGCAGCAAAAACAATACTGATAAAAACTGTAACTTCTTACTCAATGCAGGAGTAAATTATAATTTGAATTTGAATCTTCCACAGTTTAGTGATCTTCAATTTCCTTCCAACTCTGTATATGTTGCAAATCAAGGTAATGGTGGAATAATTATCACAAACAATGGAACTGGTCTAGTAGCTTGGGATGCCAGCGATCCCAACCATGCTCCAAGTGCTTGTTCAATCATGACTATAACCGGTGGTATAAATGCTATTTGCAATTGCAATGATGCTAATGAATATAGTCTAATAACAGGTCAATCGCTTAATGACCCTTTACCTTGTACTCTAAAAATTTATAGGGTAGAACAAACAGGAAGTAACACTTATTTTATTTCCAATTAGAACTTAAATCTTGCACCAATTAAAAAATTTGTTGTTGCTTGTGGATAGTATCCTGCACCTTCAACAGTAATAACTTCTCCAGGAGCCGACCATGTATCTTCATATGTAAAGAAATATCCGTTAGATACATATTTTTTATTGAAAATATTATTAACTAATAGATTGATCTCCAAGGACTCAAAGAACATAAAGTCATCAATAGTCCAGACTATATTTAGATCATTCACAAAATAACTGTCTAGTTTAGAACCTTCAGAATCTACATTACCCATATATTGATCACCCACATATTTTGATAAAAAATTAACTTTTATATTATTGTTTTTCTCGTTGATCTGAAAGTTATAATTGTAGCTTAACATGTTACCAAATATTAATTCTGGGGAAAATGAAATATTCGTATTTCCTAAGTTAACCAATTCACCATTCAGATTTCTGGTAAAGTCTTTATTTTTATTAGTACTCATAGCCAAATTTGGTTGTAATGAAAATCTGTTTGATAGCTTTACATTCGCATCTATCTCAACACCAAGCCTGTAACTTTTACCGCTATTTGCTCTAATTGGCGAACCAACATCGTCTATTTCACCTGTTAATACCAATTGATCATTATAAAGCATGTAATATGCATTGGCATTTAGTATAAGTTTTTCTCTATTCAATCTCCAACCTAGTTCAAAATCATTTAGTTGCTCTGGTTTCGGACTTCCGTTTTCATAATCGGTTCTATTTGGCTCTCTGTTTGCTCGGGCAAAAGAAGTATACAGACTGTTCTGCTTGTTTAAATTATAGTTTAATCCCAATTTCGGATTAAAGAAGGTGAAATCATCATTTATAACAAAGGGATTAAGATCAGAGTTTATTCCATCTGTCTTATAATCAATTGTACGCAGTTGTACATCTGCATATAAGCTCAGTTTAGAATTCAGTTTAAAAGTGCCTTTTGCAAATATGTTGAATTCTGTTTTATTCCCAGTTCCATCGTAATATCTATCTCTAATTTCACTATCACTATGCAAATTGAGCCCAAATTACTTCACCAAAATGATCTCCTTCATAATTATTGAATGCTCCACCAAAAATTATATCTGACTTTATATTTTTATAGTTTAAAGAAAATGTTGTACCATAAAAATCGTTATCTAACCAACGTCTCCTAATAACATCTGTGTTTTCAATTAATTCACCATTAATCAAGATTGGTTCAAATCCGTAGGTTGCAAAATCTTCATCTTCTTTATATTGCTCAAAGTAGCCTCGCCCATAAGTGTAATGCAAGGCTAAGTTAGTTGACCAGTTATTGTCAATTCGTTCATTCCAATGCAATTGATAATGGTCTTGATTGTAATTATCCACTTCGTTATCATAAAAACGTGTATTTCCATCATCATCAGTATAAATTCCAGCAGGATTAAAGGTTCTATCATTTTTAAGTGTTTCAGCATCAATACCAAACCATGCTTGATAGGTTCTTTCAAATCCACCAAAAGCCAAGGCCTTTATTAAAGTATTGTCATCAGAATAACTCCCTTGAAGAAAATATGATTTTAATTCGGATTCTGCTCTATCTATATATCCATCACTACTAATTTTTGAAAATCGTCCAGAGATTTCAAAGTGATCATTTAGCCTACCTGTACTGAAAATTTTAAAGTATTCTTAAATGTGTTGAAGGAACCTACAGAAGAAGAAATTTCTGCACTTGCTTTCTCAGACCCTGCATCGGTTAAAATATTTAAACTAGCACCAAAAGCTCCAGCACCATTAGTAGAGGTTCCAACACCTCGTTGCAGTTGTAAACTTTCTACTGATGATGCAAAATCCCCAAGATTTACCCAAAAGGTTCCATAAGATTCCGAATCGTTATACGGAATTCCATTTATAGTTACATTTACCGAGTAGCATCGCTACCACGAACACGAATTCCAGTATAACCAACTCCTGCTCCAGCATCTGTAGTAGTAACTACAGACGGTAAATAATTCATTAATATTGGAATATCTTGACCTAAATTTCTTTGATTAAGTTCTTCTTTATTAATATTAGAATGTGTAATTGGTGAATCTGCATTTACTCGAATAGCTTTAATAAAAACCTCATCAAGTTTTTGAACTTTTGTTGAATCTTGTGTTATTTCTTGTGCATTAAGTTTAAAATAGCACAAAAACAATACTGCCAATATAACTATTTGTTTCATCCGAAATGATACTTATATTCGAATAAAAAGAGGTAATTATTCTTTAATTAAATTTATTATAATTAAATGGCGATTATCGCCTTCCTAAACAGCATTACCTGTTCCAGGTTCAATGGGTATGATCTCAGCTTAAAAGCACCCCTTTTTTGAGAAATGCAAAGATACTATGGATTGATGAATAAAGAATTAAGATTACAGACTTATTTACTCTAAATCTGGTTTTTTTCTATTTGCTTTTTTTTCTGATTGAATTCGTTTATTTTTTAAACGCTTTTTTACTGCAGACTTAGGGACTCTTGTTGGTTTTCGTTTTTTTGGTACATATAAGCCATTTTTAATCAATTCAAAAAATCGTTCAATTACTAATTCTTTGTTTTTATGCTGACTTCTAGATTCATCACATTGTAGTATTAATTCATTATTATTGGTGAGTTTTGACTTTAAAGAATTTATTAATAGTTGTTTCTGTTTGTCATTCAAAACTGAAGAATGTCCAACATCAAAATGCAATTCAACTTTAGAAGACACTTTATTTACATGTTGACCACCACTACCAGAACTTCTAACAGCTTTAAAGTTTAATTCTGGTATCAATAAGTCTAAGTCCAACAATTAATTAATTTGATGTGGGTCCTTTAAAAGATCGTTAACTGTTTTTACAGGATTAAAAGTAATTAAAGGCACTTCAACAAAAATGGTATTCCAATATGCCATACTTCCA
Source organism: uncultured Flavobacteriaceae bacterium (assembly GCA_963768245.1). Taxonomy (GTDB): domain Bacteria; phylum Bacteroidota; class Bacteroidia; order Flavobacteriales; family Flavobacteriaceae; genus Site-B1. The sequence continues at coordinate 56,113 of CAVYHG010000021.1, forward strand.
TTCCAAAGTCCAGGTAATTCTAAAGCTTTAATATCTTTTCCTGACTTTGGTTTTCATAGTAATAAAAGCTGTTTCATGATCAACAAATTTCTTTAGATCATATTTTTCACCTTTATAATTTTTTACACCACAAACTAAATCTACAGGATTAAAATGTGTTGAATTTTTAAATATCTCCTTTTGAACATGTATTATTCTTATCAATTTGTGCAGATTCTACAATTTGCAATGATATATCTCCATCTTTATTAACCCAAAAAGGACCTCCTCCTGGTTCTCCTTCATTTTTAACCATTCCACAAACACGAATAGGTCTATCTAGTTTGTTTCTTAAATAATTTTATCTGTTCTTTTTCAGAATAGCTTTTCAAATTCTATTGGCAGAACAATATTTAATTCATCAGATACAAAACTGGCAATATTCTTCAGTTCTGATTTCGAGACATCTTCTCTGTTAAGAATTTCCTGATACTTAAAAACTTTCGCTGAATCTTTAATAGAATTCCGGCAAGCATTATTTTATATTTGGCGACTTCTTCTTCAAATTTAAAAACAACAACATTATCTATGTTTTTAATGAAAATAATATCAGCATCTAAATCATTTAAATTTTCAAGCAAAGCTCCATGACCAGATGGTCTAAATACCAACCTACCTATTTTCATCTCTAAAAGGTTCATTTTTGCAGGGTAACTGCAATTGTATCTGTAGATTGTTTTTGAAAGGAATAATTAATATTAAAATCTGTGTTAGTTTTTTTCTCAACATCTTTTCAATTCGTTCAAATTCATCATCAAATTTATGACTATGCATTTCTGAAATAGTAAAATGTAGATCTGCTTTATTATTAGATGATGCATATAGTGCAGCTTCAAATAAATGTTCTTCAAAAGCAGTTGCTACATGATCTTTATATTGATGAAACGGAAATAATCCTTTGGAAAATTACTATAATCAAGTTTATCTGTTTGCAACATTGTTTTTATAAACAATAGTAACTTTTCATTAATTTTTAAATTGTCAAAATTCGGATTCTCCTTATAAAGTTGCTGCTTTACTTTGTAATAAAAAGGAAACTTTTTTATACCAACATAAAACATAGATAGTTCTGATGCATTCTTTCTATTTACAAATGCATTTATACTCTCTTCGTCTGGCTTAAATTCATTTAAAAAATCAAACAGGAATTTAAACATTCTTGTTGCAGCACCAGAAGCAGGAACAAATTTTATAAACGAGTTATTATTTCTTTTGCTTTCAAAAAAATTAATAAAATTTTCCTTTTCTGAATCGCTAAATTTTAATATTCCATTACCTATAGTAGCTGCAGATTCCAGTTTAATAAATGGCAAACCCTTCTTAAAAGTATCTATTTGATTATTAATCTGGTCAATAGTTAAACCCTTATTCTCTATATGCTCTATATCTTTCTTAGTAAATTTCAATGTTTAATATCTAATAGTTTATCTATATGTTTTATGGCTGTTTTTAGACGCTGTTGTTTATTTCCTTTTAACAAGACATAGGGTCTATTATACTTTATTAATGCATCTTCAAACGCTTGAAACATTCTTCATCTTTCATTTGGTTTATCTCTTAGATCATCTGCTTCCCAAGGTGTATCAATATAAGTTAAAAAATATAAATCATATGTATTTTCAAGAGCATATTTCTCAAGAATTGGATCACATATCCCGGAATAATACGCTTCAGAATAGACTTTTGTTTCTAACAAATCTGTATCACAAATCAAAACAGAATCTGTTTTTTTTGCCAATTCATTTTCAAGTTTCATTTGTCCATATGCTATTGGTAACAGATCATTTGATTCACAAGTTTTACGCTCGTTATTCCATTTATTTTGTAAATATTCTCGTGCATATTCTGGAACCCAAACTGAATTATAATGTCTTGCCAAATGCCTGAGAAAGTGTTGTTTTTCCTGTAGATTCTGGTCCAAACAATACTATTTTTAAGCAGTTTGCAGGTTGTTGTTTAAGTGTTTCTTCCATGCTATATATCCAAATATTGCTATTACTGTAAATCCTAAATACTGAAAACTTGTAAAGGTAAATCCTTTATAAAAATACAAAGGAACAGAAATTATATCTCCAATAATCCAAAAAATCCAATTTTCTAATTTTCTTCTCGCCATAAGCCACATACCAACAAAAAAGATCGCTGTAGTTATGGTGTCTACATATGCAACCCAACTTGTCCATTTATCAAAGTATCTGTAAACGATAAATACAAATAATAAAGTAGCTAAGAAAATGAATATACTTAAATACTTTTCTTTTAATGTTGTTCTGGAAATTGGAGTAACATGAGTTGCATCTACTTTTCGAGTCCAAATGTACCAGCCATAAACACTCATGATAAAGTAATACCCATTAATCATCATATCCCCTAATAAACCCCATTTTAATAATAAATACACAAAAATGCTTGTACTTATCATTCCTGTTGGAAATACTAAAATGTTATTTTGTTTTGAGAACCACACAGATAGAAAACCAAATATTACTGCTACAATTTCAAGAACAATATCAATTGTTTCATAATCTGAATATTGGGCAAAAAAGAAATCAAAAATTTGGCTCATAATCACTTCTATCGCTTTTTACGATCTTTAGGTTAATCACGTATGTTCTTGTTGATTAAAGGACTGCTTTATCTCATGAGTTAAAAAAGGCATTAAATCATCATAATTTCCATAAATATGTGTACTCAATGGGTTTTCTAATATTTTAAAGTTTGATGCTCTTAATTTCTTAATAAAAGATTTTATATGGTCTTCAAAATCATTTTGCAAAGGCATTAAAGTTATTCTATGGATACTTTCATGTTCTATTTTTTCTTTTTAATTCATCGAAGAACAATTGATTTTCTTCAAAAGCTGTACCAATTACTACTATATCTGCCCCGGAATTATAAGCGTTTTCTAACTGAATCGTGGTTTTAATGCCTCCACCAACTATTAATGGAATATTTAAACCCTTTTTTACTTCATTTATAATTTCTATTGAGACTGGATCGATTGCGCCACTTCCAGCCTCTAAATAGATTAGTTTCATACCCAATAATTCGCCTGCTAAACCTGTATCAATAATAGTGGAGATATTCTCCCTTGGCAATGGTTGTGTATTAGTCACTTTCTGTACCGATGTTTCTTTGCCATTTTCAATTAAAATATAGCCAGTTGGTATAACTTCAAGATTTGACTGCTTTAGTTTTTGAACTGACTGAACATGTTTTCCAATTAGGTAATCAGGATTTCTCCCAGAGATCAGAGATAAGAATAATAAACCATCCGCTTTTTCTGTAATCTGTGTAACATCGCCCGGAAATAATATAATAGGTAATTGCGTATGCTGTTTTATTATGGAAACGACAACATCGCAAGCTTCTTCTTTTACCTCACTACCACCAACAAAAACATGTGTAGCAATAGAAGAGTTGACCTTTGTGATAAATGCTGGAATATTGTCTAATTCAATTTTATCAGGATCTATTAAAACTGCTAGAAGCCGTTCTCCTTTTTCAATAGATTTTAAAATATTCTGATATATACTCTTCATTTATTGAATGGCATAAGCACAAGTAAATCCATCAAATTCCATAAAATGGATATTGTATCGGTATTTTCTATGTTTATAATCAATCCAGCAAACTGTAGAATCTTCATTAAAAGTAAATGGAATTATTAAAATATGCTGCTTAAAGCTTAATCCTGGAGTTGCAAACAGCTTATACAAAGATTCTTTTGCGCACCAAATAACAGTTAATTTTCTTACATATTCATCTTCACTTGTTTTCAAATATTCAAATTCATAATCCACAAACTTATGAAGCGATATTGGTAATTATTGGTCTTTGTTTTTCAATATCAATTCCCACTTTAAAGTCACTTACTATAACTGCACAAAAGTTAAAAGAATGTGTTATAGAAATATACTTACCATCTTCTAAATGTGGTTTGCCATGTTCATCATAAAGCAAATCAACATCAGAATAACCAAACTCTGCTATCAAACGTCTTACACTTAAAAATCCACATTGATGAATTCCTGATTTCATTTTTAAAACACGCTGTAAACTTTTAGGTCTTAAGTTTAACCGTTTCCATCAACTCGTCATAAGACTCTGTTAATCTTCCAGATTTTAACAGTAGTTTGTGAGTTAGGAGTAATGGTTTTGTAAAGAGGCATTTAATATTCTGAAAGTTATTAGTTATCTTTGCGCATTGAAAAAATTGTGATAGACAAATATACAACTATGAATACAAAAACAATTGCTTACGTGCCTTATAAAGTGAAAGATATTTCTCTTGCTTCTTGGGGAAGAAAAGAAATTGAATTAGCTGAAGCTGAAATGCCAGGATTAATGAGTTTACGTGAAGAATATAAAAATTCACAACCTCTAAAAGGAGCTAGAATTGCCGGTTGTTTACATATGACCATTCAAACTGCGGTTTTAATTGAAACCTTACAGGCTTTAGGTGCAGAAGTTACTTGGAGTTCTTGTAATATATTCTCAACGCAAGATCAGGCTGCTGCTGCAATTGCAGATGCAGGAACAGCGGTTTATGCATGGAAAGATATGACTGAAGAAGAATTTGACTGGTGTATTGAGCAAACTCTTTTCTTTGGTGAAGACAGAAAACCATTAAACATGATTCTTGATGATGGTGGTGATTTAACCAATATGGTTTTAGATAAATATCCTGAATTGGTATCCGGGATAAATGGTTTAAGTGAAGAAACTACAACAGGTGTTCATAGATTGTATGAGCGGTTCAAGAATGGTACATTACCAATGCCTGCAATTAATGTTAATGATTCTGTTACCAAAATCTAAATTCGACAACAAATATGGTTGTCATGAAAGTGCCGTAGATGCAATTCGTCGTGCAACTGATGTAATGTTAGCTGGAAAACGTGTTGTTGTTTGTGGTTATGGCGATGTTGGTAAAGGAACTGCTGCATCTTTTAAAGGAGCTGGAAGTATTGTAACCGTAACGGAAATTGATCCTATTTGTGCATTACAGGCTGCTATGGATGGTTTTGAAGTCAAAAAACTTGAAACTGTTGTTGGTAATGCAGATATTGTAATTACAACTACAGGAAATAAAGACATTGTACAAGCTCGCCATTTTGAAGCTATGAAAGACAAGACCATTGTTTGTAACATTGGTCATTTTGATAACGAAATAGATATGGCTTGGTTAAATAGAAACCATGGAAATACTAAAGATACCATTAAACCACAAGTAGATAAATATACTGTAAATGGTAAAGATATTATTCTACTTGCCGAAGGACGTTTAGTAAATTTAGGTTGTGCAACTGGTCACCCAAGTTTTGTAATGAGTAACTCATTTACAAACCAAACTTTAGCACAAATAGAACTTTGGACAAATAGAGATGCTTACGAAAACGAAGTATATATGTTACCAAAACATTTAGATGAAAAAGTAGCAAAATTACATTTAGCAAAAATTGGTGTTGAGTTTACCGAACTTCGTAAAGACCAAGCAGATTATATTGGTGTTAAAGAAGAAGGTCCATTTAAGCCAGAGTATTACAGATACTAATAAATTCCTTTGAAAAAAGGAATCTCTTAATCAAAAAATCTCAAACTTTAATGTTTGGGATTTTTTTAGTTTTAAATTAATTAACTTCAACCTTTAAACAAGAGCCTTATGCCTTCGCAAAAAATAAATAGTGTGCTTAATTATTTAGAATCACATATAGGCAATCATAGCGTTTCTAACCAAAAAATATCTAAAGGCAATATTGCTTGGCATATAGACCATAGCCTTAAGGTTATTAATAATGTAATTATTGCACTCCAAAAATCTAAACCAGATTCCTATAAAAATAATTTTAGTCTTTTAGGAAAGATCTTCTTTAAGCTTGGCTTCTTTCCAAGAGGTAAAGCAAAAGCTCCAAAATATGTTAAACCACCTGAAGTAATTTTAAAAGAGGATCTAATCTCACAAATACAACTAGCTAAAACTAATGTTGAAACAATTGCTAGCTTAGATAAGAACGCCTATTTTAAACACCCACTATTTGGAAACATTAACAAAAAAAGAGTCACTCATTTTTTAGTACTTCATACCAATCATCATTTAAAAATTATAAATGATATTATGTCGAAATAACATATTTTCGATTTTCCTTTTTTACGATAATTTGCTTTTGGTATAATAAAACAATAAAAAACCCTTTCTGTTTCCAGAAAGGGTTTATATTTTTTAAAGAAAAATAATATGTTTCTTAAGCCTCAAAAGGCTCAATAGAAACGTATGATTTATTATCTTTTTTCTTTTTAAATTTTACAATACCATCAACTTGAGCATGTAACGTATGGTCTTTTAGGCATAAACATTCTCACCTGGGTGATGTGCTGTTCCTCTTTGTCTTACGATAATGTTTCCTGCAATAGCAGCTTGACCACCAAATATCTTAACACCTAAGCGTTTCGATTCTGATTCTCTACCGTTTTTCGAACTACCAACTCCTTTTTTATGAGCCATTGTCTTAAGGTTTTATTGTTAATACTTAGTAGTTAGAAATATTATTTCTTACCACCATCTAATTTATCTTGTAATTCTTTTAATTCGTCCCACTTACCATCTGCAGCTAATTTAGCTTGTTCTGGCCAAGTATCAGGAACGTGATTACCACGAACACCTTCAATAATCTCAGAAATCTTTGCTGGTTTAGCTTTTGCAAAATCTGCAAAAGTTGCAATTCCTGCAGCAACTAAAGTTTCAGCAATTTTTGGTCCAATACCTTCAATTTTTTTCAGATCATCAGCTTTTCCAGTTGCTTTTTTCGCAGCCGGCTTAGCTTTTGGAGCAGCCTTTTTAACCTCCGCTTTTGGAGCAACGGCTTTCGGTGCTACAGCTTTCGCTTTAGGCTCTACTTTTTTAGTTTCTTTCTTAGCAGCTGGAGCAGCTTTTTTTGCTCCTGAAGCTACAATACTTTCAATTACGATTTCAGATAAAGATTGTCTGTGACCATTTTTCACACGGTAACCTTTACGTCTTTTCTTTTTGAAAACTATTACTTTATCACCTTTAAGGTGCTTTAAGACTTTTGCTCCTACTTGAGCTCCGTCTATAGCCGGGGCGCCAACAGTAACTTTGTCACCATCTGCTAATAAAAGAACATTATCGAAAGATACTTTCTTTCCTTCTTCTGTAGCTAAACGGTTAACAAACACCTTTTGGTCTTTTTCAACTTTAAATTGATGCCCTGCTATCTCTACAATTGCGTACATAGCGTAACGTTTATATTAATTAATTTGTTAAAAAAATGAGTGCAAATATACATCTAATTAATTAATCTACAAACCAATTATTTATTTAGAAGGTAAGTTTCCACTATTTTTAAAATATTGCATAAATGTTAGTGTTAATACAACAGTTGTTGCAAAACCCATGATTGCAACTACAAAACTAACCATACCAGTACCCACTTCGTAATCACCTTTAAAAAATTCCAATAATTCCGGCAAAAAATCTTTATTGATCTCTGTAGAATAAAATAAAAAGAAAAAAGTGAATAATACAGTTGCAACAATTCCCGATGTTAATCCAGCTATAAATCCACTTGAATACGAAAAATTATCCCCTTGTTCCAATTTATGGTACCTTATGGTTTCAAAAATGCCAAATCCTGTTACCACAATATTGAGCAAACTATAAAATGGATTTGTATGTTCATCAAACAATGAATGCACCAAGAATGAGGCGATTAAACCACCACTTATTACTAATCCAAAACGTATTGGCATGGATAAATTTTTCATCGAACTTTCTATTTAATCGGTTAGTTAGTCTACTAAAGTTCGGAAAAAAAATCCAAACACCTATTTTGAAGTTGGATTATTGCTGTTTTTAAAAAATTGCATAAAGGTTAGTGTTAGGACAACTGAAGTGGCAAAACCCATAATAGCAACCACAAAACATACTAATCCTACTCCAACATTATACTCTCTTTTAAAGACTGTAAGTAACTCCTCCAGAAAATTAGGATTAACTTCTGTAGCATAAAACAAAAAGAAGATCGTAAATATAATGGTCGCAAGAAAACCGGCAGTAACTCCTACTATAAATCCCGATGTATAATTAAAACTTTTACCTTGTTCTAATTTATGAAATCTTATTGCCTCAAAAATACCAAAACCAGTGATTACTCCATTGAAAAGGCTAAAAAATGGATTCGTGTGATAATTTAACAAGGCTAAAAACAAAAAATAACCTATCAAACTTCCGCTTATTGCAACCCCAAACCGAATGGGTAATGTAAAATTTTTCATATTAATTTTTTTGATTAGTTTTTGTCAAAGTAAAAAATAAATATCTACAAACTTTAATTTGATGTTAAATTTTAACTTTTTGTAAAGGAAAGTCATTTGTATTATTATTTTTGTTCTCGTTGTAACGGTTTACAAAAGTTACAGACAAATATTACAATTAATTAACTCATTAAAATTTTAAAAAATGAAAAAATGCTTGTTTACCTTAGCTTCTTTTATGCTGATCGTAGTATCTGCGACAGCCCAGGAAGTTAAATTTGAAGAATTTGATTTAGATAATGGCTTGCATGTTATCTTACACCAGGATAACACTGCTCCAGTAATAACTGTTGGTGTAATGCATGATGTTGGAGGAAAGGATCTTGGAGGAGACAATAATCCGGAGCGAACAGGTTTTGCTCATTTTTTTGAACATCTTTTGGCATCTGTACGAACAAAAAATATAGCAAAAGGTGATTGGAGGGAAATTCGAGCTGCTCATGGTGGGCAAGGTAATGCGAATACCTCTCTATGATCAGAACTTATTATTATCAAACTTTCCCTTCGAATAATTTGGAATTAGCTCTTTGGATGGAATCTGAACGTCTTCTGCATCCAATTATTGATCAAGATGCGTGTGGATACTCAAAATGAAGTAGTAAAAGAAGAAAAGCGTTTGCGTTATGATAATTCACCTTATGGTCAGATATTATTTGCAATTCAAGAAAATTTATTTAAAAAACATCCTTATAAGAATAAACATATTGGTGAAATGGATCATTTAGATGCTGCTACTTTAGAGGAATTTCAGGCATATTTTGACAAATGGTATGTGCCAAATAATGCCGTTTTGGTTGTTGCTGGTGATTTTGATACATACAAAACAAAAAAATTAGTTAAGGATTATTTCAGTGAAATTCAAGAGAAAAGACAAGCCGGTCAGAAATTTTCCAAAAGAAGAGCCAATTACAGAAACAATTATGCTAAATTTTACGATCCAAATATTCAAATTCCTGCTATATATGGCTAGCCTACCGAACACCTCCTCAAACTGAAGCGCGACAATTATGTTCTTACAATGATCTCTTCATATTTGAGTGATGGTAAAAGTTCTGTTCTGTACAAAAAATTAGTTGATGAGCAAAAGCAAGCCTTAGGAGTTCAGGCAGTAAACTTCAGCCAAGTTGATGGTGGTATTTATGCTTTGTTCGCTTTACCATTAGGTGATATAACATTAGAAGACCTATTAACAGAAATGGATGAAGAAATTGTAAAAATGCAAACAGAATTAATATCTGAAAGAGATTATCAAAAACTTCAAAATCAATTTGAAAATCAATTTGTTAACTCCAATTCAAGTGTACAAGGGATTGCCAATTCATTGGCAAGATATTATATGCTATATGGTGATACGAATTTAATTAATAATGAAATTAGATATTTACAGATCGATCACTCGGGAAGAAATTCAAAATGTGGCTAAAAAATATCTAAATCCAAATCAAAGAGTAGTCTTAGAATATTTACCTAAAGAAAAAGAACAATAAAATTTAATGACATCAAAAAATATACAAATGAAAACTAAATTATTTGCATTAATTACACTGTTTTTATTATCAATAACGGTTAATGCCCAAATTGATAGATCTAAACAACCAAAACCAGGACCAGCACCTAAAATTTCTTTGGAGGTACCTGCTGAATTTCAGCTTAAAAATGGATTGACAGTTTTAGTGGTAGAAAATCATAAATTACCAAGAGTCTCCTACTCTTTAACTATTAGATAATCCACCAATTATTGAAGGTGATAAAGCAGGTGTAGCCAGTTTATTAGGTGCCATGTTAGGAAATGGAACAACAAGCATACCAAAAGATGAATTTAATGAAGAAGTAGATTTTCTTAGGAGCTAATATTAAATTTTGGATCTCAAAGTGCTTCTGCAAGAGCATTAAGTAAATATGCTGACAGAATATTACAATTAATGGCAGATGCTGCAATTAATCCGCTATTAACTGAAGAAGAATTCCAAAAAGAAAAAGATAAACTAATTGAAGGACTTAAAACACAGGAAAAAAGTGTTGAAGCTGTTGCTAGATCGTGTTGGTAGTGCATTATCTTATGGAGTTAAACATCCTTATGGAGAATTTATTACAGAGGAAACAGTTAACAATGTAACTCTTGATAATGTAAGAGCCTTTTATCAAAAGTATTTCACTCCAAACAATGCCTATTTGGTTGTTGTTGGTGATGTAGATCTAAAAACGGTAAAAAAACAAGTAAAAGAATACTTTGGTAGATTGGGAAAAATCTATTGATATTACGAATCCTGTTCCTGAACCAAACAATAATGTACAATATACTCAGATCAATTTTGTGGATATGCCTAATGCAGTTCAATCTAACATTGTATTACAAACAATGTGAATTTAAAAATGAGTGATCCAGATTATCATGCAGTATTAATTGCTAATGCCATATTAGGTGGTGGTGGTACAGGTTACTTATTTAAAAATCTTACGAGAAGATAAGGGTTATACTTATGGTTCATATTCTCGAATAGGAGACCGATCAAGATATGCTTCAAGATTTACGGCAACTGCTGAAGTAAGAAATGAAGTTACAGATAGCTCAGTTGTTGAAATTTTAAAAGAAGTTAATAGAATTAAAACAGAGTTGGTAGATGCTGATCAATTGAAAAATGCCAAAGCAAAATATGTTGGTAATTTTGTTATGAATGTAGAAAAACCTGAAACTGTTGCTCGTTATGCTTTAAATATTAAAACTGAAGATCTTCCTGCTGATTTTTACACAACCTATTTAGAAAAGATAAATGCAGTAACTGCAGAAGATGTAAAACGAGTAGCCAATAAATATTTTAAGTCTCAGAATGCCAGAATAATAGTTGTTGGTAAAGGCAGTGATGTTATAGGTAACCTGGAAAAAACAGGAATTCCTGTTATGTATTTTGATAAGTATGCAAATGCGACGGAAAAGCCAGAATTCTCAAAACCAATTCCTGATGGTGTTACTGCACAAACAGTTATTGATAGTTATATTACAGCTATTGGAGGAACAGACAATGCAAAGACGTGTAAAATCAATTTTAATGCATGCAGATGTTACTATTGAAGGTGTTCCTTTTACTCCTAAAGCAGAAATAAAAATCATGTCTCCAAACAAAGAATCTATGGAAATGGCTGTTGAAGGAATGGGTGTATCTAATGAAACAAAAGATTTAATGGGACAACAGGCTATGCCGAACAAAGGGTATGAAAAAAGGAAATGACTGCAGAAGAAATTGCTGCTAAAAAAGGGTGAAAATTCTATTTTTCCTGAATTGTATTATGATGCATCTAAAGTAAGTCTTAGAAAGCATTACAACTATTGATGGTAAAGATGTTTATAAGGTTAAGGTTGACAATGGTAAGAATCCATCATTTAGATTTTACGATGTGGAAACAGGATTGCTAAATCGTGTTGAAACTACTGTTGAAGCTCAAGGACAATCCATGACTTCTGTTGTTAATTATTCTAACTATTCACCTGTGGGTAATGTTACAGTATCCTTACAATATGTCTATAAAAACTGGACCACAAACCATTTTAATGAACATTAACAAATGTTAAAATTAATGAAGGTGTAACGGCTGAAGATTTTAATTAGAAAACTTAATTATAAATGCAACAAAAAGATCCGAAGTTAATAGCTTCGGATCTTTTATATTAACCTGATAATTTTTAGTACAGAAAATTTATTAGATTTGCAGCAAATATAAACGAACAATAAACGTTAAGGACTTAAACATTTTAAAACTTATGAAAACAATTAGAAATATTCTTGCTCTTACAATGATGGTAGCCTTTGTAATGGCTTGTAAGAATGATGCCAAACCAGAAGTTAAAACTGTAGAAACAGAAACTACTGAGGTTAAAGCATTAAATCCGGATGCAACCTATGCTAAAGCTGAGTTTACTGTGGAAGGTATGACCTGTGCTATTGGTTGTGCTGCAACAATTGAAAAGAAAATCGCTAAAATGGAAGGTGTAAAATCTGCTAAAGTAGATTTTGACAAGAAACTTAGCTATGGTCGAATATGATGTTGAAAAAGTAAATCCAGACCTATTAGTCGAAACTGTTAAAAAGACTGGTGATACTTATTCTGTAACAGATATGAAAACTGTTGAGGATTTTGGAGCTGATGAAAACTCAACCGATGAAAAAAAAGCTGATCAGGCTAAAGCTAAAAAGGAAACGGCTTGTAAAGCCGATTGCAAAATGAATTGTTGTGCAAAAGAAGCTAAAGCTTAATAAACAATTTATATAGAATAAAAAAACCCACTCAGATTGAGTGGGTTTTTTTATTCTTTCCATTCTATTGTTTCCATAATCTGTTTAATATCTTTTTTTAAGTAATCTGCAGCTGGCAATATGGAATCGTAATTGGGTTTCGCATAGAAATATAACGAACCTATTAAAAAATGTTTTACACTATCTGTTACATAAAATTGCGATTGTGAAGCTGCATTACCACCAACTTCATAGAACATACCAAAAACTTTACGTGAGGCGTCTTCATAGACTTGTTCTATTATCTCATCTGCTTTTTTAGTATGCTCCTGTGTGAAATTTTGCGCATCTCTTAAATACTTAGACAGATCATCTTTAGATTCAATCTTTTTATAAGTTAAATAAATGGTTCCTTTAAGTTTGGAGTATTCTATATTCAAGCCATAGCTTTCCTGAGAACCTTCCAATCTTTTATTGGTAATATCTGTAGCCAACATATTCTTTTCAAAAGTAAATGGTAATTCTGTATTTATAGAAACGTATTTGGCTTCTGGATATTCTAACCTCAGAAATGCCTTAGGTTTTGGCAAGGTATCATCTCCGCAGGAGAAGAAACAACAAATTAAGAGCAGTAGTACTATTTTATGTAAGTTCATAACTTTGGCTAAAAAATCAGATTAAGGTATGGTCACTTTTATTCGTTTCAATCTTTTTTTATCCAATGCTTCTATAGTAAAAACGTAATTTTCAAAATTTATTTTACTATTCTTCTTTGGGAAACTTCCTGAAATTTCCAAAACAAATCCTGCAATAGTTTCTGCTTCTCCTTTATTTTCTTCGAAAATAGATTCATCTTCTAATTTTAACACACGATAAAAATCCTTTAAAGGCGTTTTACCTTCAAAAACATAATTTTTGTTATCAAGTTTAGAATAAATCAAGATCATCATCATCAAACTCATCGCTAATATCTCCTACAATTTCTTCAATTATATCTTCTAAAGAAACGAATCCAGAGGTTCCTCCATATTCATCAACCACAACTGCAAGATGTACTTTTTTTTCTTGAAATTCAACCATTAGATCATCTAATTTCTTGTTTTCTGGCACAAAAAATGGCTCTCTTAATTATAGTTGTCCAGTTAAATTTTTTTTTATCTATATGTGGAAATAGATCTTTAACATACAAAACTCCAATAATAGTATCGACATTTTCTTTATAAACCGGAATTCTGGAAAACCCATTACTAATTACTTCTGGAATGATCTCTTCAAATGACATATCCTCACTTAATGCAAAAATATCTATTCTCGGACGCATCACTTGTTTTGTATCTGTATTTCCAAAAGACACAATTCCTTTTAATATTTTTTGTTCTTCTTTTGTGGTATCTTCTTCACTGGTTAGTTCTAGGGCTTGAGACAATTGATCAACACTTAAATTAGATTTTTGCTTTACCTAATTTATTATGAATTGCTATGGTAATACTTCGCATTGGCAAACTTAAAGGTGAAAATACTACATCTAAAACCTTTAATGGATATGCCATAAATGTGGCAAATTTTACATTATTTCTACTGGCATAAATTTTTGGTAAAATTTCACCAAATAATAAGATTAAAAAGGTAATTACAACAACTTCAACTAAAAATTTTATAGCTATTGATGAAATACCTGTTAAATATAAAATTACCTAAATAAGCAAACAAAATAACAATACCAATATTTATAAAATTATTGGCAACAAGAATTGTTGCCAATAATTTTTTTGGTCTGTTCTAATAAGTTTGGAAATTATTTTCAATTGCCTTGATTCTGTCTTCAAACCTTCTTCAATATCGGATTTAGTTAATGAAAAAAATGCAACTTCTGCTCCAGAAATTAAGCCGAACAAAGCAATAGAACAAAAAGTAAAACAAAGCCAACAATTAAAGATATATCTATTGCTGATAAAATTGATAATAAACTCGAGGGTTCAGGATCCAATTTAATTAAGTTGGTTAAACAATAAATATTAAAAAGGTAAATCGTCATCATCACCAATAGGCTCGTTAACTTCATCGTGCTGTGGCTGAGGTTTTTGAGTTTGCTGATTTTGAATTGGCTGATTCCTTCACTTTCTTTTTTAGTAGTTAAAAATGTAAAATCTGTACAATGAATTTCTGTTGAGTATCGATCATTACCTTTATCATCTTGCCATTTTCGTGTTTTTATTCGACCTTCAATATAAACCTTATCACCTTTGCTTAAATATTTTTCACAAATTTCAGCAGCTTTATTTCTCACTACAATATTATGCCATTCGGTATTAGTTACACGCTCATTTGTTTGCTTATTGGTATAAGTTTCATTTGTTGCCAAAGGAAAACGTCCAACACAATCTTCCTCCTTCAAAATAATGCATTTTTACTTCATCTCCCAAATGCCCAATAAGCATTACTTTATTTAATGTTCCTGACATAATTATATTAATTTAATTCCTAAGCAAAATTAATGCTTTGTTTTACACTAATCTTAAATATAATAAAAATTTATAAGTAGTTAAAAATTAAATTCGTTTATAAAATTATTTATTAGAATTGGAACCGGATAAGACTTTAGTTCTTAACAGGAATATCCTTTATTGTTAAGATTATCTATATTAACAATCCAAAATTTAGTATAAAATGTTGATGAGATAATTTATGAATTAATTTCTTATTATATAATTCTGATAATTGAATACTTCTTTACCGTTTACCATCTTCATGAATTCCTGGTTTTTCTTTATTAGAGTAAGATTAACTACTTTGGATGTTTCAATTAAAGGAAATTGATAAAGATTTTGCCAAATACCATTTCCCATTTCGTTTCTCAATAATTGTTTTCTTGATCTTCGGATAAAAAGACCAAAAAATTAAAATATCTTTTATTGACTTTTGTTACTTTTTAATTTTACAGGTAATTCTCTGACTTAAATTAGTTTGTAATGCCACACATTTATTATTGAATGGACAATTAGTACAATCTGGATTTTTCGGTTTACATTGTCTGGAACCAAACTCCATAATTGCTTGGTTAAAATCTGCAGGTTATTTTTAACATCAATAAGTTGTTGGCTAAATCTTTAAACTCCTTTTATCCTTTGTTGAATTAATAGGAGTTCTAATCCCAAAGTATCTGGACAAGGACTCTATACACATTACCATCTACAACTGCAGTTGCCTCATTAAAACAAATAGAAGCAATGGCACTTGCTGTATAATCACCAACACCTTTTAATTTTAATAAATCTTTATAGTTATTAGGAAATTCACCATTTAATTCATTAACAATATATTTAGCAGAAACATGTAGATTTCTAGCTCTGGAATAATAACCCAAGTCCTTGCCAAAGTTTTAAAACGTCTTCTTCATTTGCATTTGCAAG
The DNA here is from genome assembly GCA_963768245.1 of uncultured Flavobacteriaceae bacterium. Lineage (GTDB taxonomy): Bacteria > Bacteroidota > Bacteroidia > Flavobacteriales > Flavobacteriaceae > Site-B1. Next base: position 72,125 of record CAVYHG010000021.1, read on the forward strand.
ATCAAAAACAGTGGGAAATTAGTAACAAAAGCTTGTAATATGGAATCCTTGTTTTACTTGTGTTTGTTGTAAAATAATTTCTGACAACCAAATATAATATGGATTTTTAGTTTCTCGCCAAGGCAGATCTCGTTTATTATACTGAGTACCAATTAATTAAGTTTATTGTAAAATTCATTTATTTTTTAAAGTATTAATGCAAAAATAATCGTTTATAATCTTAAATTTTAATGAATTAGGTTTGAAATATTGAATATTAAAATAAATATATTTGCATCCCTTATAATAAATAGATAACCCTAAAAATAAATAACAATGACTAAAGCTGATTTAGTAGCAAAAATTTCTGAAAAATTAGGAATAGAAAAAGGAGATGTACAGGCAACTGTAGAAACATTTATGAAAGAAGTAAAAACTTCTTTAGAAAGTGGAGATAATGTTTATTTAAGAGGATTTGGAAGTTTTATTATTAAAACAAGAGCAGAAAAAACAGGTAGAAATATTTCAAAAAATACTACTATTAAAATTCCTGCACACAACATTCCTGCTTTTAAACCTGCAAAAGTATTTGTAGAAGGTGTAAAAACTAATGTTGAAGTAAAATAACTTAAACAGAAATATTAATTTAAAAAAATTTAATTTATGCCAAGTGGTAAAAAACGAAAAAGACACAAGGTAGCAACGCATAAGCGTAAAAAACGTAGACGCGCTAATCGTCACAAAAAAAATAAATAGTTGAAAAAGTAGTTTTATAACTACTTTTTCAGTTTATATAAAAATCGTTCTTTGAAATTATAGTTTTTAAATAGTTACTATTCCTTGATTATTTAAATATTACACAGATTAAAAATCCTGTGATCAAAAAATATGTATAATCCATCTGTCACAAATACGTGATGGATAAAAATTAACAAAATGAATAAAGAATTAATTATTCGATCTAGTTCTAGACAATGTTGATTTTGCCTTATTAAAAGATGGAAAACTTATTGAATTACATAAAGATGAAGATGATAACAACTTTTCTGTTGGTGATGTGTTTATTGCCAAAATACGAAAAGCTGTTCCTGGTCTAAATGCTGCATTTGTTAATGTAGGCTATGAAAAAGATGCATTTTTGCATTATCATGATTTAGGACCAAAATTACCTTCTCTTTTAAAATTCATAAAACGTGTAAGCACAGGTAAACTTAAAGATTATTCTTTAAAAAATTTCCCATTTGAAAAAGATATTGATAAAGACGGAAGCATTGCTGACGTCTTAAAATCAAATCAATCTATATTAGTACAAATAGTAAAAGAACCAATATCTACCAAAGGACCACGAATTAGCTCAGGAGCTTTCTATTGCTGGTAGATATATTGTTTTAGTTCCTTTTTCTGATCGAATTTCAATTTCTCAAAAAATTGAAGAGCAAAGAAGAAAAAGACCGATTAAAACGACTTGGTTAAAAGTATTACACCAAAAGGATTTGGTGTTATTATTCGTACTGTAGCAGAAGGCAAAAAAGTAGCCGAACTAGATAAAGATTTACAAAATTTGCTTAGTCGATGGACAGCAATGTGTAAAAAATTACATAAAGCACATCATCCTAGCTAAAGTATTAGGAGAAATGAATAAAGCATCTTCAATTTTAAGAGATATTTTTAATGATTCTTTTTCAAGTATTGTTGTAGATGATGAAGACGCTTTACATTCAAATTAAAGATTATGTGCAAGAAATTGCACCAAAAAAAGAATCAATTGTTAAGTTGTATCAAGTCTAATGTTCCAATTTTTGAAAAATATGGAATTGAAAGACAAATTAAAACCTCTTTTGGTAAAACCGTTTCTATGGCAAAAGGTGCTTATTTGGTTATAGAACATACCGAAGCACTTACATGTTATAGATGTAAATAGTGGTAATCGATCTAACAAAGCGAAAAACCAAGAGGATACTGCATTAGAAGTTAATTTAATTTCTGCTAGCAGAAATTGCCCGACAATTACGTTTACGTGATATGGGAGGCATTATTGTTATCGATTTTATTGATCATGGCTAATGCAGAAAACAGAAAAAAACTTTACAATCATCTTAAGAGATGAAATGAAAGATGATAGAGCAAAACACAAAATATTACCTCCAAGTAAATTTGGATTGATACAAATTACCAGACAACGAGTAAGACCAGAAATGAACATTAAAACCAGAGAAGAAAATCCTGATGGTGTTAATGGTGACTGAAGTTGAAGCACCAATTGGAATTGTGTCAGAAAATTACTCACGATCTAGAACAACTTATTAAAAAAGACTATAAAAAGGTGACTTTAAACACACATCCTTTTATAGCAGCCTTTTTAACAAAAGGTTTTCCATCTATACGTTCAAAATGGTTTTTTGAACACAAAAAATGGGTAAAAATTTTACCAAGAGATGCTTACACGTATCTTAGAATATCATTTTTTTGATAAAAATGGTAATCAAATTAAATAAAAAAAGCCTTTACAATCCCGATAACTATCGGGAGTAAAGGCTTTTTTTATTTTTATATTTTACAATTAAAAATTTAAGAATTTCTTAGTAAGCCTCTTTCTATCTTCAGTAGTGACATTAATAATCAATAATGAATTACTTAATGAAGACGCATTTAAACTTATAATTGCTTCATTATTTGCTTCAATATTGTACAGTTCTCTACCTAACAGATCATAAATTTTAATATTAGCAATTTGAGATTGATCTTTCGTAGATATTTCTATGTTATATTCTCCGTTATTCGAAATTACTAATTCATCTGAATCCAAACTCAAATCATTAACAGAAAGAGTTCCTGAGAAAAAGATTTCAAATCTTGAATTAAATTCTCCCTTATCCAATGTAAAATTATAACCAGCATTAGATAGGTTATGTTCAATATTCAAAAGATTATCTTTTATATAAATGTCATCACGTCATAAAGTCACCTTCTAATTCCGCTATGAGATAGTGTAAATTCGGTTTCACCCTCATAGTGTTTTTTATACCTATTGGTATAATTTCATTAACATTTAAGCTATTGTATCTCTTCCTTGTATTGCAAACTTTCTTGGACTATCTTCAATTACTGGAATATATGATTGCCGAAGATCCTGTTGCAAGGTTTCTAGGTGCATCATAATACATTTCATCTTTCAAATTCGTTGCGCCTTCTGCATAACCAACCAACATTTGATTAAATATCCCATCTTGGGTTGTTAATTTAATTGCAAAGGTATTATCCTCTTGATCATCCAACCTAAAAAATTGATCATTGTTACCTGTTACTCTCATAGAGTTATTAAAAATGACATTCCCAGTAGATGAAAGTCGAACATCTGAATAGGATATAAAAAATCCCTGTCCAGATGGAATAAATCTAGATGGTGCTGTACCATCTCCACCTTCGTCTCATTGTCTCTGGTGGCATTCCTATTCTATTGATTATTGCATAGTCAGAACTTACAAAATTATGATTTTCATTTCCATTATTCGTTCCAGCTGGAAAGTATTTTGCGACCACAAGTAAACGGCACCTGTTAACGTTCCATCAGAAGGATTAGGAATATAATTGTTTTCAGCAAAAAACAAATCGATATCAATTGCAGAAGGATATGGATTTCCAATAAAATTCCAGTTTATATCTCCCATTTCAATTGGTGCCGAAGTATTTCTCAAAACTGGCACAGATACAACACCATTGTTAAATTGTCCATCAAAGGAATATATAAATTGATATGGTAGCGTTTCCGGTGGTGGCAGGAAAAAAATTGACTCCTCATGGTGCGATGCATAGCCTACACCTGGCAACATTTCTGTTACTGAAGATGTAAATTGCCAGTCATCTCCATCATCGTCAATGTCATCATATCCTAAAACTAAATTATTATCATTAAAGTTTCTCCATATATGAATCCTTAAAATTGCCTGCTTCGAACTTAAAACGTCTAGTTGGATCTGAATCCGATAAACCTCCCGCAATTGTCTCACCAGAAACTGGTGAACTCCAATAAGTGTATTCATAATAATTATTCATTGGGGCTGTACGCTTATTCACGGTAGCAGAACCAATCACATTTGCATTATCATCTATTTGAACAACAGAACCCCCATCATTAACTACGAAAGTACCGATAGTTGTAATATCATTTTCAACAGATATATAATCTCCATTCTCAACTCTTAATGATCCATTTAATGTTACCGTTAAACTACAAGCCTCAAAACTACCTGGCAAATCTGCAGAAGTATCATAAACTCCGTCAATTATAACTTCAGAAGTTATAACCGGATTCCCATTATCCCAATTGGTACCATCCCAAGTTGTAGTTGTAGCACAACTATAGCAACCATAAGTACATCCTCCTAAAGCCACTACTGCGCTCATTGCTTCTCACCCAGTTGGTGGGTCGGTTGAAACCGCAGTTAAGATTAAAGCAGGATCTACGGTTACGGTACAGTCGATATTTTCCATTATCATAATTCACCAAGTAAACGGCATTATGCTCCGTTGGTTAAACCGGCGTGGTAAGGCTGATGTTTGTACGGTGACTAGCATCTAGACCAACCAACTCCGGGACCAAAATTGAATGGCATACAAAAATGATGGTACGACTCTCAAGTCCTTGATAAGCCAAAATTTGGTCTCCATTTGTGTGCCAAATTAAAACTAGGTTATCATCTGCTACTAGTTCCTACGTGATGCAACATAAGCCGAGTACTTAGACCTACTCGGAACACTAACTTCAGTTCCACACGGTAAATCTGTTGTCAGCAGTCCAGACTAAAACTTCCTTCACCAAGCTCTAAAACTTCCAGATGTCTGCCAACCATTATCTGTAAACTTTATTTCTGTTGTGGCTTGACATCTGTTAAAAGAACAAAGGTGAACTTGTCTGGACAGTCAGATTGATATCCAGTTATTACAATATCACCAGCACTAAGGTTGGTTTGCGAAAATCCAAAAAAAATCGAGCATAAAAATGTTACTACCAGTAACAGCTTTTTATTGTTGAGGGTAAAAGCTTTCATAGATTAATTAGTTTATTGATATAAGATCCTAAATAATTAATTACATAAATATAAAGGCTAAAGAAGTAAATTTGTATTATTTTCGATGAATGCACAATAAATTGATACATACTGTAGATGAGGCACTTAGTAAACTGGAAAATTATTGCGTTTATCGAGAGCGTTGTCATAAAGAAGTAGAAAAAAAGTTGTATGAGCTGAAAATGATTCCGGAAGCCAAAGAAAAGATCATCCTGCATTTAATGGAACATGATCTTTTAAATGAAGAACGATATGCCAAGGCTTTTGCAAGGGGGAAATTCCGAATAAAAAAATGGGGGAGACAACGTATTGTCAGAGAATTAAAATATAAGGGGATCTCCAAATACAATATTGATTCTTCCTTAAAGGAAATCTCTGAAGATGATTATTTAGTTACATTTAATGAATTAGCCGAAAAAAAATTCAATTCTATTACAGAATCCAACAAGAACAAAAAAAAGAAGAAATTAATAGATTATTTGCTTTACAGAGGTTGGGAAAGTCATTTGATATATGATAAAGTAAACGAGCTTTTTAAGAAATCCCATTAAGCTTATTTGTTCTTATAATAGCCTGTTCATTCTTCCAGTCTATCCATTTTTGACCTTGTAATGCGTCTCATAGCATTATCAAAATTTCGCATAACGAACACATTATAAATTGCCTTCCCTAAATTTTTAGGATTTCTTGCTATTGCTCGTAAACTCATAGAAAAACCTGGAGTTAGATACTTCATATAGTGCCAATACCCTTCTGGCATATACAGCATCTCGCCATGTTTTAAATTGGCAATGTATCCTTTAGCATGTTTTAAGGCTGGCCATTTTCTAAAGTCCGGATTTGAAAAATCAATATCTTCCCTTGGAATCAATGAATGTGGAATTTTATATAAGTACTTACTTTGATCTTGATCAAACAGAATACATTGCTTTTTCCCTTCAAAATGAAAATGAAATATATTGGCTAAGTCAATATCATAATGCATGAAAGTATGAGAATTTTTACCTCCAAAAAACAACATTGGTAGACCTTTCATAAGCTTCAACCCAAGATCAGGATACTCAAAATCATTTTGTAATTGTGGTACTTCTTTTAGAATATTCCAGAGAAAAATTCTGTATTTAGTAGGTTCTTTTTTTAGCAGATCGATATATTCACTCATTTTCATTTTTGCATGAGCTTCATTAAAACCTTCTTTATAATCTACAGGCCTATCATCATATAGCGGAACAATTTTATCTCCGGCTATTTCTTTCATATATTCCAAATTCCATTTGGAGTAAGCTGGCCAATCTTCAATAAGGGATTCTATAACCACAGGTTTTTGTGGTTTGAAATAGAGCTTAGTAAAATCCTCCTTAGTAATATTTTTTACACGAGGAACATTTTGAAGATTTAGTTTCAATTTTATAAAATTTAAGAGAAGATCAAAGTTAATAAAACGGGCTTGAGATTTCAATATCTCGATAACTTAGATATTAATCTATTCCTATAAAATCTTCAAAAAGCTGAATAGAACTTCTCAGGTTCTTCCAAATATGGATTATGACCACTTTGTTCAAACATAACAAATTTAGCTTGTGGCATAAACTGTTTATATTGTATTGCAAATTCTGGTGTGGATACACCATCATATCTGCCAGCTACAATCAAAGTTTTCGCTTTAATATCTTTTAATTGCTTTCTAAAATCCTGATTTATCATACTTCCACTCACATCAAAATCTCCATCTTTACCTATTATAGCAACATAAACATCATTTGCCCAATCTCTATGCTCTATTTTAGGTGAGTTTTGAACTAACTTAGTATTATGATAATAAATATACTTGGTTGGAAAATTACCATAAATCGATTTTAATGGTTCTTCACTTGAAAGATATCCTAAAGCTCTCAAAGAATCTACTTTTATCCATTTTTCAGGGAAATGTGTTTTTGCATAATGGTTATAGCTATCGCAATTGGCTTGCCACATGGCTCCACTATGGAACCCATTTATTAAAACCATCTTATCTACATTATCAGGATATTTGATAGCATAAGCCTGAGCAGGAACTGTTCCATAAGAATGACCAACTAATGAAATTTTATTGAACTTTAACTTAATTCTGAGTTTCTCTATTAAATCAACATCCTTCTCGACTGAATATTCAGATACATCCTTGGCATCATCACTTTTTCCTCGTCCGAGCCAATCAAAAAATACCACTGTATTTGATTTGTAATATTGACCGAAATTTCCTTGCATATAATCATGAGAATTTCCGGGACCTCCAGGTAAAAAGAAAATTGGTTCTCCTTCACCTTTTATCTCAACATTTATTTTATAACCATCAATTTTTATGAATTTCGATTCGAATTGATCAAAAATATTAACAGTTTTTTGAGAAAAGCCAACTTGAAAACACGAAAGTATAAGTAGAAAATGGAGATATCTTAACTTCATAAATAGTCTTATTTTATCAAATATAAGCATAACTGGCAAAAGTTGATTTAATATATTTCTTTAGTAAATATTATTGTTTATCGATAATTATTATATATTTGTTATCGTTAAACAATAATTAAATGAATTATGAGAAAACTGGTTATATTAAAATCATTAATAGATTTTCTATGGATTATCACGTGTATTCCTTTAATTCCAATAATGTTGTTTTTTTCAGTCTATATGTTCTTCAATGATAATATACTTAAAATCTTTAATGTTCTTGAGGAAGGTGTTATTATTACACCATGGTCTTTAAAAGTCTTGGTTCTGTTAGTAATGTCTTTGGTATTAATTTCTATTTATAGTCTTTATTTGTTCAGAAAAACATTGCGTTATTTTCAACAGCGTAAACCTTTTGATTCTTATGTAATTAAAACATACAATAAAATAGGAAACCTTCTTCTTTTTTCGGGAATTGTAGGATCTATATTGAATTTCATTTTCCTTCTTGTTTTCAAAGGAAAGTTTATGATTAATATTGGTTTAAGCCCTTATCTTTTTGTGATTTGTTTAGGACTGTTTTTTATGGTGTTAAGCGAAACTTTTAAAATAGCAAAAACAGCAAAAGAAGAAAACGAATTAACAATATAAGTATGAAAGATAAAACAACAATCCTTACCATTATTACCTATGGCATCTTATTGTCATCAGCATCTATATTACTTAATGATCTACGAGAATTTGATTTTCAGCAATTTCAAGAATTTCAAAACTGGGCTAAATCTGCAAATAAAGATGAACCGTGGTTTACTTCCCAAAATGCTATTAAATGGAGTTACTATATAATAAGTGCTGGAATATTTTTTTGGAGAGCCTATCTAATTTATGGTTTTACCTACTTCATTTCTATTTTAAAAGAAATAGAAAAAGGCCATTATTTTAGTGATAAGAATATTAATTATTTCAAAAAGATAGGCAACATATTTATTGTTTATACTATAAACGTACTTGTCTTTAGATTCTTATTAACTGCTATCAATGGTGCAGATTTTAATGTCCTCCATCAATTTAAAGAGGAGTTTACTTTTCTAATTCCATGTGGATTGGCATTTTATATGTTAGCAGAAATCTTTAAGCGTGCAAAAGAAACAGAACAAGAAAACGATTTAACAATATAGCTATGCCAATTATAGTTAATCTTGATTTAATGCTGGTTAAACGCCAAATGAAGAGTAAAGATTTGGCAGAAATAATTGGTATTACAACAGCAAATCTTTCTATTTTAAAATCTGGTAAGGCTAAGGCTATTCGGTTTTCTACATTAGAGGCTATTTGTAAAGCTCTGGACTGTCAACCCAGTGATATTTTGGAGTATGTTGAAGAATAAATCTCGTCTGTTAAGCTTTAATTAAAATTTATACTTCAATCCAAATAACATATTGCCTTTAGGCATAGGCACTAAATTAGTTTCTGTGTACTCTGTATTAAATATGTTGTTTGCTATTGCTGAAATTTCTAGCCCAGTGATTCTAAGAGTTAAACTTGCATCAACAACTGTATAACTCTCTCCCGATGTTCTTTCAGCGTGTTTTACAGTGATAGATTGAAACAAATCATTTATGAATTGAGTATTAAGAGTTGATGTTAGATGATGTCTTAAAGAGTTGATTGAATATCTGGAAAAATTAATATCAAGCTCCTTAACTTCATCTTCAATAAAAGTGTATCCAACATTTATTTTCTGATCAAAACCACTAATACTAAAATTGTAAGACCCATTTAATTCAAATCCAATAGTGTTTAAATCTCTAATATTGGTTGCTTGCCAAAGATCTCCTTCATTCTCTTTGACATAATCAATCAAATTACTTGAATCTCTGTTAAAAAAAGCAAACGAAGCATTTAAATTAGACCCGAAGTACTTTAATCCCTAACTCTTGCGAAATAGCTTCCTCAGGATCTAAATTTTCATTACCAAGTGTGGTTGGATCACTATAAAATAAATCCGTATAAGTAGGAATCCTATACGTATATCCCAGATTGGCATATACTTTTATTCTTTCATTAATTTCATACCCTAAATCAATTCCTGGAAACGCATGAAATTTAAAATCTGAAAAATAGTTTACTGCGATACCAGGAATAACATCAAGCTTATCATTCACAAAACTAAATTTGTGTTCCAGAAAAATATTAACCATTTCCCTCTCTCGATTACCCAAATTATTACTCCTTAAATAAACTTTAGCCAAATCTATTCCAAAGCCTGTTATACCCAGTTTTGATTCATATGATGTATTTATTTCTGCTCCAACCTTATTCGTAATATGAAGGTTTCTATAAATTGCAGGGTTTTCTCGAACAAAAACATACATGTCCTGATTTCGCCTCCAGTATATTCTTGGCTTTATTTTAAACTTTCCTGTTTTGTAAGAAGTTGAAACACCTACCAAACTGGTCTGGGTTTCTTCATATTGATTGATAGCCGATGGTGATGCATAAAATCCGTTAGCACCAAATTTTCGTTCCGTAAAGTAGGCAATGGCATCAATGGGATTTTTGTTTTTATTTATACTCCCTTTCAAAAAATAATTCTGATTTTGAAAATCTGTATTATATCTATATCCATCAGAAGTGTTTACGGATGCATGACCTATGATAGATCTATTCTCAAATTCTTTACCTAAAGTTCCAGTAACATTTTGCTGCCCATAAGATCCAAGCTGATATCCTAAGGCATTCACTTTGGACGCATTTTTTTTAGTCACAATGTTAATGGCTCCTGTAAATGCATTTTGCCCAAATATCCTTGCTGCAGGACCTTTAATTATTTCTATACGTTCAATAACTTCAATAGGTAAGGCCATATTCATGGTATGATGACCTGTTTGTGAGTCTTCAACTTTAATTCCGTCAATTAATAATAAAGTCTGATCAAAACTTCCACCACGAATATATAGATCGGATTGCATCCCAACTGTACCTCTACGCCTGATATCTATTCCCGCATACTGTTGCAGTAGATCCGTCACGTTTGTCACGCCACTTGATTGGATATCTTGAGTTGTAATAACAGAAATTGTTCTCGAATTTTCAGAAAAAGGAATATCAATTCTGCTTGATGTTATGATAACTTCTTCCAATTCCTCTGGCAAATTATTCTTCTGAGAGAAGGTTAAAGTATATACAAATAGAAATATTAATAAAAATCTTTTCTTGTACATATAGTTGGTTAATAAGCTGGCAAATTTATAAAATAGCTACTTTAAAAAAGCCTTATTTGGAATTATTCTAAATATTTAACAATATAAGAAGGAAAGAATGCTGTTATCAATGCGATATAAAATGCCAGTAAATTGTATAATCTATTATGAAAACCTTAATGCACTTTAAAATATTTTTTTAAGATTTCTTTTTATCGATATACACGAGTCTTATAATGACATATTTTTAATGTCCATTAGTGAGTTCTTATAATTTAAAGAAGTACTCCATTATTCATATATAATTAATATATTTCAACTGAAATTAACCAAATAAACCATGTCGGAACCAACTAATAAAAAAAATAAAAATCTTATTCCTATTTTAATAATCGCGGGATTATTCTTCATTTTCGGATTTGTTACATGGATAAATGGAGCTCTGATTCCTTTTATGAAAACTATAAATGAATTAACTGAGGCTCAATCCTATTTTGTGGCAACCGCTTCTTATATTTCATTCGTTGTGATGGCACTCCCGGCATCTTACATCTTAAAAAAGATTGGTTACAGAAAAGGAATGTCTCTTGGATTAATTGTAATGGCTATTGGTGCTTTAATTTTTATTCCAGCTGCCGGAGCCAGAACTTATTGGGTATTTTTAACTGGAATATTTATTCAAGGTGCGGGAATGACAATTTTACAAACAGCAGCTAATCCTTATATCACAATATTAGGACCAATCGAAAGTGGTGCAAAGCGAATTGCTATTATGGGCATTGCCAATAAAGTAGCAGGAGCATTAGGATCATTAATATTTGGTGCACTTTTACTATCGGGAATTGATGATATTAAAAACAAATTAACTGTAGTCTCTAATGATGAAAAAATTCAGCTTTTAGATACAATGGCAGACAGTGTTGTAACCCCATATATGGTTATGGCAGTTGTATTGGTTTTACTAGGGTTATTAATTAGGAAAGCACCATTACCACATGTTGAAGCTGAACCAATTGAGGAACCAAAAGATGGAGAAATCTCAAAATCAAGTATTTTTCAATTTCCGCATTTGTGGTTTGGAGTATTAACCCTTTTTGTATATGTAGGAGCAGAAGTTATTGCTGGCGACACAATAATTGCGTATGGAATCTCATTAGGGTTTTCAGGCCAAGACGCTAAATTTTTTACCACATTTACCTTAATGGCTATGGTTGCCACTTATGCTTTAGGTGTATTCTTGATACCAAAATATATAAGCCAGAAGAAGGCTTTGGTTATAAGTGCTTTATTAGGTATTGTTTTTTCTATTTGCATTTTACTTACAAACGGATTTACATCTGTACTTTTTGTGGCTGCACTTGGAATCGCTAATGCTTTGGTTTGGCCAGCTGTTTGGCCTCTAACCTTAGATGGACTTGGTAAATTTACAAAAACAGCATCCGCTTTATTAATAATGGCCATCTCAGGTGGGGCTATTATTCCTCCGTTGTATGGAAGATTGGTAGACACTAGTAAACATGAATTCATTGCTAGTGGTTTGACTGAGTCTGATGCCTTGGCAATTGCTTCTACAAATAGTTATTGGATTTTGCTGCCTTGCTATGCTATAATTTTATACTATGCCGTTGCTGGACATAAATACAAGAAATAAAATGTAATTTCTTAATTGTAAATTCAGATCAAATACATTTATATATGTCAATTTTAAACTGCAATTACAACTTCAATTCCTTGATTTTCAAATTTAGTCTTATACTCAACTGGAATATCTGAATCTGTAATTAGAATATCAACAACATCTATATTTCCAATTTTTCCAAAACTACGCTTTCCAATTTTGGATGAATCAGCTAATACAATAACTATTTCCGATGAATTAATCATTTTCTTGTTAAGATCTGCTTCTACTAAATTGGTAGTTGTTAATCCAAAATCCATATCAATTCCATCCACCCCTAAGAATAATTTATTACAAGAAAATTCTGAAACCATAGACTCAGAAATAGACCCAATAACAGAATTTGAACTTTTTCTAACAATACCTCCTAATTGAATTACATCAACAAATTCATTTTTACAAAGTTCAATAGATACATACAAAGAAGATGTCAATACTGTGAGTTTTTTAAATCCTTCAATTAGTCTTGATAAGTAATGAATGGTTGTTCCGGACGCTAAAATTATGTATTCATGATCCTGAATATGGTTCAATGCTTCTTTAGCAATATTTTTCTTCTGATTTACATTTAGATTCTCTTTTTCATTAACAGGTCTTTCAAAAGCATATAAAGATTGTTTACTTGCACCACCATGCGTCCTAAATAATATTCCTTGTTTTTCCAAAAAAGTTAAATCCTTTCGAATTGTTACGGTTGAAACTCCAAGGTCATTGCATAGATCAGATACTTTAACGTATCCAGTCTCATTCACTTTAGATATAATAGTCTGTTGCCTTTCGTTTATTCCTTTCATCAAGCAAAGATAACATATATGCAATTAATTCTGAAAAATATTTAAACGAAATTGTTTTGTTATCTTTCGTATTAGTTTTATTTTTGTATAAAACGTAATTATTCGAAACCTACTATGATTTCTAGAAGCAATTTAATTAAAGATATTAAAAAAACACCCTATTGGGATATAGCTGTAATTGGAGGTGGAGCCAGTGGTTTAGGGGTTGCAATTGATGCAATTAGTAGGGGGTTTAAAACTGTACTTTTTGAAGGATCTGATTTTGCAAAAGGAACATCGAGTAAAAGTACGAAACTGGTTCATGGAGGTGTACGATACTTGGCTCAAGGAAACTTCGGTCTTGTTGTTGAAGCTCTTGAAGAAAGAGGAATACTTGCTAACAATGCCAGCCATTTATTTAGTAATTTAATGTTCATAATCCCTAATTACAATTGGTGGAAAGGATATTATTATGCCATCGGATTAAAGCTATATGACCTCCTTTCTAAAAGATTAAGTTTAGGGAGCTCAAAATTGATCAACAGAAAAGAAACGATCAAAAACCTTCCAACCTTAAACATAAAGAATCTCACAAGTGGAGTCATTTATCATGATGGACAGTTTGACGATTCCCGTTTAGCAATAAATTTAGCGCAAACACTTTTGGATCATGGCGGAACTGCTATTAACCATATGAAGGTGGTGGACTTAATGAATACTAATAATTTGGTTAATAGAGTAGTTGTTGAAGATCAGGAAACAGGTCTAAAATTTGAAGTAAGATCAAAAATAGTGATTAATGCAACTGGAATTTTCACGGATGATATTTTATCATTAAACGATAATACTCACAAGCAATCGGTTGTTCCAAGTCAAGGCGTTCATTTGGTTCTGGATAAATCCTTCTTAAAAAGTGATAAGGCTATTATGATTCCTAAAACATCTGATGGTAGGGTTCTTTTTATAATTCCCTGGAATGACAAAGTTATTGCAGGTACTACTGATACTTTAATTAAAGAGCATAGTCTTGAACCTATTGCCCTGGAAAGTGAAATTGAATTTATTTTAAATACCATGGAGTCATACTTAACAAGAAAGCCAAAAAGGGAAGAAGTACTTTCGGTATTTGCAGGTTTAAGACCCCTAGCCGCTCCAAAGGATAAAAATGCAAAAACCAAAGAAGTTTCACGTAGCCATAAAATCTTAGTATCAGCCAGTAAGCTAATAAGTATAATTGGTGGTAAATGGACAACATACCGAAAAATGGGAGAAGATGTAATAGATAAAGCTCTTGAAGTTCATCGTTTACCGTATAAAAAATCAGAAACTAAAGATTTGAGAATTCATGGTCATATGATTTTGGAAAAAGCAACATTAAAAAATCATTTATATATTTATGGAAGCTGATATGAGCGCAATTCAAGCACTTCAATTGGAAAATAAAGACTATACAAAAAAAATACATTTAAAATATGACTATACTGTTGCTGAAGTCGTTTGGAGTGTAAGACACGAAATGGCAAGAACTGTAGAAGACGTATTGGCAAGAAGAGTACGATTATTGTTCATAGATGCTAGAGCAGCTATTGAGGCCGCGCCTTTAGTTGCAAGAATAATAGCAAAAGAATTGAACAAAAATGAAAGCTGGATTAAAAAGCAAGAAATTGAATTTACTAATCTGGCAGGAAACTATATTTTAACTAAATAAACTGATTATGTCGAAAAAGTATGTATTAGCCCTTGATCAAGGAACTACTTCTTCCAGAGCCATATTATTCGATCACAAAGGAGAAAATATAGCTATCACACAGCAAGATTTTACGCAAATTTTTCCGAAACCAGGATGGGTCGAGCACGACCCAAACGAAATATGGTCATCTCAACTAGAAACTGCTTTGCATATTTCAAAAAAAGCGAAAATTTCATTAAGTGAAATTGCTGGAATTGGAATTACAAACCAAAGAGAAACAACAGTAGTTTGGGATAGACAGACTAGTGAACCTATTTATAATGCGATAGTATGGCAAGACAGACGGACATCTAAATATTGTGATAATTTAAAATCTCTCGGTCATATTGATAGCATAAAACAGAAAACCGGACTACTTTTAGATGCCTATTTCTCAGGTACCAAGCTAAAATGGATTCTGGATAATGTAGAAGGAGCCAGAAAAAAAGCAGAAGACGGACTTCTGTGTTTTGGCACCATTGATACATGGTTAATCTGGAAACTTACCAAAGGAAAAACATTTGTAACGGATGTATCTAATGCCAGCAGAACCTTGCTTTTTAATATTCAGACATTGGAATGGGACGAAGAATTACTTAAACTTTTTGATATTCCAAAAATTATACTTCCAGAAGTAAAGGAAAGTAGTGAAATTTATGGCGAAACAGATTCTGATGTCTTCTCTGCAAATATTCCTATTGCCGGTATAGCAGGAGATCAGCAAGCAGCACTTTTCGGGCAATTGTGTACGGAAAAAGGCATGGTCAAAAATACCTATGGCACGGGATGTTTTTTACTAATGAACACTGGTAATAAACCTGTTTTTTCGGAAAACAAGCTCTTAACAACTATAGCATGGAAAATCAATGGAAAGGTAACTTATGCACTGGAAGGAAGCGTTTTTGTAGGTGGTGCTGCTGTGCAATGGGTTAGAGATGGTTTAAACCTTATAGACGATGCCAAAGAAATTGAAACTCTAGCGTCTAGTGTTGAAGATAATGGTGGTGTTTATTTTGTTCCCGCGCTTACGGGATTAGGAGCTCCTCATTGGGATGCCTATGCAAGGGGAGCAATAATGGGGCTAACACGAGGGAGTACAAGAGCACATATAGCAAGGGCTACGCTGGAAGGCATCGCTTATCAAGTATATGATATTGTTAAAGCCATGGAAGCCGATGCAAAAGCAAAAGGAACCGAACTTAGAGTAGATGGAGGTGCTTCTGCAAATAATTTATTGATGCAGTTTCAGGCCGATATATTCAATTTTAAAGTGGTCAGACCGAAGTTGCTTGAAACTACTGCTTTAGGAGCAGCTTATTTAGCTGGATTGGCAGTAGGTTTTTGGGATAGTTTAGATGATCTTAAAGACCAATGGTCAATAGATAAAGTATTCATTCCTGCAATGGATCAAGATAATGCCAGCAACCTTTTAAAAGATTGGCATAAAGCAGTTTCAAAAGCAAAAAACTGGATTGAAGAATAATTTAAAATTTTAAGTATGTCACCATTTATTGCTGAATTATTAGGCACTTTTTTATTGATACTATTAGGTAATGGAGTTGTTGCAAACGTAGTTTTAAAACAGACCAAAGCCAGTGGAGCTGGATGGATTGAAATAACCACTGGATGGGCATTGGCTGTTTATGTAGGTGTTTTGGTGGCAGCTCCTTATTCCGGAGCACACATAAATCCAGCTGTAACCTTATCGCTGGCCTTTGCCGGTTTATTTGAATGGTCTAATGTCCTACTTTATATTTCAGCTCAATTATTAGGTGCAATGTTAGGTTCGTTTATAGTCTGGTTAACTCATAAAGATCATTATAATGTAACAGAGGATATTGAAGGTATAAAAGCTTCATTTTGCACGGCTCCTGCAATTCGAAATCTCCCTATAAATTTTTTAAATGAAGTCGTTGGTACATTTGTATTACTGTTTGCCGTCTTTTATATCGCTGGTCCGGAAATAGAACTGGAATCTGAAAAGGTAGTTAATTTTGGACTTGGATCTTTGGGTGCAATTCCAGTGGCATTTGTTGTTTGGGTCATTGGTTTATCATTAGGTGGTACAACTGGTTACGCGATAAACCCTGCCAGGGATCTTGGACCTAGAATTGTTTATACGTTGTTACCTATCAAACATAAACGTGATAGTGATTGGAGCTATTCATGGATACCAATAGTTGCACCATTAATTGGTGGAGGGATAGCAGCACTGCTCTACATGTTTTTAAAATAATGAGACCAATAGAATAAAATCATTTAGAGATAAAAAAAAGCTTCAAATGTTAATTGAAGCTTTTTTTATTTTGTAATTAGAAATTAATCTGCCAAAATAATTATTTTATTATCTTTTAATTCAATAGTCCCCGAATTAATTGCTAACCATGTTCCTTTGCTTTGCTTTTCGAATTTTTTCTCTACATCCTCATCTAATTCAATGTCCCCATATATCTTGATAAAGCCTTCTTTTAAAATTGAAATAATAGGTGCGTGATCTTTCAGCATTTGAAATTCCCCGTTCATTCCAGGGACTGCTACAGACTCCACATCTCCACTAAACAATGTTGCTTCAGGTGTTACAATTTCTAGGAACATAATCTAAATTTATTTTGATTATACGTCAGCTAACATTTTTTCACCTGCTTCTATAGCTTCTTCAATTGAACCTTTAAGGTTAAAAGCAGCTTCCGGTAAGTGATCTAACTCACCATCCATTATCATGTTAAACCCTTTGATAGTATCTTTTATGTCAACTAAAACTCCTGGTGTACCTGTAAACTGTTCTGCAACATGGAAAGGTTGTGATAAGAAACGTTGGGCACGACGAGCTCGTCCTACAGCTAATTTATCTTCTTCTGACAATTCTTCCATTCCAAGAATGGCAATAATATCTTGTAATTCCTTGTAATGTTGTAACAACTCTATAACACGCTGGGCACAATCATAATGTTCGGCACCTAGAATATCAGCTGTCAGGATTCTAGATGTTGAATCTAATGGATCCACAGCTGGATAGATACCTAACTCCGCAATCTTACGTGATAATACAGTAGTGGCATCTAAATGCGCAAACGTAGTTGCCGGAGCAGGATCTGTTAAATCATCTGCAGGCACGTAAACAGCTTGTACAGATGTAATAGATCCTCTTTTAGTTGATGTAATTCGTTCCTGCATTTCTCCCATTTCGGTAGCCAAAGTCGGTTGATATCCCACAGCAGACGGCATACGACCAAGTAAAGCTGAAACCTCAGATCCAGCCTGAGTAAATCGGAAGATATTATCTATGAAAAATAATACATCTTTTCCCTGACCTTCTCCCGAACCATCTCTAAAAT
This sequence comes from uncultured Flavobacteriaceae bacterium, assembly GCA_963768245.1. GTDB lineage: Bacteria > Bacteroidota > Bacteroidia > Flavobacteriales > Flavobacteriaceae > Site-B1. The sequence goes on from CAVYHG010000021.1 coordinate 90,321, forward strand.
ATTCTGCAATCGCTAATCCAGATAATGCAACACGAGCACGAGCCCCTGGAGGTTCGTTCATTTGACCAAAGACAAAAGTCGCTTTTGATTCCAACATTGCTTTTTTGTCAACTTTCTTCAGATCCCATCCACCTTCTTCCATAGAATGTAAAAAGTCATCTCCATATTTTATAATACCTGATTCTAACATTTCACGAAGCAAGTCATTCCCCTCACGTGTCCTTTCTCCTACACCTGCAAATACAGATAAACCTCCATGACCTTTAGCAATATTATTAATTAGTTCCTGGATCAAAACCGTTTTTCCAACACCAGCTCCACCGAATAATCCAATTTTACCACCTTTTGCATATGGTTCGATCAAATCGATTACTTTAATTCCAGTGAACAACACTTCTGTTGAAGTTGAAAGTTCTTCGAATTTAGGTGATTCTCTGTGTATTGGTAATCCGTTTTTTCCTGCTTTAGGTAAGTTTGGCATCCCATCAATGGCGTCTCCAATAACATTAAACAAACGACCATAAATATCTTCTCCTACTGGCATCTGAATTGGAGCTCCAGTTGTAACAACTTCAGTCCCTCTGCTAAGCCCATCTGAAGAATCCATTGCCACTGTTCTAACAGTATTTTCCCCAATATGAGATTGAACTTCAAGCACTAGTATTGAACCATCTTCTCTAGCAATTTCTAATGAATCATAAATTCTTGGGAGATCTGCTTTACTATTAAATTCAACATCGATTACCGGACCTATAATTTGTGCAACTTTACCTGTAACTTTTGACATTACTCTATTTTGTTTATTATTTTCTTATGTTATTAGCGTGAAAAACAAGCGGTTTTTCGCCTGCAAAGATAAATTTTTTAATTTAAAAAAAAGAGCAATTATTTTCTTTTTTGATCAAAAAAAACGTCTTCAGATAGAAGACGTTCTTTTAATTTTATAATTTAATTATTTACTGTAGTAAAGGAGAGTAAAAGACACCAAAGTTTCCAATATCTGCAACATTTCCAGAAGCTAAAAAATTAGATCCATAAGTTGCATCGATGGCTTCCAAAAAACTATTTGCCATTACTGCATAACCTCTTGCAGTTAAATGCACGCCATCTAAACTCACCAATCCTCCTGTAACGAGTTCCGCTGTTAAAATAAATCCTCCAGTATTTATTCCAGTAGTTGCAGCTTCTTGCAGAAGTAAATCTAAATCAACAAGTGCTAAACCTTTTGAACTGGCTACGGAGGAAATAGAACTATTATATGCAGTAACAGCTGCTCCAATTTCTTCCTGCTCAGTAGGTGTAATAACCCATTTATCTTCTAGTGGTAAGGAAATTCCCTCCACTGAAAACTGTCCGGCTAATGCCTGAGATAATCCTTGCGACATTAAAAAAGCAACAGAATCTGTATTGACTGTTCCAATTACAGAACTACTAGGTAATACTAACAGATCTGCTTCTGTTGCTTGTCTCGCCTGACCATAAACAAATCCTAATAACCCAGCTACAGAAGGTGCAGCTGCAGGAGGCAATCCAAATTGCGCAATAAAGGCTTCAAATGCAGGAAGATTTGCTAATAATCCTCCAGCGATTTGAGCAGAAAAATCAACTAAACTTTCATCTTTGATAACTACTGCACTAGCTTGATCCTCAGAAAAAGTAATGATTCGATCGGTTTCACCAAAAGCCGTGAAAACTTGATTCAATGCTCCAAAAATTGTGTTAAGGGTTGGAATCTGTGGTCCAAATGCTGGATTACTTGGGTCAAGTGGATTATAAGTTACGGCAGTAAAATGAGGTAAGCTTTTGATACAAGGTACAGTGGCAATTGCACCTTTTGCGCCATTAGCAGTTAAAGCATCAACCATTGTTGTTAAGGCAAAGTCAAATGTTGCTGTATCCGTAATAGGATCAGTACCATCTCCTCCAGAAAGTGCATAACCTAAAACATCATTGCCTCCAAATTCGGATAAAGTAAAAAATGATGGATTTTGTGCTAATGCTAATTCTAATATAGATGCATCAGGAGTAGTTCCAGTCATTCTAATTGCATATGGATTTGCTGCTGCTGGAAAATTTGCAAAGTTGCCATATCCTGGAGCAATTAAGTGAAAGCTTTTAGCACCCGGGACACCTAAATTGTTAAATGGACCTGTTGGATTATTCAGCACTATATCAGTAGATACTGTAACTGGTCCAATTACTGATTCTAATGACTGTGGAGCGCTAGGTCCAGTAACAACAAGCCTAGGGTCCGTAATTCTCATACCACCAACTGCCAAGCCTCCAAAATTATCGTTCACCATAGGTTGTGTAAAAGCACCTCCTCCAGCATTTGTAAACTGCTTTGCTAATGTATTTGGAAATGAATTTTCCTGACTTGCTATAAACAATGTCTGATCAGATACTCCTGCCGTAAATGAAGCCCCAACGGCTACATAATTTGAGAAGTCTACTGAACCAGATGTCAATTCAGGTAAAACTTCATCACCAGCAACTTCCACATTATAATCTTCTAAAATATCTTCTTCATCATTACATGCTGTAAATCCCAATATTAAGAATAACAGCCAAATATATTTTGTATTTATTATTGTCTTTTTCATAATTATTATAAGTTGTTAATTGTCCATGATATGTAATACATCGATCCTATGAAACCTGTACCATATGCAGTATAATATTCTTCACCTGTTAGGTTTGTTGCTCCTACTTTAAAGGTTGATTTCAAACTTGGAACTATATAATTTATCTGAGCATCAAGCACATGATATTCCGGTACAAGACCATCGCCAAATGTAGCCTCCCAATAGTAATCATCACTAAATCTATATGACACATTAAATCCGAAATTGTCAAATAAATTAGTATTTCCAAAAGTAGCTTTAAACTTATGTTCCGGTGTATTGAAGTTTGTTACAAAATCCGGGAATTTATCATTATCGAAATCCAGTTTTGCATATGTGTAATTGCCTTGCAGATCAAAATTACCAAATACCTTTGTTGATAATCCTATGGATGCACCATAAGAATTCACATCTGCCTCTGCATTTGTGTAAGTTCCATAAACTTCATAATCCTCATTGGCTATGGCCGCAACAGATAAACTGCCATCACCAACAGTACCATAAAAAGGAGCAATAACTCGTCCCTGTGAGATAAAATCCTTGTATTTATTATAATAAGCACTAAAGTCTACTATAAATTTATTGAATTTTCCTCTGTAACCAACCTCAGCAGAGCTAACCTGCTCTGGTTTGATTATGCTTGGATTCCCTACTTCCAAAGCCGCAGGATTCCCTGTTGCTCCAAAAGCCTGTACCGAACTTAAAGTATAGGAATTTGTGTAAGCAACACCACCTGATTGAGTAATGGTTGCAGGTTGACCTAAATTCTGTTGTGCCGCTGCACTTATTGGATGAGTTTTCGTATACCGATTTAAATTATCTGGCGCCGAACCTACTAAAATATACGCTCCGGTATCTAAACCTATAAATAGATCCTGTGTTGTCGGATTCCTGAACCCTGTTTGAACCGAGGCCCTGATATTATGATCTTGATTAACCGTTAAGCCAGCGGATATCCTTGGCGAAACAAAACCATCAAAAAATTCAGATTTATCATATCTCACTGATCCGGTCAGTTTTAATTCCAAGGCATCGCTTAATTCCAATTCTTTTTGAATTTGAGTATAAATACCATATTCTGAATAATCGATAGGACCATCATTATCTGTATAAATAGTTCCAAAAGAGTTCAGGCTGTATTGTCTGTAAGAACCTCCAATCTGGATATCAGCAATATCTGTTAAATGGCTAAAATTATAATTTGCGTCAGCATGGTAATATTTTGAAGCATCTTTAAACTGAGAACCAGTTGCTATATCGGGATCGTTTATACTATTGTTGAATGCCGCGATAAATTCCGGAGACCCTGGCTCAAAACGTCCATTTTCTGCTACCGCTCTTGCAGCCGCATGTGCTTGTGCATCTGTTGCACCTCCAAACGCAGCAGCAGCATAGGTACCAATATAGTCCCCAAACCATTCCCTATCACTTTTCCAGGCTCGGTTGATCTGAATCGCTGTGGCCACCATATCGTATGAGTCGCCTGCTTTATCACCAACCATATACCCTCTTACAAAGAAGTTGTCATTTCTTAACTCAATTTTATGTTGTTGTTGAGTAAATCCATCGATGTAATACCTATTTGATCCTTGATAAATAGTTGTTCCTGTACCAGCTTTACCGACATAAGATATTTCAAAGTCATCTTCAAAAGGCCTGTAATATAATCCCCAATCTGCTTTTACACTTTCTGCATTATAGTCCGTTAAGTCACCTTCATCATATCCTGTTCTACTTACAGAGACATTTGGAATAATACCTGGTGAAGGAATTAAAGCTGTTGCTTCAGCTCTAATATTTGCCGCAACTATATCGCCATAAACGTTTAACCCGTCATAGTTTATATTAGTAGCTCTTGTCCCGCCTTCCATATTTTTATCTACTTGACTGTTGGCAGCCCAATCGGTTCCTTGTAAGTATCCAAAACTTACTTTTGCCGCAAACTTTTCAGAGAATTTATGTGCCATTCTTATTCCCAGATCTGTGTAGGCATTATCTCCCGCAGCTTCCTGTGATGTAATACCACGTTTTAAGGATACACTGATTCCCTGGTCATCAAATGGGTTTTTACTTCTCATAAACAATATACCGTTAAATGCATTCGCTCCATATAGCGCAGATGATGCACCAGGAAGGATTTCTACACTCGCTACATCGGTCTCGACCATACCAACCAAATTTCCAATAGGGAAGTTAAGTGCAGGTGTCGAGTTGTCCATACCATCCACCAACTGCATGAATCGATTGTTTGCGAAGGTTGCAAAACCTCTTGAGTTAACAGATTTAAATGTTAAACTGTTTGTATTTACATCTATACCTTTAAGGTTTTCTAAACCATCATAAAAGTCTACAGAGGTCGTATTCTTTATTTCTTTTACTCCTATACGCTCAACAGTTACAGGCGATTCAAAAATACGTTCTGGTGTTCTGGAAGCAGAAATGACTACTTCATCCAGGATATTTCCTTCTTTAAGAACAAAGTTTAAAACTTGATCGTTAGTAGTTACATCAATAGTAACGGATTCAAATCCTACACTACTAGCTTGAACGCTAAAAGGAGGTTCCTGGTTTACTTTTAATGCAAAATTTCCATCAAAATCAGTCACGTCTCCAGTTGAAGTACCTAGGACAATAACATTGGCACCTGGAAGAGGCTGACCATTATCGTCTGTAACCGATCCTGAAATTGTAGTTTGTGAGTATGTTATACCACAAAACAGCATCAACAAAATTGAAAGGGATTTTCTCATTGTATAGTTTTAGTTAATATAATATGGGCAATATACGTTTTTTAACGAAATGTTTAAAAAAACGACAAAAAAATTACTAATATTATAATAACTACTACTCTACCGTAACAGATTTTGCTAAGTTACGAGGTTGATCGACATTTTTATTCAACATTACTGCAATGTGGTAAGATAGTAACTGTAATGGGATAGTCGTCAATAGTGGTGATAGGGATTCCAAGGTTTCTGGAACTTCAATTACATGATCTGCTAATTCCCTTACTATTTTATCACCTTTTGTCACAATACCTATGATTTTGCCACTCCTCGATTTTATTTCCTGAATATTGCTTACTATTTTATCATAATGGCCATTATTGGTAGCTATTACTACAACAGGCATTTGATCATCTATTAATGCAATAGGACCATGTTTCATTTCTGCAGCAGGATAGCCTTCTGCATGAATATAGGATATTTCTTTTAGTTTTAGTGCTCCTTCAAGGGCTACTGGAAAATTATAACCTCTACCTAAATATAAGAAGTTAGGAACGTCTTTATAAATTTCTGCAACCATTTTAATGTGTTCGTCAGATTCTAAGGCTTTAGCTACTTTATCAGGAATCATCTCTAATTCCAGTAAATGATGTCTAAATTCTGAACTGGAGATTGTTCCTTTCGCTCTAGCCATCCTTAATGCCATAAGGTACAATACTGTAATCTGTGTTGTAAATGCTTTTGTAGAAGCCACTCCTATTTCCGGTCCTGCATGTGTATAAGCTCCGGCATCTGCTTCTCTGGCAATTGAAGATCCTACGACATTACAAACTCCAAAAACAAATGCCCCTTTTGATTTGGCTAGTTTTATTGCCGCCAATGTATCGGCAGTTTCACCTGATTGGGAAATTGCAATTACCACATCATTCTCTGTAATTACCGGATTTCTGTATCTAAACTCTGAAGCATATTCTACTTCTACGGGAATTCGGGCTAAATCTTCAAAAATATACTCGGCCACTAATCCCGCATGCCAGGATGTACCGCATGCAACTATAATAATGCGATCTGCATTTAGCAATTTTTTCATGTTATCCTCGACCCCAGACAATTTTACAATTGCATTTTCTAAAGAGAGTCTACCTCTATACGTGTCTTTAATTGCATCTGGCTGTTCATAGATTTCTTTAAGCATGAAATGCTCAAATCCACCTTTTTCTATTTGTTCCAAATTTAATTGAAGTTCCTGCACATAAGGATCTACCAGAGAATCATCATAAATTTTTCGGACTTCAACTCCTTTATGTCTTCTGATAATAGCCATTTCTTCATCTTCCAAATAAATAGCAGTTTTGGTGTATTCCAAAAACGGAGATGCGTCACTAGCAATAAAAAATTCATCTTCACCAACCCCAATAGCCAATGGGCTACCTAATCTGGCAACAACTATTTCATCTGGTTTATTCAAATCAAAAACAGCAATTGCATAAGCACCCACAACCTGATTTAAAGCTATTTGAACTGCCTGACCTAATTTTACCTTTTCATTTTTCTTAACATCTTCTATTAGGTTTATAAGAACTTCAGTATCTGTATCTGATTTAAATGTATACCCTCTTTTAATTAATTCTTGCTTTAGAGCATCATAATTTTCTATAATCCCGTTATGAATAATTACTAAATCTCCAGAATTTGAATAATGCGGATGTGAATTAACATCGTTTGGAATTCCATGAGTTGCCCATCGTGTATGGCCAATACCAACACTTCCATTTGTAGATATTTCCTTTTCTAATTTGCTTTGCAGATCTGCAACTTTACCTTTGGTTTTGGACAGCTGAATATTAGATCCATCAAAAAGCGCAATTCCTGCACTGTCATAACCTCTGTATTCCAATCTTTTTAGGCCTTCAAGAATTATAGGGTAGGCCTGTTTATTGCCAATATATCCAACTATTCCACACATAATATAAGTTCTTTAGTTATTTGGTTCTGTGTAATAAATTTCTAATTTAACTTTTTTATCAATAACTGTAGAATTATTTCCATGTAATACCGTTCCTTTCGGTGAAAGGACTGTTCCCGTTGGTATTTTCTTTACATTTTCAGATTCCATAACCCCTAATAAATCTGCATTATCAAAAAAATTAACGTTAGATGATAATGTTAACCCAAGTTTAGTATTCGTAGAATCCTTCAATAGAATATTACTAATATGTTCTGTAATTCTTATTTTGAACTTTTTGTTGTCTTGAGAATCTGTATATCTTTTTCCTAAATGGCCAATAACTGAATTAAAAGGATTTATAGATGATGATACATCTCTAAAATAGTCTATTACAGGAACGTTACTATTTAAATCGTATAAAAATAGTCTATCGTTTTTATGATCATCTTCTGTAACTGTCTCATCTTCATAGAATATTAAATTGGCTTCGTTAATTATCCATTCATCTTGATGGGATTTAAATTCTAAAAATTCGGCAGTATCAACTCCTCCAAATAAGTCTATCACAGCCAAGGACCCTTCCCCTCCTTTAATGTATAATTTTTCGTCTCCTTCAACCAAATTTGGGTTTTCTATTTCATTTAAAATAGAAGCGTTAATCCCTGAATTATCAAAAATATTGACCTTGTTACCATTAAAATTGACAACAATTGTATTTTGATTAACATTTAGCGATTCGTCATCAATTCCGTCTCCATTAATATCTGCTTTACCTTCATCATTAATTCCATCTCCATCCACATCGGCATCTGAATCATCATTAATTCCATCTCCATCTGTATCTATTCCATTTATGACTCCATTTACATTTACATCAACCGTGTCTGGAATTCCATCACTATCATCATCAATAAACTCATTGACACTTTTAAAATATAATGTAACGTTTGATGAAGAAGAATTAACATCCAATAGAAATATTGAACTATCCATTGTTAAATTTTCCACCTTAAAATAAAGCCCTCTAAAATAATCTTTAAAGTTACTGGCATTACTTAATTCAAGTTCACCTATTTTATCAATTATAAGTTCTTTCCAAAACAGGCTATCTAATTTTACTCTTAAGGCAGGTTTTAATCTTAAAGTCACTTCTTCCTCTTCTTCTTCATCTTCAAAATTATTTGTAGTCAGCACTATTTCTTTATTATCAAGGCTTAATGTGTCATTATAAATTATTTCAGATTCCAATTCAGAGATCGCGATCATACTGCCTACAGAAGTTTCTCCACTTGAGTAGTATTTTTGGCTATCTTCAAAATCAGAGTTTGGATCAAAATCTCTAAGAAAATAGTTGTTTCTAAAAATTGATAACTTCATTGGTGCATCAGAACTACCGTAAACAGAATCTAATAAATAATTAGTGCCTCCATTTTCGTTAGTTGATTCTTCAGGATTTATTTTACTGAAGTAAGGGATGGTCAAGACAACCGAGTCCATTTTTATATTAACTCCATATCCTCTGTTAAGGCTTCCTGATGATAAATTCATTTGACTTACCAAATTAGCTGAAGAAGTTCCAAATAAAGGGTCATTATAAATACCCAATAAATATGAAGAAAGATTATTAGTTTGAACAGGTTTGATTTTGTTATTATATGTTATAACAGGATAACTAATATTGTTAGTCTCAAAATTATCATTGCCAATAACATCTACACCAATAGATGCAAAATCCTTATCGCATGCGTTAAAGGACAAAAAAAGTCCAAACAACATAACTATTGTTATTATAGTACTAAATTTCTTGGTCATTCTCTCTTAAAAATTAACTCATTAGTTTTGTGCTGTAAAACTCTTTATAGTTTTCTGCAAATTCTTCTTTACTCTGAAATTCCAAAACAGGTTTACCGCAAGTTTTTAAGTACTCTGAAAGTTCATCCGGAATTTCTTCAGATCCAATAATCAGACCATCTGAGTGATCGATAGCGACTTTCATTAAGTTTGTATAGGAAGGTTTTTTAAGAATACTAATTATATCCTCATTTATATTATCAAATTTTATTTTATCAATCATTTGTTTATGTAACGTCCCATCATAGCCTTGATTGTATATACTAGTAACTATTTTACTTTCTGAAAATAATGGCTCGCCTTCATAATACTTTTTTAAATACAATGGCAATAACGATGCTAACCATCCATGAACATGAATTATATCTGGCGACCAATTCAATTTTTTTACAGTTTCAATAACGCCTTTGGCAAAAAATATGGCTCTTTCATCATTGTCCGGAAATAACTCACCATTTTCATCCGTTAGAGTTGCTTTTCGTTTGAAATACTCTTCATTATCTATAAAATAAACCTGTATTCTTTCCTTTGGTATAGAAGCTACTTTTATTATAAGAGGCATATCCAGGTCATTGATCACTAAATTTATTCCTGATAATCGGATTACTTCATGTAATTGATGTCTTCTTTCATTTATATTTCCATATCTGGGCATGAAAATTCTGATTTGTCCTCCACTTTGATTAACCATTCTTGGGGCCTCAAAAGACATCGATGAGATTTCTGTTTCTGGTAAATAGGGCACTACTTCTGATGATACGTACAATATCCTCTTATCTTTCATAAATTTATGTTCTTTTGAGAATTCAAAATAAAAAACATGCAAAATTACAAAATTTTATGCAGATTAGTCTTTTATATTTAAGTTTGCATTCTGTTAATTTTTTACTAAAATGAAAGTATTTAAGTATAAAAGTAAAGTTGAAAAGGAAATTAACTCTTTAAAAAAAGAGAAAAAAACTATTGGTTTTGTTCCTACTATGGGAGCATTACATGAAGGTCACCTGTCTTTAGTAGATATCGCTCTATCCAACAACGATGTTGTTTTTGTAAGTATTTTTGTAAATCCTACACAGTTTAATAATAAAAATGATTTGCTTAAATATCCAAGAACATTAAAAAAAGATCTTGATTTATTAAATACTTTAAGCGGCAAAATAATGGTATTTGCTCCAAGTGTTGACGATATCTATGATAAAAATGTAAATGCTGCTAATTTTGATTTTGATGGATTAGAACATGAAATGGAAGGTGAATTTAGAGAAGGTCATTTTGATGGAGTTGGAACTATTGTAAAACAGTTGTTGGAAATTGTAAGACCGGATAATGCTTATTTTGGAGAAAAGGATTTTCAGCAGTTGCAGATCATTAAAAAATTGGTTGAAAAATATAAAATTCCGGTTAATATAGTGGGATGCAAAATATTCAGAGAATCCAGTGGTTTAGCAATGAGTTCAAGAAATATGAGATTAAAACCGAGTACAAAAAAGCAGCTCCTTTTATTTATAAAACACTATTAACTGCCAAAAAAAAGTTTGGCACAAAAAGTGCTAATCAAGTAACAGAATGGGTTAAAAAACAGTTTGAAAATCATAAACTTTTAAAATTAGAATATTTTAAAATTGCAGACGTTGATACCCTGAAAGACAGTAAAAAGAAAATCGAGTAAAAAAAAATATCGTGCGTTTATTGCCGTTTATGCTGATGATATTAGACTAATCGATAATATCGCATTAAATTAATTATCTTTGCCTCATGCAAATTCAAGTTGTAAAATCTAAAATTCACAGAGTTAAATGTACAGGTGCCGATTTAAATTATATTGGTAGTATAACTATTGATGAAGATTTAATGGATGCTGCCAATATTATTCAAGGTGAAAAAGTTCAAATTGTAAATAATGACAATGGAGAACGACTTGAAACTTATGTCATTCCTGGACCACGAAATAGTGGTGAAATTACATTAAATGGTGCTGCGGCAAGAAAAGTAGCTGTTGGAGATACCTTAATTTTAATTACTTATGCTTTTATGGATATTGAAGAAGCGAAAACTTTTAAGCCTTCTTTAGTATTTCCGGATGAAGCTACCAATCTTTTAAAATAAGATTTTGGACAAACGAACATCAAAAATTATTAAAATTATTTTACCTCTTAATATTTGGTATCTTGATTGGCTGGTATTCTCTTTCCAAAATTCCTTTCTCAGAAATAACTCCTTATATTTAAATCTGCCAATTATTCATGGATATTTATTGGGGTTTTTCTTTGGATTATTAAGTCATCTTATCTCGAGCGTATCGATGGAAGTTTATGCTGGAACCTTTAGGTTTTAAACCTAAAATTCTAAACAGCATAATGGCTGTTTTTATAGCTTATCTTACAAATTTTGGTATCCCAAGATCTGGTGAAGTAATGAGAGCATGTAGTTTTTACAAACTATGAGAATGTGCCATTTGAAAAAGGGTTTGGAACAATTGTAGCTGAACGAATCGCAGATATGCTCGTCATGCTACTTATTATTTTAATTACATTATTTCTTCAATATGACTTTATAAGTGATTTATTAATAAAAAATTTTAACCCTCAAACCTTAATAATTGGATTAATAGTTTTAATCATTCTTGGGGCTGTTTTCTTTACCCTGATAAGAAATGCTAAATCAGGATTTACTTTTAAAATTAAAAAATTCATTTTGGGAGTTATAGAAGGAGCCACAAGCATTTTTAAAATGAAAAAAAAATGGGCTTTTATTGCTCATACACTATTTATTTGGTTTATGTATATCCTCATGTTTTATGTAACCATTTTTGCAGTCCCCGAATTAAAGAATGTTCCCTTTGCAGCAGTATTAATTGGTTTTATAGCTGGAGGATTTTCTATTGCTGCTTCTAATGGTGGTTTATTTGTGTATCCGGCAGCAATTTTAGCCGCTTTTTCTCTTTTTGATCTGGAACAGAATCCAAGTTTTGCCTTTGGTTGGATCATGTGGAGTGCACAATCTGGCTTAATTCTAATTTTTGGAGTTTTGTCCTTTATTTTCCTTCCAGTTTTTAATAGAGGAAAATAATTTTTAAATTGCCATAATAATTCTCAAATCCTAATACCATGAAAAAATCAATAATTTTAACCTTAACCTTATTACTTTCTAACATAATTTATTCACAGGTAATAGTTCAAGAAATTGAATCGGCGAAACTTGGAGAAACAAGAACTATTAAAATCCAGCTTCCTAAAAGTTATGAGACTAATACGGATCAAACATATCCTCTATATATCGTTTTAGATGGCGATTACCTCTTTGATCTTGTTAACGGAAACGTTAATTATTACTCCTATTGGGAAGATATGCCTGAAGCTATTATTGTTGGTGTAGATCAAGAGAATACCAGAGAATACGATATTATGTATTCCGAAGAGAATTTCTTACCTATAGATTCGAGTGCTAATTTCTTCGAGTTTATTGGTTTAGAATTGGTCCCGTTTATAGAACAAAACTATAGAACAGCAAATTTTAGAATCGCAGTTGGACATGGGAAAACAGCAAATTTTATTAATTATTATTTGTTCAAAAATGATCCCCTATTTCAGGCTTATATTTGTATTAGTCCTGATTTAGCTCCGGAAATGGAACAGAATATTACAGAACGGTTATTACAATTTGAAGATAAATATTTCTACTATTTGGCTACGGCATCCAATGACCTAAAAAAAATAAGAAAAGGAGTTGAGGTCCTTAACATTAATTTGTCTTCTATAAATAACGAATCTTTGGATTATACTTTTAATGATTTTGATGGTCCAACACATTATTCGGTTGCGGCTCATGCGATCCCAAAGGCATTAGAAAATATTTTCTATTCTTTTCAGCCAATTAGTAAACAGGAATACAAAGACAAAATCCTTGTTTTAGATTATTCTCCCGTCGATTATTTAAAAGAAAAGTATCAAATGGTTAACGATTTGTTTGGTATTGATAAAAAAATACTAATCAATGATTTCAGGGCAATATCTTCTGCAATAGAAAAAAATCAATTGTATGAAAACTTCCAGGATCTAAGTAAATTAGCAAGCAGAGATTATCCGGATAACATTGTTGGGAACTTACTATTTAGCCAGATATTATGAAGAAATGGGAGATCCAAAAAAAGCATATAAAACGTACAAATCAGGTTATGTTTTAGATGAAGTGGCCGGTATAACAAAAGACTTTATGTTGGAAAAAGCCGATGAACTAAAAGCCGATTTTGGCTTTTAAAAAATACGAATGTCAAAAGTAAAAACTTCTTTTTTTTGTCAGAATTGTGGTAGTCAATTTGCGAAATGGCAAGGACAATGTACGACCTGCAAAGAGTGGAACACCATTGTTGAAGAAATAATTCAAAAAGAAGAAAAATCAGATTGGAAACCAACTTCCGTTGGTAATAAAAGAAAAACTTCTAAGCCATTAAAGATCAATGAGATTGATTCTTCTAAAGAAGCAAGGCTTAAAACTTCTGATAATGAATTTAACCGAGTCTTAGGAGGAGGAATTGTTCCGGGATCACTTACATTACTTGGTGGAGAACCTGGAATAGGGAAAAGCACTTTACTGCTTCAAATTGCCTTGAAATTACCTTATAAAACTCTTGTATGTGTCAGGAGAAGAAAGCCAAAAGCAAATAAAAATGCGTGCAGAACGCATCAATCCTGACAACAATAATTGCTTTGTATTGACTGAAACCAAAACACAAAATATTTTTAAGCAAATTCAAACTTTGGAACCTGATATTGTTGTAATAGACTCTGTACAAACTTTACATAGTGATTACATCGAATCTTCTTCTGGTAGTATTTCTCAAATTAAAGAGTGTACCACAGAGTTTATCAAATTTGCTAAAGAAACTGGCACTCCTGTTTTACTAATAGGGCATATTACCAAAGATGGGCATATCGCAGGACCAAAAATCCTTGAACATATGGTGGATACGGTATTACAATTTGAAGGAGATAGAAATCATGTGTTCAGAATTTTAAGAGCAAACAAAAACCGTTTTGGTTCTACAAATGAATTGGGAATCTATGAAATGCAAAGTTCAGGATTACGTGAAGTATCAAACCCATCAGAAATCCTCATTTCCCAAAAAGATGAAGAATTAAGCGGTAATGCCATTGCAGCTACTATAGAAGGACTCAGACCTCTTATGATCCAGATACAGGCCTTAGTTAGTACAGCGGTTTATGGAACACCTCAACGCAGTACAACGGGATTTAATGCGAAGCGATTAAACATGCTATTAGCAGTTTTAGAAAAAAGAGCCGGATTTAGATTAGGAGCTAAAGATGTCTTTTTGAACATAACAGGTGGAATAACAGTTGATGATCCCGCAATTGATTTAGCTGTAATTGCTGCTATATTATCCTCAAACGAGGATATAGCTATTCCGAAGGATTATTGCTTTGCTGCAGAGGTTGGTCTTTCTGGAGAAATAAGGCCTGTACAACGTATTGAACAGCGCATTCTTGAAGCTGAGAAATTAGGTTTTACAACTATTTTTGTTTCTAAATACAATAAGATCAGCTTAAAAACTTCACATATTAAAGTTCAATTAATATCTAAAATAGAAGATATTATACATTTTCTATTTTAATCAAATTCAGAAAATCTTGTCACTATTGTTGTTCACCGATTATATTGACATTTACTATCACTTAATCGAACTTCAATAATAGAACACCGAAATTATATGGTTTAAAGAGGGGATTGGATTATTTTTAATAGACTATTGTGCTGATTACCAAAACAATAATTGATTGATCCTTAAAAAGGACTAAAATTCCCTCGTCATGAAAAATCTTATACGATTACTTTTTTTATTAGGACTTCTTCTTACAAATTACTTGTTGTTCGCCAGTTCTTCTTTCGAACATGAAAAACTAATATTGCAAAACTGGTCTAATTATCAAAAATTAACTACTTCAGATGCTCCAATAACAGAAACACAAATTCTTAGATTAGAGTTTCGTGTTTCAAATGGTGCCAGCAGAAGCTTTGTTATAGGTTTTGCCGAAAATACTACCGATGGTTTTGATTATGGTTATGATGGTGGTCTAATATTAGACCATCCGGTAGATGATATGGGAAGCCTTTTAAATGGTCAGCAATATGTAATTCAGGCTTTTGCTCCTATAACTCCGGATAAAGAAATAGATCTTGTTTTACATGCCTCCGGCAATTTTGATTACACCTTAATATCGACTGAGATAAGTAATTTCCCTGCTGACCAGGACCTTTTCCTAAAAGATAATTTAACAGGGCAGCATTTTGACCTAAGAAGTCCGAAAGGATATATTTTTAATTCTGAAGCAGGAACATTTATGGATCGGTTTCAAGTGATCTTTCAGGATCCAGCTGCTTTATCTAACGAAGAATTTACAAACAATAATTCTTTGGTCTATGTGAATCCTATAGAGGACAAGCTCTACGCCAAATCTCTTATTAATCAAGCTGTTCAACTAAGAATAGTCAATATGCTTGGTCAAAATGTAAAATCCTATCATTCAATTAATAACCAAGAGTTAGAGAACGGTATAGATATTTCCGATCTCAATCCTGGAATTTACATGGTAAGTATTTTAACAGATAACAACAATTCAATGAATAAAAAAGTGATTGTTAATTAGGTTTTCTAATTCAAGGGAGTTAATCAATTAACAATTTCGAAAAAGTCAAGGCCTTTGGTCTTGGCTTTTTTATTAGTTTTATATGATCAATCAACCTTATTTTTAGTCCAATATTGCTTAAAAATGTAGTAATTCATCTTAATAAAATTACATTTCATCGATGCATTTCATCGAATAAATCCTCTATTTCATAGATTTTTAGGGTAATTTTAATAAGTTTGTATGTTAGACCCCAAATATTTAACTGCATGAAATTAAAACTACTTTTATTTTCATTCTTTGTAAGCTTTTTATTTATCTGTCAACCTGTATTCTCACAAGATACAGATGGAGATGGTACAGCCAATAATTTAGACCAGGATGAAGATAATGATGGTGTACCAGATAATCTGGATGGCTGTTCAATAATAGATATAGCAAATACCATAACAATAGGCACTCCAATAGTTAATAATTCTAGCTATGCTATTGAAGAAACGACCATTACCTATACAACAACACATGCAACAGCCTTTTATGGTTATGTCGCAGGTAATCAAGGAGATGCCATTAGATTCCAGGGACCAGTTACAAACGAACAGCTTCAATTAAGTTTTTCTACTCCTGTTAAAAATGTAACATTCAAAGTGACCGATTTTGATGAAAATGAACAACTCACTGTTAATGCATATGATGATTTAAATAATTTAATAAGTTTAAGTCCAACTAATGTTCCTTTTATTGGATCTATAGTTGGTAGAACAGGAAATCTTATAGAGAATACTAACAATGCTCCTGAAAGTGACGGTGATGATGAAGCAGATGATGCAGTTGGAGGTGCTTATTTTTATTTTCCAGATCAAATAAGCAGGATTGTTTTTATTTATAATACATGGTTCTGGTCAGTCCTTAAGATTTACGGAACTAAACTATTGTTTATTGGATTCTGATGGGGATAGCATTCTGGACTATTTAGATATTGATTCTGATAATGATGGTATTCCCGATATTGTAGAAGCAGGTGGTGTTGATACGGATGGCGATGGTTATGTGGACAATACAACCGATAATAATGGGAATGGTATCCCAGATATTTATGACTATAGGTGCACTAATGCTCCAGCCGCTAGCGGATGGGCCACTTCAGTTCATGCTTCAGTTAATACGAGTAATGCCAATGATGCTTTGGGCTCTGGCACTTTTTCTTATGCTGATATTGGAGTAGGAGGATCTTTGGAGTTACGTTTTACTGATGTTATTCCTGCCGGAAATAATACAACTATAAGACACGTCAGGCAATCCGGAAGTGGTCAGTTATCTTTTAGGGTTGAACGATCAGCTGATGGTATAACTTATTCCAATGGTGAAAATTTCTTAACAAATTTTGATGGCACTTATTCTGTATTAAGCTACCAACTTTTAGGTGGAAACACTCAGTATATTAAAATTACCAATTTAAGCTCAGAAACTTTAGGTATTGATTTTGCAAAATACAATTTTGGCCTTGGTGCAAATTGTAGTGGTATTGATGGATTGCAAATCAGTAATTTGGACATTGATAATGACGGCTATTCCAACTCACAGGATCTGGATAGTGATGGTGACGGAATTTTCGATGTCATTGAAGCACAATTATTAGATTGGACAGTAATGGATTTGCCGATGGTTTTGTTGATACGGATGGTGATGGATTTAATGATAATTTCGATGGTGATGTTGGCAATGATGGAACTCTCAGAAAATTAGCGCCGTAGCTATTCCAACAGGAACAGATACTGATTCTGATGGTGTCCCTAATTCCTACCTAAAAGTAAATTCGGATATAACAGGATTTCCGAATCCTTATGATATAGATTCTGACGACGATGGTATTCCTGATAATATAGAAGCTCAACCATCAATTGGATATATTGTTCCTGCAGGAACATTAATAGTAACGGAATTAATTCAGCTTACTCAAGCGGAATAACGCCTGAAGATACAGATGATAGATGGTACTCCAGATTATCTTGATACAGATTCAGATGATGATGGTACCCCGGATATTCAGGAAAATGGTGATGCAAATAGTATAAGCAATACAGATGTAGATCTTGACGGATTGGACGATGCATTCGATAGCAATACATCCTCTTTTGATGTTAATGACGAAATTACTACAGGAAACCCTGCAAATTTAACGGCTTCTTTTGGAGATGTCGATGGTGATCTTCTTTCTGGAGGTGATCTGGACTATAGAGATCTATTTGCAATCAATCCTCCTGCATCAGCTGCTTTGGATTTTGACGGTGTGGACGATTACTTCGAAATTGCCACTTCTCAAATTAACAGTTTAGATGAATTTACATTAAGCTTTTGGATTAAACCTGAATTCCTTCCTACTGGGAACAATTTTGACACTCGATTCATTATTGGACAAAAAGAAATGTTTGAGATAATTCTCGGCCCTGGAGGAGATAATACCCCAAGAATTTGGACCAAACATCATTATGGATCTGGTCTTTCTGCTAATGGTACAGGACATCTAATTAATGATACAGACTGGATGAACTATACTGTTACCGTAGATTATATAACTGAAATCATTAAAATTTATGTTAATGGTGCTTTTATTACCAATATGGGAATGAATGGACCTAGACTTACCAATTCAAATCCATTTAGAATTGGTTCTAAAAAAGACAGTCAACCTGGAGTAGGTGAAAATTTTGAAGGTTGGATAGATGAAGTAAAATTGTTCGATACATTATTAACATCTGACCAGATACAACAAATGATCTATCAGGAAATTGAAAATAATGTAGGCAACGTGCATGGTGTTGTTATCGATCAAGATATTTCAGATAGTACCACAAACGCAACTATTCCCTGGTCAAATCTAATTGCATATTATCCATTTACAAATATTAAAAGTGGGAAGGTTATCGATGAATCTGGAAATGGATTTACTGCTACCCTCCACTTCATGAATTCTTTACTCCAACAATCGACACCAATGCCTTACGAAACTTCTTCAGATGGTCCCTGGACAACTGAAGGAACCTGGTTGCATGGTAATGTCTGGGATATAGAAAATGTTACGACAAACAAACCTTGGAGTATTGTACAAATACACGATAATGTCACTACATCTTCTTCGCATACTCAATTAGGTATGTTTATAGACTCTGGAAAAACTTTTACAGTAAATGGAGATAATGCTATAATTAACAATGGGTATCTACAATTAGACGGAACTATAGATCTTGCAGACGATTCCCAGTTAGTTCAAGGTCCTTATAGTGATCTGGTTACTTCTGCTACCGGTAAAATATTACGTCGTCAGGAAGGTAATGCCAATAAATTCTGGTATAACTACTGGACTTCTCCGGTGGGTAGTTTAGCGGCTTCATCTTTGACTGATAATAATGGTTCCGGTAATAATGCTAATAACACACCTTTTAGCCTCAACATGCTTAAAGATGGTGCTGGTAGTAACATTCAGTTTACGAATGCCTTTGACGAAGTTGGAAAGGTTAGTACAGAATGGCTACATACTTTCCAGAATGGGATCACATATTTCAACTGGAATCAAATAACGCCAATAACTGCAATCCAGCCTGGTGTTGGATATACTCAAAAAGGAACTGGTAATGCTGGTACCGAACAACAATACTTGTTTGAAGGAAAACCTAACAATGGTACTATTCTGGTCGCTGCAGATGACGTGAGTGATGCTATGGAAGTGGTTGATGGTGAAAGTAAAAAAGATGTTACCTTAACTACTACCCTTATCGGTAATCCGTATCCTTCTGCTTTAGACGCTATTCAGTTTATTAACGATAATAAACCCGGAACAGGAAATGGCAGCATTAATGGTACTATCATACTATGGGAACAATGGGCAGGAACCTCACATTACCTGTCAACTTACGAAGGAGGGTATGCTTATATAAACCTTTTAACACCTGTTCGGGCTTATCAACATGCCGATATTCCTATCGTAGATCAGGTAATAACACAAGGTATTAAGACGCCTACTAATTTTCTTCCGGTTGGTCAAGGATTCTTTGTGGAAGTTATTTCAGATACTGGTGATATAGAATTCAATAATGGCCAGCGTGTCTTTAAAAAAGAAGATCTGGGAGAATCTGTATTCTATAGATCATCTAATTCTGATATTCAAGCCAGCGCAGAAGAATCTGCTGCTGAAACACAAATACTACGTTTAGAATTTGGTGTATCCTCTGGTGCAAGTAGAAGTTTTGTGCTCGGTTTTACAGAAGATGCTACAGATGGCTATGATTATGGACTAGATGGTGGACTTATCAATGATCCTCCTGCCGATGACATGGGTAGCTTACTCAATGGTGAGCAATATGTTATTCAGGCATTTGCTCCTTATACCCCTGATAAAGAAATTGATCTGGTATTACATGCTTCCGGTAACTTTACATATACGCTTAAATCAACAGAAATATCTAATTTCCCTGAAGATCAGGATCTGTTCATAAAAGATAATCTAACAGGACAAAATTATGACCTGAGAAGCACTGAGCCATATGATTTTACCTCTGTTGCAGGTTCATTTACAGATCGTTTTCAGGTCGTTTTTCAGGATCCTGCTGCGCTCTCTACAGAAGACTTTATAACCGATAATACACTTATCTATGTTAATCAAACTGAAGATAAACTCTATGTGAAACAATTAACCGATCAGGCCAGAGAAGTGAGCTTTACCAATATGCTGGGTCAAACCATTAAAACATTCAGTTCTGTTAATAATCAGACTCTGGAAAATGGTATTGATATATCTAAACTTAGTCCTGGTGTATATGTTGTAAGTATAAAAACTGTTAATGATCAATCTATAGATAAAAAAGTGATTATTAATTAGAATCAAATAACCCTCTAATTAAACTAAAAGGCCGGAAACTTAGATTTTTACGGCTTTTTCTTTGCTGATTTTTATGCTTTCAAGGTTGATTTTTGCATATAATATAATCGTTATTTTCTTCAATTTTCTCAAAAAATGTGTATTTCATCCTAGTATATATATACACTTAATCGATGTATTTCATCGAAAAAAATCCTTAAATCCTTGATTTTTAGAGTATTTTATGGTATGTTTGCTCTATTGACCCAAATTAATTGAATCTATGAACTGAAGATTACTTTTGAATTTTGTATGATTTTTGCAGCATTCTTTGTCTATTTTCAAGCACAAGGCTCAAACCTGTAATGGTAATACTTTTAGTTCCCCAGGAGCACCTGCTACCTGTACTTACTCATATACAGGCTCTGGATGGGAAGACCAGTTTGGTAGCCCTACATCAAAACCAACATCTATTTCGGCTTCAGAATCTGTTTGTATTTTGGCCAATAATTCTGATAACTTGTCATTCATTTTTAGAGGAACGTTTTATCTGGCTCCTGGTGTCACGTTCTCTGGCTCTGTCAATTCCTTCAGAGATGCAACTTTAGTAATTGAAGGAATAGCAAGCTTTTCTAATGATCCGGGTTTTAGGGATGTTACTACATATGTTCATCCTACAGGCGAAATTAATATTACTGGTGATATAACTACTTCAGACACCTCGTTTCTTTATAACGCAGGCGTTATTAACGTTGGAGGTAATTTAGCCCTTGGTGGCGGATCAACTAATTATATCTATCCTAACGCATCTTTAATAATTCAAGGTAATTTAAATGTGAATACTGACTTTTATAATTGTGGATTGTTAGAGGTTGTTACAGGACAATTAACAGCAGGCGGAGGCAGTAACTTGCGTAATTTTTGCACCACTTATGTACACAACCAGTTTAAGCTCAATAACAATTATACCAATGAAGGCTTATTGATCGTAGATGGCACGCTTGATTTTAATGGTAAAAACTTGTATAATGAAGATACCATTATTGTTGAGAACATTGTTTTGAATACAAATAGTTTAGTAGGTAATTATTACAGTTCTATTCTAATTGTACGAAATAAAGCCCAATTAAAAAACGGTGCATCCATAACCGGGCACTATTATTTTGATATGAATAACGGTGGTGGTTTCGATGCTGTTTGCGGTTTCTGTGTTGAAGATATCATAATTCTTGACAACGTTGTCGTTCCTTCTGACCCTGCCCTTCTTAAGGCCGATTGCGGAATAAACATTGTATTGGACTTTCCATTCTGTAAAACAATAGAAGACGATAACACCATATATGGTTCTGTGTTTAACGACTATAATAAAAATGGAGTTTACGATTCCGGAGAACCGCTGGAAGAAAATATTACAATAAACCTATACTCCGACCTAAATTCCAATGGCATTATTGACGGGGCAGATAGTCTTGTACAGACAACCCTCTCCAATATAAATGGACAGTATACCTTTGGCGTTACACCAACAATTCTTATAAATGAAACCTTTTCAAAAAGAGTAGAACTTGGGTCTGACGACGCACAGCAGGAAGGCAATGCCAGCGTTGTATTAAATAGCAACGAATATAGCTTTAACATTGGCGATCCATTTGTTGGTATTCGTATCAATGATGTGGACATTCCACAAAGAGCAAAGATCAAGAATGCCTTTATTTATTTTTACTCCAGCGATGATCAAACGGGCCTTTTAAGCTATGAAATTAGTGGGCAGAAAATAGATAATGCACAGACCTTTGTATCTGTAAACAATAACCTTTCTAACCGTTGGGACGACAGCAACAAGGTGTCATGGTTAAACATTCCCGATTGGACTCAAAACACCGAATATGATACGCCAAACATTAAATCTATTTTACAAGATATTACAAGTAGGTATGGCTGGGAACGTAATAACAGCATGGCATTTATTTTCAGGCATTTTGATGGGGACGCGGAAAGAAATGCCGTCTCATTTGAAGGCGACAATACCAATGCTGCCAGGCTCGAAGTATTTTATGATGCCGCCGAACCCGCTTCGTATATCGTACAGATAGATGCTTCAGCCATTCCTGCCGGTTACAGTTTAACAACCCCTAATAATTATGCGATTCAATTCCCTTCCGTAAACGGAATAAGTTGTAATAATGACTTTGGATATGCTTCTGCTTGTGATGATCCTTCAGGAACAGATACCGATGGCGATGGCGTAAATGATCTTTGCGATCTGGATGATGACAATGACGGCATACTGGATGTTGATGAATGCCCGGATCTGGGGAAACCTAAAATTATAGATTCAGATTTTGAATATTTGAACATCGTGTCATCAGGACTAGATGAAGGTCCAACAGATGCTGCATCAACTTCAATAGGTATTTGGAAAGGGGATGCCATTAATTATCCTTATTGGGAAAGTGCCGATCCTGGAACTAATCATCTGGAAATATGGCAAAATGGTAATACTACTGGATCTGATCCAGGAGGAGTGGCCTATTCAGGAATACAGTGGGTTGAACTTAATGCTTCCGCCAATTTCGGTTTCTATCAGGATATTTCAACAACTCCGGGAGACATGCTCCAATGGTCTTTTGCTCATCGTAAACGCGGAGAACACATAGGAAGTGCTCCAAATCAAGATATTGTGGATCTTTTAATAGGAGACCCTTCAGGAACTTTGGTATCACAAGGCAATTTTGCTTCCGCTGACGATGCTTCCTGGACATTGCATACAGGCACGTATACTGTACCTGTTGGCCAAACCACAACAAGATTACGACTTACTGCAATTAATACCATTGGATCATCTGGGTCTGGTAATCATATAGATAGGTTACAATTTTACGTAATCCCTAATTGTGAAAATACAGATGGTGATGCTTATGAGAATTACCTTGATATTGATAGTGATGATGATGGGATTCCTGATAATGTAGAGGCACAGGCAACTTTAGATTATGTGCTACCTGTTGGTCCGGTAAATGCAACTTCAGGCTTGTATCCTGAATACTCTGGTGGCCTTACACCAATAGATACCGATGGGGATGGCATTTACGATTTCAGAGATCTGGATTCCGATAGCGATGGAACTCCGGATATTGAAGAGAACGGAATGGCTGATATAGCCGGGCCATTAGATACAGATGGTGATGGTTTAAATGATCTCTTTGAAACCAATGGGATTTCAGACGCAACCTGGGATGTTAACGAAGATATAGAAGATCCATTAGCCGATCTGCCGGATGCCGACAACGATCGTCTACTTGGAGGGGATGTGGATTTCAGAGACCTGCTGGATGCCGATATACCAGATCTTGCAAAAATTGACTTTGATGGCATAGATGATTACATAGAGTTAAAAAAGAGTTCTCCAATTAATTCCGTAGATGAATTTACCATAAGTTTCTGGCTGAAACTGGACGAAGTATTAACCGCCCCATTTCCTGCTAAAACCTTTGTTGGCGGTCAAAAAGACATGTTTGAGGTGAGTGTTGGTTTAAATGCCACAGGCGACCCATATGTATGGACAACTCATTTTTATGGGGCAGGACCTTCCGGACAAAGTGTAGGTCAGCAGATAGATAATGTCAATTGGTTTCATTACACGGCTGTTGTCAATTACATTACCGAGTCGATTAATGTTTACATAAATGGTGAACAGCGGACTGGAATAAACATTTCCGGAAACTCCAGATTAACAAATACAAATCCATTCAGGTTAGGATCTAAATTAGGGTTCAACCAGATCCGGACTACCAAAACTTTAAAGGATGGATCGATGAGCTAAGAATTTTTAATACTTCCCTGACAGCAAGTCAAATTCAACAAATGACCTACCAGGAAATAGTAAATAATTCCGGTATTGTAAATGGCAGTGTTATCGATAAGGACATTTTCGATCCTGCTGTAAAGGCAATTCCCTGGTATAACCTGGTTTGTTATCACCCTATGAATTTCATTGTCAGTGGTGATCTACTCGATAGCTCTCTGTATGGCAACAATGGGAGACTGTACAACATTTTAAGT
>CAVYHG010000022.1:0-60888 GCA_963768245.1 uncultured Flavobacteriaceae bacterium
CTTTGCAATTGTCGATCAAAAGCTCAGCAGGCAAAAAGCAACAGATATGTTATGGAGCATGAAGAAAAATGATTTAGTAAAAAAAGAAGCTAAACGTATTGTAAAGAAACATACTCTTATGGAGTCCTAATACCTCAATGTCATATTTAAATGTTAATTTTTGTTTAATGTTATATATTTTACGTTAAACATTATGTAGTTTTATACTATAATTTTACATATGATATTAGATACAACATATTCCAGTAAAGAAAATCAAGAAATTATCAACGATTTAGTTGGTAAACCATTTTCTCTTTTGCAATCCTTTAAAATAAAAGGAATTGGTTCAAAACGAATGATTATTGATGAGGTCAGTCCAAATATGACATCAATATTTAAATCCATTTCTGATATCAATTATGCAAATATGGAATTACGACCAAACGGTATACTTATAATAATTAATAAAGGACTAAAAAATTTTACTTGGGTTATTCCTTATTATCAACTCGTAATTTATAAAACAAATGGGTCTAGTATTCATGCCCAAGGACGATTTATTCATTTTAAAAACAATAAAACGTTTAAAGAAAATAAATCATTTTTTGATAAGTTGATGGACGAAAAAGTAAAATATGATATGCAATATGATTTCATGCCTGCTATATGAACTTAACAGAATCACAAATAGATAGAATTATTGAAATGGCTTGGGAAGATAGAACAACTTTTGAAGCTATCACATATCAATTTAATTTAAAAGAACAAGACGTAATTGAATTAATGCGAAGCGAACTAAAATCAAGTAGTTTTAAATTATGGAGAGAACGGGTGCAAGGAAGAAAAACAAAACATCAAAATTTAAGGTCTTTTAATGAAGGAAGGTTTAAATGCAGCAGACAAAGACACATATCAAACAACAAAGTATCAAAACGTTAAAAATTGCTATGAAAACTAATAATAACACACTTACAAAAACAAATGGTCACAGACTAAATGGATTTACAATTGAAGATATTGGTGATGATCATTTGTATACAGGTTTGGAAACACCAATGAAATCTGATGCTTTCAAACTGTCGGATGAAGAAAAAAAAGAACGCATAGCCATCCTTTTTGAAGAGATAATGGATGTTATGGGATTAGATCTTAATGATGACTCATTTACAAGGAACACCAAAACGCGTTGCTAAAATGTATATAGACGAAATATTTTCTGGTTTAAATCCAGCAAATAAACCAAAAGTTGCCTTGTTTGATAATAAGTATCAATACAATCAGATGCTGGTAGAAAAAAATATTACATTCTATTCTAATTGTGAGCATCATTTTGTACCAATTATCGGAAAAGCTCATGTTGCTTATATTTCATCTGGTAAGGTTATTGGTCTTTCAAAATTAAACAGAATCGTCCAGTATTATGCTAAACGACCTCAAGTTCAGGAGCGATTAACCAATCAGATAGCAGACGAGCTAAAAACGATTCTTGGAACAAGTAATGTTGCTGTTATTATTGATGCTAAACATTTATGTGTATCTTCCAGAGGAATTAAAGATGATACTTCAGCTACTGTAACAGCGTATTATGGAGGCGTTTTTAATTCACCTTCAAAAATTGCGGAATTACAGAATTATTTAAAAGATTAAACTTTATGGATATCATTAAAAAAGCAAAGGAATTTGAAAACAGAAAATTTAAGTTTAAAAATACCAGTGAAAGAATTATAGCCTCAAGAGAGGTAAAAGATCTCATCTTGGGATTAAATGAAATATACAAGAAAGAAAAGGATCAGAGCATTATGGACTTAATGAAGCGATTGACCATTGTAAAACAACGAATTGAAAAACGTCTAAAAGGAAGACCATTATCGTCGTAATGAAAAAGATAGTAATTATAGGAGGTAGTAAAGGCATTGGAAAAGCTATTGTTAATGCTTTAGTAGGTGAAAATGAAGTTTTAAACATCAGTCGTACAGCTCCAGAAATATCTCATAGTAATTTAACACATTTTACTTGTGATGTTCTTTCAGAAGAACTACCTGATATTGAATCAGCAGATGCTTTAATATACTGTCCAGGAAGTATTAATTTAAAACCAATATCAAGATTAAGCATAGACGATTTCAAATCAGATTTTGAAATCAATGTATTAGGAGCCGTTAAGAGTATTCAAAAATATTTACCTGTTCTAAAAAATGGAAACAAACCATCCATTTTATTATTTAGTACAGTGGCATCAAAATTAGGTATGCCATTTCACGCCAGTATAGCAACTGCTAAGTCGGGTGTAGAGGGACTTGTAAAGTCATTAGGAGCAGAATTAGCGCCAACGATCAGGGTGAATGCAATAGCTCCGACCGTAACTGATACTGAATTAGCTTCTAAATTGTTGCGCAATGATAAAATGATCGAAAATATTACGGAACGCCATCCATTAAAAAAGTTCTTAAATCCAGATGAAGTAGCAGGAATGGCAGAATTTTTATTGTCAGAAAAAGCAGCTTCCATTTCTGGTCAGATATTCGAAATGGATTGTGGAATTGTCAGTTTTAAAATATAATTACCATGAAATTAAATTTATTAACTATGTGTATACTTTTTTCATTATTCGGAAGATCTCAGACTTCCGTTCAAGATCCAAAAACAAGTATTTACGATATCGCAATAAACAGTATTTCCGGAGAGAAAATAGATTTGTCGGAATTTAAAGGTAAGAAAATACTATTTGTTAATGTCGCTTCAGAATGTGGATTTACATCTCAGTACAAAGACTTACAAAAGCTTTATGATACCTACAAGGATCAGCTTGTCATTATCGGCTTGCCTTGTAATCAATTTGGAGGTCAGGAACCGGGAAGTGAACAACAGATCATGACTTTTTGTGAAAGAAATTATGGAGTGGAATTCTTAATGACAGAAAAAATTGATGTTAAAGGAAATAATCAGCATCCCTTGTATGCCTGGTTAACCAAAAAAGAAATTAATGGCAATAAAGATTCATCGGTCAAATGGAATTTTCAAAAATATCTGGTTGATGAACAAGGAAGACTAATAGATTATTACTTATCGGTTACAAAGCCAATGAGTTCTAAAATCACTAATTATTTAAAATAAAAATTATGTTAGGCATATTTAGAAAAAAATCAAAACTTGATGTGTTGCAAAAAGATTATGAGAAATTGATGAGTGAATGGCATAGATTGTCCAGCATAGATCGTTCAAAGAGCGATGCTAAATACGCTGAAGCTCAAAAGATCCTCATGCAAATAGAAGTGCTTCAGAAAGATTAATTTTTTATGAAGGTATATAGGTTGCACAAAAAACAAAATCTGCCCATAAGCGTTGATAAAGCTTGGGAGTTTTTGTCCAATCCAGCTAATTTGAAGACTATCACTCCTGACTATATGAGTTTTGATATTCTGTCTGGTGCAGATAGACCGATGTTTCCCGGTCAGATCATACAATACATAGTCACTCCTGTTTTAGGAATTAAAACTAAATGGGTAACAGAAATAACCCATGTGATGGATAAAAAGTACTTTGTAGATGAACAACGTTTTGGCCCATATTCTCTTTGGCACCACAAGCATTTTATAAATGAGATTGAAGGTGGTGTTGAAATGGAAGATATTATTGATTATAAAGTACCTTTAGGATGGTTGGGTCAGTTAGCTCATCCTATTTTGGTCAAACCAAAGCTGGAAGAAATATTTAACTATAGAACAAAAAAGTTAGAAGAGCTTTTTGGTAAATACTAAAATGCAACATTCTGTTTCAATTTTTTGGTTTCGTCGAGATTTACGATTAGAAGATAATGCAGGTCTTTTTCATGCCTTAAATTCTGATTATCCGGTTTTACCTATATTTATTTTCGATTCAGATATTTTAGATAAGCTACCAAAAGATGATAGTCGCGTAACTTTTATTCATGAGCAGTTATCTCAAATTCAAAATCAATTAATAAAAGTGAATAGCAGCATTGCTGTTTACCATGGGAAGCCCATAGATGTATTCAAAAAACTGTCGGTTGAATTTAACATCAAAGAAGTTTATACCAATCACGATTATGAGCCTTATGCTATTGCCAGAGATAGGGATATAGAATCGCTCTTGTCTGAAAATAATATTCCATTTGACACATACAAGGATCACGTTATTTATGAGCGAAATGAGATTGTCAAAAAGGATGGATCGCCTTATAAGGTCTATACGCCCTATTCAAAAAAATGGCTGGAACAATTTAAAACAGATGGGTTAACCTTCTACCCTTCTGAAGATTTTTTAAGCAACACTATTAAAACACAAGATCTGCCATTTCTTTCATTGAAGGACATCGGATTTAAAACATCTTCTATACAAATTAAAAATTACAATATTGTTGATTCAATTATCGATGATTATGAAGCTACCAGAAATTTTCCGGCAAAGGAGTCAACATCCAGAATAGGACCTCATCTTAGGTTTGGAACAATTAGCATAAGAACAGTTGTAAAAAAAGCATCTGAACATAAGAATATAACCTATTTAAAGGAGTTGATTTGGCGTGAATTCTTTATGCAGATCTTGTGGCATTTTCCGCAAACAGTAAACAAAAGTTTCAAACCACAATATGATAGGATTGTTTGGAGAAACAACGAATCGGAATTCAAAAAATGGTGTGATGGTGAAACTGGTTATCCCTTGGTGGACGCAGGCATGCGACAATTAAATAAGACTGGTTTTATGCATAACCGAGTTACGGATGCTTGTAGGCAGTTTTTTATGCAAGCACCTTCTTATAGATTGGCGTTGGGGAGAAGCATATTTTGCAGAAAAATTGCATGATTATGAAATGGCGAGTAATATAGGTAACTGGCAATGGGTTGCAGGTTGTGGTGTGGATGCAGCTCCTTATTTCAGAATATTCAATCCAACCACTCAAATTCAGAAATTCGATAAAGATCACAAGTATATCAGAAAATGGGTTCCGGATTATCAGGAACTTACTTATCCAACTCCAATTGTTGATCATAAAACGGCAAGAGAACGTTGTCTCGCTACCTATAAATCAGCTTTAAACCAATAAACTTGATTTTATTTGACTCTTTCAATTCTTGCTCCAATGGCTTTTAGCCGTTCATCAATATTTTCGTAACCACGATCAATTTGTTCAATATTGTGAATAGTTGAAACACCGTTGGCAGATAAAGCTGCAATTAATAAGGATACACCTGCTCTAATATCAGGAGAGGTCATAGTAGTGGCTTTTAAGGTCGATTTAAAATCATGACCAATTACTGTTGCCCTGTGCGGATCACAAAGAATAATCTTTGCTCCCATATCAATAAGTTTATCTACAAAGAACAAACGGCTCTCAAACATTTTTTGATGCACCAGCACTTCTCCTCTTGCCTGTGTGGCGACTACTAAAATAATACTCAATAAGATCAGGTGTAAAACCAGGCCATGGAGCATCTGCAACTGTAAGAATAGAACCATCTATATAATTTTGTATTTCGTAACCATTTTTATGTTCAGGAATATGAATATCATCTCCTTTTCGTTCAACCGTTATTCCTAATTTTCTGAAGACATTTGGGATCTGTCCCAGATCATCCCAACTTACATTTTTTATGGTTAATTCACTTCGTGTCATCGCCGCTAATCCAATCCAACTGCCAATCTCTATCATATCAGGAAGCATCGTATGTTCGGTTCCTTTTAGTTCTTTTACACCTTCAATATGCAACAAATTGGAACCAATACCTGTAATTTTCGCTCCCATTCTGTTGAGCATTTTACAAAGCTGTTGTAAATAAGGTTCGCAGGCAGCATTGTAAATACTTGTTTTGCCTTTTGCCAGAACCGCTGCCATTACAATATTTGCTGTACCTGTAACAGAGGCTTCATCCAACAACATGTCAGTTCCTTTAAGTTCTTTGGCTTCTACACCATAAAATGTATCTTCTCTATTGTATCTAAATTTGGCTCCTAGATTTATAAATCCTTCAAAGTGTGTATCTAATCGTCTACGACCAATTTTATCGCCTCCAGGTTTTGGAATATATCCTTTTCCAAATCTTGCCAAAAGTGGTCCAACGATCATAATAGAACCTCTTAATCCTCTTCCTTCTATTTTAAAAGCATCTGATTCCAAATAGTCAAGATCTATTTCATCAGCTTGAAACTCGAAAGAACCTTTGGCCAGTTTTTTTACTTTAACACCAAGATTTTCTAATAATTTAATAAGTTTATTTACATCAACAATATCAGGAATGTTATTAATTTTAACTTTTTCTGAAGTTAAAAGTACTGCACATAGAATTTGTAGTGCTTCATTTTTTGCGCCTTGAGGTTGGATTTCACCTTTTAGTTGGTGACCTCCTTCAATTTTAAAGGTTTTCATAGAGTTGGAAGACTATTATTTATTAGTAACGTTTTTTGTATTTATTGGACTTCTTTTGTCCACCTTTTTTACTAGCAAACTTTTTCTTACTCCTCATTAAACTTGTTGAATCTGAAAGATCTTCTTCGGATCCTTTCATATTAATTTTACCATTTGACAATTCAATCAAATGATCAAAGATCACATCATCTTCAACTGTGTCTTTATTCCAGTTTAAAAAACACTTTTTCATATGATTAGCAATGGTATATTTCAGGGCTTCTTTCATTTCTCCTTCTTCCCAGGTATTAGCAAACATCTATCATGGTCTTAATATTGTTACCATAGAACCTGTATTTCGGATGATTTTGCGGATATTTTAATGGTTCTGGTCTTTCTGCCAATAATTCTTTAGATGGTTTCTCATAGGGCGAATCTGCATCCAATTCAAAATTGGACATGATAAAAAGCTGATCCCAAAGTTTATGCTGAAAATCAGGAACATCACGTAAATGAGGTTGTAAATTTCCCATAACCGATATTATAGCTTTAGCTAATTTATTTCGCTCTTCTTTAGTTTCCTTGATTTTGCGTAATTGATCATTTTTTGAATATGTCTGCCATATTCCGGGATTATTAAATGTTCACGCTCTGTATTGTATTCTAGTTCGTCTATCAAAATAATATTTGTGTAGAATTAAATAATGAATACTTGAAGTATTTTACTCGTGCAAATTACAAAAAAATTACAAGTAAGCACCTTATTTACAACGAAATTACGCCTTCAATATTATGTTCAATTTCTCTATATTTAACTATTACCGCATCAGGGTTTTTCATCTTCACATTTACAGAAACACTAGTATAGTTTCCATTTTTAGATTCTACAGTATTGATAACTGCTCCCATATTATTAAAGTGTTCCTCAATTTGCAGGATTTTCTTCTTATCAGATTTCACAATAAATTTATATAAGGTAATACTCGGCCAAAGACTGGTTTCAATTAATTGTTGTCTTAATTTTTTGTAAAATTCTTCTTTTCTTTTATCTGAATTCATTTGTTATAAATAATTTGTAAATATACAGTTTAGTAAGCATATTTTATTTACTAATTTTACAACCAAAATCTTGCCAAATTGGATACAAAAAAAATTGTCATTACTGGCGGACCAGGAACTGGAAAATCTGCGATTATTATCAGAATTACTTCAACGTGGTCATAATTGTATGTTGAGAAATCTCCAGACAAGTAACACTTGAGGCTAGAAAAAATGGGATAGAGCAACTATTTTTAACTAATCCATTACTTTTCAGTGAATTACTACTTAAAGGGAGAATAAAACAATATATTGAGGCAAATAATTCCGATACTGAACTAGTTTTTATGGATAGAGGAATACCAGACGTTTTGGCATACATGGATTATATCGGTGATAAATATCCAGAGGAATTTATTGACTCTTGCAAAAGTCATGTATACGATCATGTCTTTATTTTATCTCCTTGGCAGGAAATATATATTAGTGATAATGAACGTTATGAAAATTTTGAACAAGCTGTTAGAATTCACCATCATTTATTAAATACTTACGAGAGATACAATTACAATCTTATTGATGTTCCGTTTGAAAATAGTCGATAAACGTGCTGACCACATTTTGGACATCATCAAATCACTTTAATGGAACATCCTACTCAAATATTAGAAAAATATTGGAATTTTACCAGTTTTAAACCATTACAAGAAGAGATTATTGATAGCTGTATTGCATGATGAAGATACCTTTGCACTTTTGCCAACAGGAGGCGGAAAATCTATTTGTTTTCAAGTTCCTGCTTTAGCCAAGGAAGGAATTTGTATTGTTATTTCACCATTAATAGCCCTAATGAAAGATCAGGTAAAAAGCCTGACACAAAAAGGGATTAAAGCGATGGCACTTACAAGTGGAATATCTTATAAGGAATTGGATACTTTGTTGGACAATTGTATTTATGGAAATTATAAGTTCTTATATCTGTCTCCGGAACGTTTACAGCAAGAATTGGTGCAAGATCGGATCAAGCAAATGAATGTTAATCTAATTGCTGTTGACGAAGCTCATTGTATTTCTCAATGGGGAAACGATTTTAGACCAGCTATAAAAATATACGCGTACTTACGGGAACTACATCCAAGTGTAAAAATGATTGCTTTAACCGCTTCAGCAAGACCAAAAGTTGTTGAGGATATAATTAAGAATCTTGATCTTTTTCAACCAAAAATATTTAAACAATCCTTTGAGAGACCTAATTTGGCTTATATGGTTTTTAATGAAGAGGACAAACATTATCAATTAGAAAAAATTCTTAAAAAAAATCACAGTCTTCTATTATTTATGTGCGAAACAGAAAATTCTCTATCGATATAAGCAGCTATTTAGAAAGCAAAGGAATTTCAAGTACTTTTTTTCATGGAGGAATTTCAAACGAAGAAAAAGAGAATAGATTAGATGATTGGTTAAATAACAGAAAACAGGTTATTGTCGCCACGAATGCATTTGGAATGGGAATTGATAAACCAGATGTAAAAACGGTGATTCATATTAATTTACCAGATAGTATAGAAAGTTATTTTCAAGAAGCAGGAAGAGCAGGTCGAAATGGAGATAAAGCTTATGCCATTATTTTTAAGTATAAAGGTGATGAGGCTATGCTCAAGAATCAGTTTTTAAGTGTGCTTCCTTCCATTAAATTTTATAAAGCGTGTGTATAGAAAACTGTGTAATTATTTTCAAATATCTTATGGGGAAGGAGCTTATACTTCCTATGAATTTGATTTTAATATCTTTTGTCAAACCTACAAGTTCAATTCAATGATTACTTACAATGCGCTTCAGATTTTGGACAGAAATAGTATAATTAGTCTGACCACTCAATTCAAGAATAACTCATTTGTGCAATTCAAAATTTCTGGAGACGAGCTTTTTTTCTATCTGAAAAAAACATGAGGAGATCTGGTTTAATTTCAAAGTCCATCTTGCGAACTTATGGTGGTGTTTTTGATCAGGAAGTGAAAATAAACATAGGACTTATAGCATCAAAAGTTAATAGTCCCGAAAAGGACGTTATCAATACCTTAAAGCAATTAGAAACAGATTCTATAATATCATTAAAACTGGGAAAATCAGATACTGAGATTACATTTATTCAACCAAGAGAAGACGATAAGACTATTAACCGAATAGCTAAAAATGTCGAAGCATCAAAACAAATTAAAGAAGATCAAGTAAACCATGTGATAGCATATATAAACAATGATACTGTATGTAAAAGTGTTCAACTACTCACCTATTTTGGTGAATCCAAATTGGAAAATTGTGGTATTTGCTCTGTATGTATTTCGAAAAGAAAAGTAATGATCAAAGTGATCATGATAAAATTAAAGAACTGGTAATAAATGCATTGGAAAACAAAAATTGTCATCTAGAAGTTTGATTGAAATGTTATCTTCAACAGATGAAATCATAACAGAGATCCTAACTGAATTATTGGAAGACAATCTTATCGATATTACAAAAACAAACACCTATACATTATTAAAATGAAGAAACGAGATTTAAGAATTGTATTTATGGGAACACCAGATTTTGCAGTAAGTTCATTAAAAAAACTTGTAGAGAATGACTATAATATTGTTGGAGTTATTACAGCTCCGGATAAACCAGCAGGAAGAGGACAAAAAATACATGAAAGTGCTGTAAAACAATATGCGAAAACTCAGGATCTGAAAATATTACAACCAACCAATTTAAAAAATGAAGATTTTATTGAAAAATTAAAATCCTTAAATGCCAATCTTCAAATAGTTGTAGCTTTTAGAATGTTACCTAAAGTAGTTTGGCAAATGCCAAAATATGGTACATTTAATTTACATGCATCATTGCTTACCAAATTATCGAGGTGCAGCACCAATTAATTGGGCAATTATTAATGGTGAAACAAAAACAGGTGTTTCTACTTTTTTTATTGATGAAAAAATTGATACTGGAGAAATGATTTTACAGGAAGAAGTAGCAATAGAACCAGACGAAAATGCTGGAAATTTACATGACAAATTAATGAGTATTGGAAGTGATTTAGTAATGAAGACAGTCAAACTAATAGAAACTGATTCTGCTATTACAACTCCGCAACCATCAAATGTTAATATAAACACCGCTTATAAACTTAATAAAGACAATTGCAAAATTGATTGGAATTCAGATTTAGAAACTATTTATAACAAAATTAGAGGATTAAGTCCATATCCAGCTGCTTGGTGTATATTAATTAATGAGAATCAGGAATTAAATGTTAAAATATATAAAGTGAAAAACAGAAAAACAAAAACATAAAAATGAGATAGGTATTGTTCTGGCTTCTAAGAATAAAGTAAAAGTTGCAGTTCCAAATGGTTACATAATATTAGAAGAAATTCAATTACCCGGAAAACGAAAAATGGATATAAAATCACTTTTAAATGGATATCATTTTCATAAAGATGCCAAAATGCTCTAAAACCCTTATTATTGTTGGGTCCAATTAAATCTACTAAATATTTATCCTCTTTATTAACAAATGTCCTAAGTTATCAACAAAATTAGGCTATTTCCCTTGCTATTACTTGCGTGAATGGATATTACGATATAATTTTGTAAAAGGATATAACAATAATGTTTAACCCAACTATTTTATTAATAATTAAAAATTAAATTATGAACAAAACAGATTTAATCGATGGAATGGCAGAAAACGCTGGAATTACTAAAGCAGCTGCAAAAAAAGCATTAGAGTCTATGTTAATTGACATTGAAGGAGCTTTACAAAAAGGAAACAGAGTTTCTTTAGTAGGATTTGGTTCTTGGTCAGTTTCTAGAAGAGCTGCAAGAGATGGAAGAAACCCTCAAACTGGAAAAACTATAAAAATTAAAGCTAAAAATGTAGTTAAGTTTAAAGCTGGTTCTGATTTATCAAGAGCAGTAAACTAATTATAACGTTTATAAAACTTATAAAAGGCTCCTTTCGAGGAGCTTTTTTTATGGAATAATCTCAAATAATTTGATTTTTAACAAAATAATTCTATTTTTATTTACAAATCAATCATGACAATGATAGTTACAAAACCCAAAAAAGGTAATCTTATTAATTGCAGAACCTTCCATAATCGGTGATATATCTTTTAATCGATCTGTTGTATTATTAGCAGATCATAATGAAGAAGGATCTATAGGTTTTATTCTTAACAAACCATTTGAATTTGCTGTTACAGATTTGGTTCCTGAAATCGAAACAGATTTTAAAGTTTATAATGGTGGTCCTGTAGAACAGGATAATTTATACTTTATTCATAAGATTCCTGAATTAATTCCAAATAGTATTGAAATTTCTTTAGGTATTTATTGGGGAGGTGATTTTAGCGCTATAATTGAGCTTATCAACGAAAAGAAGATTACAAGTAATGATATTCGATTTTTTCTTGGTTATTCAGGATGGGATGAAAACCAATTAGAAAATGAGTTACAATCAAATTCATGGGTAGTTGTAGAGAATATTTATAAAAAAGATATTATTTCAAAAGAAGATGATTCTTTCTGGAAAGAAAAAATGATAGAATTTGGTGGTGAATACAGTATTTGGTCTAATGCACCTGAAAATCCAAGTTATAACTAAGCCAATCTAATTTTTACATTCAATTTTGAGAGGATCGATCTGGAAAATTCGACTTCAAAAATCTTTTTTCTATATTTTGTTACAGGTTGAATTCCTGTAATCACATTTGTAATAAACAATTCATCTGCTTTTTGTAGTTCAAAAGGAGAAATAGATGCTTCAACAAGACTTATTCTGGCATTGTTTTAACAATCTCTATAACTTGTTTTCGCATAACACCTTTTAAACAACCATCTGTTAATGGTGGTGTTTTTATAATGTTTCCTTTTAACTAAAAAAATATTCCCATTTAAGGCTTCAACAACATTCTTGGTATTATTCAATAATAAACAGTTATTGTAGATCGTTTTCTTTAGCATAAATACTGCCAACTACATTTAAAACTTTATTGTTGGTTTTTAAAGTGGATAACAAATCAGGAGACACATAAAAATCTTTAAACAAATCTACTTCATAAGCTTCATCATTTAATAAATAATGATCCTGTATATGTTTTTCGACAGTAATTATAAATCCTATTTTATTGGTATCCGGTATATATAAGACCTCCTTCTTCTCTATGAATCAATAATCTTACTTTACAATTAGATTCTACAAAACCATTGGCAACAATCGTATTTAATATTTGCTCCTCAAGAAATTCCATTGTAAAATTCATAGGAATTTCCATTCTTAAAATACGCATGGATGCCATTAACCTAAAATAATGATCTTCCCAGAAAAGAATTTTTGTCCGTACTACTTTTATAGTTTCAAAAACAGCATCGCCATACTGAAACCTCTATTATTAATAGAGATTTTAATGTTTTCTGACAAAGTTCCGTTAAAATTGATCATAAAAAAAGTCCCGAAAATCCCGATAGCTATCGGGACGGGACAAATATACTTTAATTACTATTAATTTTTATTACGCTGAACCTAAAACTTGTTTTAGATCAGAAATTTGATTTTCCCACAGCATTTTAGCTTCATCCAACTTCATCTTCATCTGCAAAATCTGTAACCATTAAAGACACATCTTTTGTGATTTCATCAACCTGAATTCTAATTTCAAAGTAATAACTACTATTCTCATCATCTCCATTATCCAACCATTTAAATTTAACACGCTCACCATTTTTTTTTCTTAGCAGTTTGGCATGTTCCTCACTATCATCCCAAATAAATGTAAATAGTTCACCTCTTGAATTTACATTATCTGCAAACCACTCAGATAAACCAGAAGGTGTTGATATATATTGATATAGTAATTGTGGTGATGCGTGTATTGGAAATTCAATTTCAAATTTAATTTTATCTTCCATGTATTCTTATTAGGATGCTCAATATATACATAATTTAGATATTAAAAAAAAAACAAGAAAATATTTTGATAGCTTATGTTTGCACTCCTATTTTTTGTTTTTATATTTGCAGCCACCATTTAATGGCGAGGTAGCTCAGCTGGTTAGAGCGTCGGATTCATAACCCGGAGGTCGAGGGATCGTGCCCCTCTCTCGCTACAAAAATAAACAGGACTCTTTTTAGGGTCCTTTTTTTTTGTTATTTTCTTTTTATTCTAAATTTCATATTGGTAAAATCTCTTTGAAGAACTTGTTTTTATGGTGCTTTGATAATCAGATTCAGGCTTTTGATTTTTCCAAAGGTTATTTTGATTACAAAACAAAATGGATGAATCTAAGCTACAATTATGAATATCATTTATTTTTTGATAAGTCATCTATTAGGATCAAAATTATGGCCTTTGTAATAAAAACATACTTTGATCTAAAACAATTTTTAAGAGATAAAGAATGGAATAAAACCTTCCATCGATTAACTTTTTGGTTCAAAAAGAAACCGGATAAATCCAAATCAATATCTAATTTTAACTTTTCAGATACAACCCAAGAATACGAAGATTCTCAATTATTAGAAATTAATTTATTGAATACAGAGTTTAAAACATTAAAAAGAATATCTAACGAGTTTTTATTTTTAAATAAAGAAGCATTGAAAGATCTTAGAATTTTCAAAGTGAAAAAAAAGGAATCTACTTTCCTATTTAAGGGTAAAAAATTGAGTAAATTACTAGTCATGAAATAGTCTAAATTATGTTTTTAAATCCTATTAAACATGTAAAATATAACTTCACCTATGACTTTTTTCAAAAAAGCCTAATCAACCCATTTTATGAAAGTTTAGTCAATTTAACCAACAATAAAGTTGTCTTAAATAAGGATTTCAATACAAAATGTCTTAAAAGAAATACAATTCACGAAGTTATATTTATACCTTCATTTTTTAGCTTAAGTTTGAATTCATTAAACGTTCATTACAAAGTAGTTAAATCTAAGAGAATTAATAATTATCTAATAAATCTTGATGGTTATTCAAACTCAAATGAATACCTAAAAAGCGTTATGACTCCAAAACACATAAAACAGCTTAGGTCTAGAAATCGCCGATTAAAAACATGTTTTAATATTAGTTATAAATCTTATTTTGGAGAAATTTCTGAATCAGATTACAAATTTTTGTTTAATAAATTGAAAAAATTAATTGAAAGACGATTTAGGCAACGTGGTGACAATTTTTTTTTAGAAGACAAATGGGATTATTTAATAGAAAATACCTTTCAGCTAATCCTAGAAAAAAAAGTATCCTTTTTTGTGATTTAAATAGGCATTTCAATTAATAATAATTAATTTCTGCCTATCATAACAAGTTAAAATTTGTATATGAATCCTAGAGAGTAATTATTAGAATCACCTGAAAAACTTAATTCCAAATGCTCTTTTTGATATGGTGTAGTGAACAAATAAGTGCTTCCAATTCCGACAACAACACCACCTAAAACATCCCATCCATCATGTTTATTTTTTTCCAGCCTGGTAATTGCTGTAAAACTTGCTAAAGCGTATGCCGGAATACTGTTTTTAAACCCATAGCGTCTATGAATAAAGGATGCGCTTTGAAATGTGGTTGATGTATGTCCCGATGGAAATGCTTGACCACCATTATGTTGAGGACGTCGTTTGTCTATAGCAACCTTTAATCCATATGTTATTGCCTGATTCAACAAAAAACCTTTTGTGAATTGCCAGCTTCCTTTTTTATCTCCTACAACAAAAGTAGTTCCCAGAGTAGCAGCAGGCAAGGTAAACAATACTATATCGCCTAAAGTTTCAAGCGTAGTCTTTTGAGATTGGACTCTGTTTGGAAAAAATAACAAAAAAAAAGCACTTATAATGATTATGCATTTAGAACACTGTGCCTTCATATTTCAATTGTCAAATTTTAGCCAGCAAGATAAACAAATTATGAAAACTGCTTCTAATATTTTTCTGGAACGAAAGTTTGATAAGCCATAGGTGGACGCACATATCCTTCATGCTTAGGTAATTCCGGAAGTTTGACAGGCTCAAAATTCATAGGTTTATAAGGAATTTTACTCAAAATATGACTAATGCAATTCAGTCTGGCCTTTTTCTTGTTATCTGCATTTACAACATACCAGGGCACTTGTTTTGTGTCTGTATGAGCAAACATGGCATCTTTGGCTTTTGAGTATTCCAGCCATTTGGAGCGTGATTCCAGATCCATAGGACTAAATTTCCATCGTTTCATTGGGTTTTCAATACGACTTCTAAAGCGTTTTTCTTGTTCTTCATCACTAACAGAAAACCAGTATTTTAATAGTATAATACCTGATCTTACCAACATACGCTCAAAATATGGACATGAACGTAAAAACTCTTCGTACTCGTCGTGCGTACAGAAGCCCATGACTTTTTCAACACCAGCTCTGTTATACCAACTTCTGTCAAATACAACGATTTCTCCAGCGGCTGGCAAGTGAGCTACAAACCTCTTAAAATACCATTGTGTCTTTTCTCTTTCTGTTGGTACACCTAATGCGACCACTCTGCAAACGCGAGGATTTAGCGGTTCTGTAAATCGTTTAATCGTACCTCCTTTTCCCGACGCATCTCTGCCTTCAAAAACGATTACTACCTTAAGTCCCTGATTCTTAATCCATTCCTGAAGATGAACGAGTTCGTTATGTAAGTTGTTAAGATCCTCTTCGTATAGTTTTTTTTCGTCTTTTTTCGAAAGGTTGTTTGTTTCCTCCATATTCAAAGTTAAATATAAAACAGCATACTACAATTTGTTTTGTCTAATTTTCAAACACTTAAGAATTGTAGTTTGTTAATATTTTTATGCATTAATTTTTGTGGATATTAAAAAGTATATAAACAGCCTATCCATATTGAAAAGAGCCCCTCTCTAATTAAATTATTGAAACAATTAACTAATTACAATCATGCTCATAGTCAGTATAAGCCAGAGCTGTTCGAGATAACCCCCAGTTATCCTCATCTGATTCAGAGTCGTTCCATCTCAGATTTATAACTCCATCTCCCACTATCGTGAATTCCATTGTTACAACACTGGTATTGTTAGCGTCTTGAATATCTGTATAACGAATTCTAAGAGTACTCGCGCTATTTTCTAACAACTCAAAGTCTTCATACCAAAACGGTGCTTCAGCAAAATTTTTGTAGTTAATAAAACACTGGACAGGTTCATTCACAATATTGAACTGTTCAAATGGATTGGTTGTACTATTTAAAAATCTGAAGATTAACTCACCTCTAGTTTCAAAGGCAATTTTTTCGTTAATCCCCAAAAAACTATCCTCAGGGGCTCTATTTACAGGAGTGTCATCTTCACTGCAGCTTACGCAAGTAATTACTATAAAAAGAAGTGATAATATAAAAATAGGGCGGTGTATTCTTTTCATGGTCTTAAATTTAGTGCAAAATAAAACTATTATTTTATATTCTAAAACAAATTAATGCAATTAATTACGCCTCAATCAATTATCTATGATTGTTAAACTTGAATTAAATAAATACTTAGAGCTGCTAAATATTAGAATTTTTCTTGATCTTAGTTAGTTGTAAGGAAATTTGATACTAAAGGACTACCTGAACAATCATCTAAAAAATTATTGGAATTGAAAGAAATCATAAATAGAATAAAAGCACATAAGCAACGTCCAAACCTTGATTTTAGATTAAAAGTTAAAACTGAAACGTTTACAGATAAATTGTTTCATGCATTGTTTGATGCCAACATATCTGTAGAGAAAATCCTTGTAGAATTGGAAAATGATTTTGAGGAGATTACTAAATTAGCTTGTTTCACGTCAGAAAAACCTTGTCATGCAATATGGACTATATTTTTACAAAAATTACCGGAGATCATAGAAAAACTAAATAAGGATGCTCAATGTATTCTTGACCATGATCCTGCTGCCAGATCTATTGAAGAAGTTTACTTGTCCTACCCTGGTTTTTATGCAATAGCTGTATACAGGTTAAGTCATGAATTCAATAAGATAAATATGCCTTTGGTGCCAAGACTTATGAGCGAATATGCTCACAAATT
Source organism: uncultured Flavobacteriaceae bacterium (assembly GCA_963768245.1). Taxonomy (GTDB): domain Bacteria; phylum Bacteroidota; class Bacteroidia; order Flavobacteriales; family Flavobacteriaceae; genus Site-B1. The sequence goes on from CAVYHG010000022.1 coordinate 17,472, forward strand.
AACAGGAATAGACATAAACTCAGGTGCTACAATAGGTAGTCCATTTTTTATTGATCACGGTACTGGAATCGTTATAGGTGAAACAGCTGTAATTAAAAACCATGTAAAAATTTACCAGGGTGTAACCCTCGGCGCATTAATGGTTAGCAAGGAAATGAAGGGAACAAAAAGACATCCTACAGTTGAAGATAACGTAACCATCTATGCAAATGCAACTATTTTAGGTGGCGATACTATAATAGGGGAAAATTGCACCATTGGAGGAAACGTTTGGATTACAGAATCGATCCCTGAAAACAGCTTAGTTTATCATAATTCCGAAATACAACTCAAACAAAAACAATAAAGAATCATTTTGAAAACCAACCAAATCATTGATATCATTGGTAATACTCCATTAGTAAAAGCGAATCATCTCATTAAAAACGAGAATATTACTTTATTATTAAAACTGGAAGGTCATAATCCCGGAGGCAGTGTTAAAGATCGCGCTGCTTACAACATGATCCAGTCTGCCATAGATCGTAAAGAGATTAATAAGGATACAAAATTAATTGAAGCAACCAGCGGCAATACTGGAATTGCCTTAGCAATGATAGCCAGTGCCTATGGTTTGGACATGGAACTGGTGATGCCCGAAAATTCAACAAAAGAACGAATTCAAACCATGGAAGCCTATGGTGCAGAAGGTGATCTTAACACTCATCTGACGCAGGTATTGAAGGTTCCAGAGATTATGCAGAAAAGAAAGTGCTTGAGGAAGGCTATTTTATGCTCGATCAATTTTCGAACAACGACAACTGGAAAGCACATTACAAAACCACAGGTCCCGAGATTTGGAGAGATACCGAGGGGTTGGTCACACATTTTGTATCGGCAATGGGAACGACTGGAACCATCATGGGAACCTCTGCCTATTTAAAAGAGAAGAATTCTAACATACAAATAATTGGTGCCCAACCCACCGATGATTCCAGAATTCCGGGTATTCGCAAATGGCCTGAAGCTTACTTACCTAAAATATTCGATCGCAGGAAGGTAGACCAGATCATTGAAGTGAGCGAAAACGAAGCCAGAACAATGACCAAACGACTGGCCAGGGAAGAAGGCATTTTTGCCGGCATGAGCAGTGGCGGCTCGGTTACTGCAGCTTTAAAACTTGCTGCGACCATAGAAAAAGGGGTTATTGTTGCTATTATTTGTGATCGAGGAGATCGTTATTTATCTTCTGATCTGTTCTCTTCATAGAAGTAGAATTCCATTTCTCTGATTTCATTTCATACTGACTTTTATCATAGTTTTTTGTCTTAGTAATAAGGACATTTAATATCACTAAAAAAGTAGAAATAAATTTATCCAAAACCATAAAATATGTACGATAAAAAATCAGACCTTGCTGGACCAGGGATCAGTACTTATGAAAAAGTGAGTAAGATACTTCCCGACAATTATCAGGCCTTACAAGCTCCTCTCAGGAGAATGAAAGCCCTTTACATGATAAAAGACTATATTGAAACAGGCCTTGCCAAAGAATTAAACTTGCAGATGGTTCAGGTACCATTGATTGTTAGTAAAGACAGTGGTGTTAATGACTATCTGGATCGTGATGGCTCTCGCACACCAATTGATTTTCCGGCTGGTTTAGGACTGCCAAAACGCATTGAAGCACAAGTTGTGCAGGCAGCCACTAAATGGAAACGTATGGCCTTGGCGCAGTTTGAATGTGCAATAGGTCAAGGGATCAATACCGACATGCGAGCTGTGAGAAAAGATTACTTCTTAGACCATGATCATTCTTCTTATGTCGATCAGTGGGATTGGGAAAAACGGATCACATCTGAAGACAGAAATTTAGACTACTTAATAGATACCGTTAAAAAGATTTGGAAGGTAATACACGGAGCCGGAATAATGGTTAAAAAAGAGTTTCCGGAATTAAATGATACTGATTATCCAGACTTTCCTGAAGAACTTAAATTCTTGCATGCCGAAGAAATTCTGAACATGTATCCTGATCTGCCAAGAAAACAGAGGGAAACAAGAATTTTACAGGATTATCCAGCTGTATTTATAATTGGTATCGGCTCAGTGCTTAAGGATGGTTATCCACATGAAATGCGTGCAGCAGATTATGACGATTGGATTACGCCTACTATTCAGAAAAATGGAGAACAAATGTATGGTCTTAATGGTGATATTTTGGTTTGGAATCCGGTAACCAAAAGAAGACATGAATTGACTTCAATGGGAGTAAGAGTTACAAAAGATTCACTAAAAGCTCAACTAGAATTGACAGATCAATTAGATTTCCTTGAATTGCCGTATCATCAGGCTATCATTAACGATGATATTCCTTTAAGTATTGGAGGTGGAATCGGACAAGCAAGAACTTTTATGTACTTGCTTAGAACTGCCCATTTAGGTGAAGTAACCGTTTCTGTCTGGCCTGATGAATTGAAAAAGATCTGTAAAGAGAAAAATATTCATGTTCTGGAATAGCAATTAGTAATTGATATAAAAAAAAAATAGCACCTGAACAGGTGCTATTTTTTGTTTTACTATTTAATTAAACAATAATTAACTAACCATTTCTTCCATTCCACTACCAATTCCTTTTTTTACCAGGAATTCTCCAACAAAATCTTCAAAACTTGGTTTACCTATAGATTGTAAGTCATAATTGACTCTTGTACTAGGCTTATCTATTTTAATTATTCGTCTTAAATCAATTGGTGTTCCAATAATAACTGTATCACATTCACAAGCATTGATAGTTGCTTCCAGATCTCTTAATTGTTGTTCACCATATCCCATTGCTGGTAAAATAGTTCCAATATTAGGATATATGTCGAAAGTTTCTTTAAGCTTACCTACCAAAAATGGTCTAGGATCAATAATTTTAGAGGCACCAAATTTTTTGGCCGCTACTGAGCCTGCTCCTATCTTCATACCTCCATGTGTCAGAGTTGGTCCATCCTCAACAACTAATACTTTTTTATTTCTAATCAAATCCGCATCCTCCACACTTATAGGTGAGGCCGCATCTATTACAGTTGCATTTGGTACAACTTCAGAAAGAATTTTACGGATTTTAGCAACTCCTTTTGGTTTGGCTGTATCTATTTTATTGATGATAACAGCGTCAGACATTCTAAGATTGACTTCACCAGGGTAATATTTCATTCCATGACCAGCTCTATGAGGATCTGCAACCGTTATGTAAAGATCTGATTGGTAAAATGAGAAATCATTATTACCACCATCCCACACAACAACATCACAACCATCAGGATCATTTTCTGCTGCACGAAGAATAGCTTCATAATCTACTCCTGCATAAATTACGTTACCCCGAACCACATGCGGTTCATATTCTTCCATTTCCTCAATTGTACATTTATGTAATTTTAAGTCTTCTATAGTTGCAAAACGTTGTACTTTTTGTTTTGCCAGATCGCCATAAGGCATCGGATGTCTAATAGCGACCACTTTTAAGTCATGCTCCATGAGTATCTCAATGAGTCGTCTGGAAGTCTGACTTTTGCCACAACCAGTTCTGGTAGCACAAACACTTATCAAAGGTTTTACGCTTTTCACCATAGTATCTTTTGTGCCAAGTAGAACAAAATTAGCTCCGGCTGTGTTCACGATGGCACTTTTATGCATAATATAGTCATAAGGAACATCCGAATAAGAGAATGCAACATCATCCACTTTATATTTTGATATAAGTTCAACAAGATCCTTCTCATCAAATATCGGAATGCCTTCCGGATATAAATTTCCCGCTAATGAAGCAGGATATTTTCTATCGTTGATATCAGGAATTTGAGCGGCTGTAAATGCAACGACCTCATAAGCTTCGTTCTCGCGATACACAGTATTGAAATTGTGGAAATCGCGACCAGCAGCACCCATAATTAGGACTCGTTTTTTCATAATTTTTAGTTTATTTTTTAGTTATAAAATATGAACCACAAAGGTACCTGATGTACGGTTAAATTAATATGACAATTGTCACCGTTTTCCTTATTGATAATTCCGTTATAATTTATTATCTTTAGGTATGAAAGATTTGCTCCTTAAAAAAGAATTTATTCTAAAAGCTATCGAAGAGATTAGACCTAATCTATCTCAGCTTTTTCCTGAACAGATCGATACATTTAATTCATTAAATGAATCTGTTAAGGAAGAATCTTTTCAAAACATAAATCGGGAAGATATAATGTATATGATGATTGAACTGGCTAAGTTAAAACAACACATTATTAAAAAATTGGAACGAACAGCTTAGTATTAATTATATTGCAATACAAAAAACCCAGCAATTCTGCTGGGTTTTTTACTAACTAACTAATTCAATAAATGTTTAAAGTGCGAAGTGTTTTCTGCCTCTCCAAATGGCCTCCTGAGAGTTACTAAATCGTAATATATGTCTGTCGATGAATAATTCCTCTTTGGTTATGCCACTCATGTCCCTAAGTTTTTTAATAGTAGCTCTCATGTGTTCTAAGTTTTTTAATTTGTTGGTTCTTGGTTGTTTCTTAAGACTTATTTATCTGTAACGTCTTTTAGTGTTCCATTTATAACTGTTTGAATTTGGGGACTTGCTTGTAATTTGATTGTTGTCTAATGTTCTCATGATCTGTTCGTTTTTTGATTGATTTTGATTGATGTTTTGGTTTTGCTTATTTAAAGCGTCTTGCGTTATTCCAAGTGTAAGTTTTTGAGCTATTAAAGGTTCTTGGAAAATGATTGTTGTTTAAAGTTCTCATTTTTTTGTTTTTTGATTGTGTTATATTATATAGACGACGCATGACAAAAAATGTTACAGTACTATGTATAACATAATAGTAATTTAGCAAAACTTTAACATTGTAGTATATTAGAAATTAGCTTTGTAATACTATTATAAGGCCTTTATAAAGAATATTCATACATATTAAAAATATTTTTATATATTTAGACTTCTCCAAATACTGAGCCTTATCTTAAATGGTCAATTCAATATTGTTCATTTATTATAATTTATCTCCCCAATTATTTTTATTGCAATTACTATACAATAGATGTATGGTATTATTACTAACCAACAAATTAATTATTATGATCAAAAAATCAATTTCTTTAATCGTCATGGTTTTCATTGTCTGTGGAACTATGACAACAGCAACTGCCCAAGAGGACAAGTCCTACGAAATGTGGGAAGAACATTATGTTAACTCCAGATTACACTAAACTCAAGATTCTTGAGTGAAAATATGAGAAAGCATAATGCAACTTACCATAAGGAAGGACCTTATAAAGCAACAGTTTACAACATTACAACAGGTCCAAATTCGGGTAAAATAATATGGGAAATGGGACCCATGATGCATAAACATAATGATTCCAGACCAAGTGAAGGTGGTCATGACGAAGACTGGAGAGATAATGTCATGCCATACATTAAAAAAATGCATACTGTAGAATATTGGAAAGCGGATGATAAGCTTAACAACACTTCAATGCTCGATGGTGACAACACAAAATATCCTCTACTATATTTGAGATATTTTGAAGTTGATAATGACTTTGGTTCTTCTGTAAAACCACTTTTTACAATGGTAAGTGAAGTGGTTAAAAAGATGGAAGGTGTTAATCCTTGGGGTATTTATTACAATGAATTCAGACAAGGAGATCTGGGAAGACATATCGCTACTGTAGGTTTCATGAAAAATTGGGCTGAAATGGATGATGAACCTTTGTTCAGAAAAACCTTTGACAAAGTTCATGGTGAAGATAAATGGGATACATTTATTGATATGGCAGATAATGCTTTCACAAATTCCTGGGATGAAATATGGGTGTACAACAAGCAAATGAGTGGTGATTAATTCACTTAAATAAAAACCTACTAACCAACCAATTAAAATCCTTATTGATCTTAATCAATAGGGGTTTTTTAATTTTAGTATTTTAGGCTGCTCTTGGATCTGGTTTTAAGTTTAGTTTTCTGGACCAGATAATATCTATGGAGTAAAAATCGAACTCTTCCGTCACTCTGCCATAACAGGCATAAACACCTGTACCATGAATTGGATAGGTGTCCACGACCTTAGTAAAATGTACCACATCAAAATACTCACCATCCAGATCTGTAAAACTTGTAAAACGCATCAATTTCCCTTGGGATGATTTATGAAATCGTGTATGGACCATAATGCCATAGATCAGGATGGGTTTATTGATATTATTGACCATGTCTTTAGCTCTAAGGTCGCTTTTAATAGGGCTCGTCAACAAGATCAAAATAATCGCATAAGGGGAAACCTAACAATTCCATTTCATCATAGGCATTTTCCAGCCATGTGGAGTTAAGCTTAGGAATATTGAATTTTTTATGCTGTATCTTGAATAGTCTGGATTGTGCTGTTTTGGCCTGATGCGCATTCAGTTTAAAAATGGCCTGCCATAATAATTCACATTTTGGCAGATCGGTAAATCTGAACGCATCTATCCTGATCAAAATGGTCAACTGCTCGATGCTTATAGCGACTCTGTCAATGAAATCATCCAGTGACCTGAATGGTCCGAAAAGTTGCCTTTCAGATAATATCCTTTTAATCACCAATCGTTCCAAACTTTTAAGATATCCGAAACCCAGATAGATGTCCTCTCCTATTATTATATTAGGATGGTCACTCGTATTGATACAAGGTGCATGAATCTTGCCACCACACATTTTGGTCTCATGAATATAATGGGCTACACTATAGAAACCGCCTCCATTATTGAGCACAGCCACCATGAATTCCAAAGGAAAATAGCATTTAAGATACAGGCTCTGATAGCTTTCCACGGCGTATGATGCCGAGTGACCTTTGGCAAAGGCATAGCCTGCAAAGCTTTTTATTTGTTCCCAAACCTCAAATGTCAATGAATCAGGATAGCCTCTATCCCTGCAATTATTGATGAACTTCTCCTCCACTGCCTGAAACTCGCTTCTGGATCTGAATTTTCCGCTCATACCTCGTCTTAACACATCGGCTTCTCCTAAATCCAATCCTGCAAACTGATTGGCTACTTTTAAGACATCTTCCTGGTAGACCATGATACCATAGGTCTCGGGCATGATCTTGTTCAGGATCGGATTTGCTTCCTTGCGCTTTTCCGGATTGCGCTGCCTTATAATAAAAGCATTCTTCATGCCGGAACTGGAAACGCCTGGTCTTATAATGGAGCTTGCAGCTACCAATCCCAAATAATCCTGAGTCTGCAATTTGGTCATCAAACCACGCATTGCAGGTGATTCAACATAATAAGCTCCAATAGCCTTCCCTTGCTTTAAAAGGTTATTGATATTAGGATCCTTCTTAAATTCTTCTACTCTGGTAATATCTATCGGTGGTAATTCGGGTCTGTTGTGTCTGACAATCTCAATGGCATCCTTGATTTTTGCCAATCCGCGTTGTCCCAGAATATCAAATTTAAAGATGCCTGCATCTTCGGCAATGATCATATCAAATTGAACGGTTGGAAATCCTTTAGGTGGCATATCGGTTGCCGAATAATAATGTATGGGCTTATCTAAAATTAAAACACCACAGGAATGCACACTTAAATGGTTTGGAAAACCTTTGATCAACTCTCCATACTTCAAGACCAGTTTTGCAATATCATCCAGGTCATTAGGATTGTATCGACCACTGCTCAACTTATCGATCTCTTCTTTTGGCATCCCAAACACCTTGCCCAATTCTCTAACTACAGCTCGTTTTTTAAAAGTATTATAGGTAGCAAGCAGCGCTACATGTTTAAACCGGTTAAAGATGTAGTGAGTGACATCATCACGTTCTTTCCAGGAAAAATCAATATCGAAATCGGGTGGTGACGATCTGTATGGATTGATGAATCGCTCAAAATACAGATCCAGTTCTATGGGATCGACATCAGTAATACCAATGATATAAGCAACAATACTGTTGGCTCCACTGCCACGACCTACATGGATGTACCCTTTACTTTTTGAATAGGAAACGATATCGTGATTGATCAAAAAATAGGACACAAAATCCATTTTTTTAATGGTTTCCAGTTCCGTTTGCAGACGTTTCTTTACAATATCGGTTACCTTGCTGTATCGTTTTGGCAAACCTTCTTTGCATAATTTTACCAGTAAGTTATAGTCTTCCTCTATTGAGCTTAAAAACACACGTTGGTTCTGAGAAATTCTGCTGTTTCCAAAATCAAAATGGATCGTGCACGAACGTAATAATCCTTCGGTATTGGCAATGACGTGTGGGAACTCAGAAAAGGCTTCAAGCAATTCGGTCTTGCTTAACATTGTATCGGTTAGGCTACATTGCTCACTTTTATCAAGCTTGCTCAATAATGTGTTCTTGTCAATAGCACGTAACAGCCTGTGTGCATTAAAATCGCGTTTATTCCGGATGCTTACCTGTTGCTGGATAACCAACTTATCCTTGAACTTCTTAAGGTTTGAAAAGGGTAGTTTTTTTAATTCTTCAACGCTGACTCCAATAAATTCGTTGGGTTGAAATGTTGTTTTATCGTACAGCAATACGTTCTCAAACGGATAGATAAAAAATACATCAGATAATGTTGGAGCTTCATGAGGAATTCGTTTTTTTTTCTGAGAGTGATGAGACAAGAACTCATTCAACTGCTGAAAACCCCTGTTGTTCTTTGCCAGACCAACGTACTGTTGTATGGCTCCATTTCTGAAATCAATACCAATAACAGGTTTAATGTTGAAATCCTCAGATTTCCTGATAAAATTCAGGCAGGCTGAAGTATTGTTGATATCTGTTAGCGCTAAGGTTTCAATATCTTTTTCTTTTGCTAATTCCAGGAGATCAACTTCAGAAAAAGTTCCAAAACGCAATGAATAATATGTATGACAATTGATATACACTACTGTTGTCTATGTGCTAAAAGAACCGGAGGTTCGCCATTGAACGGATTTTGAAAACGACCAATGGTCCTTGCTCCCATTGCAGAGGCTCGTGTCACACTTAATTCGCCAAAACGATTCCTGATAGTGTCCATGGCATTATACAGGTTGATCATTTCCTCCGTATCATCAAACAGATTGATCTGATAATTTCCACTAACCAGATTTGTAAATCTAACGCCAACCAAACGGATCAGTAATCGCCTTTCATACAATCTGTCAAATAGTTCCAACACCTTAGGTATCAATACATGATCTGCACTGGAATAGGGAATACTGGCTTGTTTTGTATAGGTATTAAAATCTGAATACCTGATCTTTACAGTAATGGTACAGGCCAGTTTATTACCTCTTCGCAGTTGAAATGCTAAATTTTCTGCCATTGCGAAAATGGTGGTCTTCAGTCGTGTGACATCAATAGTGTCCTTATTAAAAGTTCGTTCTGTAGAAATGGATTTACGCTCATGAAACGGAATGAGTGGCGGATTGTCAATTCCGTTAGCTCGTTTCCAGATCGTTCTGCCATTAACACCCAAAACGCTGGTCATCATTTCCACAGGCATTTGCTGTACGACCCTTACCTTATCCACTCCTAAATTCCTTAATAACTGATAGGTTTTATTTCCTACAGAAGGTATTTTTCTGATGGATAATGGCGCTAAAAAGGACTTTTCAAATCCATGATCGATACACAGCTGATTATTTGGTTTTGCCTCTCCTGTTGCGACCTTAGACACAATTTTATTAGCAGACAGCCCAAAAGAGATCGGTAATCCTGTTTCCTTTATTATTTTATGTCGCAACTCCGATGCGTACTTATAGGTCCCAAAAAATTTGTCCATTCCGCTTAGATCTGCATAGAATTCGTCTATACTCGATTTCTCAAAAACAGGCGCATGTTCTTTTATGATATCGGTTACCTGATGCGAATATTTTGTGTAGATGGATGAATTGCCACGTATAACAACCGCTTCAGGACACAATCTTCTGGCAAGTTTCATAGACATTCCCGAATGCACCCCAAATCCTCTGGTCTCGTAACTGCAAGCCGCCACAACGCCTCTATCTCCAGTGCCTCCAACTAATAACGGTCGTTTTTGTAACCGACTGTCTATCAGGCGTTCACAAGACACAAAGAAGGTGTCCAGATCCATATGTAAAATATTCCGTTTCATTCTACAAAATTAGCTACTATTTTAAGCATTTATTGCTTATATTTGTAGCATTATGAAATGAATATTATAATAACCACTAAATCATACGTCAAGCTTTAAATATGAATTACATCTGACGTAAATAAAAAATAACAAGGAACAGATGAAAATTGTATCAAAAAACATTCGGCATTTAAGACGACTTAAAGGACTGACTCAGGAGGTTCTGGCTGAGGATCTGAATGTTACGCGTTCACGCATTAGTTCTTACGAAGAAAACAGGTCTGCTCCTACTATCGATATGCTTATAAAACTATCTGATTTTTTTAAAGTGCCTATAGACATCCTATTGCGAAATGATCTGACGAAAGCGAAAGAATCTTCTTTTATTGAGATCGGTAATCAGCGTGTCCTATTCCCTATTACTGTAGATGATGACAATAACAACCTGATCGAGGTCGTACCTGTAAAAGCTTCTGCTGGTTATCTGGCTGGTTATGATGATCCTGAATACATTGAACAATTAGAAAAGATCAAACTCCCTTTCCTGCCAACAGGAAAGCATAGAGCATTTCCTATAAAAGGGGATTCTATGCTGCCTATGAAAGAAGGCTCCTTTGTTATCGGGCGTTTTATCGAGGATCGAACTGAAATTATTAGTGGCAGAACCTACGTTTTAATTACCTTAAATGATGGTATGGTCTATAAACGTGTGTCCAATCAAATCAAACAAAGTAATTCCCTCCTGTTAGTCTCTGATAATAAAAACTATAAAGCCTTTGAAGTATCTATTGATGAAGTGTTGGAACTATGGGAATTTACCTGTAGCATCAACACTCAGGAATACACTAAGGAAGAGTTAAAAATAAGTAGCATACTAAATATGTTCAATGATCTGGGAGTTGAATTAAAGGCACTCAAGAAAATAAAGAGCTGATACTACATAGGCTAATCAGAATTGTTCTAATTTAAAATATGTTTGCAAGAAACTAAAAAAGAACCCTGTTTAACAAATAATATAGTTCTAAACACTTCATATTCAATAACTAAAGTCATTAAAATGATTAAAATTTGCTTGTAGAACCCTATTAAACAAGAAAAAACATGTATTTCATCGTATTTTTTTGCGTTTTATAGATTTATTATTAAAAATTTAATATATTGCCGCGATAAAAATAAAGTTCTAAAGAATAGAATTTTAGTATAAATACATTAATAATTCATTAACCCCAAGTACGATGAACAAATTTACTTATGTAACTGTTTTGCTATTGCTAGTTGCACAGTTTAGTTTCTCACAGGAAACAATCATTTCTAAGCGAATCGAAATTCCAAACCCTTCAAGATCTCAATTATTGCAAATAAAGGATGCGGGATTTGACATGTCCTGTGACGTCATCTTTAATAATAATAATTTAATTCTTGAAGTTGGAGAACAACAATTAAATGAACTTGATTCAAGAAACATTAAGTACAATGTAAAGATTGACGACTTAATTAATCACTATAAAATAAAATCAGAGCGAGAGTTGCCTATAGCAAAAGCACAACTAGAGCAAATGAAAGCTGAATCCTATCTGCAGAGGTCCTTAAGTACGCAAACAGAAGGTATTGATAACTTTATACAATATGAAGGCTGTAGTGAAGTAGATTGGGCAGTGCCTCAAAATTTTAATTTGGGGAGTATGGGTGGATGCTTAACATATGGCGAAATGCTTACAGAGCTCGATGAAATGCGGGAGCTATATCCAAATCTAATTTCTGTGAGGACAGATGCGTCCCCAACCAATCAAAAAACACATGGAAACTCCTATACAACTAATGGTTATAACCCTTGGGCAGGACAACCTATTTATTATGTACGGATATCAGATAACCCAGATTCAGATGAAACCAATGAACCAGAATCCCTTTATTCTGGTATGACGCATTCACGTGAAGTAAGTTCAATGATGAACTTAATTTACTACATGTGGTATATTCTTGAAAATTATGATTCTGATCCTGGTATTAAAAATTTGGTTGATAACCATGAAATGTATTTTATTCCTGTCGCCAATCCTGATGGATTGATGTGGAATGAACAAGTTGCTCCATCTGGGGGTGGTATGCAACGTAAAAACCTTGGACCATATAATACTGGTAATAATACAGTTAGAGGTGCCGATTTAAATAGAAATTATGATTATTTCTGGGGACCAAATGCCATTTACGGTGGTTCTTCAAGTTCGGTAACTAGTGACACTTATAGAGGAACGAGTGCGTTCTCTGAACCGGAAACACAAATAGTAAGAGATTTTTCGGCAACAAGAAACTTTAAGACTGCCATGAACCATCATGCGACTTCAAACTTGATTCCGCATGCTTATAATGGCTATCCTGCTGCTCCTCCTTCAGGAAGAGAGGCAGAATACCATAAATTTTGCCATGATATGACACGTTTTAATAGATATATTTATGGTGAAGCACCGGATATTTTAACCATAGCTAATGGTGACATGAGCGACTGGATGCTTGGTGGTGTGGCCGATGTTAATGGTTCAACAGGTTCAGGCCAAGGTATCATGGCATTGGCTCCGGAAAATGGTGCCTGGGATGGAAGTGAAGGTGGATTTTGGCCAAATTCATCAGATATTGTAACCATAGCTCAACGAGCAATGCGCATGAATTTTGCAAATGTTTACCATAGTGGTAAATTTGCACAGTTTCATGATCTTAATACAAGTGACATAACATCAACTTCTGGAAACTTTGAATTTGGAATAGAATATATAGGACAAACTTTAGGAGATATTACTTTAAATGTAACTCCGGTCTCATCAAATATAATTTCAATAACACCTCCTGGGACACAAACAGGATGGAGTAAATTAGAACAGAGAACTTTAAGTGCGGCTTACACTTTAGATGCAGGTATTCAACCCAATGACATCATAGAATTTCAGGTAACTTTAAGCAACGACGATGGCTATGTGATGTATCAAGCAAACATCATAAAATACTACAATCCAACTGTTTTAGAAGTAGATGATCCTGATACAACTGGAATGTCTAATTGGACAACTTCTGGAGGATCTTGGAGTACCACTGCAGACGCCTATTCGGGTTCAGCTGCCATTACTGATTCACCTTCTGGGTCTTACGGAAATAATATAAGTAAAACTATTACATATAATAATACCTTAGATTTATCTACAACAGCAGGTGCAGTAGTTCAATTTTATGCTAAATGGGATCTAGAACGTAATTTTGATTATGTTCAAATTCAAGGATCAACCAATGGTACAACATGGATTCCATTATGTGGTAAATATACCAAACCAGGTTCTGATTATTTAACAAATCGATACAGTAGTAGTAATAGCACCAATACAAGTACAGGAAAATCTACTTCTGATCAAAATAATCAACCCACTGGTGAATCAATTTATGATGCAGATACTATGGACAAATGGGTCATGGAAGAGATCTTTATTGATGCCGCTAATAATAGTTCATTATTAGGAGCAAGTAATGTCCAGTTTAGATTTTTATTCGATTCAGATAATACGAATAGAGCCGATGGCTATCCTACAACTTTTGATGGTTTTATTTTTGATGATTTTAAAGTAATCTCTCTAAATAATCTTGCACAAACCATAACCTTTGATGCAATTCCTGATAAAATAATTACAAGTCCAGACTTTGCTGTGACAGCAGAATCAAGTTCTGGTTTACCAATAAGCTATTCAATAATTTCAGGCCCAGCTACCATATTAGGAAACACTATTACCCTTACCGGTACAACTGGAACTGTAGTAGTCCAAGCAAGTCAGGCTGGAAATGCTAATAATAATGTCGCAACCAATGTAACAAAATCATTTGAAGTTACAGATGTCGCTTGTAAATTCCCTGTCGTCAATGCGTTCCCAAATACTCAAAGTTTTGAAAACTACGTATTTGATTGGACTCAAAGTTCTGGTGATGCTATTAATTGGAGGAGAAAATTAAAAGAAGGAGATGGAAATTCAACTCCTTCATCTAACACAGGACCATCTATTGCTTCAGATCTAGATTATTTTTTATTTACAGAAGCTTCTGGCTTCAATAATAGTTTAGCAGAGTTAATTAGTCCTTGTTTTGATCTAACAGGATTTGAAAATGCTCAATTTGCATTTGACTATCATATGTATGGAACAGATATGGGATCCCTAACTGTTGCAGTTAGTGAGGATAATGGAATAACTTATACAAATGAATTTACAATATCTGGTCAACAGCACACGAGCTACACCGATACTTGGACTCCAAAAACTATTGATTTAAGTGCTTATGATGGAAAAGTAATTAAATTAAAAATTTCCGGACTTACTGGTGGTAATTTTGCAAGTGATATGGCAATAGATAATTTTAACTTCACTGCGGATCCTGCAATTTCCAATCCTCCTATTGCAATTTGTCAAAACATTACAGTAGCATTAGATGATACTGGTTCTGTGACAATTTTACCAAGTCAAATTGATGATGGATCAAATGATGATGTTGCTATTATTAGCTATACTTTAGATGTTGATACATTCAATTGTACTCATGTTGGAACTCCACAATCTGTAAATTTAACAGTAGAAGATGGTGACGGCCAAACAGATTCGTGCTCAGCTACTGTAACTGTAGCAGATCTTCTTGTGCCTCCGCTTCCAGATTTAACTGGTGAGTGTAGCGCAGAAGTTCCTCCTTGTAGCTAATGTTACAAATTGCGCTAGTGATTATACATTTATGCCTATAACCGGAGATCCTTTAAACTATACTGAACAAGGTAACTACACTGTTGTTTGGACGTTCATAGATTCTAATTCTAATATCGTTCAAATAGACCAAGCTGTTATTGTTGATGATGTTACAGCTCCTGTAACACCAACTTTAGCAGACTTAATTGTAGCTTGCAGCGTAACACCAACAGCCCCGACTACAACAGATAGCTGTGAAGGAACAATTACTGGTACAACTACTACAACATTCCCTATTACAGCAGATACAACTGTAACTTGGACTTTTAATGATGGTAACGGAAACTCAACCACTGCCGATCAGAATGTGATAGTTTCCGGTTTGGATAATACACCTCCTGTTCTTGCTGGTGTGCCTTCGACCAATTGAATGTAGATATGGATGCTGGGGAATGAGGCGCATCAATTACTTTTGCTGATCCGACCGCTACCGACAACTGTGAGCTTCTGTTAGTGTTGTCAGATCTGATGCAACTGGGCTGAACTCAGGTGATATTTTCCCTGCTGGTTCTACCACCATTAGTAACAGGCAACCGGAAGCTCTCACTAGAACATATAGTGTAACCGATAATGCAAGCAACTCAGGCATCATGTCACGCAGACCATTACGAGTCAATGAATATAACTGATCCAACAGCGAGCAACCCAACAGCCGCTAACGTGCAATGCACCGCTGACATTCCACTTTCCTATTACTACTCAGGGAACTACAGTGTGACATGATTTGAGATGTCACGGAGAAGCTGACAATTGCAGTTCAGAATGTGCGTCGATGATGTAACAGCACCGTAGCTCATGACTTTCAGACGTAACTGATGGTGAATGCCGGAAGTCAACGGCTCTACAACTACAGATGTTGTAACCGACGAAGCTAGTACACTCCATCTTGCAATGTCACCCAGGACCATTACGGTCACATGATATGACTGATGGCAACAGCGAGCAACCACTGCAATCAGAATGCTAACGTCATGATGTAACTGCACCGCTGACGCTATTCCACCAGATGTACATGTTGATGAATGTAACGGAATCAAGCTCCGACAATTGCAATGTTTGAGAAGCTAACATTACTGGTATACGCTACATGTTTCCAGACGTATCTGAGGGAACTCCGGTAGTCACATAGAACATATAGTGTAACCGGAAGCTAGCAACTCCATCAATGTCACCCAGACCATTACGGTCAATGATATAACTGATCCAACAGCGAGCAACCCAACAGCCGCTAACGTGCAATGCACCGCTGATATTCCACCAGTTGACATTTTAGATGTCACGGATGAAGCTGACAATTGCAGTTTAGAAGCTAACATTACCGTAGCTCATGTTTCAGACGTATCTGATGGTAACAGCAATCCGGAAGTCATCACAAGAACATATAGTGTAACCGACGAAGCTAGTAACTCCATCAATGTCACACAGACCATTACGGTCAATGATATAACTGATCCAACAGCGAGCAACCCAACAGCTGCTAACGTGCAATGCACCGCTGACATTCCACCAGTTGACATTTTAGATGTCACGGATGAAGCTGACAATTGCAGTTTAGAAGCTAACATTACCGTAGCTCATGTTTCAGACGTATCTGATGGTAACAGCAATCCGGAAGTCATCACTAGAACATATAGTGTAACCGACGAAGCTAGTAACTCCATCAATGTCACCCAGACCATTACGGTCAATGATATAACTGATCCAACAGCGAGCAACCCAACAGCTGCTAACGTGCAATGCACCGCTGACATTCCACCAGTTGACATTTTAGATGTCACGGATGAAGCTGACAATTGCAGTTTAGAAGCTAACATTACCGTAGCTCATGTTTCAGACGTATCTGATGGTAACAGCAATCCGGAAGTCATCACTAGAACATATAGTGTAACCGACGAAGCTAGTAACTCCATCAATGTCACCCAGACCATTACGGTCAATGATACAACTGATCCAACAGCGAGCAACCCAACAGCTGCTAACGTGCAATGCAGCGCTGACATTCCACCAGTTGACATTTTAGATGTCACGGATGAAGCTGACAATTGCAGTTTAGAAGCTAACATTACCGTAGCTCATGTTTCAGACGTATCTGATGGTAACAGCAATCCGGAAGTCATCACTAGAACATATAGTGTAACCGACGAAGCTAGTAACTCCATCAATGTCACCCAGACCATTACGGTCAATGATACAACTGATCCAACAGCGAGCAACCCAACAGCTGCTAACGTGCAATGCAGCGCTGACATTCCACCAGTTGACATTTTAGATGTCACGGATGAAGCTGACAATTGCAGTTTAGAAGCTAACATTACCGTAGCTCATGTTTCAGACGTATCTGATGGTAACAGCAATCCGGAAGTCATCACTAGAACATATAGTGTAACCGACGAAGCTAGTAACTCCATCAATGTCACCCAGACCATTACGGTCAATGATATAACTGATCCAACAGCGAGCAACCCAACAGCTGCTAACGTGCAATGCAGCGCTGACATTCCACCAGTTGACATTTTAGATGTCACGGATGAAGCTGACAATTGCAGTTTAGAAGCTAACATTACCGTAGCTCATGTTTCAGACGTATCTGATGGTAACAGCAATCCGGAAGTCATCACTAGAACATATAGTGTAACCGACGAAGCTAGTAACTCCATCAATGTCACCCAGACCATTACGGTCAATGATACAACTGATCCAACAGCGAGCAACCCAACAGCTGCTAACGTGCAATGCACCGCTGATATTCCACCAGTAGACATTTTAGATGTCACGGATGAAGCTGACAATTGCAGTTTAGAAGCTAACATTACCGTAGCTCATGTTTCAGACGTATCTGATGGTAACAGCAATCCGGAAGTCATCACTAGAACATATAGTGTAACCGACGAAGCTAGTAACTCCATCAATGTCACCCAGACCATTACGGTCAATGATACAACTGATCCAACAGCGAGCAACCCAACAGCCGCTAACGTGCAATGCACCGCTGATATTCCACCAGTAGACATTTTAGATGTCACGGATGAAGCTGACAATTGCAGTTTAGAAGCTAACATTACCGTAGCTCATGTTTCAGACGTATCTGATGGTAACAGCAATCCGGAAGTCATCACTAGAACATATAGTGTAACCGACGAAGCTAGTAACTCCATTAATGTCACCCAGACCATTACGGTTAATGATGTTTCCAACCCTGTTTGTGTTGCTAAAGATATAACTATAGACCTTTTAGGTGGTACCTTGGTAATATCAGGTGCTGACATTGATAACGGATCCTCTGATAATTGTGGTAATAGCTACTTTAGTTGCATCACCTAATTTATTTGATGGTGCCAATATTGGAGATAATACGGTAACGCTAACTGTTACAGATCTAAATGGAAATTCATCTAATTGTGTTATCACGGTTACGGTTGAAGATTCAACTCTTGGAAATCAGGAATTTGAAGTAATAGAAGGTGTAAACGTTTACCCGAATCCATTTAATGAAGAACTAAATATTAAGCTTCCTCCATCCTTTTATGGCAGAACCATTAATATTAATATATTGGATATAAGAGGAAGACTTATAAAAAGTCTGAAGAAAGAATATCTGAATAGCGTATTAATAATTGAAGAGTTTGATGATTTCGAAGAAGGATCTTACTTTATTAAGATCACAAGTAACTTAGAAAAAATCCTATTTAAACAATTAATTAAAAAGTAAAAAAATAGTTAAATAATGGCTACTTATTTCACAAGTAGCCATTATTTTTAACCTGTTGTATTTCAATATATTACAACTTTAGCATACAGTTCATCGAATATATTTGCATTTAATAGTGTACTGCTCTATATTTGTATAAATCTGATTTATAATTAATTAGTCCCAAACTATTAATTAACCGCTTATGAAAAAAATTACTTTTTTAATAAAAGGAGCACTTATGGTATCGTGCTTTCTTTTCTCATTAAGCAATTATTCTCAAACTTGCGGATCAACGATTAGTACTTTTCCTTATAATGAAGGATTTGAAACTGGTACAGGTGGTTGGACACAGGATGGAGGAGACTTCTTTGACTGGACAAGAGACTCCGCTGGCACTCCTTCCGGAGGCACAGGCCCTTCTACCGGTAATACTGGCTTATGGTATATGTATACAGAAGCATCCAGCCCAAACAGTCCCACCAGAACTGCAAATTTAGAAAGTCCATGTTTTGATTTGAATTCAGCTACTTCTGCTCAATTCTCTTTTTACTATCATATGTATGGTGCTGGTATGGGAACCCTAAATGTTGACTTAAGTACAGATAACGGAGCCACTTATCCTACAAATTTATGGTCTCAAACCGGTCAAGTTCAAGGTAGCAATGGCGCAGCATATATTAATTCTGGAAGTATAGATTTAACACCATATGTTTGTCAAACTATAAAAATTAGGTTCTCTGGCACTACAGGAACATCTTATCAGAGTGATATGGCAATAGACGATATTTCTCTAACTGCAGTAGTTACGCCAGGTCCAGAGATAAATATAACCGGTTTAGGAAACACTATTGTATCTGGAGATATTACACCAGTAACAACTGACGACACAGATTATGGGCCAATTGGTATTGGAATCCCGTCGATTCATACATTTACAATCCAAAATACTGGCACATTGCCTCTACCTGTAGGAGCCATAACATTTACTGGTGCCAATGCAGGAGAATTTTCAATTACTACAGCACCGGCAGCATCTGTTGCAGCCGGCGGAAGTACAACTTTCGATGTTCAAGTCTTGGCTTTAGCCGCTGGTACAAGAACCGCAACTATTTCTATTGTTAATGGAGATACAACTTGTGGAGAAAACCCATATACCTTTAATTTACAAGGATTGGCTTCAGTACCAGCTCCCGAAATTAATATAACAGGTTTAGGAAATACAATAGCATCAGGTGATATTACACCAAACACTGCAGACGATTCAGATTATGGCAACGTTATTATTGGTATTTCGCCGTATCATACGTTTACAATACAAAATATTGGTAGCTTACCATTATCGATTGGGGCTATTTCATTTTCTGGGGTTAATGCAGCCGAGTTTTCTGTAATTACCGCTCCGGCAGCATCAGTCGCAGCTGGAGGAAGCACAACTTTCGATGTACAATTTAGCCCATTGGCACTAGGATTAAGAACTGCTACCATATCTATTGTTAATGGAGATACGACAGGTGGTGAAAACCCTTATACATTCGACCTTCAAGGCACTGGAGTGACCGGACCGCCATTATATACTATTTACTATGAAAATTTTGATGAAAACAATGGCTCTTGGGTAGCTTCGACAGGTTCAACCACAAATTGGGTTCACGGTACGGGATTATCAGCAGCTTCAGAGTCAGGAGAAGGAAGCTATTGGTATTCTAATTCTTATAATAATTATTTAGACAATGCATATGCTACAGTAGAGAGCCCTATTATTTCAACAACAGGTTATGATAATTTAAAATTTAGTGCTGACATTAGATATAATTGTGAAGCTGATGATGATGATGGTATGATCGTGGAATACAGAAAACGAACGTCAGGAACATGGTCCTCATGGACCATTCTTGGGTCCTCAGGAGCCGCCAACAGTACCAATTGGTATGACGGAAGTGGCAATGTTGATGCCATATCTGCAGGTTCTGATGGATGGACAGGTGATAGCACAAATGGAGCAATAGCCAATCATTTTCAAACCGCTTTCATCGAACTGCCAACTTTGTTAGAAAACTCTGCCGAAATACAATTCAGATTTGTATTCGCAACAGATGGCGGTACAACAGATGATGGTGTAGCTATGGATAATGTACTTATTTATGCCGATCCCATAACTCCTTTTTCGAATCCAACCTATGGACCAGGATCGATTACTTCAAATTTGAAATTATGGTTAAAGGCCAACTCAGAAATTGGTTCAACAGCAAATGGTGCAAATATAATAACTTGGGATGATAGTGCTTTTGATAATGATGCTATTGCAACAACAGCAGATAGCCCTTCATTTGAAGATAATGCCACAGAAAATATAAACTTTAATCCTGTTATTAAATTTGATAGAGCAAATACCGAATTCATGCGTGGTAAAGGTGGTTTTTCTTCGCATGACTATTTTGTAGTAGTAAAATCTAATGGCACAATAGACTATAATGCAGGGAACAGACAAGTACCGTTGGCAGGAAGAGTTTCCACGAGCACATTTTACAATGATGGTTCTGGACTGGGATTGTGCAATATTTCTGCTCGATTTACGAATGAAGTCGTAGCACATATGTCGAGTTCTGTTCCAGGATCTGTGACACCGCCAAGTGACCAGAACTGGGGAAAGGCCTTAACAAGCACTTCTGTAAGTTATGTAGATGAAGTAATTATTTATAATGTAAAAACAGATCCTGTACACTCAACTACAGAAATATATAAAAATGGAGTTCGAATAGATAATACTACGGCTACGACAAATGCATCTCCCTTTCCTAATTTAAACTTTTCCGAATTTATAAATCAACAATTTTATGTAGGTGTTGGACGCTTTTCTCTTAATGGAAATGTACCAGCATACGTAGATGGAAAAATTAATGAAATTATTAGTTATGCAGATACTAATGGTCCCTTAAGTCAACAGAAAATACTTTCATATTTAGCAATAAAAAACGGAATTACCTTACATGCTTCAAATAGTGTTACTGCAGATAATCTAAATGATGCACATTATTATGATTCTGCAGGGGCAATTATTTGGGATACAAATAATAGTGTAGGTTACAATTATGATATTGCGGGAATAGGACGCGATGATGCGTCTCAATTAAACCAAAAACAATCTAAAAGTGTAAACTCAACGGGTGTAGTCACCATTGGTTTAGGTGATATCAGCCCTACAAATAGCGCAAACCCAAATACATTTACTACCGATAGAGATTTTTTAGTCTGGGGACATAACAATGGAGCCTTGTCCGGAAGTAGTACTATCTCTGTAGATCTTGGTTCTTCATCAACTTCTGTAACAACCTTGTTTGACAGAAGATGGAAGATTTATGAAAGCAGACCAACGGGTAGTAATGATATATTAGATGTAAAAGTATCAATTCCTGCTGCAGTTTTACCTGCCTTATCGGATCCAACAACAGAAGAATATGTCATGATAGTATCATCAGATGCTGCTTTTGGAGTTAATCATATAGTTGATGTTATTCCATTATTGGCAAATGGTTCTGAATTCGAAACATGGTACGATTTTGACTATACAAGATTCTTCACTTTTGGTATAGCTTCCAAAGTTACAGGTAAATTTGAAGTTGAATTTAATGCTGGTGACTTTTTAGTAGGTGAAGATTCAGTCGATTTAAACTCTGAATATACGGTTTCATCATGGGTAAAAAATAATGGATCTGGAGGTACATTTATTTCAAAAGGAACAGCCTATGATTTTAATATAGATGGCTCTGGAAAAGTTCAGGCTGTTTTAAACGGAACAACGCGATTAACCTCGTCTACAACGGTCAATGATTCAAAATGGCATCATATCGCTTTCTCATACACAGGTTCTACCTTAAGGCTTTATATAGATGGTGTAGAAGATGGCAATAGTCCTTCAACAGCAGTTCCGCTGCCGACATCATCAAATCACAGATTTGCAATAGGTATAAATTACACCGATAAGAACAATTTTTCAACCACTTTTAATGGTGATATTGACGAAGTTAGAATATGGGATAGTGCCTTGTCTCAGATGGAGATTCATTATATAATGAATCAGGAGATAATAGAACATACTGATAATACGGTTGATGGAGCTGTTTTACCTCATACGATAACAAGAAATGAAGTGAACTCGATCCCTTGGAACGATCTACAAGCATACCATAATATTAATGCATTTTATGGCACTACCGTTGAAGATGGATCGAATAACGACAACTGGGTGCGTATAAAGTATTTGGTTAGAGGAAAACAAGTTATTGAAGATCAAACGGCACCTCTACCATATGGTAGTAATGGCCCAGGAAACTGGGACCTATCTACAACATGGAAGAATGGGTCTGAATTATATATCCCTGGATCTGCTTCACTAGTAGACCCAAATGTAACGGTAGATTGGAATATCGCAAGTATTTCGCATGATGTTACTATGGATAATGCAACATTGCCAGCGGCCAATAACGATAATAGAACTTTGTTGGGATTAATTGCAGATTCAACAAACGAATTAACTGTAAGTTCGGATAATGGATTAACTGTAACCCATTATTTAGAAATAAACGGCTCGATTGACTTAGAAGGAGAATCTCAATTAATTCAAACCGATAGAAGTGTACTTGCAGTAGGAGCTAATGGATCACTAGAAAGAGATCAACAAGGAACTTCTGACCTATATACATATAACTATTGGTCATCGCCTGTTGGCGCTGTAAATTCGACTGCCACTAATGATACCTACACACATAGATTCACTGTTCCTGACGTCTTATCTGATGGAACTAATCCTGCATCTCCTGGCGCAATAACATTCTTAACTGGTGGAGTTAACGGCAGCCCTGCACCATTTAGTTTAGCCGATTACTGGATATGGAAATTTGCAAATGGACTCGACGATGATTATTCTTCATGGCAACATATGCGAAGTACTGGAACTATTTACGCTGGTGAAGGTTACACAATGAAAGGTCCTGGAACAGGTACGATTTTAGCACCACAAAATTATGTTTTTGAAGGAAAACCAAACAATGGTGATATAGCATTGACAATTAGTGCTGGTAATGATTATTTAGTCGGTAATCCATACCCTTCTGCAATCGATGCCCACGAGTTTATAACAGATAACCCGGATTCCAGTGGTACATTATACTTCTGGGAGCATTGGGGAGGAGGTTCTCATATTTTATATGAATACCAAGGTGGATATGGCCTATATAATTATTCCGGTGGTATCCCAACAGCATCATATGGTACAAATGATCCCGATGTGGCAACTGGAGGAACTGCTACAAAATTACCAGCAAGATATATTCCGGTTAGTCAAGGGTTCTTTGTATATAGCCCAGGAGGAGGAACGATTACTTTTGAAAATGATCAGAGAGTCTTTGAAAAAGAAGGTGCTACATCTGTATTTGTTCGTGCGGCTAGCAGTCAAGCTGAACAACCTGTTAACTATAACGAGGACACTCGAATGAAATTTAGAATAGGATTTAATTCAATTAATCACAATACACAGACAATTACTTATTAACAGTAGATGAGAATGCTTCTAACGGATACGATTGGGGTTATGATGGTAGATTAAATTCACAGCAAATAGATGATATGTTTTGGAAGATTGAAGGTGAGAAATATGGTATACAAGGTACAAATGAAGTTACGGCGGAGTCTGTCTTTCCTTTAGGTATTCATGCGAGAGATAATGGTCTAAATTCTATACAAATAGACCACCTTGAAAATGTTCCTGACAACGTAGAAATTTATGTGCGAGACAACGAGTTAAACATTTATCATGATTTGAGGATTAGTGATTATGAATTTGAACTGACATCTGGAGATCATCTGGATAGGTTTGAGATCGTATTTTCTAATCGCAGAAGTTCATTAGATGTTAATGATCCTGAACTGGACAAATCATTTGACATATTTTATAATAATGAAAATAGTAAGCTAATTATTCGTAATTCTGATCTAATAGAAATAAATGGTTTAGAACTATTTAACATTATCGGTCAATCAATTTATAGATCAAAAGAAATTGAGATACAAAATTACCTGGAAATTAAATTATCTAATTTAAGTTCTGGAACTTACATAGTAAACTTGGATACGATCTCTGGAAAAATATCCAAAAAAGTGTTAGTAGAATGATGTCCCAAATCTACTCTTTATTTAACCTACTTTAATTAGCCCAAGCAAAAGCTTGGGCTTTTTTTTATAAAAACATTAGAAGCATTTAAAATACAACACAGAATATATATGTTAAATTTGATTCCAAAATTTACCGTTAATCGATGTATTTTAGTGTTTTATCGTATTTCATCGAAAATATTTGATTTTTATTGCCTTTAATCGAATTTATTTGCGTTTAAACTTGTCTTGCTTTACATTTAAGTAGAAATTAAAATAGTCCCAAACTAGATAAATTTCCTGCTTATGAAAAAAATTACTCTAAACAATGTAAGTATTGTTTTTAAGGGTATTTTGCTGTTGACTCTTTTAACTTTAATTTCATTTAAGATCAACTGCTCAAACTTCATATGTCGATGTTTCTGTAAACTGGCCTAATTGGTCATCAGAAAACCGAGTGGAAGTTTATAATCCGATCTGGGACATTATTAAGTACAATAGATAATGGCTTTACAGGTTGTTGTGATGACAGTTATTCAACTAATCTCTAGTTTGGGATGTATTACCAGACGGGAATAACTATTATATTATCATGTATGATACCTATGGTGATGGCTGGAATGGTAGCTTCCAATGTAACTATAAATTCTGCAGGAACAACTGTTTTAACTAATTCTGGTGCTAGTGCTAATGCTGCTGGCGTTACTTTATATTTCAATGTTTCCGGTGGTTGTTCAGGAACATGTACTTCAACAGTCAGTACTTTTCCATATAATGAAGGATTTGAAACTGGTTTAGGTCAATGGACTCAAGATGTATAGTGATAATTTTGATTGGACAAGACAATCAAAACTGGTACGCCATCAGGAAATACAGGACCGGCTTCAGCGAATGGCGGTAACTGTTATATGTATACTGAGGCGACCAGTAATTTTAATAATACTTCAAATTTAGATAGGTCCATGTTTCGATCTTACTTCAGCAACATCGGCACAATTCTCTTTTTACTATCACATGTTTGGTGCAGATATGGGAACCTTAAATGTAGACCTTAGTACCAATTCCGGTCTTTCTTACCCAATAATTTTATGGTCGCAATCTGGTCAGGTACAAACAAGTAATGGAGCTGTTTGGAATTTAGTAACACTGGATTTAAGTGCATACGTTGGACAGACTATTCAAATTAGATTCTCTGGAATTACAGGACCAGGTTACAGAAGTGATATGGCGATAGATGATATATCGCTAACTGCTGTAACTACTCCTCAAGCAGAAATTGACGTTCAGGGTAATGCTGTTTCAATTACAAGTGGAGATACTTCGCCTAGTTTAACTGATGATACAGATTTTGGAAGTGTAGATGTAGCATCTGGATTCAATGTTAATACTTTTACCATATTGAATAGTGGTTCTCTAAATTTAAATCTTACAGGTAGTTCTCCTTATGTAACCATTTCAGGTGCTAATGCATCAGATTTTACGATCACCTCAATTCCAACAACTCCCATACTTGCAGGTAATAATACAACATTCGATATTACTTTTGATCCTAGCGTTAATGGCATAAGAACTGCCGCTGTTTCTATAGCTAATGATGATTCCAACGAAAATCCATATACTTTTTCAATTCAAGGTATAGGCACAAATCCTGTAAGTGGTTCAAACAACACAACCATTTATTATGAAAATTTCGATGCAAATAATGGTGGTTGGATATCTTCTACTGTAGGCGGAAAAAATGGAAGTTGGGTATATGATATAGGAACTACATTAGTGGGGGAAGCAGGTTATTGGAGAATTAATTCATTCAATAATTATCCTGATAACTGTGAGACCTACTTAACTTCACCTAGTGCTATTTCTACACTAGGATTTACAAATGTTACCATTTATTTTGATATCCGATTCGATACTGATTCTGATGTTGATGACGGTATGCAAATTCAATATACAACAGATGCTTCAGGCACTATTGGTTGGACTAGATTAGGAAACAGTGGTGATGGAACAAACTGGTATAATGACACCGATGTTGATGGTATTGCAAATAATCAACATGGTTGGACAGGTTTAAATTATGAAAATGCTCAAAGTACCTCTAAATGGATTGAGGCTTCTGTTCCAAATGCCATTCTAAACAATCAGTCGACTTTATGGTTTAGAGTACTTTTTGCAAGTGATGGGTCAAGCACTGATGATGGTGTTGCTATAGATAATGTAATAATTAAAGGAGATTATATCACGCCTCCTGGTGATCCATTAGCTGGACCTGCTAATGTTAATTCAGATTTAAAATTATGGCTTAAAGCCGACCAAGGTACCAGCACAATCACAGATAATGCCGCTTTGTCTTTTTGGAGCGATCAGGTATATAACAATGATGCGATCGCATATGGAACATACCAACCTCTTTTCAAAGATAATGGGGCAGATAATTTGAACTACAATCCAACAATCTTTTTTGAAGAATTGAATAAACATCATATGAAAGGTAAGGGTGGGTATCACTCACAAGATTACTTTATGGTAATTAAACCAAATGACCCTGTTGATAATACTGGTACTTACAGGCAACAGGCTATTTCGGGTAAATATGCAACAGATGGATTTAGTGTTGATGGTACAGGAATAGGACTTGGTTATATTTCAGGAAGATATACAGATGCAGTCATTGCACATACTATCTCATCTTATCCAAATAGTGGACCACCTAATGCAACATCTTATGGTCGTTGCTATGCTAGTAATTCCAATACCATTGATGAAGGTATAATGATCTTAAATGTTAAAACAAATCCCTCTGATTCCAGCTCAGAAATTTATTTGAATGGAGTTAAAATAGACAATCAAACAGGTATAGCAGGAGATGGAAACGATTTAAACTTCAATGAATTTGATAATTTAGTTTACTATTTAGGTGTTGGTCGATTCACAATGAATGGATATAATCCAGCCGTAAACTCTTATTTTGATGGAAAAATATCTGAAATTATCAGCTATTCATCAAAACGTCTTGCTTTAGATCAGCAAAAAATACAATCCTATTTGGCATTAAAATATGGTGCAACCTTGTTAAGTTCTACAAATACGATTGGAAATAATGAAACAGATATAGATTATTTGGATTCTGATGGCAATGTGATTTGGAATTATTCAGCCAACGCAGGTTATAATTATGATATTGCGGGTATCGGGCGAGATGATAAATCCGGTTTATACCAAAAACAATCGAAAAGTGTTAATACTTCCAGTATTATTTCAATGGCTTTGGATAATACAGAATTAACAAACAACTTAAATACAAATACATTTAGTACCAGTAATGAATTTCTTGTATGGGGAAATAATGGTCAAAATACCAATTCTTCGGCGACATCAATAAGCGTTAGTTTAGGACCTGCTACTATAACAACAGTAACAGATGTTATGAACCGAATTTGGAAAATAAATGAAACAGTAGGTGATGATATTGGTAAAGTTGAAGTATCCGTTCTTGAATCAGACCTATCCGGATTACCGCCTTTAACAGGTAACGATTCTTATGTGATGCTGGTTGCCGATGAACCTACATTTACAACTAATTTAAGAACGGCCTTTCTAGATCCATCTTCTTTTAATGGAATACCAACAAGAGAAGGAACGTATGATTTTGATGGAACGAAGTATTTTACAATTGGTATAGCTCATGAATCTGTTCAATCCAGACATTTAGGATTTGACGGTGTTGATAATTATACATTAGTTGGAGATAAAATTGACTTAGGTGGCAGTTTTACTGCTTCATCATGGGTGAAACCAGAAGGTCCAAATGCTCTTAATACAGATAAGACTATCGTAGCCAAAAATGATGGTACAGTAGGATATAAATTCTACCTTACAAATAGTAATTATGTATGTTTCGCTGTAGGAAATACAGCTGCAAATACAATTACTTCGAATACTGCTATACCAGATAACATTTGGCATCATGTGGCAGCAACTTACGATGGTACAACAGCTTATTTATACATTGATGGTGTTTTAGATAATAGTAAAGCATTAGCTTCACCAACTCCTAATGGTTCTGAATTTGCCATTGGTGCAATTTATATTGATAAAGCGAATGTTCAGGATTATTTTAAAGGAGATATAGACGAAATTAGAGTTTGGGATAGTGCCTTAACTTTAGACCAATTGCATTATGTCATGAACCAGGAACTGGTTCAATCTGGAATTGTTGTAAATGGTTCAGTTTTACCAAATACCATTACGAAAAATGAAATTGCGGCAGTCAATTGGTCGAATCTTCGTGCTTATTATTCCATGAATTCTTATATAGGAACACACTTAAATGATGTTTCAGGTAATGGAAATAGAGGAAGTTTAACCGATCCTGATAAATTCTCTTTAGAATATCAATCATCTCCTCTGCCCTACAGAACTTCTGGTAACGGAAATTGGGATAGCAATACAATATGGGTTAATGGAGCAGAACAGTACATTCCTGGATCTCCTTCAATAGTTGATCCTAATATAACAATTGACTGGAATATAGTTGAAACAAGTCATGATGTAACCCTTGATAATTCTACTTTGCCTGTTGCTAATAACGATACAAGATCCGTATTAGGACTAGAAGTTTCTGCCAACGAACTAACAGTAACCAGTGATAATGGTTTAGCTGTTACACACTATCTAAAAGTAGATGGTTTAATTGACCTAGTTGGTGAATCACAATTGATTCAAACACAAGGCAGTGATCTTGATGTTACAAGTTCAGGTAGTCTGGAAAGAGATCAACAAGGTACGTCGGATACATATACATATAACTATTGGTCATCACCAGTAAGTTTAATTAATACAACCAGTAACAATACGACATTTACACTTCCAGATCTAATGAGAGATGGGACAAATCCCTCGGCTCCTGGAAATATTAATTTCTTGACTACTGGTATTGATGGTACCAATACTACTCCAATAGGAATTGCCGATTATTGGATCTGGAAATTTGCAAATCAACCAGATGATGATTATTCTGCGTGGCAGCATGTAAGAAGCACAGGCACTATTGCAAGTGGTGAGGGGTTTACTTTAAAAGGACCTGGAACAGGATCGATTGCTACACCACAAAATTATGTATTCATTGGCAAACCTAATAATGGTACTATCACTGTACCAATTAATGCAGGAAATGATTACCTAGTCGGAAATCCTTATCCTTCAGCTATAGATGCTCATGAATTTTTGAATGATAACCCACTAACCGGAGGAACTTTGTACTTCTGGGAACATTGGGGAGGTGGTTCACACAGCTTGCATGAATATTTAGGAGGTTATGCCATTTATAATTATTCTGGAGGAATTGGTGCTGCTAGTTACGGTACAAATGATCCAGACGTAGGCACAGGAGGAACTCCTACAAAATTACCTGGACAATTCATTCCGGTAAGCCAGGGATTCTTCGTATATAGTGCTACAACCGGTACTGTAAACTTTGAAAATGATCAAAGAATATATGTGAAAGAAGGTGCAACCTCAACATTCGTTAGATCCAGTGAAGCTCAATCAACCAATTACTTGGAAGATGACAGAATGAAATTCAGAATTGGTTTCAATTCTACCAATGAGATTCACAGACAACTTCTTTTAACAGTTGATGAAAATGCAACTGCCAATGTTGACTGGGGCTATGATGGAGAAATGAATGAAGAACAAATAGATGATATGTATTGGATTTTAGAAGGTAATAAATATGTGATTCAAGGGTTAAATCAAGTTAATTCTGAGACAGTAGTGCCATTAGGTATTCATGTAAGAGATGATGGCATAAACTATATAACAATAGATCATCTTGAAAACATTCCAAATGAAGTTGATTTATATGCTTACGATAACGTTCTGGATATTTATCATAACCTAAAAACCAGCGATTACGAGGTATATTTAACTTCTGGTGAGTATTTAGACCGATTTGCGATAATGTTTACGAATCCAGCTCCTTTAGGTGTTGATGACAATGAAATTGACAATGTTTTTGAGATATTTTATAACAATGAATCCGAAAGTGTAATTATTCATAATCCTAAATTAGTAGATATAAATAAATTAGATTTATTCAACATCCTTGGACAATCTATTTATTCTATAAATGATGTTGAATCTGAAAATTATACTGAAGTTGAAGTATCAAACCTAAGTAGCGGTACTTATATCATAAATTTAAATACAGAACTCGGAAAAATTTCGAAAAAAGTGTTAGTAAAGTAGAATCCCCAAATTTACCATTTGCTAATCTCGAAAGGCTCTAACAATTTGGTTAGGGCTTTTTGTTTAGGACAGATTCCAGTTTATTAAAAGTGATTTCATTCTGTTCTCCAGAAATCATATCCTTTAAGGTAAACGTCTTATTAGCCACTTCATTAGCTCCTACCAAAACTACGTATTTAATATCTCGCTTATTGGCATAAGCCATCTGTTTTTTCATTTTCGCAGCATCTGGATATAATTCAGCATTAATGCCTTTCTCTCTTAATTCTTTAATGGCTTTTAAGCTATAAAGCGCCTCTTGTTCACCAAAATTTATGAACAGAACTTCGGTATTATTAATTACTGTTGCTGGAAATAAATTTAGTTCTTCTAATACGAGATAAATGCGGTCCAATCCAAAACTAATGCCTACACCACTAACATCTTTCAAGCCAAATATTCCCGTCAGGTCATCATAACGTCCACCTCCACCAATAGAACCCATATCGACATTTTTTGGCGCAGAAACCTCAAAAATAGCTCCTGTATAGTAATTTAAACCTCGAGCTAAAGTTACATCCAGTTCTAAAGTTGTGGATTCAAGTTTTAATTGGGAAATAGCTCTCTCTATAAACTCTAATTCTTCAATCCCTAACAGACCTTCTTTTGATGTGCTTAAAATATCTTTCAAGCTATTAATTTGAGATTCAAACGATCCTGATATCCCAAACAAAGGTTTTAATTTATCTATACCAGATTGCGGAATTCCTTTACTAATCATTTCTTCGATCACCTTCTCCTCGCCTATTTTATCCAGTTTATCAAGAGCAACTGTAAAGTCAATCAATTTGTCTTTTGCACCTATAACTTCCGCTATTCCCGATAGGATTTTTCGATTATTTATCTTAATTACAACACCTTCAAGTTTTATAGCAGTAAAAACGTCGTCATAGAGTTGCACAAACTCCACCTCCTGCCATAACGACTTAGATCCAACAACATCTGCGTCACACTGGTAAAACTCTCTAAAACGGCCCTTTTGAGGTCTGTCTGCTCTCCATACTGGTTGAATTTGATACCTTTTAAATGGAAACGTTATATCATTCTGATATTGAACCACATAGCGTGCAAAAGGAACTGTTAGGTCGTATCGCAATGCTTTATCTGAAATTTTTGGGATTAATTTATTCGAATCCTTTTCAGAATAAATATTTTCATCTACTTTATTTAAATAGTCCCCTGAATTCAAAATCTTAAAGATCAATCTATCACCTTCATCTCCATATTTTCCCATTAAGGTTTCAGAGTTTTCAAAACTAGGCGTCTCTATGGGCTGAAAACCAAAACGTTCAAAACTATTTTTAATAACATTAAAAATATAATTGCGTTTCGCTACCTGTTCCGGGTTAAAATCACGTGTTCCTTTAGGAATGCTTGGTTTCTTTGCCATTAATAATCTTATTTTGCACAAACGGACATAAAATTTTTTATGAATAAAACACATGTAAATTCATTAAAAAAATTTATGGTAGAGTTCCGAAAATTCGGAACGGTTCCCGATGTAAATTTTAAATTTGAATATTTTATGGCAAATTTAAACTTTTACGGAGGAAATATCTTAATTTTTGAACTTACATAATAAGTTATTTACAATTTATAGTAACTTTATTGCGAATTTATAGTCTTATAGAAAAATCCGAAACAAATCAGTTTAACTATGTTTTCACTCTTTAGAGAAAATGTTAGAATTGCACTTCACTCAATAAAAAGTCAATTACTTAGGGCTATTTTAACTATTCTCATTATTGCCATAGGTATTACAGCTCTTGTAGGTATATTAAGTGCGGTTTCAGCACTTGAAAACACGATTTCAAGTGATTTTTCATCAATGGGAGCAAATACCTTTAATATTCAGAGATACGAGTTTAATACGCAACGCCAAGGTGGCGGTGAAACCCGGAAAATAAACCCAATTATTAGCTATAACAACGTTCGAGCTTTTATAGAAAAATATAACTATCCGTTTACTAAAACATCAGTTTCATTTACTGGAACCAGAGCTGCGGAAGTTAAATATGAAAATGAGAAAACAGATCCTGAAGTGCGAATTCTAGGGATTAATGAGCATTATATTCAAAATTCCGGATTAGAACTGGAGAGCGGAAGAGAATTAAATTATTTTGATGTTATCAATAACAATAATGTGTGCGTTATAGGCAGTGACCTTAAGAAAGCATTTTTTGAAGATTTAAACCCGATCGATAAAATAATAAGCGTTCGTGGTGTGAAATTTAAAGTAATTGGTGTCTTAAAATCTAAAGGTGCCACTTTTGGGAATAATCTGGATTTAAGAGTTTTAATGCCCATACAAAACGCCAGATCAATTTTTACAAATCCTAATATAAATTATGAAATCAGCATTATGGTTGAGAATAATGAAATGATGGAAGCTGCTCAGGATGAAGCTATTATTACATTCAGGAATGTACGAGGATTAAGCCCGGTTGAAGACAATAATTTTGGCTTGGAAAGAAGTGACGATCTTATAAATAGAATTGGCAGTATTACGAAATACCTTTATATAGCAGCTTGGGTCATAAGTATCATAACAATATTTGGTTCCTCAATTGCATTAATGAATATCATGTTTGTATCAGTTACCGAACGAACCAGAGAAATAGGAGTGCGAAAAGCTTTGGGTGCAAAAAGAAAGACCATTGCATTTCAGTTTTTTATTGAAACCCTAATCATAGGACAGTTTGGTGGAATTTTCGGAATTATTTTTGGAGTTCTGGTTGGACTTGGCGTTTCTGCAGCAGCCGATTTTAAGTTTGCAACACCTTGGTTAGCAATGTTTAGTGCTTTTGCAATCACTTTTATTGTGGCTGTGATATCTGGTTCTTTGCCAGCAATTAAAGCTTCTAAACTGGATCCTATTGAGTCCTTGCGTTACGAGTAATTACTGATTAACTAATTTATCGAAGTATTTAAAAAGGTTTCCTTTGGTGATATTCGAACCTTGTTGTATCAACTTAAATTTATCTAAATTCTTATCATCGGAATAGTTCTTATGTGCTTGAAGAAATTCTACTGAATCATCAAGTAAATTGTCTCTCAACCATTCAAATCCATCCTGCGTTGTAAGGTCTATAGAATCTTTTGTGATTTTGACAGCTATTAAGTGCATATTAGATTCGGTGAGGTGAAATAAATGCATTTGATTAGGAGATATATGCTCCAAATAGTTTGCTTTACTTAAAACACCTTCCCAAACCAGATCGCTGAATACATCTAACTCCTGCTCTGCAACATCCGGTTTATTCTTTTTTATGTCCTGCCACTCTTCAGTCGTGATTGTTTGAGTAGCCAAAAAATTAATGAATTCTTGATGCAGCTCTTCAAATTGTTCTTTTGTTAGTCTCGTGTACTTCATGTTAAATTCAATTAATGGCATTATAGGCTTCAAATGGCCTATCTGTTGCTAAAATGTCAACCCCATTTTTCTGCCATGATTTGTACAGCTCATTACCTCTGGCTTTCGCTTTCCTATCAAGGTTTCCTAATGTCCCTAAAATGCAAACAATATTTTCTTCATGCAATCGCTTGTACAAAGACGGGTGTGATAAGCGTGTTCCTGTAAAGGCCAACATATTCTCAGTTGGGATTTTCGTTTTTAATAATCTGTCAAATTCATCATTATTTCTTGCAGATACAGACAATAATAACTGTGGTGCTAATTTATAGGCTGTTTTAGCTTGTTCAACATCATAAGTTATTACTATGCTAATGTCTTCAGCATTAGCCTCTCTAATCGCTTTAATAACTGTTTCTTGATTTACGCTTCGTTTTAAATCAATTGTTAGGATTACATTGTTTTCTTTACACCATTTTAAAACTTTTGAAAATAATGGAATTTTAAAATTGGATACATTGCCATATTCATCAACTAAATTAAACCCTTGCAATTCACTATAAGTCATTTTATTCACCAATCCACTGCCTGTGGTAGTTCTATCTATTGAATTATCATGCATTAACACCAACTTATTATCTTTGGTTTTAGCAACATCCACCTCATAAATTGCGGTAATACTGTCAACGATATATTTAATTGTTTCAAGACAATTTTCCGGATAATTTTGTAAACCCTTACCTCCTCTATGTACACTAATATTAGGGTAATCATTATTAGAACTCTTAAATACTTCAATGAGCTTAGATTGGGTTGCTGCATAATCATTTTCTTGTGTACTTGATTGTTTGCAACTCCAAAAGCTTATTAAAAGAATAACTAGAAGAATCTGTTTCATGTGTAGTAATAAAAAAATGCGCACCTAATCCCGTTAATTATCGGGAAGGTGCGCAAAATTAAAAATTATCCTCAAAGAACTGTTAGAAAATATATCGTATTCCAAATTGAGCTTGCCATCTGGAGGCTAAACTAGCATCGAAACCAAAAGTTTCTGCATCAGGTCCTCCACTGAAAGTATAAACAGGTTCACTGCCTGATGTATCTACACCTAGAGGTGACAAATTATTAGGTTGCTCTACTACACCCCAATCAGAACTTATAAGGTTACCAACGTTTAACACATCGATACTGAACTGAATCGTATTCGTTTTATCTTCAGACACCTTAATATTATAATCCTGTAAAAACTTCAGATCCCAACGTCCTCGCCATGGTGCTAAGGCTCCGTAACGCTCCGCATAGTTTCCTCTATTTTCACTTAAATAGTCATCTTGTTGAATAAATGATTCGAAATCATTTGCCATTGCTGACCCGCCTGAAAATGTCATTTGTTGCACTTCTGATGAAGTTGGTATATAAATTAGATCATTATTCTGGAAAGAACTATCATTATTAATGTTACCAGCATACGTGTAATTAAATCGACCACCTTGAGCATATTCAAAGAAAGTTGATAAAGTAGAACTCCACTTATCATTTCCATAGGTCCATCTTTTACTGGCGACTCCAATAAAACGATGTGTATCGCCATATTTTGAATAGGATAAAACATCTTTATTAGCATCTCCTGATGTTGGGTTAAAATCAAAAGCATCGCTAGTAATTTCAGCTTCAATCGAGTTCACATCTTTAGCATTTAAATAGCTATAGGCTAACATAGTGTACAAACCATTATCAAAGTTCTTTTGAGCCTTTACAGACGCATTCCAGATTCTACCTTTATCCGAGTTCGTGAATACGTAGGCACTATTACCAACATCGCCAGCTGTGTAAATAGGTCTGTTATCTCCGGGAGCGTTTAAAGTACCCGTTGGATTTCTCAAGCCCCAGTTTTGTACATGTGCTCCGTTAATATCTTTTGTATATGCCACATCTCCCGTTAAGATTAATCCATTTTCAAATTTGTAGTCAGTCCCAATATTTGTTCTCCAAACTTGCGGGAACTTATAATCCGGATCAACAGCTGTTAAGAAAAAAGAATTTGGATTTGCAATCTGGTTTCCTAACCAAACGAATGGGAACCTACCAGTAAACAATCCTGAACCACCTCTCAATTGGAATGTATCATCGCCTTTTACATCGTAATTAAATCCAACTCTAGGAGAAATTAAGAAATCGTTGTTAGGCATTTTAGTATTGTCAATAAACACTTCCTCACCGGTATTAGGATTAAAATAAGGTATCGATGGATCTACACAACAGTTTCTGTCGATTAACTCTTGAGCCTTATCGGCTGAATCAAAAAACAACGGTTTATCAAAACGCACTCCATAAGTAAGTTTGAACTGCTCAGTTATATTCCATTCATCCTGTAAATAAAACGCTAATTGACCTACGTTTGTTTCGGCCAAAGCCCAACCACCTGCAACACCATCTCCTGCTGCGGTTAAAGCATTGTTAAATGCAGTGGCCTCATCAAAAGATTGTTGTAATGCTCCGGAACTTGACGCCGCTAAAAAGTCCGAGACGCTTCCATACTGAGGGAAAAACACACCGGCTCCACCATAAGCTCCTAAATTGAAGGAGTTATCAAATTCAAACTTTTCAAAGGAGAATCCCACGGTATACGTATGATCACCTTTAAAGATGTTCATATTATTCGAGAATTGAAAAACCTTTTGGTCCAATGTATTATTGATTGAAAACGGCTCGTGGCCCGCAATGATGTAATTCAATCCGGCCCCATCCTGTATAACTATTGAAGGTGCAGGTATTGACAATGGATTTCTGAAATCGTCAAAATGAGTATATCCTGCTTGTAATTTATTTGAAATATTGTCAGATAATTGTGAGTTTAATTCTAATTGAACTGACTGCAATTTGTTATTAATCTGATATCCGGCATTTTCAAATTGTAAAGTTGTAAAATTAGGTCCTCTAGAGCCCAAAGCAGTTGGATGCGCTGGCTTTTCTTTTGAGGCATCAAGCCAGTTATAAATAACAGCCAATCTGTTATTGTCATTAATATTCCAATCTAATTTAAAAATACCTTTTGTTGATTCCGATGCATAAGTAAATCCTTGATATGCTCCTGGGCTATAGCTACTTCCCCCTATATCAATTGCCTCTAAAGCATTCTGAACTAGAATAAGATCACTTTCTAAAACTCTCGATTCGTTAATACCTCCAGACCCTGTATTTGGAACCCAGCCATTAGACCCTAAATCTGTCCTGTCATCTTTTTCAAAATTGGCGAAAAAGAATAGCTTGTCCTTAACAATAGGTCCTCCGATACTAACACCATACTGACTTTGTTCTAAATCTGGTTTCGTAACATCTTCTCCATTAATCTTACCTCCTGTTAAATCTTCATTTCTAAAAAATCCATAAACTGTTCCATGAAACTCATTCGTTCCACTTTTGGTTACAGCATTTACTGATGCTCCTGTAAAACCAGACTGAGTCACATCATAAGGTGCTGTAGATACAGATATTTGATCGATAGCATCAAGAGAAATAGGCTGAGCATCAGTTTGTCCACCTACTGTTGGGGCATCCAATCCAAATGGATTATTGAAAATAGCACCATCTAAACTAAAATTATTATACTGATCGTTTCTTCCTCCAAACGAATTACCACTTGCAGTAGGTTCTAATCTTGTAAAATCTGCTGCAGAACGAGAAATAGTAGGTAAACGTGTTAATTCACGTCTTCCGACACTGGTTTCTGCTCCAGTCCTATCATTACCAAAAGTTCCCTGTGTGGTTCCTGATATGACCACAGCATCTAACTGCGCAACATCAGGAGACATTGTTACTTTAAGATCGAATGTTTTACCCAAAGTAAGGTAAACGTCGTTAAAAGTTTGATCCTTATATCCTAAGTAACTTATTGTTACTGTATAAGGCCCCCCAACTCTCATGTTTAAGATGTTGAAACGACCATCAAAGTTTGTTGAAGCACCATCCTTGGTTCCAGTTGGTAAATGAATGGCCAAAACATTGGCACCTAGCAAAGCTTGATCGGATTCGTCCAACACAAGACCTTTAATATTTGATGTAGTTACCTGAGAAAAAGCGAAGACACCAAAAATTAAAAATGTAAAAGAAATTACAAGTTTTTTCATTGTTTAATGATTTGATTAGTTGTTGAAAAATTAGTTACAAATGTAGAATAAAAAAAGCCACACTATTGTGTGGCTCTTATCGTTTTATTAACGAAATGATAAATTTTGTTAATAATTATTTTGCTTCAGCTACTACGTCAAAAGTAAAATTTCTTACTACTTCTCTGTGAAATCGTAAAGTAGCTTCATATTGACCAGTTCTCTTAATTAATCCACCGGCAATAGTAATATACTTCTTATCAATAGTAACACCTTCTTTTTCCAATACTTCTGCCAAATCTGCATTATTAACAGATCCAAAAAGTTTATCACCTTCACCTGTTTTCGCAGTTATTTTAATTTCTAAATTAGTAAGTCCTTCAGCTGCTTTTTCAGCTTCATTAACAACCTTCTTTTCTTTAAAAGCTCTCTGTTTTAAAGTCTCTGCCAGTACTTTTTTGGCCGAAACTGTTGCTAAAACAGCCTGACCTTTAGGAATTAATAAATTTCTACCATAACCGTTCTTAACTGTTACAATATCGTCTTTAAATCCTAAATTCTCAACGTCTTGTTTTAATATAAGTTCCATAATTATGATAATTTATTTTAATAAATCAGCTACATAAGGCATCAAGGCTAAGTGACGTGCTCTTTTAACAGCTACAGCAACTTTTCTTTGATACTTTAATGACGTACCTGTCAAGCGTCTTGGTAAAATTTTACCTTGCTCATTTATAAATCGCATTAAAAAATCCGGGTCTTTGTAATCAACATACTTGATTCCAGACTTTTGAAACATGCAATATTTCTTTTTCTTGTTTGTATCTATGTTTAACGGAGTTAAATATCTAATCTCTCCTCCGTCTTTCTTATCTCTTGATTGTTGTTCTAAAGTTGCCATAATTATGCTTTTTGTTGATCTCTTTTTCTTCTTCTTTCTGCCCAAGCAACTGCATGCTTGTCTAATTTAACAGTTAGGTATCTCAATAAACGCTCATCACGTCTGAATTCTACCTCCAAAGAATTAATTACTTCTCCAGGTACTGTATATTCCAACAAGTGGTAAAAACCACTCTTCTTGTTCTGGATTGGGTAAGCTAACTTCTTCAGACCCCAATCTTCTTTCGCTATCATCTTTGCTCCTTTAGAAACGACAAAATCTTCGTATTTCTTTACTGTTTCCTTTATCTGAGGTTCAGATAAAACGGGATTTAAGATGAAAACAGTTTCATAATGATTCATATAAAATTTATTTATTGTTAAAAATGTGTGCAAAAATAACTAAATATTTGGGACTATACAATTTAATTATTGACATTTTAAAATTACCCCAATTTATATTGCAAAACCATTAGGGTTAAAAAAATATAAACACTTTATCGGAGTTTTTTGCATTTTAAAGATTTTTTGTGTATGTTTGTCGAAATCTTAACCTAATAAAGATAAATGTTATGACTTTAAATTGTGTTGTTGTTGACGATTCTGCAATCCAACGTCTATCTATTGTCAAGTTAATTGAGAATCATTCTTCACTTAACCTGATAGCAGAATATAACAGTGCTCTAGAAACCAAAAACGGTTTAAATACGCACAAGGTAGACCTAATTTTTCTTGATATCGAAATGCCTGTTTTAAACGGTTTCGAATTACTTGATGTACTAAATAATAAGCCTCAAATTATTTTTGTCACAGGTAAAACGGAATATGCGTTTAAAGCATTTAATTACGATGCTACTGATTATTTACAAAAACCCCTTACCAAAGAACGTTTCAATTCTGCCGTGGAGAAAGCTCTTGAGCAGCATAAATTGAAATTAGATTTCAATGAAACTGATGGTGAGCATATTTTTGTAAAAAGTAATCTTAAAAAACGTAAAGGTTTATATCAAAGACATTAAATGGATTGAAGCTCTCGGAGACTACGTTAAACTAGTGACTGAAGAAAACAGCTTAGTAGTCCTTTCTACTATGAAAGCATTTGAAAAAGAACTACCTGAAGGTAAATTCTTGAGAATTCACAAATCTTATATTGTAAATCTTGATAAAGTTGACAGATTTAACAGTAAAAATGTTGAAGTGGGTTCCTATGAAATTCCTCTAAGTAGAAATAAAAAGACATTATTGGTAGACGCATTAAATAATATTTAATTTAATAGCTATCGACGTTTAATATTACTCTTACCGAACGGAAATCTTTTACGTTTAGGAAGCTATTCTTTATCTTAAGAATAGCTTCCTTCGTTTTTATTAAAGACTGTCTGGGAGGAATCTTAATTAAAATGTTCTTCTGGTACTGATTTCTTATTCTTGCTATCGGCGGAAATTCAGGTCCTAAAACATAATCCGGGAATACTTGTCT
Source organism: uncultured Flavobacteriaceae bacterium (assembly GCA_963768245.1). GTDB lineage: Bacteria > Bacteroidota > Bacteroidia > Flavobacteriales > Flavobacteriaceae > Site-B1. The sequence continues at coordinate 58,291 of CAVYHG010000022.1, forward strand.
CAAGGACTTGGCTAACCAGTCACTGGACTCATTTACTCGGTTATACTCCTTATGTTTTAAAGTAATTTTAATTATTCTATATATAGGAGGATATTTATAATTATACCGTTCATTCATTTGCTCCTTGAACATTCCGATATAATCATTAGTTGAAACCTGTTGAAGAATTTTATGATACGGATTGTAGGTTTGAATTAATACTTTGCCTCTAATTTTAGTACGTCCAGCCCTTCCGGAAACCTGAAGCATCATTTGAAAACTGCGTTCATGGGCCCTAAAATCGGGATAATTTAACATGTTATCTGCATTCATAATACCAACAAGTTTCACATTTCTAAAATCCAAGCCTTTTGTTACCATTTGTGTACCTACTAATACATCAATTTCATGCTGCTCAAACGCTGTGATTATTTTCTGATAACCATATTTACCTCTTGTGGTATCCAAATCCATTCTGGCAACTTTATATTTAGGAAATAGCTGTTTAACCTCCTGCTCTATTTGTTCGGTACCAAACCCTTTGTTATCTAATAAATGACTGCCACAAGCCAAACAATTTTCCAACATTGCCATATTATAACCACAATAATGACATCTTAATTGATTAATTTTTTGATGATAGGTTAAACATACATCGCAATTAGGACATTGTGGTGAATGACCACATGTATTACATTCAACAATTGGTGAAAATCCTCGTCTGTTTTGGAATAAAATAATCTGATGACCATCTTGTAAAGCTTCATTCATCTCTTCGATCATTCTATCGCTAAAATGACCTTTCATAAGTTTTTTCCTTTGTTTTTCCTTGATATCTACTAATTCAATTTCTGGCATTAAAACATCATTATACCGCCTTTCGATCTCCACAAATCCATATTTATTCTCTTTAGCATTAAAGTAAGATTCCAAACTTGGTGTTGCAGAGCCTAAGATAGTTTTCGCTTTATGAAAAGATGACAAAACAATAGCAGTATCTCGTGCGTGATATCTTGGTGCTGGATCAAATTGTTTAAAGGACTGTTCATGTTCTTCATCAACAATTATTAACCCCAAATTATTAAAGGGTAAAAAAACAGATGATCGGGCTCCTAAAATTATTTGTGTTTTATCTGAATTTTTTAAAACATTATTCCAAACTTCTACACGTTCATTCAATGAATATTTAGAATGATAAACAGAAATCTTCTTTCCGAAATAACTTTGCATTCTGGTAACCAACTGTGTGGTTAAAGCAATTTCTGGAAGCAAATACAGGACTTGTTTACCTTTTCTTAATTCCTTCTCAATTAACTTGGAATAAACTTCTGTTTTTCCGGAAGAGGTTACGCCATGCAACAATGTAACATTTTGTTTATCAAAAGTTTGTGATATATTATCTAAAGCTTCAGATTGATATGCATTTAAAATCTTTGTTGTTTCATTGTCTTCATTTTTAAACGAAATACTATCTGTTGTGACATAATACTCTTCTAAAATATTTTTATCTATTAAGGTTTTAATTATTGTGGAAGATGCCCCACTTTTTTCTATTAATTCCTTAACCTTAACTGGCTTTCTTGATTGAGCAGAAATTGAAAACAAAGTCATTAAAACATCTCTTTGTTTTGGTGCTCTATTAAGATCATCTAACAATTTTTGAAGTTCACTTTCAGTTGAATATCTTACATGTAGCTTCAGTATGTCTAACCTGTTTTGGCTTGTACTTTTCGTATACTTCTTCTTTTAGATTAATTGCCTCTTTTTCTAAAAGTCTTTTAATGACCGGAAGTGCATTTTTTTTGTCAATTATTGAAGTAATTTCTAGGATTTTCAGAGAGGACTGATGATGCAAAGCTTCTATAACTAAGAACTCATCATCTTTTAATTCTTCATCATTTAAGGTCGAACTTCTGTTAAGGCTAACTATGGTTTCACTTTCCAATAGAAAAGCACTGGGAAGTGCTGCTCTCATAACATCGCCTAATGTACACATGTAATATTTAGATATCCATTCCCAAAGTTGCAACTGGAAGGTATTAACAATAGGCTCCTCATCTAATATTTGATGAATCTCTTTGGCCTCATATACTTTGGGTGTTTCATTATGAATTCTATAGACCAATCCTGTGTATATCTTTGATTTACCAAACGGAACTGCAACCCTGATTCCTGGCTCTAAAAAACCTGCTTCTGCCTTAGTAATACTATAAGTGAATAGTTTTTCTAAAGGAATGGGTAGAATAATATCTATAAAATATTGCATGCCTTATAAGCAGAATGCCTAAATATTCTTTTTTAATTGATTAATAGACGCATTTAATTCAAATCCTAATAACAAAATATTGGAGTTTAACCAGATATACAATAGCAGTATTAACAGTGCTCCAATAGAACCATACAACTCATTATATTGAGAAAAGTTTTCAATATAGACTCCAAATAAATATGAAGTGAGCATAATTAGTAATGTAGTGAAAATAGCTCCTATTGAAAAGAACTTTAAATGTCTGCCTTCTTTTGTACCAAAATAGTACAAAATTGAAGTAGCCAGATAAACCATTAATACAAAAAAGAGATACTTCGCCAGTTTTATTCCGAATTGACCCTGGTCTCTTT
>CAVYHG010000023.1:0-198691 GCA_963768245.1 uncultured Flavobacteriaceae bacterium
TTCATTTAACTATACCAATAATAGGACTGCCTGAAGTTGTTCAAAATGCCAGTTTATGTGCGGCAGACGAAACAGAATCTCAGATTTTTAACTTATTCGATTTATTAGTTGGAGATGACTACGATAATTCAGGAATTTGGCAAGTTGTTTCAGGAGATGCTACAATTATCAATAATAATGAATTTGATCCGACTTCTGTTGAACTAATAGGTGAAAATGCTTCTGAAGAAATAACCTTTAGCTACACTTTACCAAATTCATCCTGCTCTGTAGAAGTAACATTGGAAGTTCATAACAGATGTGCTGTATTGGCATGTGGAGACGATGATGTTATAGTTTCAAAAGTAATCACGCCGAATGGCGATATGTATAACGAATTTTTTGAAGTTTTAGGAATCGAAGATTGTGATTACACAATAGATCTAAAAATTGTTAATCGTTGGGGAGCTATTGTTTTTGAATCCAATGATTATCAAAATGAATGGAACGGATTCGTAATTAATGGATCACTAGGATCGGCCAACCAAGTGCCAAGTGGGACCTATTACTATATAGTTTCTCTAATAAATAGTGGACTAAAACCAATAAGTGGACCAGTTTATATTGGAACAAAATAAAATAATAACCTATGAAAATTATTAAAAATAAAATAGTAATAATAGTGATTTTATTGATGAGTTCAATAGGAATTGCTCAGCAGATGCCACAGTTTACACAGTACATGTTCAACACAATTTCTGTGAATCCAGCATATGCTGGTAGTAGAGAAACATTAAGTGTAGTTGGTTTACATAGAAGTCAGTGGACTGAAATACAAGGAGGTCCAACTACTCAAACTTTATCTGTTCATTCTCCTTTGAGAAATGAAAAGATTGGACTAGGACTCTCTGTGATAAATGACAGGCCAGGTTATGAAAACTTTATTTATGCTTATGCGGACTTCTCGTATACCATTAATACAAGTGAATCAACCAAACTTTCGTTTGGTTTAAAAGGAGGTTTTACACATTATAATTTGGATGATACTTTTTTGAATGATCCAGAGGTTGTTGGTGATCCGTTTTTTGGCAATTATGCAGACGAATGGAATCCAAATGTTGGAGTAGGACTTATGCTACATTCCAACAGATGGTATTTAGGTTTATCTGCGCCAAGGATTTTAAATACGGATTATAACTTAACACAGGAAACAGCATCTCTAGAATATATTGCTTTAGAACGTATTAGTTATTATTTTACAGGTGGTTATGTGTTCGATCTTAGTGACTCTACCAAGCTTAAACCATCATTTTTGGTCAAGGCAACAAATGGAGCTCCAATATCAGTAGATTTGAATGCCAATCTGTTATTCTTTGAAAAATTATGGATAGGAGGCACCTACAGATATAATGAAAATACAGCTTCAATTGGTGCACTTGCAGATTTTCAAATCTCAAAACAGCTAAGAATTGGATATGCATATGATCATTTTGTATCCAGTATTCGTCCTTATTTAGGTGGAACCCACGAGGTCTTACTTATTTTTGAAGTGCCAAACGACAGACGTATTAAATCACCTAGATATTTTTAATCTGATGCATATGAAAAATATAAAACTTTTAATTTTAGTTACTTTTTTAAGCATGTCAACTTATGCTCAAAAAACTGCAGAAGCCGATAAGTTATTTATGAACTTTGCCTATTTGGAAGCGGCGGAATTATATAAGCAAGCCTTAATAAAAAAAGATAGTTCTGCGTATATTTTAACAAGGATTGGAGATTGCTACTATAAGAATTCAGATTCTCAACAAGCGTCTTTCTGGTATGGTAAAGCTGTAAACAAATATGAGGATATTGATTCTAAGTTTGTTTTTAAATACATCCAATCCCTAAGAAGTATAGGTAATTCTGAGGGTGCAGATAAGTGGCTTGTAAGGTTAAAAAGCATTAGACCAGAAGATAGTCTGGTTATTAACATGAAATTTGTTAAAGTAGAAAATGTGACTGAAACCGAAGGACCACTAAAAATTGTGAATTTAAATTCTAATACTCCATTTACAGATTTTGGTGGATTAGAAAACAATGGAAACTTTTATTATTCTTCTTCAATAACAAATGACATTTTATTGGATAAACTTAATGATAGGTTATATAAATGGAATGAAGAACCTTTTCTTAGATTATTTCAATCAGAAATATATAAGTATAATGATTCTATTTCTGTAAAACATATTAATCCAATCGTATCAGATTCTATTAGTTCTATGACCAATCATGAAGGTGCTTTGACCTTTACACAAGATGGCCAAACAATGTATTTTACTGGGAATAATGTTAAGAACAACGATCGCACGGCGTATGGCAAAGGAGGTACTTCAAATTTAAAAATTTATAGAGCCAAACTAATTAATGGTAAATGGAGTAGAATAGAAGATCTTTCTATCAATGGAAAAAACTTCTCTACAGGGCATCCTGCTTTAAGTGTAGATGAAACGACCTTATATTTTGTTTCTGATAGAGAAGGGGGATATGGTAAAACCGATTTATATTCGGTAAATATTAATCCTGATGGATCATTCGGACAGGTGAGGAATCTTGGTCACAGAATTAATACTGCAGGCAGAGAAATGTTTCCTTTTGTAGCATTGGATTCTACATTATACTTTTCATCAGATGGTTATATTAACAACAATTTTGGCTTGTTGGATATTTATAAATCGGATATTCTTAAAAAGGGAATTTCAGATGAAGTTAGTATAAAGAATATAGGTAAACCTTTTAATAGTGGGTATGACGATTTTTCATTTTTTACTATAACTAAGGAAGATTCTGGATATTTTTCATCTAATAGACCTGGTGGAAAAGGGAAAGATGATATTTATGCTTTTACATCAGAAGAATGTAAACAAAGAGTCATGGGTAAAACCTATGATAAGTTAACAAAAGTAATACTGCCTTTGGTTACGGTTAAGCTAATGGATGAATCTGGAAATGTGATAGATTCAACCATGTCAGACAATGATGGTATGTACATTTTTAAAGATATAGATTGTGAAAAAACATATACTATTATTGGAAGTAAAGAAAAGCATGATCCGGATACCAAGACAATTATAACAACCAAAATACCAGGTGAAGATATAAGAGTAGATCTGCATTTAATACCATTTGAAATTAAAATTAATCCAATATTCTTCGATTATGATAAGTCATTTATCAGACCTGATGCAGCAAGTGAATTGAATCGGGTGGTCAAAATTTTGAAAGATTATCCTAAAATGATCATTAAAATTGAATCGCATACTGATAGTCGAGGCAAGGATGCTTATAACATGGGATTATCTGACCGACGGGCAAAATCTACTCGAGATTATATTATTTCTCAGGAGATTGCATCAAACAGAATTGAAAGTGCTATTGGATTTGGAGAATCCAGATTGGTTAACAGATGTACGAATGAACTTAGAAAAGTGTGCTCTGAGGCTGAACACCAGGAAAATAGACGTTCCAGATTTATTATTGTAAATCGGAATGAATTTAATGTAAGGGATTAATAATCAAAAAAAACGACTCCAAATTGGAGTCGTTTTTCTTTAATGTGTCAACATTCTTAATTCTATTTTTTTACAAAAATATTCGTAAAAAACCATACACCTTCATCATTTTGTTCTGCAGATATGTCAAAATCAGTAAAGTCACCTTCAATGGTGGCTCTGTGACTTTCACTATTTATCCATGCATTAACAACAGATTCGGCATAGGAGTAGCCATAGGCTACATTCTCTGATACTTCCAGAGCACCTGCTTGGGACTGCAAAAATGCTTTGCGACTAAAAAAATAATCGTGTGATATATTGTTCTGTTCTATCATATAATCAGTATGTGAAAAAGCTTGATATTTAACAATGTCCATTGTTACAAGATTACACAAGCCCTGAGAAACCCGATACTCGTTTATAAGTTCTAAGATCTCTATTTCTATGAGTTTAGCTTCAGGAATTATTAATTCCTCCGTAAGAGTGGAGTTCATGTCGTCGTCAATATTATCCGGGGAACATGAAAACGCAAATATTGCAAAACATGCAATATATATCACTTTAGTAGGTAAAGTCATATTATAGGGTACTTTAGATTTGGGATTTCTAAATTAGATCAGTACTCCATAAAAAAAAAGAAAAACAGGTACTTTTCGATGAAATACATACAGATTGTCGGATATTTCTGCCAATAATCGATGAACGGTAAGTTTGAATATAAAAAGTAAGTAGGCTTGATCAAAGAATATATAATAAGTTTTAATTGCAGGATTGCAAATAAGAATAATCTGCTAAACTCATAAAAAAAATCTTAAACATTAGGAAGAACCATATTGCTCCAAAGAAATTGAGTAAGCAATTTTTTTTGAAATTATGTAAAACGGTCTTGTTTATGGTTAGTCGCGTTGGCTGGAACTAAGTTAGTAAAAGAAAACAACCATAGGAAAATCCTTAGGATTTTCAGATTACGCACAGAACGAGCAATTAAATATACACGTTGTAAGCACCTGATTTTATTTTTTTTCTTCTCGTAAAATTTTCTCCATTTTACGACCTCTTGCCAATTCATCAATCAGCTTTTCCATACGCCTACATTGTCTATACAATTCAAATTCATCCTCTATTTCTTCAATTCGATAACCACAAACGACTCCTTTAATCAAGTGTGCGTTTGGATTTATTTTAGCTTTTTGAAAAAATGTTCTAAAAGTTGCTTTTTCATCAATAAGTGCTTGTAAAGCATCTTGATCAAAACCAGTAAACCATTTAATTACTTGGTTGAGTTCTTCTTTTGTTCTGCCATTTTTCTCCAATCTATTCAGGTAAAGTGGATAAATGGATGCAAATATCATATTGGCAACCTTTTCATTTTTTTCGGCTGTAACTTTCATTTTCATTTTTATTTAATTTTGAATTGATTAGTGCTAACGTGTTTGTCTATGGTTTGCAGTGTTGAGGAACTAAGTTAGCAAAAAGAGACGAAGATTGCAGGAATTCGGTAGGATTCCCTGCACAATCTTTAAACACTATGAACGATACGTTGTTGAATGCAGTTATTTAATTAGTATTAAAATCAGGACTTTCTATTTCTGCAAAGCAATCTGGTATTGGTTTAATACTTGGATTGTTAAAAAAATGATTTGCAGCTAGCATTGCACATTGATTTACCCAATTAGTAGTTGGTGTATGCTTCCATCCTTTAAATATCAAATGATAACTGTTTGTTAAGTTATTTGTCATTGATTTCGCCCATTTTACTGGTGTTTCATTGTCATATTCTCCACTTATCAATAAAACTGGAACATCGCTTTTAATAGGTTGATTTTCGATTTTTGAAACTTTTTGAACTCCCCAAATCTCACAAATTTCTTTTTCAAATACTGCTGGTGACAATCCTTTGATTTGCGGATACTTAATTGTTTCTGATTTGATAATTTCTTGCTTATTGAAAGGATATTCTTCGGTACACCAAACCGAAAGACGCATTCCTAATCCTGCTCCATTACTTGGTTCTTCAAATAAATATGTAAGTTGTTTTTTTACAGAAGTCAAATCATTGTTCAATAGTTTATTAATTTCAAGCGGAATATTAACTACATTTCCTGTAGAGGAGTTAGTGAAAACAGTTATCAAATCTTTTCCCTTTAAATAAAATGTTTCTTGTTTTCCACTTTTAGGGTTTTCAACCAAAATGGTTAAAGGGTTACTTGTCTTTTCTTGTAGATAATTAAAAAATCGATTCTTAATATTTGGGTAAGTCATGTCGCAATCTTTTTCAGCCTCACAGTCAGAAAGTAATTTATCAATAGATTCCATAAGATTTTGAACGCTCTCTTCATCATAGCTTACTTCTAAAGGTAGTGGTGAATCCATTACCACACTTCTAATTCGTTTAGGATAGTCTCTTAATAATACTTGTGCAATTTTAGTGCTATAGGAGATAGTGAGTAGATTGTATTCTTCAATACCCAATACATTGACCAAATCATTAATGTCAGCAGCAATTTCGTTAGTATTATAACCGTTTAGGTCTATTCCTTTTTTAAAAAGTCTATCTCTGCAGGACTCTGCCGCTCTTTCAAAAAGCATATCATATTCTTCGGAATCAAAATTTGGAAGATTGGATTCATATATTGCTTGAGACCATTCAGGACAGTCCAAATGTGGTTTTGCGTAATAATTCCCACGCTGTTCTACAAGAATAAAATCTCTATCATCAAGATATTTATAATAGTTCATGTATTGAGAAGAAGGCATTGTAGTTGAACCTGGGCCTCCAACTGTATAGATAATTGGGTCTTTTTTTGGGTTTTCACTTCTGCTTTTGAAAATATAGATTGGGATTTTTATCTTTTTGCTGTCAGTGTTTTGCCTGTTTTCCAATACTTCCAAATAACCAAAAGTATATTCTTGTTTATCAGAGATCTTGTGTGTTGTTATTTCCGATTCTGTGAAAGATGGCACAAAATCATTTGTAGTTTGGTCAGCACAGGAACTCAAAATAAGGATAAAAGTTAGGAAGGATAATAATTTCAGCATTGTTTATTGATTGGTTATAATTAAGGCTAACAGGTTATCCTCTTATATAAATTATAGGTTAGACTTTTAAGTAGAATTGTTTTGAAATTAATGTTATTAATGAGCTTCCAGCCAATTTTCACCAACATCCAGATCTACTACTAATGGTACCTTTAATTTATAGGCACTTTCCATTTCTGTCTGTATGACAGGCTAAAGGGTTACAATATTAATCAATATCGGATGCATTATTGTTATCTTCCTTTAATATTATACTTTCTTTGTAAGTCTAACCAGTGTTCTTTTTGGATTTCCCGCAAAAGGCCGACATTTATCAGATCGAAAGCTGGATGGCGCTTTGGCAACATAAAACTTTGGTAATGCTCTTTCAGTGTGAATGGCAATAATTTAACTTTTTCATCTAACGAAAGTCTGTTAATGTAATACTGTAAAACAGTATTATCGTAGAGCAATACATCATTTTCTTTTCTGGCGATTGTCCTTAAGGCAAGAATTGGTGAGGCAAAGGCCTGAGTGACTGGAATATTTTCTTGTTTTAAATAAGCTTCTCCACTAGAAGCTCCAACTGTGCAAATATTTTCTGCCAACCTAATATCTTCAGCATTTTCTATATCGGTCTGTAAACCAGAAATAGTTAAAGTAGATGCAATGCCAGCGGTGAAACTGGATATTATTATCACTGCAGTAAACATCCAAATAATGGCAATAGCTTTACCTTTATTCGTTTTTGGAGCTTTATCGCCGTAGCCAACGGTTGTCATTGTTACAGCCGACCACCATAAGCCATCAAAAAGACCTAAGATACCTGGGCGGAATTGGAATTTATTGTGCTTTCTTTCAACCATCCAAAGAAAGAAACCAAAGATAAATATGATTAATACGAGCAGTAATATAATTTCTAAAAATGCCAAAGAAAAGATATTGCTGACAAAAACCGCAAAAGTAGATCGATTCATATAAGGTATGGCTACGCCTATACTTGAAATAGAAAATGGTTGGGTCATATCGAACTTTTCGACTCTCAGATCATTAACATCCATTGGATTGATAGTGAGATCGATTTCCCGATATTCCAACTTTTTCAAAATACTAATGAAATCGGAATGCAGTTCATAATTGAAATTAAGGCCAGCTGATTTTGCAATATTTTCCCATAACTCGATGCTCAATCCTTCAAATTCATTTTCCCCTGCTTTTATTACAAAAGGTGGATTGTGGAAGATGCCTACTGTAAGGGTATCACGCTGGGCAAATGCCTTTTGCTTATTTCCAACTAGGAATAAAAAAATTAGTATGTAAAACCATTTAATCTTCATTGTTGTTTTGTTAATTCCTGATTAGTGGAGATAAAAATAAACTGAGCCAATATTCTAAACATCACCAGATCGTTATGATCGAAATGATTTTTTCTTGTACTATATGCGCACAAAACAACAGGTTGATCGTTCTCTAAAGTGAAAGGAATAAACAGCAGAGACTTAAACCTGTAAGCATCTTTCTCTTCTATGTACATGGTATGTTCTTTAGTGAAGTCGTTTATCAAGACCTCTTTGTTGTTTTCCATGGCCCAGCAAGTCAGACTTGTTTTAGTACTGAACGGTTTGGTTCTAAAGGTATAACCACTTCTTTCTTGATCTGAATAACCTTTATGTACAATTTCATTTTTCTCCTTAAATGCTATCTCAAAAGCATTTACGTCAGCAGTTTGAGTAACCGCTTCTCCCATAGCAGTAATAATGTCGTTCCAGGATGCTTTTTTAGGTATTTCTTTTATGAATAGTTCCAGGGTTTGAATATTTGAAGTTGCACTAGCCAATTCTTCTCTCTGGCCTTCTAATTCCTTAATCTTTTGATTGAGTTGCTCTTCCTTTATCGCCAATTTTTCATTGGAGTACTTTAGGACCTCTTGCAATCTTTTGAAACGACGCTTTGCATATACTCTGAAATAATAACCTAAAAATGCAACCGCTAAAGCAACCAATGCATAAATAAACCAAGCCTTAGAATACCAGGGTGTAAATATTCTTAATTGAATTTCCAATGGATTACTCCATTGGTAGCCTCCAGGTTGTCTCGCCCTTAGTTCTAGAGAGTAATCGCCTAGTTCAATGTTGCTTAACTGTAAAATATTATTGTTTCCGTTAGATTGCCATAACTGCTCCTCCAATAAAATTTCCTTGTCTTCTTTAGGAAGCAATCTATATTGATACTGAACATCCTTAGCTGGAAACGATAAATTGGTAAATTGTAATTCGAGTTGTTGGCGGTTTTTTACTTCTAGAACTTCATTCAAGCTTTTAGTAATTTCTGTTCTGTCAATAAGGATCTTTCTGATCCTTGGAGGAAGGGAATAAGGTAAGGAAGAGGCCGATATTCTGGAGTAAACCAAACCCTCTGCGGTTCCTGCCCAAAGATGTCCGTCTTTATCTGTATCAATACATCTATATGCACTAATTACTGCTGGTAAGCCTTCAGATTCACCTAAAGCTGTAGACGTATTCTGTTGATGAAACACCAAACCTTTGGTCGCTGTAGCAACCCAAATATTATCGTTAGAGTAATGTGTAACACCTCTAACTTCTTCCTGACCAAGAATATCATTTTGCACCAATGTAATATGTTCACCATCGTAACGAAGTAAACCATCGGTAGTTGCCAACCACACTATGCCACGATCGTCTATGGTCAGATCGTGTACCTCAAAATTAAGCATAGCTGTAAATGGTAGTTCCGGGCTGAGATTTATAAAATGGTCTTGCTCCGGATCAAAGCGGTACAAATAACTTTTTTCACCAATACCAACGGCATAAATTTCACCTCTGCTACTTTCTTTTAAGGCCAGAACTCGACTGGAGAAACCTTTTGTGTCGTCGTAAAACTTGATCGCTCCCCTGGAATCGATCTGTGCAACGCCAATAATTGGTTTGTCTATTGGTGCCTGATTAAACCAAAGGTTTCCTTTACTGTCTGGATACAGATAGAAAATCGCCTCACCTCGATCATGAAAGTCGTAGCGTTTAACAATTCTATTATTTACAAATTTCAGCAGTTCAACTTTTGGTGTGCTCGTTGTCACCCAGATAGTTCCAGAGTTGTCGCAAGCAACTGCATTTGCCTGAATATCGTCATAAATTATCTTAGCATTAAAGCCGGTTTGCACAGGTGATATTTCGTATATATAATTTATAGGTACCCAGGCTTTACCTTCATCACTTAGTGAGATGCCGATAGGATTATTCATCGGTAAATTATCAACGGTTTTAAAAAAGCGTTGTTGCAGCAGCCAAAGTCCGGTTTCCGAACTAATCCAAAGTTTATCGTTATTGCTTATGCTATCGGTCGTTATATAAATTTCATTGATATGTCCAAAATCTAGTTTTTCTACCCTGTGTGCTTCATTGGCGCCATAAATGTTTTGAGTCGGACTGTTAATATCTTTTACTTTAAATAAGTTTCCATTTGCCGTTCCAACGAAGAATTGATCACTTTGATCTACATGTATGGCGGTAATCTGGTCACTTTCTAAAGGAATTGTCTTAATTAGTTTTAGGTCGCTTTCTGAAACAGAATAAATATGTAATGCATCGTTCCCTATTAAAAGATCATCCTTGTGAATAAATAAAGAAGTCCCATTTTTAATATTCAGTTGTTTCTCAAACCTATTAGTGGATGTGTTATACTTAAATAAGCCATCTATTGCACTCAATGCCCAAATGTTCCCTTTTGAATCTTCTTGGATGGCTAGTTTTTGTGCTTTCTCGGATTTGGAAAACAGATAGGTTTCAAACTCACCTTCTTGAAATCGGCCAACACTATGATTAGATTGACTAAGCCAAATAGTTTGATTTTTAGATACAATAAAATCGTTTGGATAAAAAGGAGAATCACTGGTTTCATTTATTGAGCCTTCAAGCAACGTACTTATCTGTGGTTGTTGAATTAAATCATATACTTGGTATATGCCTTTATCATTAACAAAAACCAGATTGTCCAGGTCTTCCCTAAGCTGATGAATCGACTGGCTCTCTGTATGAATGCTTTGAATTTCGAAGTTGTAGCCATCAAACCGGTATAACCCATTTTGGCTGCCAATCCAGACAAAACCTTCATGATCCTGGAGCACTGTGTTCACCTGTTTAAAAGGTGCGCCTGATTCAGAATGGTATTGCACATAACCATATTGTTGTGCAGAAATTGTTGAGCAAAAACCACACAGAAACAGTAAGAGAGCCAGTCTGTTTAAATTGAAAATCATTAACCACTAAGATAGCAAAAAAATGCCCTAGATTTTCATAGAAATTGCGACCATTTTTTTGAAATTATTGGCATTTTCAGAATTTACGGATTGACAAAAAGGCACTTAGAAAATTGATCCTTTGCAAAGATTTTCTTAATTCCTCTATCCTTTTATTACTTACCCTGTATTTTGTAAGCCACCAGATAAAGCATTGACTAGTAATAATAATTGTAATAGATATATATCGCTTTGTTTTTGATCTGTTTCTTTTTTGCTTCGCCACTTGACGAGATAGTTTAATTGTATCTCATGAAGTGCGATTAATGCGTTGTTTCTCAATTTAATATTTTCCAGTTTCGAGATTCGCCTCACATCCACAGAAGCTTCTGTGAGTTCTTCAATTTTATCAAGACCATTCCGGTAATCGTTTAAGATCAAATCCATGAGCTCATTTCTGGTCTTTTGGTCTTCAAGCAGATCTGCAAAGGATTTCATGATGTTTGTATCTGAATTCAATAAATTCGATTCAATTTGGATTAGGCTGTATTTCAAGAAAGGCCATTCTTTTGCCACTACCTTTAGATGCTCAAAATCTGTTGGATGGATTTTTTGAAATTCACCCAAAGCAGTTCCTATTCCAAACCATCCACTGATATTAAACCTAGATTGGTTCCAGCTAAATACCCAAGGTATTGAACGAAGGTCATTTATAGTACGTTGCCCAGTCCTTCTTGCTGGTCTTGACCCAATTTTACTTTGTTCTAACACGTCAATAGGTGTAGACTTAACATAGAAATCTATAAACTTAGGATGATCGAGTAATTTGCGATATGTAGTTCTGGCTAGTTCAACCAAACAATCCATTATACTATAGATTTGTTTATCCTTTGTTTTAGCGCCGACTATCATTGCTTGTCTTGCTGTTCCTGCCACAAACATCTCTAAATTATAGGTTGCCGTAAGCCTGTTGGCAAATTGGTTTGCAATGGTCTCACCTTGTACAGTCATTTTAATATGACCGCTCATGGAACCTGGAGGCATACTATCTAAGAATCTATGAATTTTACCGCCTCCTCGACTAATGGTTCCACCACGACCATGAAAAAAGCATAGTTTTACACCTAATTCATCACCTACCTTAGTGAGGTTTTGTTCTGCTTTATAGATATTCCACCTGCTAGTTAAAATTCCACCATCTTTATTACTATCACTGTACCCAAGCATCACTTCTTGAATAAATGATGAATTATTTTTACGTTTTTCTTTTATCAGAGGATGGTCTAAAAAAGCACATAGGATTTCAGGTCCTGCAATAAGATCATCTATGGTCTCTAAGAGTGGTACCACAGGAAGATCTGCATCTTGCAATCCAACTTCTCTTAAAAACAAGAAGACCACCAGCAGATCACTTAAACTACGAGTCATGCTAACTATTATAGAACCAACTCCTTCGGTGCCATATTGAGTAATGTAGGTCTTCACCTCACGAAAATAACCAAGAACATTATCGGCTTCCGGTCCACAAGATGTTCCAGCAATTAGAAACGGTCGTTTACTTTTTAATTCTTGATTTATATACGCCAATCTTTTCTCTTCATCCCATTTGGCATAATCTGAATCTTTATAGCCTGAAGCTACTAAAATCTGACCGATTGCTTTTTCATGGTAAGCACTATTTTGCCTAATATCCAGCTTTGCTAAATAAAAACCGAAACATTGCACTAATCGTTCTATTGGAAACAGCCATTGTTTGGCGATTCGTGTTGCGTCCATGTCAATAAGAACGGTTCTCAATTTTTTGAGTTCCGCCGATAGATCACTTGACGTTCGAAAATATCCAGCATCTCCCAACTTATGATCATCTTGTGAGGTATGCTTCAATCTTAGCAAAACCAAATTTATATGCTGACGCAGTGGCTCTGAAGGGTTCCGATCAATGGCTTTTTGCCCTACTTCCCCAAATAATTTAGCTGTCTTCTTAATGTCATCTAATACAGATTGCGGAACGACATTCTGATAAATAGAAAAACTAAGTTTTGATGCCAAATTATACAACTGATCGTATATCATCTTCAGCGCTGCTTTTCGATGCATAAGCAATGTAGAGGCAGTAAACTCCGGCGTAACAAATGGGTGGCCATCACGATCGCCACCGACCCAACTACCCAATTGGATTAAGGGAAACTGCTCCGGCCATTCCAACAATTCGGGAGCATATCCCAAGGTTATCCAGGCATCATGAAGTCGCTGATCTGTTAAACGCACTGCTTCCGGAAAAACATTTACAAAATAGTGCATCAGGTTATTGCGTTCATCTTCAAGACGGGGTTTTTCCAGATAGATCTCGCCTGTGCGCCACCATCGCTCCATAACACTAATTATTTCGTGATTTAACGCTGATTGTTCCGAAGTGGACCAATTTGGATTTTCCTTTTTTACCAATAATAAGTATAACTCTCTGTGAATGTCAAGTACTGTAAGGCGCTTTGCCTCTGTGGGATGTGCAGTTAAAACGGGCACAACCTTTATTTCCCGCAGTTTTTGGGCAATTTTTTGCTCATCTATTCCGGCAGTTTTCCAGGAATGCAGTATTTCTCCCCACGAACCACGAGTTGATTCTATGCCAAATTGTGTTTCAGCTTTTCGACGGTATTGTGTAGCGGCATTTTCTTCGGCTAAATTTAGCAACTCAAAACAAATCCCAATTGCCTGAGTCAATTTTTCATTAGAACGTGTATTTATTTTTGAAATTTCTACCTTCTCAAATGGTAAGTCTTCTGCCAAATCAGCTTCACCGATAGAGATTAGCATTTCCTTAAACAAGGATACCAAATATTGAAATTCGGACTTTATTTTTTTAAGTCCCTCTTGCTGGAGTGATTCTTTTGTCATTTGATTTTTTTGATAAATGGATTAAAATAATTAATGCGCCTCGAGCCAATTTTCACCAATATCCAGATCTACCACCAATGGCACCTTTAATTTATAGGCACTTTCCATTTCCGATTGTATAAGTGGTTTAATGATCTCAAGTTCCGGTTTATACACATCAAACACCAATTCATCATGTACTTGTAAAAGCATTTTTGTTTTATAGTCACCTGCTTTAAGTTTGTCATGAATATGGATCATGGCTATTTTTATAATGTCTGCAGCACTTCCTTGTATAGGTGCATTCACGGCATTGCGCTCTGCAGCGCCTCTAACAACAGCATTTCTTGAGTTAATATCTTTTAAATATCTACGCCTGCCCAGAACGGTCTGTACATATCCATTTTCTCTGGCAAAATGGACCTGATCACTCATATATTGCCTTAATTTGGGATAGGTTTCGTAATAGGTATCGATAAGTTCTTTCGATTCGCTTCTGCTGAGGTCGGTCTGATTGCTAAGTCCAAAGGCGGAAACACCATAAATAATTCCGAAATTAACCGTTTTTGCATTGCCTCGTTGTTCTCTGGTGACTTCGTTTAACGGTACATTAAATACTTTTGATGCGGTGGATGCATGAATATCTTCACCATTTAAAAAGGCCTGGATCATGTTGTCCTCTTCACTTAATGCTGCAATTATGCGCAGTTCTATCTGTGAATAATCTGCTGCCAATAAGGTATAATCGCTATTTCTTGGGATAAAGGCTTTTCTAACCTGTCTCCCTCTTTCGGTTCTAATCGGAATATTTTGAAGATTAGGATTGTTACTGCTCAGTCGTCCGGTAGCAGCAACGGTTTGCATATAATCTGTATGCACACGTCCTGTGGATGGTTCTACCTGATTAGGTAAAGCATCGACATAAGTGCTTTTTAGTTTTGCCAGTCCACGATATTCCAGAATATTCCGGATGATCTCATGATCCTTTGCCAGATAGGATAAAATATCTTCTGAAGTAGCATACTGACCGGTTTTGGTCTTTTTAGGTTTATCGACCAGTTTCAGTTTATCGAACAGGATCTCTCCCATTTGTTTTGGAGATGCGATGTTGAACTCTTCTCCTGCATGTTCAAATATTTTTGTTTCCAGGGTTTTTATATCACTATTCAAGGCATCGGAAAGGGAATGTAGAAAATCTTTATCCAGATTGATGCCTTCCAGTTCCATATCGACCAGTACACGAAGCAATGGAATTTCTATCTCATCGAATAATTTTTGAGTATTGGCTTCTCCCAGTTCCTTTTCAAAATGTTCTTTTAACTGAAGTGTAATATCGGCATCTTCCACAGCATATTCTGTTTGTTGTGCTAAAGGAACTTCACGCATGGACAATTGATTCTTACCTTTTTTTCCGATAAGTTCAGTGATTGAAACAGGTGTGTAGTTCAAATAGGTCTCTGCCAAAACTTCCATATTATGTCTCATATCCGGATTTATAAGGTAGTGTGCCAGCATGGTATCAAACAACTTGCCTTTAACTTCAACATTATATTTTGCCAAAACCTTTATATCATATTTCAAATTCTGGCCAATCTTTTCAATGGTCTCAGCCTCAAAGAATGGTCGGAGCTGTTCAATTAATTCCTGTACTTCCTTTATGTCCTCAGGAAAAGGCACATAGAATCCTTTACCAACTTCCCACGAAAAGGCGATCCCAACCAATTCTGCAGTAATTGGGTCAAGTCCTGTTGTTTCGGTATCAAAACAAACGCTGGTTTGTTTCATAAGGTTTTGAATAAACAACTTCATTGCCAATCCGGAAGCGACGCTTTGATACAGATGGGATATAGTTTTAACCGTTTCCCTTCCGAAGGTTGACTTGGCTTCTTCAGTTGGCGAATCATCTCCACCAAACAAGGAAAATTGTCCTTCTCCAGCTTTTGGAGTTGCTTTAGGAGCCAATTTAATTACTGGTGAAGTATCTGTATTTTTAGCACTTGAATCCTGATGGTTCGCAAATGTATTTACTAAATTTTCGGTTAGTCTTCTAAACTCTAATTCCTGAAAGATCTCTTTAACAGCATCAAGGTCAGGTGAATTGAGTTCAAAATCATGGTCATTAAATTCAACAGGAACATCCAGCATTATCCTTGCCAATTTTTTCGAGAGTAATCCCAACTCTTTGTTAGCCTCTATTTTTTCCTTCATTTTTCCTTTGAGCTCATGTGTATTGGCTAATAAATTTTCTATGCTTCCGTATTGAGCTAAGAACTTTTTAGCAGTTTTATCTCCAACTCCCGGAAGACCGGGAATATTATCGACTGCATCCCCTTTCATGGCCAGAAAATCGATCACCTGGTCCGGATGTTCTACTTCAAAATTCTCCTTGACCTCTGGAACTCCCCAAGTTTCGTAACCGCCACCAAATCGTGGTTTATACATAAATATATTCTCGCTTACCAATTGTGCGAAATCCTTATCAGGTGTGACCATAAAGGTTTTATAGCCTTCTTTTTCAGCTTTTTTGGAAAGTGTTCCAATCACATCATCAGCTTCATAACCTTCTTTGACCAGAATGGGTATGTGCATAGCCTTTAGTATCTTTTCAATGTAAGGCACAGCAATTTTAATGGCTTCCGGCGTTTCATCTCTGTTGGCCTTGTATTCAGGGAACATTTCTACACGATCAACACTTCCACCTCTGTCAAAACAAACAGCTAAATGATCCGGACGTTCTCTTTTTATAACATCCAACAACGAATTCATAAATCCCATAATGGCTGAGGTATCCATACCTTTTGAATTGATTCTGGGGTTTTTAATAAAGGCATAATATCCTCGAAAAATTAGGGCATAGGCATCCAGAAGGAACAGGCGTTTTTGATCAGACATTGTTTGAATTTTGATGTAGAACCAAATCTACAAAGATTGTAGCGACTTTAAAAAACAAAAAGCTCATTAAACTATATATTTAATTATTTTTAAGAATTATCTTTATCGCATGGCAGAATCAGCTCTACACTCTAATAATAGATATTGGGATCTTTTTAATTCTCAAAAAGCGAATCAGTATAATGTTGGGAACACCTCATATAAGCAACGCATTAAGAAATTAAATACGTTAAAGAAGGCAGTGGAGATCACTTATAGAAAAAGGATCCAACAAGCCTTGTTTGATGATTTTAAAAAGCCGTTTTTGGAAACAGACTTAACAGAGATCTATTCAGTTGTCAGTGAGATAAAATTTACCAAAAAGTATTTAAAATCCTGGTTGAAGAAACAACGAGTGGATACACCTTTTTCATTAATTGGATCTTCTTCGTGGTACAAATATGAACCCAAAGGGGTTTGTTTGATCATCTCTCCTTGGAATTTTCCTTTGAATTTAACTTTCGGACCATTGGTTTCAGCAATTGCAGCTGGTAATACAGTTATTCTAAAACCTTCTGAAATGACTCCGAATGTTTCTAAAGTGATGGCAGAAATAATTAAAGAATTGTTTGATGAAAATGAAGTTGCTTTGGTTGAAGGAGAAGTTGAGGTGTCTCAAGAGTTATTGAAACTACCATTTAACCATATCTTTTTTACGGGTTCTCCAAATGTTGGTAAAATAGTAATGAAATCTGCTGCGGAACATTTATCATCTGTGACTTTAGAATTAGGAGGAAAGTCACCAACTATAGTTGATGACACAGCAAATTTGAAATCTGCTGTTAAAAAAATAGCTTGGGGGAAGTTTATAAATAGTGGACAAACTTGTATTGCTCCAGATTATCTACTGATTCACGAATCGGTTAAAGAAAATTTTATTAAAGAGCTCAAATTACAATTGAAGATGTTTTTTACTGATGATGCATCTAAATCAGATTCTATATGTCGTGTGGTTAACGAAAAACATTTTAAAAGATTAATCGATCATTTGGAAGATGCTAAATCTAACAAGGCTACCATTGAAATTGGAGGTAAAAACTACTCCGAAGATAATTTTATTGAACCAACAGTTGTATCTAACTTAACTGAAGAATCATCACTTTTGCAAGAGGAAATATTCGGTCCTATTCTTCCTATAAAAACGTACAAAACAATTGAAGAGGCTGTAGATTATATCAATTCAAAAGAAAAACCTTTGGCACTTTATATTTATAGCAAAAATAGAGGTGTTATAAAAAAGGTTATTGATAATACAAGGGCTGGCAGTACATGTATCAATAATAATGTGATGCAGTATTCTAACCACAATTTACCTTTTGGTGGCGTCAATAACAGTGGTATTGGTAAAAGTCATGGGTTTTTTGGTTTTCAGGAATTCTCTAATATGCGATCTGTATTAAAACAACATACCAAAGGATCAATAGAATTATTATTTCCTCCTTACAACAACTTAAAGCAAAAATTAGTAGATATAACAATCAAGTGGTTCTAGATTGTCACTTCGAGTGATTTATTAGGAACTAAAAAATTGTAGCGAGAAGTTGTATTTTAAGGATATTATTTTGAGTTCTAACAGTTCTCGATACAAAATTGCTGCGCAATTTCACTCGAACTGACAAAAAACCTCTAACTCTTTTTTAAGAAATAGTCAGATTGGATCTGCTCATTCATCCCGTTTTGATATTTCGTCATACTAAACCGTTCATGTATGGCATATGATCCTGTTTCTCCTTGTTTGTTTACAGCAATATATCCAACCTGAAAATTCTTATAATCGCTTTTAGGTTTGTTGACTATTCGGCTAATTGCTTCTTCACAAGCTTCTTGCGGTGATTTTCCCTGCCGCATTAATTCAACCACCAAAAAACTACCAACTGTTTTCATTACTTCCTCACCTAATCCTGTAGCCACAGCCGCACCTATTTCATTATCAACAAATAAACCCGATCCAATAATAGGAGAATCACCTACGCGTCCTCCCATTTTATATGCTAAGCCACTGGTAGTACATGCACCTGATATATCACCATTTTTATCAATAGCCAGCATACCAATAGTATCATGATTTTCTATGTTGATTATGGGTTTGAATTTTGATTGTATTTTCCATTCTTGCCATGCTTTTCTGGATTCTTCAGTTAAGAGGTCTTCAGGTTGAAAACCTTTTGAAATAGCAAATTGTTTAGCGCCTTCACCTGCTAGCATTACATGAGGAGTATCTTCCATCACCTTTCTTGCAACTGAAACAGCATGGGTGATATTTTGAAGGTAAACAACTGAGCCACAATTACCATTTTTATCCATTATACAGGCATCTAAAGTTACATTGCCATCGCGATCTGGCAAGCCACCTTTGCCTACAGATTGACCTCTTTCATTTGCCTCTTCTACCTTGCATCCTTGTTCCACGGCATCCAAAGAATTTCCACCTTTTTCTAGAATTTCCCAGGCCTTAGTAGTAGATGCTTTAACATGCCATGTTCCAATTACCAAGGGCAATGGATGTTTCGTTAAGGATTTTGAAGCGCCATTTTCAATTTGAACTTTTTCCTTGCAGCTTGCTAGAGAATTTCCTACAGCGATTCCTACTCCTGCCAATGAAGCATTTCTAATAAAGTTTCTTCTTTTCATAATAGATTACTAACTTTAATTTATTAAATATACTAAAATGGCCTTCAAGAAAATAATTCTCATTGTTGTAACAAATTTAGTTTTTATTAGAGGCTATAACCAAGAGAATCTGCATACTTTAATTAATATTATTCCGATTCCAAATCATTATGAAATTTTAAAAGGTTCATTCGATTTGAACAAGAAAGTGAGTTTAGAATATGATAAGGAGTTTGAAATAGCGGCTAATTCTTTAAAGGAATTCATCGAGAAAGGCAGTTCGATTGAATTGAGAAATAGCAAAGCATCTAAACTTATAAAATTCCATAAAAGCAACGATTTAAAAAATAATGAATCCTATGTATTGGAAATAAGTCCGGATGAGATCAGGATCAAAGCTAAATCAGGACAAGGGGCTTTTTACGCAGTCCAATCCTTAAGACAGATATTACCTGTAGAATTTGAAAATGGAACCTACAAAAAAAAGAAGGTGAAAATTCCTTGTTTAAGGATAGAAGACAATCCACAATTTAGTTACAGAGGTATGCATCTGGATGTGGGCAGACATATGTTTTCTGTTGACTTTATAAAAAAATATATTGATGCGCTGGCCATGCTGAAAATGAATACATTTCATTGGCACTTAACCGAGGATCAGGGATGGCGAATTGAAATTAAAAAGTATCCTAAGCTTAATGAAATAAGCGGTATAGAAAAGAAACCCTGGTAGGCCATTACAGCGATCAACCACATCACTTTGATGGAAAAACATATGGAGGTTTTTATACACAGGAAGATATTAAGGACATTGTTGCATATGCAAAAGATAGATTTATTACAGTAATTCCTGAAATAGAAATGCCTGGTCATCTCAAGGCAGCTTAGCTGCATATCCGGAGTTAGGTTGTACAGGTGAACCGGTTGAAGTGGCCACTAAATGGGGTATTTTTGAAGATATTTATTGCACTAAAGATGAAACATTTAATTTTCTGGAAGATGTTCTGGATGAAGTGCTGGAACTGTTTCCAAGTGAATACATCCATATTGGAGGAGATGAAGCACCTAAAACAAGATGGAAACAATGTCCTGATTGTCAAAAAAGAATCAGGGAAGAAGGACTAAAAGATGAGCATGAATTACAAAATTATTTTATTACTCGAATTGAAAAATATTTAAACAGAAAGGGCAGACAGATCATTGGTTGGGATGAAATTTTAGAAGGTGGTCTTAGCACCCAATGCTACAGTCATGTCATGGAGAGGAACTTTTGGAGCTATTGAAGCAGCAAGGCAAAATCATAAGGTGATCATGACACCAACATCACATTGTTATTTTGATTATTATCAGTCTAAAGACCAAAATGAACCTTTGGCAATTGGAGGATTATTTACCTTTGGAAAAAGTCTATAATTTTAATCCTATTCCTGATGAATTAACTAAAGAAGAATCCAATTATATTTTAGGTGCACAAGGAAATGTCTGGACAGAATATATGACAAATGAAAAGCAAGTTGAATATATGGTTTTTCCTAGAATACTGGCAATGAGTGAAGTGGTTTGGTCAAATCAAGAAAACAAGAATTATCAAGAATTCTTGGTAAGATTTGAAAATTTAAAAAGCAGGTTGGACAAACTGGAAATTAATTACTCCAAAAAGTTAAAATAATATGATATACTGACTATATAAAAGTTTAAAAGTTGATTGAAACTATGATTTAAGTATTTGTTAATCTTGCCTTAAATAATTGGTTTTACAAGTCTTATCTTAATATTTTCGCGTAAATTATTCATATGATACGTTGGTTAATTTTTATTTTGATTTATGCAGTTGTAGACTTTTATGCTTTTCAGGCCATAAAGACTATAACCAAGAATAACTGGGTCTCATTATTTACATTTGCTATTTCGGTTCTGGTTGTTGGTAATTTTATATATCAATTTACTCAAACATCCACAGGCAGAGTATTAACTCCGGAGAAAAGTTATGCTTTAGGATTTTTACTTACTATAATAGCATTAAAGTTGGTGGTAGTGCCAATTATGTTCGGTGAAGATGTTTTCAGGTTGTTAGAAGGAACCTATAATAAGTTATTTGTTAGCACGGAGGCTTTCTATTTGCCTTCTCGCAGAAAGTTTATAAGTCAAGTCGCTATGGGTATTAGCAGCTATACCTTTTGCGTCCTTGCTTTATGGAATGTATAAAGGCAAGTACAACTTTAGAGTATTAAATTACACGTTGCATTTTGATGATCTTCCTGAAGCTTTTGATGGATATAAAATAACTCAAATAAGTGATATTCATTCTGGGAGTTTTGACAATAAAGAGAAGATTGAATATGCTGTAAACCTTGATAAATGAGCAAGCTTCTGATGCTATTTTGTTTACTGGAGATCTGGTGAATAATACGGCGAGTGAAATGGATCCTTGGGTGGATACTTTTTCTAAATTGAAGGCTAAAGATGGCATATTTTCTATATTGGGTAATCATGATTATGGTGATTATTTTCGTTGGAATTCAAAGGAGGATAAAGAACAAAATTTAGAAAGACTAAAGGATATCCAAAAGCAAATTGGGATTTGACCTGTTGTTGAATGAAAATCGATTTATAGAAAAGGATGATGAACGTATTGCAATTATTGGAGTAGAAAACTGGGGTAAAGGATTTAAACAAAAAGGGGATTTAAATAAAGCTTCGGAAGGAGTTAAATACTGATGATTTTAAGATTGTATTGAGTCATGATCCAACGCATTGGAATGAGGTAATTGTGCCTCACGAAGATCATTATCATCTAACGTTAAGTGGCCATACTCATGGTATGCAATTTGGAATAGAAGTTCCAGGATGGATAAAGTGGAGTCCAGTAAAATGGCGATATAAGCATTGGGCAGGAATTTATGAGCAAGCCAATCAATTTATAAATGTAAACAGAGGCTTCGGATTTTTAGCATATCCAGGACGAGTTGGAATTTGGCCTGAAATTACTGTGATAGAATTGAAAAAAGGGCCAAGTGTAGTCTAATTCTAAGGAAATGTTATATTTGTATCAGCACATTTGACCTAAAACTTTAAAGTATGTCAAAATTTGGGGAACTTATAGATGTAGATGTTCCAGTTTTGTTAGATTTTTTTACAGAATGGAATGAGCAATCAACTGCAATGCATCCCGTATTAAGAGATGTTGCTGCAGCTCTTGGCGATAAGGCCAAAGTAATTAAAATTGATGTTGATAAAAACAAAGAACTTTCAGAAGCTCTGAGAGTTAAAGGTCTACCAACATTGATTATTTATAAAAACGGTGAAATGAAATGGCGTCAAAGCGGAGAGCAGGATGCTAATACCCTTATTAACATTATTCAGGAATACGTGTAGGCTCAATGGATTTAAAATTATAACCTTTTTTACTAAAGTGATCTAATACTTTTGGCAGAGCAAATGTCATATTGACTTTCGCTTTTAAGCTGTCGTGAAAAACAATAATACTTCCATCCTGAGCATTAGATAATACATTATTCAGACAATTTTCCGGAGTTATCTCTTTATCCCAATCAAAAGATAAAACATTCCACATAACTACTTGATATCCTAACTTATTGATCGCTTTACCTTGTTTGGGTCTTATTTGTCCATAAGGAGGACGAAACAGATAATTAATTTTAGATTGATTAATTACTTGATCATCAATTATTTTTTGAGCTTGTTTAATATTTGCTAAATAGTTTTTTGTTGAGGTTCTCCATCCTTTTACATGATTGTAAGTATGATTCCCGATACCATGATTATTATTAATGATATTCTTAAATATATCAGGATAAAGTTTTATGTTTTTACCTATACAGAAAAAAGTTGCTTTAGCATTATATTGGGCCAAAATATCTAATGTCCAATTGGTTATTTCAGGTGTTGGGCCATCATCAAAAGTTAAGTAAAGTGTTTTAATGTCAGAAGGCATATCCCAAATATAGTTTGGGAACATTTTTTTTGCCAATGATGGAGTTTTTATAGGAATAATTTTCATGCTCCTGCTATTCAGGAATTATTAAATCAGAGTCTGAAGGAATATCCTGATCTTCTCTCACATCATCCCTTGAGCTATCATCATAAAAATGGCGAAATAACTCTAAATAATTGCCGAATATTTCATTTTCGGTCAAGGCAAATTCTTTGTCATAATTTGATAGAACATCAATCAAACTTTTATAGCGTTCTATATCAAGATAGATGTTTTCAAAATTTCGTTCCTGATTTTCAATTTTTAATCCGGAATAGTAAACCAAATTCTCCTGATATTTTTTAGCAACCTGCTTAAATAAGTTCTGAGCTTTCTCTTTACTGTCAACTTCATAATATGCGCCAATGTAAGGTTCTAATAAAGTATAATATCCATAATAGTCTACTGGCATATTTTGTATTGCTATATCAGCAATTTCCTCTGCTTTATCAAGCTGTTCTTCACGAATCAGTTGTTCGATCAATCTAGCTAAATTTCCTCTGTAGGATATTGAGTTTTTTCTGGTTTCCGGATCGTGATAGATAGTTGTACTTCCACTATTTCCCCAATCCCATTTCTTTACCATATCGTACATTAGTTCACTATCAACTCGACCCATATCAAATGGATTTGCTCTGTCAACGGGAGTTCTGATAGGCACCAGTTTATAACACATACCGTCTAACTGTAAATAATCCTTCATCCATATATAATCATCATCTCCATAACTACCACCAGTAAAATATATTGGTCGTTCCCAATTGTTGTTGGCAACTACATCTAACATTAACAATCTGTTCTTATACAATGCATTATCTTTTATTTTAATGTCTATGTATGGTACTATCTTAGAAGAATCCTTTTCTTTAACTATTCCGTTTCTTAGAACAGATTCCTTATTAACAGGAATTCTTACATATTCCGTTGGAAAATAATTGGAGTTTAAATACTGATTAGGATATCCACTTAAATCATCACCACTGCGTTGCAATAAATATTTAATTTTCGTTTTTGGATTGTCACTTTCTACAAAATTTAAGAATTCCTTAATGCTAATAGTATCTTTGGATATAGGGTTTTTAATGATATATTCTCTAGATCCATATTTATACTTGTCATGTGTTAATTGCGATGGTATTGGATCGCTTTCATAAGCTTTTCGTTTCATTTGATCAATGTACCAATCAGTTTGGAACAAGCTTGTATTAACTACTCTTACATCCGTCCTGTAGCCCTCGATCTCTTGAGCATACCATAGAGCAAAAGTGTCGTTATCACCGATGGAGAATAAAATGGCATTTTCTGCACAGGAATCCAGGTATTTTTTGGCCATAGATCTGGCTGTATATTTATCTGATCTGTCATGATCGTCCCAATTGTTGGATATTAATATTCCAGGAACTAAAATTAAACATACTAATGAAGCCAATGTAGCAGATAGTTTAGATGAAAGGTATTTTTTTATAGTATTATAAATCGCATAAACACCAAATCCAATCCAAATAGCAAACACGTAAAAGGATCCAACTACGGAATAATCTCTTTCTCTTGGTTCAAATGGTCTAACATTGGTATAGACTTGTATCGCAACTCCTGTGAATAAAAAGAAAACCAAAAGAATCCAGAATAGATTTTTATCTCTGTTAAATAAAAAGAATAGGCCAATTAAACCTAATATTAAAGGTAAAAAGAAGTATGTGTTTCTGGCTTTATTATTCTTAACATCGCTTGGCAAGTTGTCTTGGGATTGTCCTAAATGCCACTCATCAATAATTTTAATGCCACTAATCCAATTTCCATGATTGTCGAATTTACCTTGAATATCGTCTTGTCTGCCTGTAAAATTCCACATAAAATATCGCCAATACATATAACCAAGTTGATACTCCAGTAAATATGCTATATTACTTATAAGAGTTGGTTTCTTGACGTCTATATAGTCCCTGAACTGAATTAAAAATTTATTATAATCTTCGTAATCAACATTCCCTCTGGCAACATCATTTTTAAACTGAGCAACAGAGGATCGTAATTCATTTTCTAGTTGATATTCTGGTTTTAAATTAAACTCTAGAAATCCGGTAAACATCATATAATTTTCTGCATGTTCTGTGCTCCACATTCTTGGCAATATGGATCTGTGAGCAGAATTAGAATTCTGGTTAGCCTTTTCCCAATCATTAACAATAACATATTCTCCTTTTGTGTAGTCCTTTTCATATTTAGGTTTGGCATCTACATAACGTTCTTCCGGATTTTCATCTAAACCAGAATATTGGTCTGTAAATTGTGGTCCATAGAATAAATGAGTTTCAGGATATTGTTCTAAATTATAATAGGCCAGAAGTTCTCTGGCACTGGACGGATTATTTTCATTAATGACTACATTTGCATTAGCACGAATAGGCAAAAGCATCCAAGATGAAAAACCAATAAATATGAACAACAAGCACAGAATAAGTGTGTTAAAATGCTTCAATTTTTTATCACGAGTATATTTTAATCCAAAATAAATTGCCACAATTAATATTATACCTGCTATAATAGATCCTGAATTAAAAGGTAAGCCAATTGAATTTACAAAGAACAGCTCAGAAGCACTAAAAAACTTTAACGCATTTGGTAATAATAATTTAAAAATGAACAAAAGTATTGCTACAGAAATAACATTTGCCATAACAAAGTTTTTAACTGTTATTTCTTTGTAATGTTTAAAGTAATAAATTAAACCAATCGCTGGAATGGTTAACAAACCCATAAAATGAACTCCAAAAGATAATCCAATTACAAATGAAATTAGAACCAGCCACTTATTTCCTCTTGGTTTATCCATATCTACCTCCCAGCGCAAACCTAAATAAAACAAGACAGCCATTAAGAGTGTTGCCATAGCATAAACTTCAGTTTCCACTGCATTGAACCAAAAAGAATCTGTAAACGCAAAAGCTAAACTCCCAACAAAAGCACTACCCAAAATAGCTATAGATTTACTTTCAGACAATTCTTTTCCTTTTAAAACTATCTTTTGCAGGAGCAATGTTATAGTCCAAAACATGAATAAAATTGTAAATGCACTTGCAAATGCACTCATCATGTTTAGCATCATTCCAATTTGTGACGGTTCTGTTGCAAAGGCCGAGAAAAAGGCTCCCAACATTTGAAATAAAGGAGCTCCTGGTGGATGTCCAACCTGTAGTTTCGAAGAAGTTAATATATATTCACCTGCATCCCAAAAACTTACCGTAGGTTCTACTGTTAAGCTATACGTTAGAAGAGAAATTAGAAAAACGAACCAACCTAAAATCCTATTCCATTTTTTAAAGCTATATGAAGGCATGAATTGAAATTTTATTATGCTGCGAATTTAATAATAAATAGTAAATGGATATGGTTTTTTAAGTAAACCTTATGTTTTTAATACGTTTTTGTTTAGAAAATATTTGTGCACGTAAAACTTTGTTCTAAATTTGCACTCTTAATTATAGCTCTGGCCTATGGTGTAACTGGCAACACGTCTGGTTTTGGTCCAGAAGAGTCTAGGTTCGAGCCCTAGTAGGCCAACAAAAAAACCTCATTAAACCTAATGAGGTTTTTTAAATATTTATAACTAATTTATATTTTAAAAGTGATTACTGGTCTTTTTGCATGATTAACGAGATCTTCACTAATGCTGCCATTAAAAAAATGTGCAATTCCTTGTCTACCATGAGTGCTTATACCAATTAAATCAGCTCCAATAGTTTCAGAAAAGTTTAAAACACCTTTTTCAACCGATACATCGTTATAAATGTTAAAAGATCTTTTTTTATAATGTGAGCCCTTAATAAAGTCATTCATAGCTTTTTCCGCTTCCTGAGTTGTAATAAAATTACCGGCTGTATTAACAAGTAACAAATGTAATTTTGATCCCCATGCTTTCGCGAATTTTACTGCTTGTTCATAAGTTTCCTTATTGTCTTTATTAAAATCAGAGGCAAAGACAAAATCATTTATTTTAAAATCCTTATGTTCATTTTTTATAACCAGTACTGGGATTTTCGATGTTCTTACTACTTTTTCGGTATTTGAACCAATGAACATTTCTTTTATTCCACTTGTGCCATGAGATCCCATTATAATTAGATCAATTTCGTTTTCAGCACAATAGTTTGATACACCCTCAGGTGTTTCATTGAATTTAATGTTTTCAAAAATGTCTAATTCTTCTAAATAATCTTTATCAAGTGCTTCTTCATACTTTTGATGTGCTATTTTCATAAAAAAAACAGCTTCAGGAAGTTCACTAAAATTACTGGTAGCAATAATTTGATGCATAGGCAATTCCACCATATGTAGCATATGGATTTCACTATTGTTATTTTTAGCTAATTGCGCGGCAACTTTAAGGGCAAATTCGGCTGGCTTAGAGAAGTCAGTAGGCACCAATATTTTTTTCATATTAAAAATCTTCTGGTTATGGCATATTTATTCCCAATAAAATTAGCAATAAAAATTGATTTAATTATTGTAATTAAAATAAATTAAATATTGTATATTTGCACCGTTGTAAGGGAAAAGAGAAAGCGAGGGGACATAAAGTCCCCTCTTTTTATACTAAAAATGTTAGAAGAAAGAGTAAAAGATTTGCTTGAAAAAGCACTTAGTGAAAGGCTCGATTTATTTCTTATAGACCTTTCTGTTTTAGACGATAATCAAATAAGAGTGGTTATTGATGGTGATAAAGGTGTGTTGGTGGAAGATTGTATGTTTATTAGCAGAGCGATAGAGCATAATCTAGACAGAGAAGAACACGATTTCTCATTGGAAGTGACCTCTTCAGGAGCTGCATCGCCAATACAACATAAAAGACAGTATAAAAAAAATATAGGAAGAATTCTAAAAGTAAATACTTCAACAGAAGAATTGGAGGGTAAATTAACCCAATTGGATGATGAAGGTATAATTTTAGAATGGAAATCCAGAGAACCGAAACCAATAGGTAAAGGAAAAGTAACTGTTCAAAATAAAGAAAAAATCTTGTTCAGTGACATTTTAAAAGCAATAGTGATGGTAAAATTTTAATTTAAACGAGTAATGGAAAATCTTGCGTTAATTGAATCTTTTTCAGAATTTAAGGACGATAAATTAATCGATCGTGTAACCTTAATGGCAATATTAGAAGATGTTTTTAGAAATGCCCTAAAAAAGAAATTTGGAGATGATGATAATTTTGATATAATCATAAACCCTGATAAAGGAGATCTTGAGATTTGGAGGAATAGAGTGGTTGTAGCTGATGGAGAGGTGGAAGAGCCTAATCAGGAAATATCACTTTCTGAAGCACAAAAAATAGAACCTGATTTTGAAGTTGGTGAAGATGTGTCAGAAGAAGTTAAGTTAATTGATTTAGGTCGCCGTGCTATACTAGCCCTAAGACAAAACTTGATTTCGAAAATTCATGAACACGATAACACCAATATATATAAACAGTTTAAAGATTTAATTGGTGAAATCTATACAGCAGAAGTGCATCATATCCGTCATAGAGCAGTAATACTATTAGATGACGATGGTAATGAGATAATCCTTCCAAAGGAAAAACAAATTCCATCGGATTTTTTCAGGAAGGGAGAAAATGTTAGAGGTATAATTGAAAGTGTAGAGCTTAAGGGTAATAAGCCTTCTATTATAATGTCCAGAGCAGCACCAGCCTTTTTAGAAAAGTTATTTGAACAAGAGATACCTGAGGTTTTCGATGGTTTAATAACAATAAAAAATGTAGTAAGGATACCAGGTGAAAAAGCTAAAGTTGCTGTAGATTCTTACGATGACAGAATTGATCCTGTTGGAGCCTGTGTAGGTATGAAAGGATCCAGAATTCACGGTATTGTTCGCGAATTAGGTAACGAAAATATTGATGTTATAAACTATACCAATAACCTTCAACTATATATAACAAGGGCTTTAAGTCCAGCACGAGTTACATCAATAAAGTTAGATGAGGAAACAAAACGAGCTGAAGTAATTTTAAAACCGGAAGAAGTAAGCAAAGCTATAGGCAGAGGCGGACATAACATACGTTTGGCTGGTCATTTAACAGGTTATGAAATAGACGTGTTTAGAGAAGGAGCAGAAGAAGATGTAGAATTAACCGAATTCTCTGATGAAATTGATGGATGGATAATTGATGAATTAAAAAAGGCAGGTTTAGATACTGCGAAAAGTGTATTGGAACAGGAAGTAGAGGATCTTGTAAAGAGAACAGATCTGGAAGAAGAAACAATTAATGATGTTCTAAGGATTCTCAAAGAAGAATTTGAAGAATAATTTTTTTACGTTACATTAAAGGCAATTTATGGCTGAAACTATTAGATTAAATAAAGTATTACGCGAATTAAATATTTCGTTAGATCGTGCTGTAGAATATCTGAATTCTAAAGGTATTGAAATCGATGCACGGCCAACGACAAAAATTACCGAAGAGGTTCATCAAGTTCTCTCAGATGAATTTCAGACTGATGCCAGTAAGAGGGTTAAATCTCTTGAATTAAGTGAAGCTAAGCATAAAGAAAAAGAAGCACTTCGTATAGAACGCGAAAAAGAACTAGAAGAAAAAGTTTCAAAAGAGATTGAAAGGAAATCAATTGTAAAAGCCAAAACTAAATTATCTGGACCAAAGCAAGTAGGTAAAATAGAATTGGATAAACCTAAAAAAGAGGTTCCAAGGCCAAAAGAAGTTTCAAAATCAGAAGAGAAAAAACCTGTTGTCAAGAAAACTATAAGTACAGAAGAAGAAAAACCTAAAGTTTCAACTAAAAAAGAAACTGAAAGTTTAAAGGTAGAAGAGGTAAAAGTTGAAACTAAATACAAAAAATTAAGTGGTCCAAAATTATCTGGCGAAAAGATTGATTTAACGAAATTCAATAAACCAAAAAAGAAGAAGGAAGAAAAGAAACCTGAAAAGAAGAAAAAGGAAACAGTCGCCGATGCAAAAGATGATCCTGCAAAAAAGAAAAGACGTAGAATTAGTAAGGCAGGTGAGTCGAATTTCCAAAACAGAAATCAAAGGCAAGGAGGTAACAGATTTTCAAAGGGTAAAAAGCCTGCCATTGTTAAAGAAGAACCTAGCGAAGAAGAAGTACAGAAGCAAATAAGAGAAACCTTAGAAAAACTTCAGGGGAAATCTAGCAAAGGAAAAGGCGCAAAATATAGAAGAGAAAAGAGAGATCAACATAGAGAGCAAACTGAAATTGATCAACAATTAGAAGCTGCCGAAAGCAAAATTTTAAAAGTAACAGAATTTGTAACCGCAAATGAAGTAGCTACGATGATGAACGTTTCTGTTACCGAAATTATATCAGCTTGTATGTCATTGGGTATGATGGTTACAATGAATCAACGCTTGGATGCAGAAACACTTTCTATTGTAGCTGAGGAATTTGGTTATAAAGTTGATTTTGTAACAGCAGATATAGAAGAATCCTTCGAAGAAGAAGAAGATAAACCAGAAGATTTAAAACCAAGAGCACCCATAGTTACTGTCATGGGTCATGTTGACCATGGTAAAACTTCTTTACTTGATTACATTCGTGAAGAAAATGTAATTGCGGGAGAATCGGGAGGTATTACACAGCATATAGGAGCATACGGTGTTACATTAGCCGATGGTCAGCAAATAGCATTTTTAGATACACCTGGTCACGAAGCATTTACAGCAATGCGTGCTCGTGGAGCTCAAGTTACCGATTTAGCTATTATTGTAGTAGCAGCGGATGACGATATCATGCCTCAAACCAAAGAAGCTATATCTCATGCTCAGGCTGCTGGTGTCCCCATAGTATTTGCAATCAATAAGATTGATAGACCAGAAGCAAATCCAGAAAAGATAAAAGAAGGATTGGCTAACATGAATTTATTAGTAGAAGATTGGGGTGGTAAAATTCAATCTCATGACATTTCAGCTAAAACAGGAGCCGGTGTTAAAGAACTGTTGGAGAAAGTTTTGTTAGAAGCAGAATTATTAGAATTAAAAGCAAATCCCAATAAACCTGCTTCCGGAACTGTTGTAGAAGCTTTTCTTGATAAAGGTAGAGGTTATATATCTACTATATTAGTACAAGCTGGAACTCTTAAAATTGGAGATTATGTGTTAGCGGGAAAACATAGTGGTAAAGTTAAGGCAATGCACGATGAACGTGGAAAAATAGTTAAATCTGCTGGTCCATCAAGACCAGTTTCCATATTAGGTTTAGATGGTGCGCCACAGGCAGGAGATAAATTTAATGTTTTTGAAGATGAGCGTGAGGCTAAGCAAATTGCAACTAAGCGTACTCAACTTCAAAGAGAACAATCCGTGAGAACTCAACGTCATATTACGTTGGATGAGATTGGTCGACGTATAGCTCTTGGAGATTTCCAGGAATTAAATATAATTCTAAAAGGAGATGTAGATGGATCTGTAGAAGCACTTACTGATTCGTTCCAAAAACTTTCTACTGAAGAAATTCAGGTAAATATAATCCACAAAGGGGTTGGGGCAATTACAGAGAGTGATGTACTGTTAGCATCTGCTTCGGATGCCATTATTATAGGTTTTAATGTGCGTCCAATGGGGAATGCACGTCAAATAGCTGATAAAGAAGAAATTGATATAAGAACCTATTCAATAATCTACGATGCAATAAATGATCTTAAAGATGCGATGGAAGGTATGCTCTCCCCAGAATTGAAGGAAGAAATTACCGGAAATGCTGAAATCAGAGAAACATTTAAAATTTCCAAAATAGGTACTATTGCTGGGTGTATGGTTACAACTGGAAAGATTTTCAGGAATTCAGGAATACGAATAATTCGTGATGGAGTAGTTGTATTTACAGGAGAGTTGACATCTTTAAAACGTTTTAAAGATGATGTTAAAGAAGTGGCAAAAGGATATGATTGTGGTATTCAGATTAAAAACTATAATGATATAAAAGAGGGAGATACTATTGAAGCTTTCCAGGAAGTGGAAATTAAAAAGAAATTAAAATAAAAAAAAAGAGGCTAATTTTAGTCTCTTTTTTAGTTCTTTTTAGGTTGAAAAATAAAAGCATTCATAAATGTCCTTTTAATTCTAATCAAAGCTCTATCGGCTTCTAATCTATTTCTAAAATCACCAACCCAAATCTTAAAATTAGGTGTTTCAAATTCTATAGAAGTTGGCCAATCAGAATAATTTTCTGTAAGCTCAGTTCTTGCAGATTCTGCAGCTGAGCGACTTAAGCCGGAATAGATCTGTATTTTGTATCTATTTGAGGAAGTTTCTATCGATTTTTTTATTTGGATTAATTCTTCTATTTCTTTATCCTGATTTATTGTTACAGTCCCTTCTTGAGCAAATAAATTACAACTAAACAGTAATAATAAAAGCGATAAGAAAATGTTTGTTTTAACTGTTAAATTCTTCATATTTTCCGTTTATATTGCAAATGTAAAGGTTATAAACTTAAACAAATACTATTTTATTATTTAGAATCTTTCTAAATTGCCGCTAACATTTATCTAAGATTTTAGAAATCCACATTAAATGTTACTTTTGCGAGAGATTTTTATAACTGTATTTTTTCAAATTTTAATGAAAAAACCGTACCAAAGTTTAGAAGTTAATTCAAATAATAATATGAAACAGGTGATTCACCGTATTTTAAACGCAAATATCGTTCGTTTTAGCTTAATTTTTTTAATTGCTTTTTCAACATCTATTTCTGCTCAAGATTCTGGAGATCCAGTGGCGGGTAAGGCCCTATTCAATACCAATTGTGCGGCTTGTCATAATTTGGACAGAAAGATGGTTGGGCCAGCATTAAGAAATGTAGAAACCCGATTGATGGAGAGTGAAGGATTGGATCGAGATTGGTTGTATGCATGGATTAGGAATAGTTCTGCAATGATAAAATCTGGAGATGCTTATGCAGTAAAAATTTATGAGGAGTATAACAAAGCAGCTATGACTGCTTTTCCCCAATTGTCAGATGACGATTTAAATAATATCCTTGCATATACGGCTCAGGAAAAAGCTGTTCCAGTGGCAGCCACTGTTGCTGCAACCGAAGCAACTGATGATGGTAGTGATCTGGGATTCTCGAGTAAATTAATATTAGGCGGGCTTGCCGTTCTATTTGGTTTACTGGCATTTGCTTTTTACTTAGTAAATAAAACTTTACGTCGCTTTGCCTTGGCAAAGAATATTGAAGTGCCGGAAGCAACCCAAAGAATTCCACTTTGGCAGGCATTCGTTAAAAATCAATTCTTAGTACTTGTGGCGTCTATATTCTTATTGTTAGCAAGTGCCTATTTTGTATATGGGTTTTTTATGCAACTAGGAATAGATCAAGGCTATCAACCAGTTCAACCTATTCATTATTCACATAAAATTCACGCTGGTGAAAATGCAATTGATTGTAAGTATTGCCATTCTTCGGCACGAGTTAGCAAACATTCAGGAATACCTTCACTAAATATATGTATGAATTGTCATAAATCTATTTACGAAGTTGCACCTGAAACGGCTACCGCCGAATATAGCAAGGAGTTCTACGACGGTGAGATCAAAAAACTTTATGCAGCAGTAGGGTGGGATGAAGCAGAGCAAAATTATACAGGAGAAACAAAACCGGTAAAATGGGTTAGAATTCATAACCTTCCTGATTTTGCATATTTCAACCATTCACAGCATGTAACTGTAGCTGGTGTAGAATGTCAGACTTGTCACGGTCCAGTTGAAGAAATGGAAATTATGTATCAATACTCGTCTTTAACGATGGGTTGGTGTATAGATTGTCACAGAAAAACAAACGTGAATGTTAAGGACAATGAATATTATGCTAAAGTTCATGAAGCCTTGTCTAAAAAATACGGAGTCGAACAATTGACAGCTGCCCAAATGGGTGGATTGGAATGTGGAAAATGCCATTATTAATTTAATAAAGAAGTAATTCAATTATAGAATATGTCATCAAACAAGAAATACTGGAAAAGTGTTGAAGAGCTAAAACCAAATAGCTCTATTGTTGAGACGCTGAAAAGCAATGAATTTGTAGAAGAAATTCCAACAAATGAATTCTTAGGTAATAAGGAGGCATTGGATACATCATCTACAACACGTCGTGATTTCTTAAAGTATGTTGGTTTTAGCACTGCAGCTGCTACACTAGCAGCCTGTGAAGGACCAGTAATAAAGTCTATACCATATGTGGTACAACCAGATTCAATTATTCCTGGAGTAGCGAACTATTATGCAACTTCAATTGCGGATGGATTTGATTTTGCAAGTGTTTTAGTAAAAACTCGTGAGGGTCGTCCAATAAAGATTGAAAATAATACTTTAGCCAAAACAAATAGTAATGCAAATGCAAGAGTAAATGCTTCTGTTCTTGGATTATATGATAGTTTAAGAGTTCAAGGTCCAATGAAAGATGGAGAACCTATTTCATGGACCGATTTGAATTCAGAAGTAGCTCAGAAATTAACAAGTCTAAAAGGTTCAGATAAAGAAATTGTACTATTTACTCAAACTTTTGCTAGTCCTTCAACCAGTAAATTAATTGCAGATTTTAAAGAAAACTATGGCAATGTTAGACACGTAGTTTATGATGCCATTTCAGAATCAGCTGCGTTAGATGCTTATCAATCTAAATACGGAGAAAGAGGATTAGCTAATTACGATTTTTCTAAGGCAGCAACCATAGTATCTATTGGGGCGGATTTCTTAGGCGATTGGAATGGAGGAGGATTTGATACCGGTTATTCGCAAGGGAGAATACCTACAGAAGGAAAAATGTCTCGACATATCCAATTTGAATCCAATATGACATTAACTGGAGCAAATGCAGATAAGAGAATTCCTCTAACTCCGAGCCAACAAAAAGTTGCACTGGCAAAATTATATAGTTATGTAATAGGTGGCTCTGTTTCTGGAGATTTGCCAAAACCAACTGATGATGCAGTTCGTGAAGCCGCTTCAGAACTTAAAAAAGCTGGAAGTAATGGAGTATTGGTTACTGGTATTCAGGATGTAAATGCACAAACGGTTGTTTTAGAAATTAATGAAGCTTTAAATAGTAAAGCTTTTGATCCTAAAACTACCATTAAAACAAGACGAGGCAATAATAAAGAGGTCTCTAACTTGATTGCAGATATGAATGCAGGCAAAGTAGGAGCTATTATCATGAGTGGTGTTAATCCAATGTATACCTTGCCAAATGCTTCTGAATTTGCTGAAGGATTAAAGAATATTGATTTATCGCTTACTTTTTCGATGAAGCAGGATGAAACGTCTTCGTTAACAAAATATATTGCAGCGGCACCTCATTATTTAGAATCTTGGGGCGATGTAGAATTAAAAAAGGGTCATTTTGGGTTAATGCAGCCTACAATCCGACCGTTATTCAATACAAAACAATTCCAAGACGCTTTATTGGTATGGAGTGGAAGTGATTTATCATATAATGATTATATAAAACAAGTTTGGAATTCGGATATATTAAATGGAGCATCCTTTAATCAGGCGCTACATGATGGGGTTTTTAAAGGAAATAGCTCAAGTTCTGAAGAGTTAGATTCATCAGAACCTTCTGACTCTCCTTCTGGCGATGCTGCAAGAGCACTTGCTTCATCTGTTTCTTCCAACGGATTTGAATTAACGTTATATTCCAAAGTTGGAATGGGAGATGGTCAGCAAGCAAATAATCCGTGGTTACAGGAATTTCCTGATCCAATTACAAGAACCTCATGGGATAATTATTTAACGGTTAGTAAGATTGATGCAGATGAACTAGGGTTGGTAAATGAATATGTGGCAACAGGTGCTTTAAACGGAAGTTATGCAGATATTACAGTTAACGGAAATACTTTAACGGTTCCCGTAATAATTCAACCTGGTCAGGCCAAAGGAACTGCAGGATTATCCTTTGGATATGGCAGAACAAATGGATTGAAAGATGAGTTGATGACAGGAGTTAATGCATACACTTTATATCAAGATTTTAATTCGGTTCAAAATGTTAGCATAAGCCCTGCTTCAGGTATGCATGAATTTGCTTGTGTACAGTTGCATAATACCTTAATGGGCCGCGGTGATATTATTGTAGAAACCACTTTAGAGATATTTAATACTAAAGACAAAAAACACTGGAATGCAATTCCAGAGGTGTCTTTAAATCATATCGAAACACCTGTAACATCACCAGACGTAGATCTTTGGGATGAATTTGATCGATCAATAGGACATCATTTTAACCTGTCAATCGATCTAAATGCATGTACTGGATGTGGAGCATGTGTGATTGCCTGTCATGCAGAGAATAATGTTCCGGTAGTAGGAAAAGAAGAAGTTAGACGCAGCCGTGATATGCACTGGTTAAGGATTGACAGATATTATTCTTCAGAAGATTCATTTGAAGGAGATAATGTTAAAAAAGATTCTGCAGAAGGATTATTTGGGGCTACAGGCGTAAAAGATACTTTATCAGAAATGGAGTCTGCAGCTATAGAGAATCCTCAAGTTGCATTCCAGCCAATTATGTGTCAGCATTGTAATCATGCACCTTGTGAAACAGTTTGTCCGGTTGCGGCGACGACTCATAGTCGTCAAGGTCAAAACCATATGGCTTATAACCGTTGCGTAGGTACTCGTTATTGTGCAAATAACTGTCCTTACAAAGTAAGACGATTTAACTGGTTCTTATATTCTGAAAATGATGAATTTGATTATTTCATGAATGATGACCTTGGACGCATGGTGATAAACCCAGACGTCACAGTTCGATCTCGTGGAGTTATGGAAAAATGTTCTTTCTGTATTCAAAAAACTCAGAAAACGATCTTAGATGCTAAACGTGAAGGAAGAGAGATTAAAGATGGTGAATTCCAAACAGCTTGTTCTGCGGCATGCGGAAATGGAGCTATGGTATTTGGAGATATTAATGATAAAGAAAGTAAGGTTGCAAAACTAAAAGAAGATAAACGTATGTATCACTTATTAGAAAGTGTTGGTACTAAACCTAATGTTATGTACCAGGCCAAAGTGAGAAATACAAAAGAAGCTTAAAACTAATTAAGAAACAATTATAAAAGTATTATGGCGTCTCATTACGAAGCACCTATTAGAAGACCTTTAGTTACTGGCGAAAAATCATATCACGATGTATCGGTAGATGTGGCTGCTCCAGTTGAAGGGAAAGCAAATAAACAATGGTGGATTGTGTTTTCAATTGCTCTTGCTGCTTTTCTTTGGGGTATTGGTTGTATAATTTACACAATATCGACCGGAATTGGAACTTGGGGTTTAAATAAAACAGTTGGTTGGGCCTGGGATATCACAAACTTTGTTTGGTGGGTTGGAATTGGTCATGCGGGAACTCTGATTTCGGCAGTACTATTGTTATTCCGACAAAAATGGAGAATGGCAATTAACCGTTCTGCCGAGGCAATGACAATATTTTCTGTTATTCAAGCCGGATTATTTCCAATCATTCACATGGGTAGACCTTGGTTAGGTTATTGGGTGTTACCAATTCCAAACCAATATGGTTCTTTGTGGGTAAACTTTAACTCTCCATTATTGTGGGATGTGTTTGCGATATCTACTTATTTATCGGTTTCTTTGGTTTTCTGGTGGACAGGATTACTTCCTGATTTTGCCATGATTAGAGATAGAGCTGTAAAACCATTCCAAAAGAAAATTTATTCACTACTGAGTTTTGGTTGGACTGGAAGAGCTAAAGACTGGCAAAGATTTGAAGAAGTTTCATTGGTATTAGCTGGGTTAGCTACACCTCTTGTATTATCTGTGCATACAATTGTATCCTTTGACTTTGCTACCTCTGTAATTCCTGGATGGCATACCACAATTTTCCCACCTTATTTTGTTGCTGGGGCAATTTTTTCTGGATTTGCAATGGTACAAACCTTACTTATTATTATGAGAAAAGTAAGTAACCTTGAAGACTACATTACGGTTCAACATATTGAATTAATGAACATTGTAATTATGATTACAGGTTCAATAGTTGGTGTGGCATACATTACTGAGCTATTTGTAGCATGGTATTCTGGTGTAGAATATGAACAATATGCCTTCTTGAACAGAGCAACAGGTCCGTACGCTTGGGCATACTGGATGATGATGAGTTGTAATGTGTTTTCACCTCAGTTCATGTGGTTTAAAAGATTAAGAACCAGTATCATGTTTTCGTTTTTCATATCAATAGTAGTAAACGTTGGAATGTGGTTTGAACGATTTGTGATCATTGTAACTTCATTACACAGAGATTACTTGCCATCATCTTGGACTATGTTCTCACCTACATTTGTTGATATTGGAATTTTTATTGGTACCATCGGATTTTTCTTTGTATTATTCCTTTTGTATGCTAGAACATTCCCTGTGATAGCTCAAGCTGAAGTTAAAACGATATTAAAATCTTCTGGAGAGCGATATAAAAGAATCAGAGAAGGTGGTGGAAGTTTAGTTGGAACCGGAACGGATGAAAGAACTTCTGGAAAAGTAACTAAAAAGGTGAAAACTAAAGTTGGAAAAGCTAAACCAAAAGCTGAAGATAAGGATGATTTGAAGAACTCATTACTTGGTAGTATAGGAACGTTCGATTCAACAACTCAAATTGCAGACGATCTGAAGAGAATTAGTGGAGTTGGACCAAAAATGGAGGAAGTTTTAAATAGTATTGGTATATTTTCCTTCCTTCAGGTAAGTAAAATGACTAAAAAAGAATATGACTTGTTAGATTCAATCACTGGTTCCTTTCCTGGAAGAGCGGAAAGAGATGATTGGTCTGGTCAGGCTAAAAAATTAATAAAATAAAAGTAGCATATGCAATCTTCAAAAGTTATTCAGGCTATTTATACCGATGATGATGTACTATTGGCTGCTGTAAAATCAGTAAAAGCCAAGAAGCATCATATCGAGGAAATATATACACCTTTCCCGGTTCATGGATTGGACAAAGCAATGGGATTAGCTCCTACAAAAATTGCTATAACCTCATTCATGTATGGTTGTGTAGGTCTTATTGTATCTATCCTGATGATGAAATTTATTATGATTGATGACTGGCCTCAGAACATTGGAGGTAAACCTAGTTTTAGCTATATTGAAAATATGCCAGCTTTCGTTCCTATTATGTTCGAACTGACAGTTTTCTTCGCTGCACATTTAATGGTTATAACTTTCTATTTGCGGAGTAAAATGTGGCCATTTAAGAAGGCGGAAAATCCAGACCCAAGAACTACCGATGATCACTTTTTAATGGAAGTTGAAGTTAGGGGTAATGAAAAAGAGTTAACTAAATTTCTTGAGGAAACTGGTGCAGTTGAAATAAATTTAATTGATAAAGCGCATTAATATAGATTTATGAAAAGCTTAATTAAAATATTAGTAGTAATTATGGTTTTGGTCACTTTTACTTCTTGTAAAAAGGATTCAGCACCTAATTACCAATTTTTTCCAAATATGTATGAGTCAGTCGGATATGAAGCATATGGGAGCTATGAAATTTTCCCGAATGAACAGGCCGCTTTGATTCCTGCAGAAGGAAGTATTCCGAGAGGATATACACCTTTTGAAATAGAAAATTCGACTGAAGGGTACGAATTAGCAAAGGAAACTTTAAAAAGCCCTTTAATTGAAGAAGAGGTAGATTTGGCAACAGGTAAAGAACTCTATGAGATTTATTGTGGAATTTGCCATGGTAATAAAGGAGACGGTCAGGGGAACTTAGTAAAAAGAGAAAAGATTTTGGGGATCCCAAGTTATGCTGATGCCGCAAGAGCAATAAATGAAGGAAGCACTTATCACACGATCTATTATGGTAAAAACGCCATGGGATCTTATGCTAACCAACTTAATGAAAATGAACGTTGGCAAGTTATAGCATACGTAATGAAATTGAAGGCTGATTTAGAAAAATAAAATTTAGATAAAGTATATTTATTAGATATGTACACATTTTCAAATAAATTAAAAGTTTTTGCAATCGTTTTAATAATCCTGGGAGCAATTGGTGTGGTTAGCGGTTTTATGAGTTCTCATAAATCTTTGGAAGATGTAAAAGTAATGCTTGCGGATGAAGCCTCTCATAATGGTTCGGAGCATGGTGATGCTAGTCATGAAGTTACTGCAGTTGATTCTCATGGGAATGATAACGAATCTCATGAAGCAACAACTGAATCAGCTGAGGAACATCATGATGATGAACATGCTGAACATGTCTTACATCAAATTCATAACAGACCGTATGCGGCCTTATATGTGGCTGCCTTCTTTTTCATGATGATATCTTTGGGCGTTTTGGCATTTTATGCTGTTCAATATGCCGCACAAGCCGGGTGGTCACCAGTAATTTTTAGGGTTATGGAGGCCATTACTTATTATTTATTGCCAGGTGCACTTATTGTGGTAGGAATTGCTCTTTGGGCTGGTCCTCATTTATTTATCTGGATGGATCCCGACGTAGTAGCGCATGATAAAATAATACAAGGAAAGGCCAGTTGGTTAAATACTCAATGGTTTGTTATTCGTGCAATAATATTTATAGGAGGTTGGAGTTTTTATAGATGGATTTCACGAAAATACTCAATAGCTCAGGATACAGCTGAAGAT
Organism: uncultured Flavobacteriaceae bacterium; assembly: GCA_963768245.1. Taxonomy (GTDB): domain Bacteria; phylum Bacteroidota; class Bacteroidia; order Flavobacteriales; family Flavobacteriaceae; genus Site-B1. The sequence continues at coordinate 40,830 of CAVYHG010000023.1, forward strand.
AACAGTAATTTCAAAAAAGGTTTTAGATGGTCAGCTGGATTTCTAGTATTCTATATCTACACATCTTCAATGATGTCATGGGACTGGGTAATGAGCGTAGATCCTCATTGGTTTAGCACATTATTTGGATGGTATGTATTCGCAAGTATGTTTGTTAGTGGAATCACGGTAATTGCACTAATGATCATTTACTTAAAATCAAGAGGATACTTAGAATTTGTTAATGATAGCCATCTACATGATCTTGCAAAGTTCATGTTTGGTATCAGTATATTCTGGACATACCTTTGGTTCTCTCAGTTCATGCTAATTTGGTATTCTAATATACCGGAAGAAGTAACTTATTTTGTTACGAGAATTGAAGATTATAAATTACCATTCTTTGGAATGGTGGTTATGAATTTTGTATTTCCATTATTAATTTTAATGAATAGTGACTATAAAAGAATTCCTTGGTTCGTAGTTATGGCGGGAATAGTTATTTTATGCGGACACTATATAGATGTATTTAATATGATAATGCCTGCCACTGTTGGTGACAGATGGAGTATTGGTATTCCAGAAATTAGTTCGTTACTATTATTTGGCGGATTATTTATACTACTCGTATTCTATGCGTTAACAAAAGCACCTTTACTAGCTAAAGGCAATCCATTTGTAAAGGAAAGTGAACAATTTCATTATTAAAAATTTAAGTAAAGAAGAAAAAGAACAATGACTGCTTTATTATCATTTATAGTTATATTATTTATTGCAATTGCTATCTGGCAAGTAGTTAAAATGCTTGATTTGGCTAAAGCAAATATTAAGTCCAGCCAAGTAGCCAGTGATAAGGACAATAAGGTTAATGGTTATTTGATGTTAATTTTTTTAGCATTCATTTACATCATAACGATTGTAAGTTTTATAAAATGGGGAGATTTACCTCTTGTGTCAAATTCAGCTTCAGAGCATGGACCTCAAATAGATAATTTAATGATCATCTCCATGGTCATAATATTTTTTGTGCAAACCGTAACTCAATTTTTATTACACTGGTTTGCCTTCAAATATAAAGGTGAGAAGGGAAAAAAAGCTTTATTCTTTGCAGATAATAATACACTGGAAGCAGTTTGGACGATAATTCCTGTAATTACATTGGCAGGATTAATTATTTATGGGTTATTTACCTGGAATGATATTATGAATGTTAGCGAGGATGAAGACACGCTTGTAGTTGAGTTATACGCGCAACAATTTAACTGGAAAGCAAGATATGCAGGAGACGATAATACACTTGGAAAGGCAAATGTCAGATTGATTGATATTGATAGGGCTAACATACTAGGTGTGGATGAAGCCGATCCAAATGCACAAGACGATGTGATAACCACAGAATTGCACTTACCGGTTAATCGACCAGTAATTTTTAAAATGCGATCTCAGGATGTACTGCATTCTGCATATATGCCTCATTTTAGAGCACAGATGAATTGTGTACCTGGAATGATCACTCAGTTTGGATTCACACCAACGGTTACAACTGCAGAAATGCGTCAGAATCCGGATATGATTAAAAAAATTGAAAGAATAAACAATATAAGAATAGAAAACAGCAAGGCATTAATGGCCAAGGGAGAAGAAGCATTAGATCCTTATGAGTTTGATTATCTGCTATTATGTAATAAGATATGTGGAAAATCGCATTATAATATGCAAATGAAGATAATAGTAGAGACTCAGGAAGAATATAATTCTTGGATAAAAGAACAAACTGTTTTTGCCAATTCATTGTTGAAATAAAAAATGCTAAAATAAAAGATTAAGATTATGTCAGAACATTTAGAAACACTTGCTCACGAAGAGGATCATGGACATCATCATAAAGAAACATTTGTAACTAAGTATATTTTTAGTCAGGACCATAAAATGATAGCTAAGCAGTATTTAATTACTGGTACTATTATGGGAATTATAGGTGTAGTTATGTCTTTAATGATGCGTCTGCAACTTGCTTGGCCTGAAAAGCCTAATGTGATTTTTGAAGCCTTATTGGGTAAATGGGCTCCTGATGGTGTTATGGATGCCGATATTTATTTAGCATTGGTAACAATACATGGTACAATAATGGTTTTCTTCGTTCTAACTGCTGGCTTAAGTGGAACCTTCAGTAACTTATTAATTCCATTACAAATTGGAGCACGAGATATGGCTTCTGGATTTTTGAATATGATATCCTATTGGCTATTTTTTGTATCCAGTATTGTCATGGTTATTTCTCTTTTTGTTGAAGCCGGACCAGCTGCAGCAGGCTGGACTATTTATCCACCTTTAAGTGCTTTACCTTTGGCTCAAGGAGGTTCAGGAGCGGGTATGACTCTTTGGTTGGTTTCCATGGCTATTTTCATAGCCTCGTCCTTATTAGGATCATTGAACTATATAGTTACTGTTATTAATTTAAGAACAAAAGGTATGTCCATGACAAGATTGCCATTGACAATTTGGGCATTCTTTGTTACTGCGATAATCGGAGTTATTTCTTTCCCAGTTTTATTGTCTGCGGCTTTATTACTAATAATGGATAGAAGTTTTGGAACTTCCTTCTTCCTATCAGATATTTTTATTCAGGGTGAAGTGTTGCATTATCAAGGAGGATCACCAGTATTATTTGAGCATTTGTTTTGGTTCCTGGGTCACCCTGAAGTATATATAGTTTTATTACCTGCTTTAGGTATAACTTCAGAAATTATTGCAACAAATTCTCGTAAACCAATTTTTGGATATCGGGCAATGGTAGCTTCAATATTGGCTATTGCATTCTTATCAACAATAGTTTGGGGACATCATATGTTTGTTTCAGGGATGAATCCTTTCTTAGGTTCTGTATTTACATTTACAACCTTATTAATTGCTATTCCATCAGCAGTAAAAGCTTTTAATTATATCACTACTCTATGGAAAGGTAATTTGCAGCTTAATCCTGCGATGCTTTTCTCTATTGGATTAGTTTCAACATTTATTACAGGAGGTCTTAACCGGAATAATTTTAGGAGATAGCGCTTTAGATATTAATGTACATGATACTTATTTTGTGGTAGCACACTTCCACCTTGTAATGGGAATTTCTGCTTTGTATGGTATGTTTGCAGGAATATATCATTGGTTCCCAAAATTGTTTGGAAGAATGCTTAATAAGAATTTAGGTTACATTCATTTCTGGGTAACAGCTATTAGTGCTTATGGAGTATTCTTCCCAATGCATTTTATCGGAATGGCCGGATTACCAAGAAGATATTATACAAATTCAGCATTTCCTTTATTTGATGATCTCGCAAATGTTAATGTTGTGATCTCAATATTTGCGATAGTAGGAGGTGCATTTCAATTAGTATTTCTATGGAATTTCTTTTATAGCATATTCTATGGAGAAAAGGCAACCCAAAATCCTTGGAGATCAAATACTCTTGAATGGACAACTCCGGTAGAGCATATGCATGGTAACTGGCCAGGAGCAATTCCTAGTGTTCATCGTTGGGCTTATGATTATAGTAAACCTGGACATGATGAAGATTTTGTCTCACAAATAATACCACTTAAAGATGGTGAGGAAGAATTGCAGCATTAGGTTTTAGTTAAAAACGAAAAAAAAATAATAGAGGTTCATCATATTGATGGACCTTTTTTTTGTCCTAGTATTTAGGGTCCAGAAAAAAAAATTAAAAAAAAAGTTAAAAAATTCGATGAAATACAAAAAAATCCGTTAAATTGCACAAAATTTAGTATGATTAGTTTCTATTGAAAACTATTTCTTACTTAATGTTAATAAAAATAAGACCTTAAAATACCTTAATCTAATTTGACCTATTATGAAAAAAAGTCTTTCATTAAAGCATGACATAATACATAGATTATTAGTTCTATTATTTCTTTGGGCACCTTTATTAGTGATAGCCCAATGTCCGACCCTCACAGATCCAAACCCGGTTATTTGCGATGCGAGTAACTTCACATTTGCTGATCTAAACGCATTTGCAAACGATCAAGGTAACGGAATTGTCTGGTACGATTCAGCAACAGGAGGTAGCACATTTGCTGCTACTCAATTGGTGGAGCAATCTACTTATTATGCTGGTGACAGTACTGGGACTTGTGGAACAAGACCAGCCATTACTGTAGATTTTATTGTGGACCCATCCGGTCAAAATTTGGATGGAATTTTTTGTAACAATGAAAATCCGGATATTCAACTATATATTAATGAGGTTTTACAACCAAATATTCCAGCAGGTGGTTCTGTAGAAGTTTATACAGATATTGATTTAACAGCTCTTGCTAATCCAACGGATGCCATTCCTGGTGGAGCTACCAATTACTACATTGTGTTTGTGGCCAGTGGCGGAACTTGTAAAAGCCAAGTAGAACCAGGTAGTACTGCTGTTTTTGATGCACCAGAAGATCCGACTCCTCCAAATCCGCAGCAGCTTTGTTCAGATGCTAATCCAACTTTAAATGAACTTGATCCAGGTACAACTAGCAGTTTTAGTTGGTACGAAAATGTTGATGGTCTGGGAGTACCAATACCTCCAGCATTAGCTCTTTCAACTCCATTGGTTGATGGAAATACTTATTATGTTCAGGTAAATGATATTTTTTGTATTAGTAATGCCGTACCAGTAACGGTTTTAATTGATGATCCACCAGAACCTGGATTATCTGCAACTTTAGAATATTGTGAAGATAATATTCCAACATCAGATTTTAATCTCTTTGACGAATTAACAGGAACATCAATAGATGTAACAGGTACTTGGTCAGGCCCATTGTCAACATCTAATGGTCATTTAGGGACAGTAAATATTTCCAGTTTAACAACTCCAGGTACATACGTATTTACATATTCTTTAGATGCTGTTGGTGTTTGTCCGGACGCGTCATCGTCTGTAACAATAATAATAAGAGAAATTTTATCATCTGGAATTCCTTCTGCTAGTAATCCGGTATCATTCTGTGAGGCAGAACTTCCATCAAGTTTTGATCTGTTCTCTCTTTTAGAAAATGAAGACCCGGGTGGACTTTGGACTCAAGGCACAACTAGCTCAGATCCGGCAGAAACATCTCCAATCGATCTGGTTGGGTTTGCACCAGGAACTTATAACTTTACATATTCTCAAAATGTAAATCCAAATCCGTGTCCGGAAGAATCTACTACAGTTCAAGTCATTGTATTAGAAGATCCGAATGCTGGTGTGGCAATAAATCAAGTATTTTGTGAGAATGACATTTCAGCAAATTCACCTTTTGATTTATTTGATGCTTTAGATGGATCTCAAGATAACAATTTGGGTACATGGACAGACTCTGGAGGAACAACGGTAACTAATCCAATTGATATTACCGGATTCACTATATCTGGCAGTCCATATACATACACATATACTATTGATAATGGAACTTGTATTGATACTGAAGATATAACAATTACGATAGAACCTTCACCTGAATCTGGAACAGCTAATCCGGATGCGGAATTTTGTGTCGCTGAAATAACTACTGGTGAAACTTTCGATCTTTTTGATCTTCTTGAAGGAGAAGACCAATCAGGAGTATGGACAGATGATACGCCTTCTGGGGCTCTATCAGGAAATTTGGTTACAATAGATGGTCTGGCACCAGGAACTTATGATTTTACTTTTGATGTAAATGCCATAGGAACTTGTGATGACGTAAATATTACAGTAAGTGTAGTTATTAATGATACTCCAACACCAACAGGTCTTGCTACTCAATCATTTTGTGATTCTGCAACCGTGGCCGATTTATCTGCTACCGGAACAAGTATCTTATGGTATGATGATGCAACAGGGGGAACTGCACTTGCTTCGACAGATGCTTTAGTAGATGGCGAAAACTATTTTGCATCACAAACTGATGCAATAACTGGATGTGAATCATCAGTTCGTTTAGAAGTTAATGTAATTGTAAATCAATCACCTAATTCTGGAACTCCTGGTGCACCATTAACATTTTGTGATAACAATACTGCAGTAGATTTATTCACTGGTTTAGATGGTAGTCAGGATGCAACTGGTACTTGGTTTGATACAGATGGCACAGGAGCATTAACTGGAAATATTTTTGATGCTTCCTTAGTTAGTGCGGGATCATATCAATTTACTTATACGGTTATTGGAATTGCACCTTGTATTGATTCAAGCACCGTAATTACTGTTACGGTTGAAGAAACTGTTTTTGCTGGAACCGATACTACTTTAGATATTTGTAGTGACAGTGGAACATTAGATATTTTAGCTCTTTTAGGAGGAGCGGATACTGGAGGAACTTGGTCACCTGCTTTAACTAGTGGATCCAATATATTTGACCCAACAAGTGATTCATCAGGAACTTATACTTATACAATATCCAATTCTTGTAGTACAGATAGTAGTGAAATAGTTATATCCGTTACCCAGGCACCAGATGCAGGTAGCGATGCTAATGCCGATTTATGTTTAGTAAACGGAATTGTAGATCTAACTACTTATTTAGGAGGAACACCAGATACAAATGGAACATGGTTACCTGCTCTGACAAGTGGAACAAATGATTTCGATCCTACTATTGATACTGCAGGAATTTATATTTATACCGTAGCGGCAATAGCACCTTGTACAACAGATTCAACAGCACAATTAACAGTTACTATAAGTGACAGTCCAGAACCAGTAATTGTTGAACCAACTTTAACTTTCTGTCTAAGTGAGAATCCAACAGTTTCTGATTTAGATAGTGCTGTTTCAGGAGTTTCGATTACCTGGTACGAAGATGATACTAGTACAACTCCTTTAGATCCAACGGATATTCTGCTTGATGGAGATGATTATTATGCAACACAAACGACTAGTTCAGGTTGCGAGTCAACATTAAGATCTCAAGTATTTGTTATTATAAATGATGCACCAACTCCAACCCTTGCATTAGAAGGGAATGAGTTTTGTATTAGTGACTCACCAATATTATCTGAAATTACGCTTAATATTCTTGAGTATGATTCCAATACTAATAATATAGTTTGGTATGACTCTGAAACAGATGGTTCTGTTTTGGATGGTACAACTCTGTTAGACCACGAAACAATATATTATGCAGCTTTAATAGATCCTTCAACAGGATGTGAAAGCAGATTCAGGTTACCAGTTCCTGCAGATCTTACTGCCTGTGGAGCCTTGGTTTTCCCTGATGGATTCTCTCCAAATGGTGATGGAGTAAACGACAGATATGTAGTTGAGAACTTAGCTTTTCTGCATCCAAACTTTGTAATGGAAATTTATAATAGATATGGAAATTTAGTCTATGTTGGAAAAACAGGCACTCCATTATTTGATGGAACGTCTAATCAATCTAGATTAGTAACAAAAGGAGACCTTCCTGTAGGTGTTTACTTTTATGTTGTAAACTATAACGATGGTAACAAAGTCCAAACAAGGTAGATTATATTTAAGTAGATAAATGAAAGCATTAAGAAAAATAACATTTAAGAAAATGAAAAAAATATATAGTTCTCAAATCTTAATGACACTTGCCCTAATGCTAATGGCGTTTAATGGCTTCAGTCAACAGGATCCTCAGTATACACAGTATATGTATAATATGAGTGTTATTAACCCTGCTTATGCAACTGCCGAACAAGGTATTTTAAATGTTGGTGGTTTATACAGAGCTCAATGGATTGGAATAAAAGGTGGCCCAAGAACCGGAACATTTTTCGTTCATACTCCTATCAATGAGAAAATAGAAGTGGGAATCTCATTTGTAAATGATAACATAGGCGATATAGTTAGCGAAAATAATGTGTATGCAGATTTTGCATATATTCTTCAGCTTGACGAAAAAAGCAAATTATCACTTGGATTAAAAGCTGGAGTTACAATGTTCGATACAGATTTTTCTGGTTTTAATTTACAATCTGGAGATGTAAGTACGGATATTGCATTTAATGAAAACATTAATAAAGCATTTCCTAATTTAGGAATAGGAGGTTTTTATTTTAGAGATAACTTCTATGCTGGACTTTCTATACCAAACCTATTAACGACAAAACATTTGGAAAGTGAAAATGGTATTAAGTCCACTGGTGTACAGGATATCCATTTCTTTTTAACAGGAGGTTATGTATTTGACTTCATCAACGATTTAAAGTTGAAACCAGCTGTAATGGTTCGTGGAGTTAAGGGAGCCCCTTTAGCAGTAGATTTAACTGCAAATGTGTTGATTAACCAAAAACTTGAAGCAGGAATTGGATATAGATTAGATGATTCCGTTAGTGCTTTAGTAAATTTTAGAGTACGACCAGACCTAAGAATTGGTTATGCATTTGACTACACAACATCAAATTTGAGTAGTTTCAATTCAGGATCTCATGAACTTTTTGTACTATTTGATGTAGATCTGTTTGGACTCCAGAATAAATATGATCGTTCACCAAGATTCTTCTAAACTAATATTACTAATTATGAAAAAACAGATATATATTTTTATAACAATGATGTTAGTTAGTGCTTCCATAAGCGCTCAAGATGCTAACATAAAAAAAGCTAATAAGCTATTTAGTTTAAAGGCTTATAGTGAAGCAGCAAGTTTATATGAAACAACTAATGATTTAACGCAGGAAGCACTTCAGAATTTAGGAGACTGTTATTATTATAATTCAGAAATGAAGAAAGCAGCTGAAACTTACAAGAAGTTAATCACTACGTATGGAATTATAAAGGATAAAGAAGCTCAATTCAGATATGGACAAGCTTTAAAAGGAGTCAAAAACTATGAAAGATCTGATATTGTTTTGGGTACTTATTTTGGTGAGGCTCGAGATACTGATGCCTTTATAGACGAAATTACTAAAAATACTCCACATGTATTTACGCTTTCAAACTTAAAAAGCAGTGATATTTACAATGATTTTGGTGTATATTTTTATGGAGATGATAAGGTGACTTTTGCTTCAGACAGAAACACGGAAAAACCCTTATACTCATGGAATAATAAGCCTTATTTAGATATCTACAGTGCTACAATGTCGGAATCAGGAGAACTAACAAATGTTACTTTGTTTCCACCTCAAATAAATACTAATACACATGAAAGTAACGCAGTAATTTCTAAGGATGGTAAAACGATGTATTTTAACAGAACCAATTCTAAAAGGGTGAAGACAGATGGTTACAAAGTTGCTAATATTAAAATTTATAGGGCCGAATTAATTAACGATGTTTGGTCGAATATCCAACCCTTACCATTTACAAATAATGATTATAATACAGAACATCCATCTGTAAGTAAAGATGGAAAGACAATGTATTTTGCAAGTGACATGCCAGGCGGTTATGGTAGTTTCGACATTTACAAAGTAACTAGTAATCAAGATGGAACTTTTGGAGAACCAGTTAATCTGGGACCTAATATAAATACCAGTCAAAGAGAGCAATTTCCTTTTATAAGTGAGATTAATGTATTGTACTTCGCATCAGATGGTCATCAAGGTTTTGGAGGTCTGGATGTTTTTAGGAGTGAATCAGTCAATAATGAATTTACTAAAGGACTTAATTTAGGAAAAGTTGTGAATAGCAATTTGGATGATTTTGGATATATAGTAAAAGAAAAGAAGAACTTTGGCTATTTCACCTCAAATAGATCTGGGAAAGATAAAACATACAGGTTTGAACGCGAAGAGAATATTTTAACTAAATATCTGGTAAATGGTATAGTACAAGATAAAAACAGTAAAGAATTACTACCAGGATCATTAGTAACTTTATTTGATGATTTTGGAAATGTAATTCAGGATACAATTGTTAAAGATGATGCCTATTACTTGTTTAAAATCGAACCAAATAAGAAATATAAAGTAAGAGGAACACGAAAATTGTACATTCCATACGATGTTGAATTCTCAACAGATAGCAATGGAAAGATCAGTCATAATATTTACTTGATCTTGGAATCCTATGCAGACGCTGAAGAAAAAGTAAATGAGAATGAAGCAGGAGATGTTCAAGTAGATCTTGAAAAGATATTCTTTGATTTCAACAAGTGGGATATCAGACCTGATGCTGCTGAAACCTTGCAGACTTTAGTAGATTTGATGAAAAAATACCCAGAAATGGAAGTTGAGGTTTCTGCTCACACAGATGCCAGAGGTCCGGATGAATATAATTTGAACTTATCTAAAAAAAGAGCAGCTTCAACCTTGGATTATTTAGTTAGTCAGGGTATTGAAAAAGACCGATTAAAAAGTATTGGTTATGGTGAAATGCAACCTTTAAACAAATGTATTAAAGAAGGTATTTGTACAGACCAGGAATATGATATTAACCGAAGATGTGAATTTACATTATTGAATTAGCTATTAATCAATTTTAAAAAAGGCCTTTCTAAATTTTAGAAAGGCTTTTTCTTTATATTTGCTTGTACTGGATTTATTTCAGTATCTTTTGTTAAACAGATGCTTAGAGTTGTATGAATGATAATCTAGATCCTACTAACGAAAATTTCTCTCCAGAAGAATTAGAGGTTGAAAAAAAACTAAGACCTTTGTCCTTCGATGATTTTAATGGTCAGGAAAATGTATTGGATAATCTTAAAATATTTGTACAAGCAGCCAATTTAAGAAATGAAGCTCTTGATCACACCTTGTTTCATGGACCACCAGGATTAGGTAAAACTACCTTAGCTTATATTCTAGCAAATGAATTAGAAGTAGGTATAAAAGTTACTTCAGGACCAGTTTTAGACAAACCAGGCGATTTAGCGGGATTGCTGACTAATCTTGAAGAACGAGATGTGTTATTCATAGATGAGATCCATCGGTTGAGTCCTATTGTGGAAGAATATTTGTATTCTGCAATGGAAGATTATAAGATCGACATCATGATTGAATCTGGGCCAAATGCAAGGACAGTTCAAATTAATTTGAGTCCCTTTACTTTAATTGGAGCCACCACACGTTCAGGACTATTGACAGCTCCCATGCGCGCGCGATTTGGTATTAGCAGCAGACTACAATATTACGAGACAGACCTTCTCACAATTATAGTTCAAAGAAGCTGCAAAAATTTTAGATGTTCCAATTTCTATGGAAGCTTCCATAGAGATTGCAGGTAGAAGCAGAGGTACGCCTAGAATAGCAAATGCTCTTTTACGCAGAGTTAGAGATTTCGCTCAAATTAAGGGAGATGGAAACATCGATATCAAAATTGCTAAATATGCGCTTGAAGCATTAAATGTGGATGCTTATGGTCTAGATGAAATGGATAATAAGATTTTATCAACCATCATCGATAAATTCAAAGGAGGGCCTGTTGGAATAACAACATTGGCAACCGCCGTTAGTGAAAGTTCAGAAACAATAGAAGAGGTCTACGAACCATTCCTTATTCAACAAGGGTTTATAATGCGAACACCTAGAGGAAGAGAAGTTACAGAATTAGCCTATAAACATTTGGGAAAAATAAAAGGACCAACTCAAGGAGGTTTGTTTTGACGTTTACGTCATTTTCAACTAGTTCTGTTGTCAGTCTGAGCGCAGTTGAAGACCTAAGTTTCAGAATCTCATTATCATTATGAGCATCACGAAGAATCTATTTATAAGATGTAAATGAAAAAAAATATACCAGAAGTTTCCCTTTTAAAATTCATTAAGCATTCGTTAGAAATTCTTAAAAACCCACTTCCATTTCACAATAAAAACTTTACAGAAAAAGGTGATATTTTCAAGTTAAATATTGGTTTTAATACCAAAATTTATTTTTGTCGTGATGCTGCTTTAGCTCAATATGTACTTCAAAAAAATCAAAAAAATTACGTTAAATCTAAAATTCAAACAGTGGATTTAGTCAAATATGTTGGTGAAGGTTTGCTAACATCTGAAGGCGAAAAATGGAAAAAACAACGCAAAATGATGCAACCTGCTTTTCATAAAAAGCAGCTTGAAAACTTATTAAGCGGAATGCAAGACACCATAATTTCAGAATTTAAAAAAGTTGAAACTAATAAGAAAATTAACCTTTTTCCAATACTTAATGATCTAGCCTTTCAAACAGTTGTTAAATCCTTATTTACAAAAGCAGCAAGACAAAAGGATATGGAACGACTTCAATATATAACCGAAGCCAACCAAAGTATGTTAGTTAAAGAGTTACGTCAGCCTTACCTAGCTTGGTGGTTTAAAATTGGGGGAGCTTTAAATAAACATCTAAAATTATCTGAAGAGGCACGAACTATTTTAAAAGGAATAGTAGAAGATAGGAAATCTTCAGGAAAACGTTACGACGATTTACTGGATATGTTGCTTGAAACAAAATATGATGATGGAAAGGGCATGTCAGAACAACAGCTTATTGACGAAATCCTAATCATCTTTACAGCAGGTCATGAAACTACATCTAATGCATTAACGTTCACGTTTCAGTTGTTGTCTAAAAACCCTGAATGGCAAGATAAAATTCATGAAGAATGGCAAAGTTTAGGTGGAGATGAAGCCGATTTAATGACAAGAGTTTCAACTTCTAAAGTCTGTCAGCAGGTTTTAGAAGAATCTATGCGTTTATTTCCTCCAGCTTATTTTATAGATCGTGTAAATATTGAAGCAGATAACTTTAATGATATGGAGTTTGAACCTGGTTGTAATCTACTGTTTTCAGTTTACGAAATACACAGACATCCAGATTTATGGGAACAACCCGAAACTTTTTTACCAGAACGTTTTGTAGATGGTGGACGACAATTCTCTGCACAATATTTTCCTTTTGGAGCAGGACCACGTAAATGTATTGGTAACAACTTTGCGATGTTTGAAATGATTATTGCGGTTACAGAACTAGTGAAAAACTATAAAATCTATCCAGAATTTGAAGAGGTTGGTATTACACCATTAATTACATTAAAACCTAAAAACGCGCATCTTAGATTGGAGAGAAGAGATTAATGATTAGAAACAAAGCTAAATATTCACAACAAATAAAGACCGAAGCCAAACACCTCGGTTTTTTATCTTGTGGTTTTAGCCAAGCTGAGTTTTTAGAACAAGAAGCACCAAGGCTTGAAAAATGGCTAAAAAACCAAATGCATGGAGAAATGCATTATATGGAAAACCATTTTGATAAAAGGCTAGACCCTACAAAACTCGTTGAAGGTTCTAAAAGTGTGATTTCATTATTATTGAATTATTTTCCGACTCAAAATCAAAAGGATGAAACTGCTCCAAAAATCAGCAAGTATGCTTATGGAACGGATTATCATTTTGTCATAAAGAACAAACTCAAAAGTTTATTGAACTTTATTCAAGATGAAATTGGAGATGTTCATGGTCGTGCTTTTGTCGATTCTGCTCCTGTTTTAGACAAGGCCTGGGCTGCCAGATCAGGATTAGGATGGATTGGGAAAAACAGCAATTTACTAACTCAACAAGTTGGATCTTTTTATTTTATTGCTGAATTAATTATTGATTTAGAATTAGAATACGATTCACCAACTACAGATCATTGTGGTAGTTGTACAGCTTGCATAGATGCTTGTCCAACTCAAGCAATAACAGAACCTTATGTTGTAGATGGTAGTAAATGCATATCCTATTTTACAATTGAATTGAAAGACAATATTCCGCCTGAATTCAAGGGTAAATTTGAGAATTGGATGTTTGGTTGCGATGTATGCCAGGATGTTTGTCCTTGGAATCGATTTTCTAAACCACATGGTGAGCCTTTGTTTAATCCTCATCCAGAATTATTGACTATGTCTAAAAATGATTGGGAGGAAATTACAGAAGATGTTTTTAGTAGACTATTCAAGAATTCAGCTGTAAAACGTACAAAATATTCTGGATTAAAAAAGAATATCAATTTCTTAAAATAATAGCGCTTTAAGATTTAAGATTCTTAACTTTGTTAGTACTTCTAAAATACTTCAGGATGAGTAAGCAAAGTAAACGAAATGAAGCCCTTTTATATCACTCTCAACCAACTCCAGGAAAAATTAAAGTTGTACCAACCAAAAAATATGCAACCCAAAGAGATTTATCTTTAGCATATTCTCCAGGTGTGGCAGAACCTTGTTTAGAAATAGCTAAAAACAAGAATAATGTTTATAAATACACCACTAAAGGAAATCTTGTTGCAGTAATATCAAATGGAACAGCAGTTTTAGGATTAGGAAATATTGGTCCAGAAGCCTCAAAACCAGTTATGGAAGGAAAAGGTTTACTATTTAAAATATTTGCAGATATTGATGTTTTTGATATTGAAGTTGATACTGAAAATGTTGATGAATTTATTGAAACAGTAAAAAATATTGCACCAACTTTTGGAGGAATTAATCTTGAAGATATAAAAGCTCCAGAAGCTTTTGAAATAGAAAGAAGATTAAAAGAAGAATTGGATATTCCTGTAATGCATGATGATCAACATGGAACAGCAATTATTTCTGCTGCTGCATTATTAAATGCGTAGAAATTACTGAAAAAAAAATTGAAGAAGTTAAAATTGTTGTTAGTGGAGCAGGAGCAGCAGCAATTTCTTGTTCAAGATTATATCAAGGCATTTGGAGCTAAAGAGTGAAAACATTGTAATGTTTGATAGTAAAGGTGTTATTAGAGATAATAGAAAAGATTTATCACTTCAAAAAGCAGAATTTGCAACGAGCAGGAAAATTGATACTCTAGAAGAAGCAATGAAAAATGCAGATGTATTTATTGGCTTATCAAAGGCGAATATAATTACACCAGAAATGTTAATAACTATGGCTAAAGATCCAATTGTTTTTGCAATGGCAAATCCAGATCCGGAAATTGCTTATAATTTGGCAATCGAAACTAGAGAAGATATTATTATGGCAACAGGACGATCAGATCATCCTAATCAGGTAAATAATGTTTTAGGATTTCCATTTATTTTTAGAGGAGCATTAGATGTTAGAGCAACAAAAATTAATGAAGCTATGAAAATGGCAGCAGTAAAAGCTTTAGCAAATTTAGCAAAAGAACCTGTTCCAGAACAGGTAAATATTGCTTATGGAGAAACAAAATTAACATTTGGAAAAGATTATATTATTCCAAAACCATTTGATCCAAGATTAATTGCGTAAGTTCCACCAGCTGTTGCAAAAGCAGCAATGGAAAGTGGTGTTGCTAAAGAACCAATAAGATTGGGAAAGATATGAAGAAGAATTATTGGATAGATTAGGATCATGATAATAAAATAGTAAGACTATTACATAACAGAGCTAAAACTAATCCAAAACGAGTTGTTTTTGCAGAAGCAGATCATCTTAATGTTTTAAAAGCTGCTCAAATAGTTTATGATGAAGGTATTGCAAATCCAATTTTATTAGGAAGAGAAGATAAAATAAAAGAATTAAAAGAAGAAATTGAATTTGATGCAGATGTTCCAATTATTGATCCAAAATCTGATGAAGAAGAAGAACGAAGAATAGATATGCAAAAGATATATTGGGAACAACGAAAACGAAAAGGAATTACATTAAATATCTGCTAAAAAATTAATGCGAGAGCGTAATTATTTTGCAGCAATGATGGTTAATGAAGGTGATGCAGATGCCTTATTTCAGGATATTCAAGAAGTTATCCACGTTGTAAAACCAATGATAGAACTTATTGGAATGGCTAAAGGTGTGACAAGAATTGCAACAACCAATTTAATGATGACACAACGAGGACCAATGTTTTTAAGTGATACATCAATTAATATAGATCCAACTGCAAAAGATTTAGCTAAAATTGCACAAATGACTGCAAACGTAGTTAAAATGTTTGGAATAGAACCAGTTATGGCAATGATGTCTTATTCTAATTTTGGTTCTTCAGAATATGAAAGCGCTACAAAAGTACGTGAAGCAGTTTCATTATTTACATAAAAATTATCCAGATTTAATTGTTGATGGAGAATTACAAACAGATTTTGCTTTAAATAATGAAATGTTAAAAGATATATTTCCATTTTCTAAATTAGCAGGAAAAAAAGTAAATACTTTAATTTTTCCTAATTTAGATTCAGCAAATATTACCTATAAATTATTAAAAGAATTAAATAAAGCAGATTCTATTGGTCCAATTATGATGGGAATGAAAAAACCAGTTCATATTCTTCAATTAGGAGCAAGTGTTGATGAAATTGTAAATATGACTGCAATAGCAGTTATAGATGCTCAGAAAAAAGAAAAAAAAGGCTAGTATATAAGCATACTTTTAATCCTGTGCATGAAAATAATTTTATTACATTTGGTGAGCTAACTATATAAATTTAATGATTACACATATTCAGGGAAAACTTGTTGAAAAAAACCCAACAGATGTTGTTATCGATTGTAATGGAGTTGGGTATTTACTTAACATTTCATTGCATACATATTCTCAAATTCCTGACCAAGAAAATATAAAATTGTTTACACATTTACAAGTAAGAGAAGATTCACATACTTTATTTGGTTTTTCATCTTTAGCAGAACGTGAAATATTTCGTTTATTAATTTCTGTTAGTGGTATTGGAGCAAGTACAGCAAGAACAATGTTATCTTCATTAACACCAAAACAAGTAAGAGAAGGAATTGCTACCGAAAATGTCAGTTTAATTCAATCTATAAAAGGAATTGGACTAAAAACAGCACAACGTGTAATTATTGAATTAAAAGATAAAATTTTAAAAGTTTATGATATAGATGAAGTTTCCGTTTCACAGAACAATACTACAAAAGATGAAGCGTTATCTGCATTAGAGGTTCTAGGCTTTAATAAAAAACAAGCCGAACGAGTAATTGATAAGATTATAGCTTCTGAACCAGAAGCAAATGTTGAAACAATTATCAAAGAAGCTTTAAAAAATTTATAATAAATTTTGAATAGAACAACTAACCATATTTTTCACAAATATTTAAATCATTTTTCTTTTTGGATTAATGATTTTGTCATTTAATGGGTTTTCTCAAGAGACTGAACCTATTGCACAGGATTCTACTAAAACAGGATTTACTTTGGGTAATATTAAAATGCCAAATCCTAATAGTATTGTTTCAAAATACACTTACGATCCTCTTACAGATAGATATATTTATACGGAGACAGTAGGAGATTTCAATATTAATTATCCAATAATTTTAACACCAAAAGAGTTTGAAGAATTAGTAATCAGAGAAAATTTAAAATCATATTATAAACAGAAAATTGATGCTTTTGATGGGAAAAAAGATGGGTCGGAAGAAGATCAAAAAAATTTATTACCAGAATTTTATGTTAATTCTAATTTTTTTGAAACTATTTTTGGAGGTAATACCATTGAAGTAATTCCACAAGGTTCTGTTGAAATGGATTTGGAGTTATTTTTACAAAACAAGATAATCCATCATTTTCACCAAGAAACAGAAGAAATTTTACATTTGATTTTGATCAAAGAATCAGTTTAAGTTTATTAGGTAAAGTAGGTACAAGATTACAAGTAACATGCAAATTATGATACACAATCTACTTTTGATTTTCAAAATTTAATAAAATTAGAATATACACCAACCGAAGATGATATTATTCGAAAAATTGAAGTTGGTAATGTTAGTATGCCACTAAATAGTTCTTTAATTACAGGAGCACAAAGTTTATTTGGTGTAAAAACACAATTACAATTTGGTAAAACAACAGTTACAGCTGTTTTTTCTGAACAACAATCGCAAACAAGAACTGTTGTAGCTCAAGGAGGTGGAACATTAGAAGAATTCACTATTTTTTCAAGAGATTATGATGAGAATAGACACTTTTTTTTAGCACATTATTTTAGAGATAAATATGATAAAGCACTTTCAAATTATCCATTTTTAAATACAAATGTTCAAATTACTAGAATAGAGGTTTGGGTAACAAATAGAACTAATCGAACAGATAATGTTAGAAATTTTGTTGCTTTTCAGGATTTAGGAGAATCAAATCCAGAAAATGTAAGCTCAGGAGTTAACTTAACTGGTGGGCCTAACGCATTTCCAGATAATGCTAATAATGGTTTTGATCCCTTACAATTGGTTCTGGATCAGTTTTAACAAATGCAATTAGAGATATAGCAACAGTGCAATCAGGATTTGGAGCCCTTAGTGGTACAGTAAATGAAGGATTTGATTTTGTAACACTAGAAAATGCTCGAAAACTAACAGAAGGAACAGAATACCTTTAAACCCTCAATTAGGATATATTTCATTAAATCAAAGATTAAATAATGATGAAATTTTAGCAGTAGCATTTCAATATACAGTTGGAGGGCAAGTGTATCAAGTAGGAGAATTTGCAAATGATGGTGTTGATGCAACAGATGTTACGACAGATACAAATGGAATGATAACATCATTGAACAATAATAACCTAGTATTAAAAATGCTTAAAAGCAGCGTAACAAATGTTGATCAACCAATTTGGGATTTAATGATGAAAAATATTTATGATACTGGTGCATTTCAATTAAGTCAGGAAGATTTTACACTTAATATATTTTATACAGAAACCTCACCTGTAAATTATATTACACCAGTTCAGGAACAACTCCATTTCCAGATCAAGGACCTAACCAGACTCCAATAGATGAAACGCCATTATTAAGGTTTTTCAATTTAGACAAACTGAATTTTAATAATGATCCACAAACAAATGGAGATGGTTTTTTTGATTTTGTTCCAGGTATTACTGTATTCACACAAAATGGTAAAATAATTTTTACAAAAGCAGAACCATTTGGAGAGTATATTTTTGACAGATTATCCTTAGGAGGTGAAGATTATGATAATGACATAACTTACAATGATAACCAGAATAGATATGTTTATACTGAGTTGTATAAATTAACTAAAACAGCTGCTCTTGAGTATTTTGAAAAAAATAAATTTCAGATTAAAGGACGTTATAAATCTACAGGTGGAGATGGAATCCCAATTGGAGCATTTAATGTGCCACGAGGTTCTGTTAGAGTTACTGCTGGAGGACGAGTTTTAGTTGAAGGAGTAGATTATACAGTAAATTATCAAATAGGAAGAGTTCAAATTTTAGATCCAGCATTAAAGGCATCAAATACACCTATTCAGGTTTCTGTAGAAAATAATTCATTCTTTGGACAACAAACCAGACGGTTTTCAGGTATTAATGTGGAACATCAATTCAATGAAAATTTTGTTTTAGGTGCAACATTTTTGAATTTAAATGAAAGACCAATAACACAAAAGGCAAATTACGGTACAGAACCAATTAACAATACCATTTTTGGTTTTAATGGTAATTATTCAACAGAAGTACCTTTTTTAACAAGATTAGCAAATAAATTACCAAATATTGATACAGATGTTCCTTCAAATATTTCTGTTAGAGGTGAATTTGCATAATTGCTTCCAGGAGCACCAAAAGGAACTGATTTTAATGGAGAAGCTACATCTTATATAGATGATTTTGAAGGTTCTCAAAATGCTATTGATTTAAAATCACCACTTTCATGGTTTTTATCAAGTACACCTGCTGATCCAACTTTGGGCTATATTTCGGGAAGTGATCCTGAAGATCAATTAACTTACAAAATGGTTATTTTCAGATCTAAATTAAATTGGTATACTATCGATCCTATTTTTTATAGTAGTCAACGACCAGATGGTATTACTGATGATGACTGTCATCACCTTATACACATAGATATTTTATTAATGATATGTTTCCCATTGATATGGTTCAAGGGCAAAATGCATTATTAATACTTTGGATTTTGCTTATTATCCAGCCGAAAGAGGACCTTATAATTTTAATCCTAATTTAGGTATCATTGCCTCCAGAACAAACATGGGCAGGAATTACAAGACAATTAACATCAACTGATTTTGAACAAGCCAATGTGGAATATATTGAGTTTTGGTTACTAGATCCATTTTTAGATAATCCTTCAAATACAGGCGGAACCTTAACTATTAACTTAGGTAATATTTCTGAGGATGTTTTAAAAGATGGAAGAAAACAATATGAAAATGGTTTACCTGATGGAAGTATAAACAATGATATAACCAATCCTACTGCTTGGGGACAAGTGCCTGCAAATCAATCCTTAATTTATGCGTTTGATTCTACAGGTGAAGCCAGAACTCTTCAGGATGTTGGTTATGATGGATTGAATGATGCCGAGGAGCTTGCGAAATTCGGTACAGGATTTGGACCTGATCCTTCAAACGATAATTATCAATATTTTTTAAATACTGAAGGTAATATTTTTGAACGTTATAACATATATAATGGTCTAGAAGGAAACACTCCTGAATTGGTTACAGATACTAATAGAGGAAATACAACTCAACCGGATGTAGAGGATATAAATAGAGATAACACAATGAATACTATTGATAGTTATTTTGAGTATTCAATTCCTTTAAATCCATCAGCTTTAAATATAGATAACGAATTTATTAAAGATATTTCTCAGACTACTGTCGAATATCCAAATGGAGAATCACAAACCGTAAGTTGGTATCAGTTTAGGATTCCAGTTTCTGAATTTGATGATGCAGTCAATAATATTGCAGATTTTAGATCTATTCGTTTTATGAGAATGTATTTAAAAGATTTTTCTCAACCCACTTTTCTTCGTTTTGGTACTTTAGATTTGGTTAGAGGCGATTGGAGACGATACCAACTAACATTGGACGACGAACCCAATAACAATAATGACAATACAGTCTTTGAAACGGTGTTGTTAGTGTTCAGGATAACCCAAGCAGTTATGTAAGACCTCCAGGGGTTGTTCAGGAAGAGTTATTCAATAATAATACAGTAGTAAGACAAAATGAGCAATCTTTAACCATAATTACTTGTGATCTTGAGAGTGAAGATTCCAGAGCAGTTTTTAAGAATATTAATGTAGATATGCGTCAATTTAATAAGTTACGTATGTTCTTACATGCTGAACCAGGCGTTAATCCAGGATTGATGGATGGTGAACTGGTAGCTTTTATAAGAATGGGGAATGATTTTACTCAAAATTTTTATCAAGTTGAAATTCCTTTAAAAGTATCTGAAGGTGTTTCGACTTCACCAACAGTTGTTTGGCCAGATGAAAATGAAATAAATTTACGAATAGAATTATTACAACAAATTAAAGCCCTAGGAATATCAAATGGTACTTTGCTTAATGAGGACCCTACTTTTTATGATGAAGAATTGAATGTAGTTAATGAATTTGATCCTCACACCTTAGGGCAATTAAGAGTAGCAATAAAAGGAAATCCAAATTTTGGAGATATAAGAACATTAATGGTTGGAGTAAAAAACGTATCCAACAGTGATGCTTGTGGTACAGTTTGGTTTAACGAATTACGATTATCAGATATGGATAATCAAGGTGGTTGGGCAGCTGTTGCGAGTATGGATGCTAATATTGCAGATTTTGCCAATGTAAGTGCAACAGGAAGAAGAAGTACTATTGGGTTTGGGTCATTAGAACAAGGTCCAAATGAACGAAGTCGAGAAGATATTAAGCAATACGATGTTGTTACGAATATTAATTTAGGACAATTATTACCAAAAAAATGGGGAATTCAAATACCATTTAATTATGGTGAAGGAGAAGAAATAATAACTCCAGAATATGATCAGCAGTATAAGGATATAAAACTACAAGCAAGACTTGACGCAGCTAACTCTAATGATGAGAGAGAAATAATCAAACGTCAGTCAGAAGATTATACAAAACGAAAAAGTATTAATTTTATTGGTGTAAGAAAACAAAGAACAGGAGAGGCAAAACCAAGATTTTATGATGTTGAAAATTTTACATTTAATTATTCTTATAACGAAGTTGAACATCGAGATTTTGAAATTGAAAATTCTTTAGATCAAAATGTTAGAGTTGGTGCCAATTATAATTTTAATTTCAATCAGTTAAGAATTGAACCTTTTAAAAAGAATGATTCTCTATTCACAGGTAAATATTGGAAGATTTTAAAAGACTTTAATTTTAATTTATTACCAACAAGTTTCAGCTTAAATACAGATATTTTAAGACTATTTAATAAGCAGAAATTTAGGGAAATAGGATTAAGCGAAAACAATATTCAAATTGATGAATTATTTAGACGTAATTATACGTTTGACATGCAATACACTCTAAATTATAATATTACAGATGCATTAAGATTGAATTTTTCTGCATCAAATAACAATATTGTTCGAAATTACTTTGTGAATGAAATCGATATTCAAGATCCAGAACTGAATATTTGGGATGGTTTCTTTGATTTTGGAGATCCAAATATTCAATCTCAGCAATTAGGTATTAATTATGAAATACCTTTAAATAAAATACCAGCATTAAGTTTTTTGAATGCAACTTATGCATATACAGGAGATTTTCAATGGAAAAAAGGATCAGATTTATATGAAAATTTACTTGTTGACGGGGTAAATTATAATTTAGGAAACTCAATTCAAAACGCAAATACTCATAATCTAAATACAACTTTAGATATGAATAAGTTTTACAAATACATAGGATTTGTAAAAAAGCCTACTAAGAAAAACCCAAATGCAAGGCCTTCAGGAGCTGGACTTCCGCCTGGAGCAAGACAAAATAATAATGCTAATGAAAAAGACAAAAAGCCTGATACTAATAAAAACTCCGTGGGAAGAAAAGTTTATAATACAGTGGTTGGATTGTTGTCATCTGTAAAACGTATTCAAGTAAATTATTCCGAGAATAACGGAACATTTTTACCAGGTTATTTACAAACTCCAGGATTTATTGGAACCTTAAAACCTACTACAGGATTTACTTTTGGAAGTCAAAGTGATATTAGGCGATTAGCAGCAAGAAATGGATGGTTAACTATTTTTCCGGATTTTAATCAGCAATTTACTCAAACCAGGAACAGACAATTAGATGTTTCAGCAAGTGTAGAACCTGTAAAAGATCTTAAAATTGATCTAATTGGTACAAGATTATACTCGGAAAATCTGACAGAAAATTATAATACCACCGATACAAATGGAGATGATCTAAGTGATGTTTATAATTCACTTAATTCAAAACACGTTTGGAAATTTTAATATTTCTACAGCACTAATAAAAACAGCATTTAGTAAAAGTGATGAAACACAATCTCAAACTTTTGATGATTTTAGAGCAAACAGATTAATTATTGCAAATCGATTAGCCAGAGAATATTATGGTTCCTCAACTTATCCTTTAGATGCAGATGGTTATCCTGAAGGATTTGGAAAAACTAATCAAGCCGTATTATTGCCTGCATTTCTTATCTGCTTATTCAGGGCAGAATGCAGAGAAAACTAAATTAGGTGCTTTTAGAGATATACCAATTCCTAACTGGACTTTAAAATATACTGGATTAATGAAATTTAAATGGTTTAAAAAACATTTTAAACGATTTTCAATTACACATGGTTATAGATCTAATTATACAATAAATCAGTTCAGAACAAATTTAGAAGGTGTTCAAGCTTTAGATAATGGCATAACAACAGACGATTTTGATGTGAATGGTAATTTATACAACAGAGAGTTATACACTAATATTAACCTTACCGAAATGTTTAGTCCACTTGTAAGGTTAGATTTTGAAATGAAGAATTCAATAAAAATTTTAGCTGAAATTAAAAAAGATAGAGTCCTTTCTTTAAGTTTTGATAATAATTTATTGACAGAAATTAAAGGTAACGAATATATTTTAGGTTTAGGTTATAGAATTAAAGATGTTAGAATAAAATCTAAATTAGCAGGACCAAAAAAAACCATTGTAAGTGATTTAAATATAAAAGCAGATGTTTCTGTTAGAGATAATAAAACAATTATTCGATATTTAGATTTAGAGAATAATCAAATAACAGCAGGACAAACCATTTGGGGAATGAAATTTACGGCAGATTATGCATTTAGTAAAAATTTAACAGGTATATTTTATTTTGATTATACCTTCTCAGAATATGCAATTTCAACTGCATTTCCGCAAACTACAATACGATCAGGAATTACTTAAGATATAATTT
This sequence comes from uncultured Flavobacteriaceae bacterium, assembly GCA_963768245.1. GTDB lineage: Bacteria > Bacteroidota > Bacteroidia > Flavobacteriales > Flavobacteriaceae > Site-B1. The sequence continues at coordinate 64,867 of CAVYHG010000023.1, forward strand.
TGGTAATTAAGAATTATTATTTGATATTACCATATGAATAAATACATTTGTTGCAAATAAAATTTAAAACATAAATTAAATGAATATACCATCAGAATTAAAATACACTAAAGATCACGAATGGATTAAAATAGAAGGTGATATTGTAACTATTGGTATTACTGATTTTGCTCAAGGAGAATTAGGTGATATTGTATATGTTGAAGTAGAAACAGTTGATGAAACTCTTGAAGCAGAAGAGGTTTTTGGTACTGTTGAAGCTGTTAAAACTGTTTCTGATTTATTTTTACCAGTTTCTGGTGAAATTATAGAATTTAATGAGATACTTGAAGATGAACCTGAAAAAGTAAATACAGATCCATATGGAGATGGTTGGATGATAAAATTAAAAATGTCAGATGCATCTCAGCTGGATACATTATTATCTGCCGATGCTTATAAAGCTATAATTGGTGCTTAAAAATATTTACTTAATTTGTGGAATAGGCTTTATTGGAATTATAACTTTTCTAAGTTTAAAAGAATCCTTTTCATTTGCTTCAAATTTTTTTTCTTTCACGGATAAGATATTTCATATGGGATCATATACGGTTCTTACTTTTTTTTGGGAAGATATCTATTACTGTTAAAACCTGCATTTTCATTTAAGAATGTAATACTAATAATTGCAGCCTTATTAATACTTTACGGCATAATTATTGAAGTACTTCAAACTGAACTAACAGAGAATAGAGTTGGAGAGTTTGAAGATGTAATTGCAAATATATTAGGAATACTAATTGGTGCAATTACATTAAGATACATTATTAAGTGGAAGTTAAATTACAATAAAGGTTTGTTTTTTTGATAAATATTTGGTTATTTTAGCAAACCTGTTAAAACAAAGAAGATATGGAACCTAAAAAAAGTACAAAAGCAGATGTTACCAGAAACAGTTCATTATACTTTGCAGTTGGCTTAGCTATTAATGTTATTTATTACATATCAGGCTATAAATTACAAAACCTATGATAAGTCCGATATTGATATAGGTCAATTAAATTTAGATGAAGAATTGGATGAAGAAATTCCAATTACAGAACAATTAGCAACACCACCACCACCACCACCACCACCAGCAGCTCCAGAAGTTATAGAGGTTGTTGAAGATGAAGAGGAAGTAGAAGAAACTGTGATTGAATCTACTGAGACAGATATGGAAGAAGAAATAATAGAAGTAGAAGAAGTTGAAGTAGAAGAAGTAGAAGAAGATATCGAAGTACCTTTTGCAGTTATTGAAAATGTACCAGTTTATCCAGGTTGTGAAAAAGGAAATAATGCAGCTAAAAAAGCATGTATGTCTGAAAAAATTAGCAAGTTTGTTCAAAAGAAATTTAATACAGAATTAGCAGGTGAACTTAGGTTTAACAGGAAGACAACGTATCAACGTTATTTTCAAGATCGACAAAAATGGAAATATTACTGGCATTCGTTCAAGAGCACCACATCCAAGATTAGAAAAAGAAGCTGCACGAGTAATTGGTATGTTACCAAAAATGAAACCAGGAAAACAACGAGGTAAGGCAGTAATTGTACCATATTCTTTACCAATTGTTTTTCAAGTTCAGGATTAATAAGATATTTTATAAATATAAAACCGTTAACTTTATTAGTTAACGGTTTTTTTATGGCATTGTAAAAAATGTAGTATCTTTCGTCTAATAAAAATTATCATTTAAATAATGAAGAAATTATTCCTACTAATAATTCTTATTGCCTTTCAACACAACCTTTTCTCACAAGACCTGACTAATTACGAAAAACCACCAATTTTTCCAGATTGTGACTCTATTCAAATCAAACAAACCAAGATTTGCTTTAATAATAAATTGAATCAATTTATTTATGAAAAATTTCAGGTTCCTAAAGTAGTTCAAGATGAAAATTACAATGGCGAAGTTGTTGTTCTTTTTGAAGTTAACGAAGAAGGGAAATTTAACGTCCTATACATTGATGCCATGTATAAGGAACTTAAAGAAGAAGCCACTAAGGTTTTTAACGAACTACCTGTTATTAAACCTGCAACATATAATGGTAATCCAACTTACGCTAAATATTCAATTTCTATAAAGATCCCATTAACAAATCATCAGTTAGTGACTAATAATCAATTAGAAGAAAATATTGAACAAGCGAAAGAGATTCATCCTGCAAAAAAGGAATTTGATGATCTAAATAAAAGTATCAAATCTTTTGAAGGGAAAGAATATAACAGCCAATTAAATATTCCTTTTACTCATAGTTTCTATTCAGTATTCGATCAGAATATGAATTTAGTAGGAGCTAATAGCCATACAGGTTCCAAGCCTTTTATGTATTCAGACGTCGAAAATTACTATCGACCTAAAACAAAGAAAGAATAGCCTATTAAAAGAAACAGAATCCTGGTGGAGTAAAAAGTTATTCAACGATCATTTGGTTCAATTACAAGGCGATAATTATTGGTTTACTTTAGATCCTATTTTTGACCTTTCTGTTGGAAAGGATACAGAGGCTGATTTTAATTCGACTTTTAATAATACAAGAGGAGTTATATTCCAAGGAGGAATTGGTAAGAAATTAAATTTTTATACCTCCGTATTTGAAAGCCAAGGACGTTTTGCACAATATTATAATCAATATGCTGAAAGTATTGGAAAACCAAATTCAGACACAGAGGTCGCTATTGTTCCAGGACGTGGAATAGCAAAACGTTTTAAGGATGATGCTTACGACTATCCTGTGGCAGAAGGCTATTTGTCTTTTACACCAAGTAAGTATATCAATATCCAGTTTGGCCATGCAAAGAATTTTATTGGAGATGGTTATAGATCCTTATTGCTGAGTGATGTCGCAAGTCCTCACACATTTTTAAAGTTAAATACTAATTTCTGGAAGATTAAGTATACCAATACATGGATGTGGTTGCGCGATGTAAGACCTGAAGTACAAGAAGATGGTGCTTTTTTAACCAAATACATGGCTAATCATTATTTAAGCTGGAATGTCTCAAAGCGATTAAATATTGGATTATTTGAATCCGTAATGTGGGTAGACAGTAATGGTAGAGGATTCGATATTAATTATCTTAATCCGGTTATATTTTACCGAGCTATCGAATTTGAATCCGGGCAAGATGCAGGAAATGCAATTTTAGGAGCTACGGCTAAATTTAAATGGAATGATAGTTTTAATCTTTATGGCCAATTTATTTTAGATGAGTTTTCTTTAGATGACATTAGAGATGGTCAAAAAAGCTATAAAAATAAATTCGGATACCAAATTGGGGCAAAGTATTACAATGCTTTTAAAGTAGACAATTTAATGCTACAAATTGAATATAATCAAGTGAGACCATATACTTATTCGCATCCATCCATTGTATTGAATTATGGGCATAGTAATCAGTCTATGGCACATCTTTGGGGATCTAATTTTAAGGAGTTCATTATCATAGGACGATATAATTACAAAAGATGGTTTGGAGACGCCAAAGTAATAATTGGTAAACGTGGATTCGATTTTAATACAGCTCAAAATGATTCAAATTATGGCGGAGATATCTACAAAGATTACTTCGATAGAGTAAGTGATATTAATAATGAAATTGGCCAAGGAAACACAACAGATTCATTTTATTTTGAATTGGAGGCAGGTTATCTCGTTAATCCAACAACCAATCTCAAACTTTTCTTCAATATGAAAAACAGAAATTTTGTTCCTGATGTGGATACTGCTTCAACCTTTGACAACAGTACTGTTTGGTTTAATTTTGGGATTAGAACAGATCTGTTTAATTGGTATTTTGATTACTAATATTACCTGCTAATCAAACTTTTATAAAACGTTCGTCTAATTTTTTCGCTATCAATAAAGCTCCAACTGTAGCCTAAATCATCATAAGTTTTTGTCAGTTCTTTATTTACAGCCACTTGTCCTTCAGTTTTACCTTTTTCGATCTCTTTGAGAATAGTATTTTTCAAATTTTCAAGCATATTCAAAAATTCTACATATTCATTCTTATTAGAAACGGTTCCATGTCCAGGAATTATTTTAGTATCATCATCAATAACTATCAGAGCTCTTTTTACTGCTTCTATGTAACCCAGTACGCTTCCGCCGGAATCAAGATCTATGTAAGGATACATACCACTAAAATAATTATCCCCAGTATGTAAGACATTAGAGTCTGTAAAATATAACAACGCATCACCATCTGTATGGGCATTTTCTACATGGAATATTAATACCTGCTCACCATTAATATGAAGGCTTAATTCGTCATTAAAAGTTATTACTGGTAAAGCTTTTTTAGGTAAAATAGTGCCTTGACGTGTTGGATTTTTAACAAGTCGTTTTCTTACATTATCATGTGAAATAATTGTAGCTCCTAAATCGGCCATATTTTCATTTCCACCTGTATGATCTCCATGATGATGAGTATTAACAAGGAATGTAATAGGTTTGTCACTTAACTCCTTTATTTTCTTTTCAATTTTCCCTGATAAATGAGCAAATTGATCATCTATTACAAAAACGCCATCATCACCAATAAAAACACCTATATTTCCACCTTGACCAGTTAGAATATATACATTTTCATTCACTTGTTGAGCCTCAATTATAACCTCTTTTTCTTGAGAAAATGTAAAAATTGAAATTAAACTAACTAAAACTAAATTCATATTATTTAAGGTTTTCATAAATGCCATTTTCTTAGTTGGTTGTTTTTAAAATTACAAAAAGTTTCCACTCAAAAATAGTTTTAACATGATTTAACTATTAAAAGGATTGCTCAAATTACTTGATTAAAGTATATTTGCTGCCTCAAATGAGCAACTTAAAATTGGACAGCGCACAAACTTCAGTATTACCGGTTTCTTTTATTTCTAATTTTAAAGAAATAACAAAAATCCGTTTATCAATTAGTGTCGTATTTTCATCATTGGCGGGTTATTTGTTGGGAGCAAATTATGTAGATTTCAAAACTCTCATATTACTCGCAATTGGAGGTTATTGTATGGTTGGTGCTTCAAATGCTTATAATCAAATAATTGAAAAAGATCTTGATGCTCTGATGAATAGAACTCAAAACAGACCTATTCCTTCCGGAAGGATGTCTGTGAATCAAGCGTTTATAATTGCTGTTTTATTAACCTTAGTGGGAATTGCAATTCTATATTCTATAAATCCAAAAACAGCCATGTTTGGTGCGATTTCTATTTTTCTTTACACCAGTATTTATACTCCATTAAAACTAAAAACTCCATTTTCTGTATTTGTTGGTGCTATACCTGGTGCCATTCCATTTATGTTTGGATGGGTAGCAGCAACAAATGATTTTGGGATAGAACCAGGAACATTATTTATGATTCAATTCTTTTGGCAATTTCCTCATTTTTGGTCTATAGGATGGTTTTTGTATGAAGATTATGAAAGAGCAGGATTCTTTATGTTACCTACTAAAAAGAGGGATAAAGGAACAGCAGTTCAAATAATTGTGTATACAGTTTGGACCATGTTAGCATCTATTCTTCCAGTTTTTGGATTTACAGGGAATTTAAAATTATCTATTGTTGGTGCAATAATAGTATTTTTATTTGGGTCTGTAATGTTATATTTTGCTATTCTTATTATATAAAAAGATGACAGCTAAGGCTGCAAAGCAACTTATGCTAGCCAGTGTATCATATATTACACTTCTTCAAATAGTTTATGTATTAGATAAATTTATCAGATAATGGATTTAACACAAGGAACAATTCAAGAAAAAAATATAAGAGCAAAAAAAATGATGCTTTGGTTTGGTATCGCATCGTTAATTATGTCTTTTGCAGGTTGGACAAGTGCTTTTGTTGTTAGTAGTACCAGAGAAGATTGGTTAAAAGATTTTCAGTTGCCTGATGCTTTTATTATTAGTACACTTCTGATTTTAATAAGTAGTTTCACATTTATTTTTGCAAAAAATGCTATTAAAAAAGGCAATAGATCACAAACTACATTATTCTTATTCTTGACTTTATTCTTAGGGTTATTTTTTATAACTAATCAATTTAAGGGATTTCAGGAAATAATAGATGCTGGTTATAATTTTACAGGACCAACTAGTAATGTAACCATGTCTTATATTTATTTAATTGCAGTTGTACATATTGTGCATGTTGTTGTTGCAATAATATGTTTATTCGTAGTAATTTATAATCATTTTAAACAAAAATATAATTCAAAAAATATATTAGGTTTAGAATTGGCGGCTACTTTTTGGCATTTTGTTGATATTTTATGGCTATATCTGTTTTTATTTTTATATTTCTATAAATAAATAAATTGTTTATTTTTGTTCAAATTTTAACCAAACACATTATATGGATACTACAGTTGTAAATACTGGAACAGAAGGAAAAACTTGGGGTGGAGGTCAAAAACCTTTAAAAGCAAGTTATGGTAAATTGATGATGTGGTTTTTCATTGTTTCCGATGCTTTAACTTTTTCTGGATTTTTAGCCGCTTATGGCTTTTCAAGATTTAAGTTTATTGATTCTTGGCCAATAGCAGATGAGGTATTTACTCACGTTCCGTTTTTACATGGGCAAGAGTTACCTATGATTTATGTGGCTTTCATGACTTTTATTCTTATTATGTCTTCGGTAACTATGGTACTTGCTGTTGATGCAGGTCATAAATTAAATAAATCCAAAGTTACTTTTTATTTATTTTTAACCATTATTGGAGGTTTAATATTCGTTGGTTCACAAGCTTGGGAATGGGCAACATTTATAAAAGGGGATTATGGAGCTGTACAAACAAAAGGAGGAAATATTCTTCAATTTATTAATAAAGAAGGAGAAAGGGTTGCCCTAAGCGATTTTGTTGTAGCTGGTGAGAGAGAAAGAACAGCACAAGAACGAAAAAATGGTGTTTGGTATGTTGAGGAAGCTGCATTACCAACTTATACTGTTGATGAGGTAGTTAGTGGATTTGAAGCAAACCCAGATTTGTTAGTAAGAACACAAATTATTAATGAGCAAGGTGAAAAAACAATTCTTTCAAGAGAAGAATCACTCAAACAGTTAAAAACTAATGGTAGAAACGTGGTAGAAGGTGCAATCTTAAGAGTCAATGAATATGGTTCACCTCTTTTTGCAGATTTCTTTTTCTTTATAACAGGATTTCACGGTTTTCACGTATTCTCAGGAGTAGTTATTAATATTATTATATTTCTTTAATGTTATATTAGGAACATACGAGAAGAAGAGGAGTTATGAGATGGTTGAGAAAGTTGGACTTTATTGGCACTTTGTAGATTTAGTTTGGGTATTTGTATTTACATTCTTCTACCTTGTTTAATTTAGAAATCAGAAATTATAATGGCACACGCACATAAATTAGAAATATTTAGAGGATTAATTAAATTTAAATCAAACACAGAAAAGATTTGGGGTGTTTTAATTTTCTTGACTATAGTTACAGGAGTTGAAGTTGTTTTAGGTATTTACAAACCAGAAAGTTTATATGTGAAGGTACTTAGGGATGAAAGCACTTAACTGGATATTCATTATACTTACAATTGTTAAAGCATATTATATTACTTGGGATTTCATGCACATGAGAGATGAAACACCAGCATTAAGACGAATGGTTGTTTGGACAGCAGTATTCTTGATTTGCTATTTGCTTTTTATACTTTTACAAGAAGGAGGATATGTATTTGATATTTATAAAGATGGATACATTAAACGAGATTTTTAATAACGTTAAATAATACTAAAAGGGCGGTTTTTTTAAACCGCCTTTTTTATTTTTGCACAATGAAAATCAGGGATATTAAAAAGTAAGATTATACTCGGTATTTTATTCTTTCTTCCTGTTATTTTTTTATTATTCTTATATCCATCAACACATAATTATAATCCTTTAGAAATTGTTCAAGACAGATGTTTTGGAATTAACCAAGTTTACTTCTAAAAGTGATATGGAAATCAAATTAGAAGAGAATATTACAGTGTTAGGATTTTTGGGTAGAGAATCCAGATAGCAAAGCCCTTTCTGCTTTAAATTTGAAAGAGATTAATCTATGATAAATTTAAGGGATTTAAGAAATTTCAAGTTTTAATGATAGTGCCTAATGGTAGTGAAAATGAAGTTACCCAGTTAGAAAAAGAAATTATACCAATATGATGATTTAAAATATTGGCATTTTGTCATTTGGAGACAAAAATGAAATACTGAATGTTTTTAATAGCTTGAATTCTGATTTCGATTTAGATGAAAATTTAGCAACAGATAATGTTTTTATTATCGATAAAGAAAGGAATCAAAGAGGAAGAATAGATGATAGAGATAAAAAGGAAATAGAAAAAAATAAAGCAGTATATCCGTTACTTTCTTATGATTGTATAGAAGTTGCTGAATTAAAGAATAAAATGAGTGAAGATATGCGAGTATTATTTACGGAGTATAGACAAAAACGAAAAGGTGATTTTGATTCTGATTCACGAAGAGAACAAGATTTAAAAGACAATAATGAAAAAAACTAATTATTCATACGTAGGTATTTCATTTATCATTTTGGTATTCGGAATTATTTTTATTCCAAGAATTATTGATAGAGTTGAAAACTGGAGATGTTACTCGAAAAGAAAGAATGAGTAAATATAAATTTCAGAGTAATGAATCGAATTCAGCTGAAAAGTTATCATTTCTCATAATTAATGGTGAGAGTAAAGAAAGTGCCGGAATTTAGTTTTACAGATCAAAACGGTAAAACTATAACAAATAAAGATTATTTAGGAAAAGTTTATGTAGTAGAATTCTTTTTTACAACATGTCCAACAATTTGCCCAAAAATGAATGCGAACCTGATTCAAATTCAAAATGATTTTGAAGGTTATAAAGATGATTTTGGTGTTGCATCATTTACTATTAATCCAGATCATGATACACCAGAAGTTTTAAAAGCTTATGCTGAGCAGTATGGAGTAACAAATCCAAATTGGCATTTAATGACAGGTGATCAAGATGCTATTTATGAATTAGCTAATGAAGGGTTTAATTTATATGTAGGGCAAAATGATGAAGTAGAAGGTGGATTTGAGCATTCTGGTAATTTTGCTTTAATCGATAAAAATGGATTTATCAGATCCAGAATGGATGCATTCGGGAATCCAAAAATATTTTATAAGGGAATTATTAGTGAAGCAGAAAAAGTTGATGAAGATGGAGAAGAAGAAGAAATCAGTATCTAAAAGAGGATATTAAAAAATTGCTCAATGAGTAATGATCAAATTTCAATAGAAGAAAAAAAGTATAATAAATGGATAATTACCTTATCTGTTATTATTCCAATTGTGGTAGCCGCCTTATTTGGTATTAAAATAGATGCTGAGTTGCCAATATTTTTGCCGCCAATTTATGCTACAATAAATGCAATAACAGCATTAGTTTTGATAATTGCTGTTTGGGCTATAAAAAATAAAAAAAGAAAGCTTCATGAAACTCTAATGAAATTCGCAATTGTCCTGTCTATTTTATTTTTGGTCATGTATGTTGCTTATCATATGACCAGTGATTCAACAAAATTTGGAGGTGAAGGAGCAATAAAATATGTTTATTATTTCATTTTATTAACACACATATTATTATCAATTATCATTATTCCATTTGTACTAATTACATATGTTAGAGCCATAACAAATAATTTCGAAAGGCATAAAAAAATAGCAAAAATCACCTTTCCACTTTGGTTATATGTTGCTATAACTGGTGTAATTGTTTATTTAATGATTTCACCTATTACGTAATCTAATGACGAATAAAAAGATTCTTATCATATTATTCTCTTGTTTTGTTAGCTTCATTTCAAGTGGATGCTCAATGCGCAATGTGTCGAGCTGTTTTAGAAAGTGAAGAAGGACAAGGCACAGCAAAAGGAATTAATGATGGAATTATATACTTAATGATAATTCCTTATATTTTAGTTGGTGGTATTGGTTATATTATATACTACAAATTCTTCAGAACAAAAAAAAAGTTGATCTAATTAATCTATTAGTGTAACATTATTGGTTTTTATAAGTCTTACTTATATCAATCAAAAAATCAATTCTTAACAATTTATTGGCTATAGCTAATTTTTGTTTTATTATAATATTGGTTAGTTTAACCATCAAAATTATGATTCAATATTAAAGATTTACACAAATCTTACCACATGGGAGCAATTCGCTTCATGTTTTAAAAGGAATTAATTTTAATGTAGAAAGAAGGAGAAATGGTTGCTATTATGGGTTCTTCAGGATCGGGAAAATCTACTTTACTAAATATTATTGGAATGTTAGATGAAGCCGATGAAGGAACTTATACTCTAGATGGTGTTCCTATTAAAAATCTTAATGAAAAAATAGCAGCTCATTATCAGAAATAAATTTTTAGGATTTATTTTTCAATCTTTTAATCTTATTAATTATAAAAATGCTTTAGATAATGTGGCAATGCCATTATATTATCAAGGGATGAAAACGAAAAGAGCGTAATGAAAAGGCAATGCATTATTTGGAAAAAGTAGGTTTAGCAGATTGGTCTCATCATTTACCAAGTGAATTGTCTGGAGGACAAAAACAACGTGTTGCAATAGCAAGAGCATTAGCGAGTGATCCTAAAGTATTATTAGCAGATGAGCCAACAGGAGCATTAGATACTAAAACATCTTATGAAGTTATGGAACTTATTCAAGGTATTAATGATGAAGGAAAAACCATATTAATTGTAACTCATGAAGATGATATTGCACATATGTTAAACGTATTGTAATTTAAAAGATGGTGTTATTATTGACGATCAATAAAGTAGAATCAAGTAAGAGTCTACAGCAAATGTTTGATATAGAGCGTTGGCAAGAAATATTTGAAACCATTAGTAAAAATAAATTACGAACTTTTTTAACAGGACTTTCTGTAGCTTCTGGTATTTTTATTTTGGTTATTTTATTAGGGTTTGGTCAAGGTATGTCCAATGGAATTGATAAAGAATTTGCACAAGATGCCTCTAATACAGTTTGGTTCTGGTCACAAGTGACTTCTAAAGAATATAAAGGATTAAATCCTGGTCGATAGGATACAATTTGAAAATGAAAACTTTGATCATTTAATTAATAAGCATGAAGATGAGTTAGAGTATAAATCCTCTGTTGTTAGAATTTGGCAAGGTCAGGTCAATTATAAAAATGAAAGTGGAAATTACAGAATAGAAGGGGCTTATCCAGATTTTCAATTTATTGAAAATACAGGTTTACTTCAAGGGCGATTTATCAATTTTAAGGATCATGAAAATATTGAAAAAGTTGCTGTAATTGGAAACAAAGTAAAGGAAGAGATTTTTAAAAATGAAGACCCAATGAATAAACAACTTCAAATTAACGGTATTAATTTTAAAGTAATAGGTGTTTATTCTGATCCTGGAGGAGAACGTGAAGAAACAAGAGTCTATATTCCATTATCAACTTCTCAACGCGTATTTAATGGAGGAAATAGAGTGAGCACTTCTTACATTTTCTCTACAGCCTCAAAAAACATTTGATGAATCAGTTGAAGCATCGATACAATTTACGGCAGAAGTAGAGCAATATCTTAAACAAGCACATATTGTTGCTCCGGATGATACTAGAGCAATAGGATCGAATAATACGTTAGAACAGGTAAAGCGTTTCCATACCTTAACAGATAACATAAAACTGTTTTTTTGGTTCGTTGGTATTTGTACCATAATTGCAGGAATTGTTGGTGTTAGCAATATTATGCTCATTATTGTTAAAGAAAGAACAAAGGAAATTGGCATACGCAAAGCCATTGGTGCAGAACCCTGGTCAATTATAGGGATGATTCTACATGAAGCCATTTTTGTTACTGCTTTTGCTGGATTTGCGGGACTTATTTTTAGTATGGGACTATTAGAACTTATAGGGCCTAATGTTGAAATTGATTATATAGTGAATCCATCTGTCAATTTTAATGTTGCACTTACAACAGTTATTTTATTAATAATAGCAGGAGCAGTTGCTGGTTTTTTTCCAGCATATAGAGCCGCAAAAATTAAACCTATTGAAGCATTAAGAGAAGAATAAAATGTTTAACAGAGAGCGTTGGAACGAAATACTGGAAGCTTTAACAAGCAATATGTTTAGAACCATAATGACTTCATTTGGAGTGTTTTGGGGAATTTATATTCTTATTATTTTACTTGCTGCACAAAAAGGATTTGAAACTGGTGTTAAGCAGGATTTTGGTGATATAGCAACCAATACAATGTTTGTATGGACTCAACGCATATCAAAACCATATAAAGGCTTACCGAAAGGAAGACGCTTTACCTATAAAATTGGTGATGTACAAGCAATTAGGGATAATGTACCTGAATTAAGGTTTGTTTCACCGCGAAACCAGTTAGGTGGCTTTGGAGGAAATAATAATGTAGTTAGAGGTTTAAATACGGGTGCATTTAATGTTTATGGAGATTATCCTGAGATCATTAAACAAGAACCAATGACCATTACAAGTGGTCGATTTCTTAACTACAATGATATTAACGATAACAGAAAAGTTGCAATTATTGGTGAAAGCGTTAAAAATGAACTCTATGATAAAAATGAAGATCCTATAAACACATACATTAAAATAAATGGAGTGAATTTTACAGTTATTGGAACCTATAAAAAGAAAAGTAATGAAGGAGATGGAGAGGAAGCTCAAAAACAAATATTTGTACCATTTACAGCGTTTTCTCAAGCATTTAATAGAGCAGATCGAGTAGGTTGGTTTGCGATAACTGCCAATGATGGTACACCAATTACCGGTATTAAAGATCAAGTTTTTGATGTCTTAAAAGAACGCCATACAATTCATCCGGAAGATAATAGAGCAATAGGACATTTCGATTTATTTGCAGAATTTAATAAGGTAGAAAGATTATTTGCTGCCCTAAACGTAGTAGCTTATGTTGTAGGTATATTGGTTCTTTTATCAGGAATTATTGGTATCTCAAATATTATGCTTATAGTGGTAAAAGAGCGTACCAAGGAAATAGGAATACGACGAGCATTAGGAGCAACTCCTTGGTCGATAAGAGGACAGATTTTGTTGGAATCCATATTTTTAACTATCATATCTGGAATGGTAGGTATTATTTTTGGAACCTTGACCATTTATGGCATTAATGCTTTATTAGAAGCAAGTGGTCCTGTAGATATGTTTACAAATCCTAGTGTAAATCTTACTGTAGTATTAATTGCATTAACAATATTAATAGTTTCAGGTTTATTCGCTGGATTCATTCCTGCTCAAAATGCCATTAAAATAAAACCAGTAGAAGCTTTAAAATAAGAATAATCAACAAAATTAAATTATCAATCAATATTAGAATATGAAACGATCAATAACCATTATTACCTTAATTGTCATAGCAATCGTATTTGGAGGTTCACTTTACTATTTGTATCAAAAAAATGCAGAAGATCCGGTTGTTTATAAAACCGAAACAACATCCACCCAAACAATAGTAAAAAAGACTGTAGCTACCGGGAGTATTGTGCCAAAAGAGGAGATACTAATTAAACCAAATATTTCAGGAATTATTGATGAGATATTTGTTGAAGCAGGAGATGTTATAAAAAGAGGAGATCTTATTGCAAAAGTTAAGGTTGTACCAAATGTATCCTCACTAACAAGCGCAAAAAACAATATTAATTCGTCAAGAACACAAGTTGAAGCAGCAAGATTGGCCTTAGAAAATGAGAGAAATATTTATAATAGGCAAAAAGCTCTTTTTGATAAAGGTGTAATATCAGCTAACGAGTTTGATACTGCTCAGCTCACTTTTAATCAAGCACAACAAAGGTATAATCAGGAAAAGGTTAGTTTAGTTGCAGCACAACAAAATTTTGATATTATTAAAACAGGAACTACTAGAGGATTAGGTGCCTCAGCAAATACAGAAATACGAGCAACAGTTTCTGGAATGGTGTTAGATGTGCCAGTTAAAACTGGAAATCAGGTTATTGAAGCTAATAATTTTAACGATGGTACCACCATTGCTACATTGGCAGATGTGGACAAAATGATATTTGAAGGAAAAGTAGATGAATCTGAAGTTGGTAAAATAACAGAAAATCTTCCTTTAGAAATTACAGTAGGAGCCATTGAGAACAAAAAATTTGATGCAATTTTAGACTATATCGCTCCTAAAGGTGTAGAAGAAAATGGTGCAATTCAGTTTGAAATAAAAGGTACTTTAAATAAAAAGGACACGACTTTTATCAGAGCAGGTTTAAGCGCGAATGCCTCTATTATTTTGGCAAAAGTAGATAGCGTAATGGCTGTAAAAGAAGCTTTAGTGCAATTTGATCCTAAAACCCAAGATCCATTTGTTGAAATAGAAACCGGAGATCAAAAATTTGAAAGAAAAGACATTGAATTAGGAATAAGTGATGGAATTTATGTTGAAATTAAAAATGGAATCGAAAAAGACGATAAAATAAAAGTTTGGAATCAAATTAAGCCTAATACTTTCAATAATTAAACTAAATTTGTGATTCGGTTGAAATAAACTGTAACACATTTAAATATCCTTAGACATATATTTAAATTATGAAAAAATCAATCATTATATTTTGTTCTTTATTTGTTATTGCATCTCAAGCACAGGAAAAAAAATGGACCCTTAAAGAATGTGTAGACTATGCTATTGAAAAAAATATTAGTATACAGCAATCCGAACTGGATGTAGAGCTCGGGGAATTAAATAAAAAGGATGCTGTTGGAAGTTTCCTTCCTAATTTGAACGCACGTGCTTCTCATTCCTGGAATATCGGATTGGCTCAAAACCCTATAACATTTGATGCTGTTACATCTACTACGAAAAACCTTTCAGGAGGCCTAAGTTCGAGTATAGATATATATCAAGGATTAACCCGCGTTAATCAATTACATAAATCTAATTTAGCGATTCTTGCAAGTCAGTATCAATTAGAAAACATGAAAAGTGATATTTCTCTTTTCGTAGCAAATTCATTTTTGCAAATACTTTTCAATAAGGAACAAATTAAAGTTCTTACATCACAAATTGGAGTGACCAGCTCAGAATTAGAACGAACAAAAGAATTAATTGATGCTGGAGTGGTTCCAGAAGGGGATCTCTTAGAGGTTAAGGCCACTTTATCAGGTCAGGAACAGCAATTAGTTGTAGCTGAGAATACTTTGTATATTTCAAAACTTTCCTTGGCCCAGCTATTATTGATCACAGATTATGACAATTTTGATATAGTAGATATTAATTATTTAATTCCAGTTTCAGATATATTAAACCAGTCACCTGAATTGATTTTTGATAAGGCAAAAGATACACGTAAAGAAATTTTAATTGCCGAAACTAATGCTAAAATTGCAGAGTATGACTTAAAAATAGCTCGTGGAAATCTGCAACCTTCTTTAACGGGAAATTATTCCTTTAGTTCTAATTATTTTAGGTCTCAATTGTTTGATACAGATGATTTTGAAACACAAATTTCCGATAATAAACAGCATAATTTTTTCCTTCAATTGAATATTCCAATTTTTAATAGATTTACAGGAAGGAACGATATAAAAAGGAATAAAATAAATGTAGAAAGAGCAAAAAATCAGTTAGAGCAAGAAAAACTAGATTTGCAGAGTACAGTTTATCAAGCTTATAACGATGCTAAAGGTGCTCTTAAAGCATACGAAGCAGCAGTTAATACCTTAAATGCAAGAGAATTGGCATATAATTTTTCCCAAGAACGGTATAATGTTGGATTATTGAATGCTTTTGATTTTAGCCAATCTCAAAATCAGTATGTGGCTGCCCAAAGTGAGGTAGTAAGGACTAAATACGATTTTATCTTTAAATTAAAAGTATTGGAATTTTACTTTGGAATTCCAATTACAGATATAAATTAACCATCATGAATAAAAAAACACTTTACATTATTATAATTGCAGTCGTCGCGTTGCTTGTTATTTTAGTAGTAGGTAAAAAAGCCGGTTGGTTTGGTAAGCAAGGTAATTTTAAAGAAATAGAAACCAAGAAAATTTCTAGGATTGATATTATCGAAACTGTTTCCGCTACAGGTAAAATACAACCTGAAGTTGAGGTTAAATTATCAAGTGAGGTTTCTGGAGAAATAATTGAACTTCCTATTGTCGAAGGTCAGCAAGTTAAAAAAGGTGAATTATTGGTTCGTGTAAATCCGGATATTTATCAATCCAGTTTAAACCGTTCTCAAGCTACTTTACAGAATACCAGAGCAGGGTTAAATCAGGCAGAAGCTACACTAAAAGAAGCTAAAGCAAATTATGATAGAAATATACAATTGTTTGAAAAGGGTATTATATCAAAAGCAGATTGGGATCGCGCAATTTCTTCATACGAGGTTGCTCAAGCTAACCAACAATCGGCATATTATGGAGTGAAAAGTGCAAGTGCCACTGTTAATGAGGCTCGTGACAACTTAAATAGAACTAATATTTATGCTCCTATGAGCGGAACCATATCAAAATTGTCTGTAGAATTAGGAGAAAGAGTTGTTGGAACGCAACAAATGGCAGGTACTGAAATTTTACGTGTAGCCAATTTAAATAATATGGAAGTAGAAGTTGATGTTAATGAGAATGATATAGTTAAAGTTTCAATTAAGGATTCGGCTATAGTTGAAGTAGATGCATATCTTAAAAAAGAATTCAAAGGTATTGTAACGGAAATTGCAAACTCTGCAGATGGTGTACTAACCTCCGATCAGGTTACTAATTTTAAAGTTAAAGTGAGAATTTTAGAAGAATCTTATCAAGATTTAATAGAAGGTAAGCCAGATTATTATTCACCTTTTAGACCAGGAATGACTGCAACGGTAGACATTATATCAGATAGAAGAGAAGATATAATAGGTGTGCCTATTAGTGCAATTGTTATTAAAAGCGACACATCTTCTGCTAAAAAGAGTAAAAGTAAAGAAAAGAAGGTGGAAACCGATGAAGAAACAAAATTTGAATGTGTTTTCGTTAAAGAAGGAGATAAGGCTAAACTAAAAGTAGTAGAAACAGGTATTCAAGATGATACTAATATTGAAATTATAACTGGTTTAGAAGAGGATGACGAGGTCATAATAGGCCCTTATACAACTGTTACTAAGTCCTTAAAAAATGGTGACAGTGTAGAGTATAAAAAAGAAGAGAAAAAGAAAGAGGAAGAAGAAGATTCTTAAGTATCTTGGCATTAATACTGAATATAGAAACAGCCAGTACCAATTGCTCCGTAGCACTTGCAAAAGATGGTCAAACAATTGCTTTAAAAGAGGATAATGATAAAAACTATTCTCATTCAGAACGACTTCACGTTTACATTCAGGATGTATTAGATCAATGTAATACTAAATTAACACAATTAGATGCTGTTGCTGTAAGCAAAGGCCCAGGGTCCTATACTGGTTTGCGTATTGGAGTGTCCGCAGCAAAAGGGCTTTGTTATTCTTTGAATATATCTTTAATTTCAGTTTTAACATTACAATCACTTGCTCATCAGATAAATCCCAAAAGAGGATTTATCGTTCCTATGTTAGATGCAAGAAGAATGGAAGTCTATTCAGCTATCTATAATTTTAAACATGAGCTTATTAGAGCAACGGAAGCACAAATTTTAGACGATCATTCATTTCAAGACATTTTAAATAAAGATGAGGTTACTTTCATTGGTAATGGAGTAGAAAAAACAAAAGAACTTATTCAGCATAAAAATGCAATATTTATTGATGATAAATTACCATCTGCTAACGAGATGAGTGAATTGTCTTTTGAAAAGTACAAAATAGACGACATAGAAGATGTTGCCTATTTTGAACCGTATTATTTAAAAGATTTTGTAGCTATAAAAACTAAGTCTTAACCTTGTTTTCTTATTTCAACTTGATGTGGATAAGGGATTTCTATTCCGGCCGCATCAAGAGATTCTTTTGTATTTTCTGTAACATCAAAATAGACCGTCCAATAATCTTCTGATTTACACCAAGGTCTGACTGCAAAGTTTACAGAACTATCAGCCAACTCGGATACATTTACTGTTGGTTCTGGATCCTTCAAAACCTTAGGATGAGATTTTAGGACATTCAACAATACTTCTTTAGTTTTTTTAATATCTGAATCATAACTTACTCCAAAGGTCAGATCAACACGACGAGTACCTTCGGTAGTGTAGTTTAAAATATTTCCATTGGATAAAGAGCCATTCGGTATAATAATCTCTTTGTTAGATAAACCTGTCAATTTGGTCGTAAAAATTTCAATCTCTTTAACGGTTCCTAATTCCCCTTGGGCTTCAATAAGATCACCTATTTTGAATGGGCGGAAAATCATTATTAGAACACCTCCTGCAAAATTACTCAATGAGCCTTGAAGTGCTAGACCAACTGCCAAACCTGCCGCTGCTAAAATCGCTGCAAAAGAGGTTGTTTCAATTCCAAGTTTAGCAGCAACAGCTACGAATAATAAAATTTTTAGTGTCCAGTTCAGCAAGTTGGAAAGAAACTTAACAAGAGTATCCTCAACTCCTCTTTTCATCATTACTTTTTTGGCCATTTTCAGGAGAATACTTATTATAAACAGACCAATAATTAATATTATTAAAGCTGTTAGAACTTTTGGGGAGTATTCAATTAATAATCTTAATATAGAATCAAAATATTTTTCCATTTTAAATAGTTTGATGCAAATGTATAGAATACCATATTCATAACAAAGTAAACGAAATTGAAAAATTAGATGCAAAAAATAAATAGGAGAGCTATTATCGCAGGAATAGATTGAACATAAAATAGTTTGATTTTTTTAGTCGAATACGCTCCATAAATTCCAGCGATTATGATACATATTAAAAAGAAAATAGAAACGTTTTTATCTGCTACGACTAATGAATAAATCAAACCAGCAGAGAGGAATCCATTATACAATCCCTGGTTAGCAGCTAAAACTTTTGTTTTCTCTGCAAATTCCTTACTTTCTAATCCGAAGGTTTTTAGACCTTTTTTAGTTGTCCACAGGAACATTTCTAAAATTAGAAAATAAATGTGCTCCATAGCCACAAAAGCAACTAAAATAATCGTTAAAGTCTTCATTTGGAGATAAGTTTTATAGCTTCAGCAACTGTAGTGACAGGTAATTTACAAGTATTATTTACACATACATAGATGTAAGTTTTCCCATCTATAAATCGATTTTTCAGTAATGGTAATTCACTATTTTTAGAACTGTTAGCAATTAAGATATTTGGAAAATATTGTTTGCTAAATTCTTGTGTTTTTATGATTGCTTCTTCACCAACAATAGCAACTTCGTAGAATGGGTTGGTATAGTTTAACATTAGGTCAAGCCAATTAGAATATCCTGAGCCATAGCTAACCATCTCCGGTTTTACATTATTAAGCATGATCGAGGCTGTTTTTGAATAGTTAGGATTATTAAAGTGATGAGACAAATAAAATAAGTTCTTAGCCATAATGGAGTTACTGGCTGGGATAACATTATCTCTGAATTCTATATTTCTTGTAACCAATTCAGGATCTTTTTTAGAAGTAAAAAAGAACATTTTGCTGGATTCATCAAAGAAATTATCAAAGGCATAGTTAGTAAGATTTCTTGCAGTATTTAGCCATTTTTCATCTGAAGTTACTTCATAAAGATTAATGAATGCATCAATTGTTGTGCTGTAGTCAATTAAATATCCATTAATGCTGCTCTTGCCATTTTTATAGTTTCTATATAATCCACCTTCACTATTAATTTGCTGTTTTATAATAAAATTAGCATTCTTTAAAGCAATATCTAAATAAACAGGATCGCCAAATACACGAAATGCATCTACATAACCCTTTAGCATGAGGGCATTCCAGGATGTTAGGGTTTTATCGTCAAGTCTTGGACCGGAACGTTTTTCTCTTTCTTTTAATAGGATTTGCTTCCATTCCTCTTTCCTCGATCTTAGGTCATCTAGTTTGATATTATGCTCGTGGCAGAATTGTTTATCTTCTTTGTCACGAATCAGAACAAAATTATCATGTTCCCAATATCCATAATTATTAATATTAAAATATGCCGCAAACAAATCATATTCTTCATTTAATAAATTTTGTAATTCCTCCTTTTTCCAGACATAATAAGCGCCTTCTTCTAATTCATTTTTCTCATTCAAACTGTCTGCGTCTAATGATGAATAAAATACACCTTCGTCTGAGGTTAACTCGGTACCAATAAAATCTAGAGTTTCTAAAACAACTTCTTTATAGAGATCGTTCTGTGTGACCAAATATGCATCCGCATACAAACTAACCAATTGAGCATTGTCATAAAGCATTTTTTCAAAATGTGGAACATGCCATTTAGCGTCCACGGAATATCTTGAGAAGCCTCCTCCTAATTGATCATAAATTCCACCCAATGCCATTTTGGTCAAGGTAAGATTGACATAATTTTGTAATTCAGTATCGTTATTTTGATAAGCATATCTTAACAAAAAATGATAGTTATTAGGTAACATAAACTTAGGTGCGCGATTAGGACCTCCTTTTTTCTTATCAAAAGTTTTACTCCATTCTTCTACTACATTTTCAATAAAACTTGTATTAAATTCAGGTTCTTCAGTATTTAATACAACCATATCCATGCTTTTTATTCCTTTTTCTAATTGATCCGCATAATCAATCAACTTTTCAGGATTTTTATCATAAAGACTGGCAAGTTGTTCCAATACGTTTATCCATTGATCTTTTTTAAAATACGTTCCTCCCCAAACAGGTCTGCCATCTGGCAAGGCAACTACATTTAATGGCCATCCTCCGTGACCCGTCATTAATTGAACAGCATTCATATAAACCTGATCTACATCTGGGCGTTCTTCGCGATCAACTTTAATATTTACGAAATTTGAATTCATAGTTTGAGCGACTATTGAATCCTCAAAACTTTCATATTCCATCACATGGCACCAATGGCACGCAGCATATCCGACACTTATTAATATAAGTTTGTTTTCTTTTTTTGCTATTGAAAGAGAATTTTCATTCCAAGCCATCCAATTTACTGGGTTATGAGCATGTTGAAGTAAATATGGACTAGTTTCGTTTATGAGTTCATTTGTGAATTTGTGAGTCATGTTTTTTGAAGTTTGACTGTTGCAATTAAATAGTACTATCGATGTCATTACTAGTATGTAAAGTGATCTGGTCATAACCCAAAGGTAAACAATAAAGCATAAAAAAAGCGTTCTGTTAAGGAACGCCATTAATTCAATTTCGTGATAAATTACTTAACTTCAAAAGTTAATTTTACATTTACTCTAAATTCAGTTACATCATCTCCTTTAACCATTGCACTCTGATCCTGAACATAAACCGATTTAATATTTTTTACCGTTTTAGATGCGTGCTTTACTGCATTTTTCGTTGCGTCTTCCCAACTTTCGTTTGAATTTGCTAATACTTCAATTACTTTTAATACTGCCATAATAATGTTTTTAGGTTAAAAATTTAATTTTTTGAATTCTAAATTTACGAATTATTACCTGCAAAAAATAACATAGTAGTATTAAAAAGTAATTTCTAATTAGATAAAATGCTTAATTATTGGATGAAAGTAAAATTTAACCATTTATGGCTTCAACCGAATTAATTCTATCGCCAAGCATTTCCTTCAACATGTTTTCTATTCCATTTTTTAAAGTATAGGTAGAAGAAGGACAACCACTGCAAGCTCCTTGTAAAACTACGCTTACTACTTTAGTATTTTTATCATAAGACTTAAATTCAATGTTCCCTCCATCACTCGCAACTGCTGGTTTTACATATTCTTCAAGAATATTAACAATTTCTTTTGAGGTATCATCCAATGACTCAAATTCCTGATCCAAAGTATTCTCAGTTTGTTTAACGCTTTTTAGTTCATTTTCAGAAATAATGGCTTTGCCAGTTTCAATGTGGTTTTTAATAAACTCTCTAAGTTCCATTGTGATATCATCCCATTCAGCATTGTTATATTTGGTGATTGACACATAATTTTCGTCGATAAAAACAGATTTTACAAATGGGAAATTGAATAATTCTGAAGCTAAAGGAGATGGAATTGCCACATCTATAGAAGTAAATTCATATGTAGAATCTACTAATTTTTTATTGGACACAAATTTTAACACATCGGGATTAGGAGTACTTTCAGCATAAATCGTAACTGGGATTTTTTTCGTTTCTGAAGTTTTATTTATTACAATGCCTCCATTATTTAAAAAGTCCTGTATTTGATTATTTACCTCATCTTGTACATCTTTCCATTCAACAATATTAAATCTTTCAATTGCAATAAAATTTCCGGATATGTATATTTTTTTTACAAAAGGAAGATAGAACAGCTGCTGTGCTAATGGTGAGTCTGTTGCCTCATCAATATTGTTAAATTCAAAACTTTCATAGTTTGTTAAAAACTCACTCGTTTCGAATTTTAGAATTGTTGGGTTAGTGGTTTCTTTTGAATGAACCGATATATTTCTCATTACAACTAATTTTTTGCAAAAATAATAAAAGAAAAGTTGAGATGTGTATATTTGAGATTGTTTATTTTCCGGATGAAAAAGATTATTCCCCTCATAATATTTTTGCTAGCTATCTTAATAGGTCAATCTCAAAATGTAGCTATCGATCAAACAACATATACTGTTGAGGAATTAGTTACAAATATATTAATTAACAGCACTTGTGCAGATGTTACAAATATAACCTATTCTACAGGTACAAATTTTGGTTCCAGTAATGGGATAGGTTATTTTGAAGAACCGATTGGTAAATTTCCTTTTGATCAGGGACTAATCATGGCTTCAGGAAATGCAGGATTGGGTGGTGGTCCTAACCCTGGACCAGGGCAGCCCAATTCAGGAGCATTGTCATGGCCTGGAGATCCGGCATTAAATGCTTTAGTAGGTGAAATCTCTTATAATGCCACTATAATTGAGTTTGATTTTATACCGATCGCGTCAAGAATTAGTTTTCGGTTCTTGATGGCTTCTGAAGAGTATGATCAGAATGTTTTTGAATGTCAATATTCTGATGTATTTGCTTTTTATTTGACTGATTCAGAGGGAAATACAACAAATTTAGCAGTGCTTCCTAGTAGCATTACTCCAATACTGGTTACAAATGTGCACTTAGACAATGGTGTCTGTGGTGCAGCAAATCCTGAATATTTTGGTGAATATGTTAATGTAGGTTCTGCGCCGGTGGCTTATGATGGATATACAAGGCCGTTTACAGCTTTTTCAAATGTTAATCCTGGTGAACAATATCATATAAAATTAGCAATAGCAGATGCGAGAGATGAACAATATGACTCAGCAGTTTTTTTGGAAGGTGGGAGTTTTAATATTGGTCTTGATTTAGGTGGAGATTTAACCATAGCTACTAATAATGCAGCTTGTACTAATGAAAATATAACTCTAGATACAGGGTTTAATAGTTTGGTGCATACCTGGTATTTGGATGGTGCAGTTATTCCCGGTGAAACTTCTTCAGTTTTAAATATAGGTGCTGCTGGGACATATTCAGTTGAAGTGACTTTGGCTAATAATTGTCAGGCTACTGATAGTGTTGTTATTGAATTTTCTCAGAGCCCTGTTGCGAATGCATTACCAAACCAATTTCTTTGTGATTCTGATAATGATGGATTTGCGGATTTAGATTTGAATTCTTTGGATAATACGGTGTTAGGAGGGCAAAGTACCTTAGATTATTCAGTAACATATCATACTAGTTTAGCAGATGCTGAAAACGGTATTAACGCATTGATGTCACCTTATACAAATCAAATGGCTAATCAGCAAGAAGAGATATTTATTAGAGTTGAAAATAATATAAGTCCGAATTGCTTCAAAACCGAAAGTTTTTTGTTTAATGTGTTTGACATTCCATCGGCTAACTCTGCTATTTATGAAATTTGTGACGATGCCAATGATGGTGATGACACGAACGGTATTACAGAATTTGATTTAAGTACTGTAGGTGCACAAGTTTTGGGAACACAAAGTGCAGCATTATTTAATGTGTCTTATTACAGTAATCAAACAGATGCTGATTCAAACACCTCACCACTTCCATTACTTTTTACCAACGCTATCGCTAATAATCAACAAATAATAGCTCGATTAGAAAATATAAATGATCTAAACTGCTACAGTACGGCTGTTGTTGATTTAATTGTAAATCCTTTGCCGGTAATTACACCCTTAGTAGTTTTAGAGCAATGCGATGATGATACTGATGGGTTAACCTTTTTTAATTTAACAGAAGCAAATAGTGCCGTTTCAACAGATTTTACTAACGAAACGTTTACCTATTATCTAACACAGGCAGAAGCTATCAATGGACTGCCTAGTGATCAGATAACAAATGCGACTGCATATCAAAACCCAACACCAATTGCAAACACGGTTTACACAAGAATAGAAACGGCTAATGGATGTTGGAGAACTGCTCAAATAGACTTGTTAGTTGGTGCTACACAAATTCCGGCCACATTCAATTTGCAATATAATGTATGTGATGATTCCCTTATAGATGGAGATAATGCGAATGGCATAGCAGCTTTCGATTTTAACGACGCAACTGCACAAATTGAAGCATTATTTCCTGTAGGTCAAAATATTAGTATTACGTATTACACAAATTTAGCTGATGCGTTAGCAGAAAATAATGCGATTTCAGATCCTGGTAATCACAGAAATGAAACATCTCCAAATGTTCAGAATATTTATGTTAGAATCGATAGTAATGATGTGAATGCTTGTTTGGGATTAGGAGAACATATCACTTTGGTTGTTGATCCATTGCCAATTGCTAACAATATTGTGCCATATATTCTCTGTAGTGATACGGAAGAAACTAGTTTTGATCTTACTATCAAAGATGCAGAAGTCATAGGTACTCAAACTCAAAATATACTAATAAGTTATCATACAACGTTATTAGATGCAGAAAACAACACTAATCCTATTGTGAACCCATACACCAACACTACTAATCCTCAGACTATTTTTGTTCGAGCTCAATTTGATGACAACGGCAATGGTCTAGATGATTTTGGAGAATGCTTTTCTACGGATATGTCTTTCGAGTTGCAGGTTATTCCTAATCCTGTTATTGTTGATCCTGATCCAATTCGAATATGCAGCAATCAAGTGCAAACAGTTTACGACCTAACTATCCGAGAAAGCGAAATTATAGCAGGAGATACATCAATTACGATCGAGTATTTTGAATCTCAAACCGATTTAGATAATGATAATCCAATTGGAACTCCTGAAGTATACAATAATCTTGCCCTAAGTAACCAGATTATTGTTGAAGGTACTGGAGTAAATGGTTGTGTGAGCACGACCACTTTAGATTTGGTTACTATCTTATATGCACAGCTTAATACCACTCCAGATACAATTGAAGAATGTGAAATAGATGATGATGGATTTGATAATTTTGATTTGACTAGACGAGAAATTGAAATACTTAATGGCTATGATGCTGGAGATTTTATATTCACATACTATGAGCTTGCGTCCGATGCTAATTTGGGAAATAATAATAACATTGGAAATCCAAACAGCTATATAAATACTAATTCTATATCACAAACAATTTATGTTAGGGTGGATCCTATGGATAATGAATGTTACCAAATAATTCCAATTGATCTTGTAGTAAATAGAGTTCCAGAGATTCAGATTGAAGATGAATATGTCATATGTTTAGATAATTCAGATAATTCACTTGATCTTGGTACAGATACACTTCTTCCCATATTACCAATTGATACACAATTAAATGAGACAGATTATACTTTTGAGTGGTTTAATAGTGATACGGTCTCTTCAGAAAACTTGATAATAGGAGAAAATGGGCCTGCTTATTTACCTTTACAATCGGGTCAATATACTGTCATAGCAACCAATATAGCAACAGGGTGTACTATTCCTGCAACTACAACTGTAATTGATTCTTATCCGCCTGAAAATATAAGAGTTGAAGTTGTTACATCGGCTTTTTCTGAGAATAGTACTATTGAAGTCACTGTAACAGGAAATGGTTATTATGAGTATAACATAGATGGTGGAAATTGGCAATCATCAAATGTATTTTCAGGTTTGTTTGGAGGAGATCATACAGTTGGAGTTAGGGATGTACTGAATTGTGATCTACTTACTGAAATTATAGAAATAATCGATTATCCAAAATTCTTTACACCTAATGGTGATGGCTACAATGACACATGGAATATAAAGGGTATATCGAATCAACTTGACGCAAAAATTTATATATTTGACAGGTATGGAAAGCTATTAAAACAGTTAATTCCAACGGCTTTAGGCTGGGATGGAACATTTAATGGCGAAACCTTACCCTCATCAGACTATTGGTTCGTTGTAAATTACAGAGAACCAAATAATGATACTAAAAAAGAGTTTAAAGCTCATTTTACTTTAAAGAAATAGAACATGAATTTAAAAAAGTATTGTTTATTATTTGTTATAGCAGTATTTTCTCAATTCACTTTTACCCAGGAAGGTCTACCAGTGTATTCAGATTATTTAACCGATAATTATTATTTAATCCATCCTTCTATGGCTGGAGTAGCTAATTGCTCTAAAGTTCGTTTAACTGGTCGACAACAATGGTTCGGACAGGATGGTGCACCAAATCTTCAAACATTAAGTATTAATGGTAGGATTAATGAATCTCCATCTGCTATCGGAGCAATTTTGTATAACGATAAAAATGGGTATCATTCACAAATGGGAGCCTATATCACCTATGCTCATCATTTAATGTTCTCAAGAAATGAAATAGACTTGAATATGTTATCCTTCGGGTTAAGCGTTGGAGCAATTCAATATAAACTTGATGAAACGGCATTTTTAAATGAAGGATTTGATCCAATTATAGCGGGAGTAGAACAAAGTGCAACAAATTTGAATATTGATTTTGGTTTTTCATACCATTTTATTGATTTTTATGCGCATGCTACAGTGAAAAATCTATTGAAGAATGAAGGTATTAACAATGACATTGAAATTACCAGTAATTTAAGACGATATCTTCTATCTGTGGGTAATGTATTTAGTGGCATTGATAGTGAGTGGAGTTATGAACCATCAATTATGTTTCAATACAAGGATGGAACACAAGAGTCATCGATAGATTTAAATGCTAAAGTTTATAAATCCACTGATTTTGGAAGAATTTGGGGAGGATTGTCTTACCGTAGAAGTTTTGACGGCGCAGAGTTTTTGGACGGGTCTGGTATTAGTACACAGAAACTTCAATATTATACACCCGTGGTTGGTGTAAATTATAACAATATGATGTTTGCATACACCTATTCCTATCAATCTAATTCTATTGTATTCAATAGTGGTGGCTTCCATCAAATTTCTTTAGGATTTAATTTTAATTGCAGAAGGGAAAAATTCGAATGTAATTGTCCTGCTGTTAACTAACGTTTCTAAAATAGAAATCTAATATTTCTTTAAATTAGTATGGCATTAATTAAATCTGTAAATGGGAAAATTCCAAAAATTCCAAAAAGTTGCTATATTTCTGAAAACGCAACTATTGTAGGCGATGTCGTTTTAGGTAAGGATTGCAGTATTTGGTTTAATGCTGTGCTAAGAGGTGACGTTCACTATATAAAATTAGGAAATAAAGTTAATGTCCAGGATGGAGTTGTAATACACTGTACATATCAGAAATATCCAACCAATATTGGGAATAATGTATCCATTGCACACAATGCTGTTGTTCATGGTTGCACTATTCATGACAACGTATTAATAGGCATGGGAAGCATAGTTATGGATAATTGCGTTGTAAAGAGTAACAGCATAATTGCAGCAGGTGCAGTTGTCACTCAAAATACAATTGTAGAGTCAGGCAGTATTTATGCAGGCGTTCCTGCCAAAAAAGTAAAGGATATAAGTGAGGAACTTATCTCTGGAGAGATTGATAGAATTGCCAATAATTATGTTAAATATTCCAGTTGGTTTAAAGAGTAGGTTTTTGGCGTTTCTTGTTCCTGAAACACCTTGCCTGCGGCAGGCAGGAGTTCAGGATGAACAGGGCGCGCTTTCAGCAGTCACTCACTGCGAGTAGCTCCAACAAATGCTTCAATCGCTAACGCGAATAATTATTACAAATTAAAATTGTAAATAATCAACACTCATTTCGGTTCCTAAAAGTTGTTTCAAGACTTCAGGATTTCCATTAGTATAGAATTCTGAATTAGTATTTAAAACTGTAGTATTTAACAATTCATTTTTTTCTAAAACCGCTTTAGTTTGTTTCGCAACTGCTTCACCTGAATCAATTATCCTTACATGTGCTGGTAATAACTCGATTAATTGCGGAATTATATACGGATAATGTGTACAACCCAATACCAAATAATCAATATTGGCATCTTTCATAGGCTTGAGGTAGAGTTCTAAGAGCCCATTCATTTCAACAGAATTTAATTTCCCGTTTTCAATTAGTTGTACAATTCCATCACCATCTTGCTCAATAATATTAATTCCTCTGGCAAACAGATCACTCGTTTTATTAAAAAGTGCACTACTTAAGGTTCCTTTGGTAGCCAAAATTCCAACAGATTTAGTCTTACTTTTTAATGCCGCAGGTTTAATTGCCGGTTCAATACCAATAAAAGGAATCTTATAATGTTTTCTCAAGTAATCTACTGCATTTGTTGTAGCCGTATTACAGGCAACTACTATCAGCTTGCAACCTTTTTGCATAAGTAGTTCGGTGTTCTTAACGCTTAATTCAATAATCTTTTCTTTACCCTTTGGGCCATAAGGAGCATTCTTACTATCTGCTAAATATATAGTATGTTCATATGGTAAAAGACTATGAATCTCTTTCCAAATAGAAGTGCCTCCAACACCAGAATCGAATATTCCAATAGGTTGATTACTCATAATTTTACAAAAATAAAAAAGCTGCCTTATTTAAGGCAGCTTTTAATATGTTATTCCAGATTATTATTAGAATCCTAATTCTGTTTTTACATCAGCTAAAAGGTCTTTACCATCTGCCATGATAACTCCTCCACCTTGAGAAGAATCTAAAACATAATCAAAACCTTGAGCTCTTGCAACTTTTAATATAGCCGCTTTAGCTTTTTCTGTAATAGGTTTTAATAGGTCAAATTCTTTTTGTTGCATATCTTTTTGTGCATTACCTTGATACTGACGAATGTTCTGTTCCATAGACTGTACTTCTTGTACACGTTTAGCGTTTTCTTCATCTGTTTGAGTTGCCGCTTCAGCATCATATAACTTTCATTTTATTTTGCAAAGCTGTTGCTAATTCTTTTATTTCTGCTTCATATGTTTTTCCTAATTGCTCCATTTGAGACTGTGCTGCTTTCATTTCTGGCATTGCTGCTACCAATTCTTGTGTATTAATATGTGCAACTTTGCTTTGTGCATTCGTAAAACTTATTGCTCCAATAAATAGTGCTGCTGCAAATAAAAGGTTTTTAAATTGTTTCATTTTTAATAGTATTAAGTGTTATAAATTTTTAGTTTTTAATTATTTTCTTGTGTTTTGTTTTCTTCTCTGCTTTCAATTTTTCTTGTTTTGCTTTTTCACGTTCTTCTAATATTTTCTTTTTTCTTTCTTCAAGTGCTTTTTTTCTTTCTTCTCTTTCTTTTAATTTTTGTTGTTTTCTTTCCTCAAGTATTTGTTCTGGCGTTTTGGCTGATTCAGTTTCTCCATCAACCAATTCACTTTCAGTATTATCTATTTTTTCATCTTCATTACCCTCTTCTTTTTCATCATCACCAACTTCTTCAGATTTATCGGTTGCAGCATTTTCTCTTTGATCAAGTTTTTCCTGTCTGGCTTTTTCACGCTCATCTAATAATTTTTGTCTTTTATCTAAGCAGCTTGTTTTTTTGCTTCTCTGTCTGCTAATATTTGTTGTCTTCTTTCTTCTGCCGCTGTTGCTCGTTTTGCTTTATTTTCTTCAATTTCTTTTTGTCTTGCTTCTTGCTCTAAATTAATTTCAGGAACAACATCTTCATCTTCAGCTTTTTTCCTTTCCTGTCTACTTTGGATTTGCTTACGTTTTGAAGCTCTTGTAATAGTTCTTAAAACTTGCTCACTCATATCAAATCTTTCTGCAGAATACAACATGACTACATCTGCAGATTTATCAAAAACAAAATCATATTTTTTATTTGCTGCAATATCTTGAACTGCTGCAAAAATTTGATCTTGTATAGGTTGAATTAATTGTTTTTTCTGAATCATTAAATCACCATTAGGACCAAATCGTTTTTGTTGATAATCTAAAATTTCATTTTCTTCAATAAGAATATCTTCTTCACGTTCTTTTATCAATTCTTTGTTAATAGAACACTTTCATTCTCAAGTCGCTTTCTTTTTTGCTCAATTTCTGTTAAGTTTTTTTTCAATTTCCACTTTCCATTTTTGAACTTTACTATCTAATTGAGATGTAGCTTCTTGATATTCTGGAACATTTTCTAAAATATATTCTGTATCTATATATCCAATTCTAACACCTCTTTGTGCATTAACACAAAGACTAAGCATAAAAGCTATTGCCAGTAAAAAAAGAACTTTTGTTTTCATCCTAAATATTTTTAATTGATTGATCTTTACATCGATAATTAATAAAACTGACGAATAAATTTTAACAAGTTCGCCATTTGTTATATCTGTATTCAAATTAACGAAAATAAATTCAAAAAATTTTAACAATGACTACTTGTTGTTAACCTGTATATAGAAAATATCGTGCCAAAATTAAAATTGTTGTCCAATAATAAAATGAGTTTCCCATCCATTTTTAACTAATTCACCTGGTAGAGGATCAAATCCATGACCAAAATCAATACCTAATAAACCAAAGGCAGGCATAAAGATTCTAATTCCAGCACCTAGCAGATCGATTTAGATTAAATGGATTATAATCTCTAAAATTATCATAAGATGCACCACCTTCTAAAAAGGTTAATGCATATATTGTTGCAGATTGCGCCAATGTAATTGGATAACGTAATTCTAAAGAAAATTTATTATAAATAGTTCCACCATCTTGAGAGGATAATGATTGATTAGGATAACCTCTTAATGCAATAATTTCTCTACCATCTAAACTATAATTACCTAAACCATCACCACCAAGAAAAAATCTTTCAAAAGGAATAATTCCTCTATCATTATTATAAGCTCCTAAAAATCCAAATTCTACACTTGGTCTTAATACTAATTTATCTACTAATCGAGTATACCAATCACCTTTAAATTTTATTTTATAAAATTCTAACCATTTAAATCGTTCTTGATCAATTTCTGCTATTCTGTTACTTGCATCATTTGCATTGTTGATACTTATATTTGGATCAGTAAGCAATTCAGATAAGTCATCTCTTTCTTCTTTTAATGCTTCATAATCTACACCATTAAATAATGAATAAGGTAATAGATAATTTTGCAGTAACACTAAAATTAGATCCTACCATTGGATAAATAGGATCAGGACCTGAATTATTTCTGCTTAATCCAACTGTATAAGATAAGTTATTGGAATACCCATCACCAAAAGTAAATAATCCAGTATTATAATTTTTAAGATATAATGTTGAAAACTTACAGCTTGAGATAAAGTAAAATAATCATCTGGAACAGATAACCTTTTTGCTAAACCAACAGATAATACCTGTAATATTAAAACTTCTGTTTTTATCTGCATTTCTGGTTAAAGGATTAAATAAAAATTGTTTTGTATGAGAAATTGATGTTGAAAATTGAACAGGTTTTTTACCTCCAAACCAAGGTTCAGAAAATGAAAAACTATAGGTTTGAAAAAATCGACTTGCTTGTAATCGTAAGTGAAAGTTTTTGTCCATCTCCCATTGGAATTGGTTTGTAGGCTTCTTTTTTAAAAATATCTTTTATTGAAAAATTATTAAAGGATAATCCTAAGAGTTCCAATAAAACCACCACCACCATAACCACCTTGTAGTTCAATTTGACTAGATCCACGTTCTACCACAGAATATTCCATATCCAATGTGCCATCGTTGGATTTGGATTTTTAAAATTTGGAGATATTTGTTCTGCATCAAAAAACCCTAATTGACTTAATTCTCTAATTGTTCTAACAACATTTTCTTTACTGTATAATTGTCCAGGTCGTGTTCTTAATTCTCTGTAAATTACATGATCATTTGTTTTTTCATTACCAACTACAGTTACATTATTAAAATAGGCAGGTTTCCCTTCAGAAATTCTAATTTCAATATCAATAATATTTCCATCTGCACTAACTTCAACAGGATTTATGGTTGAAAATAAATACCCATTGTTTTGATATAGATTTGTAATATCATCTCCATCTGGTTTGCTCTCATCTGCTATTCTTTTCTTTAACAATACACCATTATAAGTATCTCCTTCTCTCAATCTTAAAACGCTCGATAATTGTCTATCTGTATAAATGCTATTACCAACAAAATTAATTTTTCCAAAAGTGTATTTTTCACCTTCTTCAACGTTAATATTTAATGTTATTGTATTATCATTATTAATTACAATAGTATCATAAAGAATTCTGGCATCTCTATATCCTTTTTCTTTATATTTATCAATAACACTTTCAAGATCTTCCTTAAAATCTGCTTCAATATATTTAGAACGTTTTAATATTCGAATTGGATTTTTCTTTTTGGTGTTTTTCATAGCTTTTCGAAGTTTTTTTCCTTTTAAAACTTCATTGCCATTAAAAACGATATCCTTGACTTTTATTTTATTTCCTTTATCAATATTAACCACCATATTGACTCTTGTCTTTTGAATAGAATCAACTACTTCTGAGGTTGAAATATTTACTTTAGAATTTAAAAAACCTTCTTTTCTGTATTTATTTTCAAGATAATTTTTGGTAGTAGTTATAAGATTTTCGGTAACTTTAACACCTTTCTCCAAGCTTATTTTCTTTAATAATACCTTCTTTTTTCGACTTTTTTACTCCATTAATAGTAACTTTATTTAATTCTGGTAAGTCTGATAATTGAATTTCTAAGAAAGCAGTATTACCTTCAATTTTAATGATATATAATTCTATATCATTAAATAAATTAGATTTCCATAATTTTTTAATGGCATTACTAATTTTTTCTCCAGGAATAAAAATTTCATCTCCTTTTCTTAATCCAGAATAGGTAACAATTGTTTGTGCACTAAAACTGGTATTCCCTGTTACAGAAATATCACCTAAAATATATTTTTTTCCACTATCAAATGAAATTTCTTGAGCCTGAATCACAGAGCAAATAAAAATGAAAAATATAGGGATTAATTGAATTATAAATTTTTTCAATTGTACTTTATTATTTGCTAAGTTGTTCACTTGTTTTTCCAAATCGTCTTTCTCTTTTTTGATAACTATATAAGGCTATATACAATTCTTCCTTTGTAAAATCTGGCCAAAGTACTTCTGTAAAATATAATTCTGCATAGGCAATTTGCCATAATAAAAAATTACTAATGCGTTGTTCTCCACTTGTTCTTATAAGTAAATCTACATCTGGTAAATTTTGCGTGTAAAGATGCTCATTAATTATTGATTCATCAATATTTTCGGGCGAAATTATATTATTTTTAACTTTAATACCAATTTCTTTAACAGCATGAACAATTTCTTCTCTGGAACCATAACTTAAGTGCAAGAGTTAAGTGTCATTCTTGAGTTATTTTTTGTACTTTTCAATAACATCGGTTAATTCGTTTAAGACCTTTTTTGGTAGTAGTTTTAAATTTCCAATAGCATTTAGTTTAATATTATTATCATGTAAGTGTTTTAATTTCCTTTTTTAATGAAGAAACCAAAAGTTTCATTAAGGTTTCTACTTCAAATTTTGGTCTATTCCAGTTTTCTGTAGAAAAAGCATAAAGTGTTAAATATTCTATTCCAATTTCTGCAGAAGCTTCAACAACTTCTCTAACAGCTTTTGTACCTTTTTCATGACCAAAAGCGCGAATTAATCCTTTTTGTTTTGCCCAACGACCATTGCCATCCATAATTATGGCAATATGCTTAGGTAATTTGTTTCTATTTATTTGATCTTTTATAATCCACATCTTAAAAATCACAATAACATGGTTTTCTACCAAAGGTATAAGTTAAGGTAACTCCTGTAAATACATACCAATCATTATTATTTATATTACCAAAACTAAAATTATCAATAAAATTTTTAGTATCTGGTACACTTCCATCTAATTCATCTGTAAAAGTGTATCGAGCTCCAATTTCAACTGCAAAAATAAACTTTTCTGAAATAGTTGTTTTAAAACCTAAAACCATCGGAATACCATATGCATTACTATTCGTGTTTTCATAAACTCTTGCACCACTATTATTAAAATAGTAGTTATCAAAATTAGCAAAAGTTATTCCTGTATATAAATATGGTGTTGATTTATTTCCAACTTCATGCAAATTAAAATCTAAAAAAGTAAATTCTATTCCCGCTGAAAGTTCACTATATTATTTTTAAAACTATAATCTCTTTGTTTTCTTCTTGGATCATCAGATTGTGAGTCCATACCCTTCAAGATCTGTTATAATTAATGAGATCCTAAAAGAATGTCTTGGACTTCTATTCCATTTATAAATACCTCCAAATGCTAGTTGATTTGGTGAAATATACTTTGTAGAACCTACATCTCCAATAAAATTACTACCACCAACAAAAACTCCAATTTCATGAATTTGTCCTACGCAGTTAATACTACTAAAAACAATAAAGAAAATGATTAATAAGTACCTCATTAATTTTTAAAAGTTTGCAAATATAATAAATAAGATTAGCCTATTAACAATTTGATCATAAATGTATATGAGATAACATATTTAATTGCAAATTATTGTTTAATTTCTCTTGTCTTCACCCCAAAGAAGTTTTTTACGTAAGTGTCTTTAAAAAACTTTCATTTTGTAATTCAATCATTTTTATTTTAAAATCTGCTTTTTTAATAGTAATAATGGTGTTATTTTCTAATGTTGCTATTCTGGAATCTAAGGAGACCAAATAGTTATCTTCTCTACCGCTAACTTTTAGTTTTATCTGAGTTTTGTCAGGGATAACTAATGGTCTTGCATTTAAATTATGCGGTGCAATAGGTGTAAGTACAAAACTATTGGTACCAGGAGTAATTACTGGACCACCACAACTTAAGGAATATCCTGTAGATCCTGTTGGAGTAGAAATAATTAACCCATCAGCCCAATATGATGTAAGATATTCACCATCTAAATGTGTTTCTACAGTAATCATGGAAGTCGTGTTTTTTCTACTTACAGCAATTTCATTAAAAGCAAAATTTAATTCTTTAAGGTCTTTTTTAGCTGGACTGGTTTCAATTTGTAGAAGAGTTCTTTCAGAAATTTTGTAATTATTATTAAAAATACTTATCAGAGCTGTTTCAATTTCATCATCCTGAATGGTTGCTAAAAACCCTAAACGTCCAGTATTAATACCAATTATGGGAATTTCAAAATCTTTAACATAAGTAATGGCTCTTAAAATAGTCCCATCACCACCAATACTTATCAAAAGATCAAAGGATTTATCTAACTTTGTATAAGTCTTAAAGTCTTTATAATTCTTTAAAACAACTTTATTTAAGTTAACAGGGAATAAAATTCTTCCTCAATATAAACTTCAGTCTTCTTTTTTTCTAAAAAATCACAAAGTGTACTTATTGATTCTGCTGAAGTATTATGATAGAATTGACCAAAAATTGCAATCTTCATTAAACTATATATTAAGATATTTATTTAAATATTCCGATCGTTCTTTTAAATTTTCTATAAAAGTATCTCTGTCATGACCAGAAATTATATTATAACTATAACGTCTAAA
Source organism: uncultured Flavobacteriaceae bacterium (assembly GCA_963768245.1). Taxonomy (GTDB): domain Bacteria; phylum Bacteroidota; class Bacteroidia; order Flavobacteriales; family Flavobacteriaceae; genus Site-B1. The sequence goes on from CAVYHG010000023.1 coordinate 100,918, forward strand.
TGATTGAATAATATCGTTTAACGTAGTATTGCCAATTTTTAAAGTAATTTGAGCTACATCATTTTTCATTTTAGAAATAAAAGATCCTAAAAGTTTGCCATCATTAGACTCTACTATTTGACATACTTCACTAAACGAATAATCATTAATTCCTTTTTCAACAATAAGAATACCACCTGGTTCTGAAAAGAATGGTGTTTCACTAAATAAGTTTATAATATCATTTAATTCATAATAACCCAAATATTCATTTTTATCGTTTAAAACAGGCATAATATTAGTCGAATTTACTGCAAAAGCTTCTAAAACATCTAGCCAGTTAGTGTTATTTCTTACAAAAAATCCTTCTAATGTATATTTATATTCATCAATTATTTTATCAGAATCAAAACAATATGCATCAGTTTCTGAAAAACAACCTACATAAATTCCATCATTTTCAACAGGAATATGAGAATACGTAGTTGATTAAATAACATCTGCAACTCCTTGCATTTAGACTTGCTTTTAATAGGTTTTATGTCGTTTATTATGTATTCTGAAAGATTCATATGTTATTAAATAATATGCAAATTAATCAAAAAAATAGTACAATAAGCGTTCCTACTTTGTATTTTTGGCCAAAAAATAATTAATGACAAAATTAAGTGTAAATATTAATAAAATTGCAACGTTACGAAATTCAAGAGGTGGTGATATACCAAATGTTGTTCAATTTGCAAAAGATGTACAACGATTTGGAGCAGAAGGAGTTACTATTCATCCTCGACCAGATGAACGACATATTCGTTATCAGGATGCATACGATTTAAAATCAGAAGTATATACTGAATATAATATTGAAGGAAATCCAATTAAAAAATTTATTGATTTGGTTTTAGATGTTAAACCAACACAAGTAACTTTAGTCCCTGATGCTGTAGATGCTATTACAAGTAATGCTGGTTGGGATACAATTAAACATAAAGATTTTTTGATTGATGTAATTAAAGAATTTCAAAATAACAATATTAGAACTTCTATTTTTGTCGATCCGGTTTTAGACCAAATAGAAGGTGCAAAAGAAACAGGAACAGATAGAATTGAATTGTATACTGAAGCTTTTGCGCATCAATATAGTTTAGGAAATAAGAATGCTATAAAACCTTATACAGAATGTGCAGAATTAGCTAATAAAATTAGGTTTAGGTGTTAATGCAGGACATGATTTGTCCTTAGATAATATTAAATTCTTTAAAGATAATATACCAGGATTATTAGAAGTTTCTATTGGTCATGCCTTGATTTCAGAAAGCTTGTATTTAGGAATAGAGAATGTTGTGAATATGTATTTACACAAATTAAAATAATGCAGATTCTACATTCTAATATACATGGTCAAGGACCTCCTTTTGTAATTCTTCATGGTTTTTTAGGAATGGGAGACAATTGGAAAACCTTGGGGCGTGATTTTAGCGACCAAGGATTACGAAGTTCATTTAGTGGACCAACGAAATCATGGTAAAAGTTTTCATGATGGCGAATTTAGCTATGAAATTCTTGTAGAAGATCTAAAAAGGTATTGTGATTTTCATGAATTAAACAATATAATATTACTTGGTCATTCCATGGGAGGAAAAACGGCAATGCTTTTTGCTGTAACCTATCCTGAAAAGGTTTCAAAATTAATTGTAGCAGATATTGCTCCAAGATTTTATCCCAGACATCATCATGACATATTAAATGGTCTGTCTGCTTTGAATTTTGATGAACTTAAATCAAGAGCTCAAGCCGAAGAAGTTTTAGGTAGTTATGTAACACATGTTCCAACAAGAAATTTTCTTCTTAAAAATATTTATTGGAAGGAAAAAGGTACAACTGGATTTAAGAATTAATCTTGAAGCATTAATAGATAATATTGATGAAATAGGAGAAGCACTCCCAACGCATGTTACTTTTGAAGGAGACACCTTGTTTTTAAAAGGAGATAGATCTGAATATATAAATGAAGACGATGAAAAGTCTATAAAGGCTCAATTTGAAAACGCGATGATTATAACAATAAAAAATGCAGGACATTGGTTGCATGCAGAAAATCCCGAAGGCTTTTTTGAAGCTGTTATTAATTTTGTATACTTTTAATATCTAAACATTATATTATGAAACTAATTATTCGTTTGTTGCTAAATGCTATTGCAGTCCTTGTTCTTGCAGAAATTTTAAATGGTGTTCAAGTAGATAATTATTTAACAGCTGTTATTGTTGCTGTAGTATTATCAGTTTTAAATTTATTGGTAAAACCGCTATTAATTATTTTAACCTTACCAATAACAATAATAACCTTAGGATTGTTCTTATTGGTTATTAATGCTATGATAATTCTTGTTGGCAGATAAATTAATTGATGGATTTGCAGTTAGCAGTATTTGGACAGCTATTTTGTTCAGTATTCTACTATCCATTTTACAATCTTTATTACATTCTATCTTCAAAGAAGATAAAAAACGCAGTTAAATACAAGGTTTAAACTTTGCAAGGTCTATAAATTGTTGTAATTTTGCAGGCTAAAATTTAAGTCATTTAATTTACATATAATGAATATTACAAGAGAAAACATTGACGCTTTAAATGCTGTTGTAAAGGTTGATATCGAGAAAAAGGATTATAGCGATAAAGTAGAAAAAATATTATCAGATTATAGAAAAACAGCCAATATTCCTGGATTTAGAAAAGGACATGTGCCAATGGGAATGGTTAAAAAACAATATGGAAAAGCTGTCTTAGTAGATGAAGTTAATAAACTTGTTGCAAGAATGCTCTAAATAAATATCTTACAGAAGAAAAGCTGGATGTATTAGGAAATCCTTTACCAAAACCTCAAGATGACTTAGATTGGGATGCCGATACATTTTCATTTGAATTTGAATTAGGTTTAGCACCAGAATTTGAGGTAAAATTAAAAAGCAAAAAAGCCATAACACATTACAATATTGTTGCTGATAAGAAAATGATCGATGATCAGGTTAAGAACATTCAAAAGCAATACGGAAAACTGGTGTCTCAAAAAGTAGTTGATAAGGATAGTGAGATTGCTGGAACCTTCAAAAATGAAGAAAAAGAAATTGAAAATACGGTAACTTTAACACTCGATAAATTTAAGAGTAAGACAACAGAAAAGAAATTTATTGGTGCTAAAGTTGGAGATGTTATTGAATTAAAAACAAAAGGGCTTTACAAGGACGATCACGACTTAATGCATGCTTTAAAAATACCTCATGATGATGCTCATGGTTTAGATATTGAAGTTACTTTCACAATTTCGGAAATCAATAAACGTGAATTGGCAGATCTTGACCAGGAATTATTCGATAAATTATTTGGGAAAGATGTGGTTAAATCGGTTACAGAACTTAAAGAAAAGATTAAGGAAGATTCTGAAAAGCAATTTATTCAACAATCAGATCAGAAATTATTAAACGATGTCACTGAAAATTTAGTAGAATCAACAAAATTTGATCTTCCAGTCTGAATTTTTGCAGAAATGGATTCAGAATTCCGGTGAAGAACCTTTAGATGAAAACCAGGCTAAAGAAGAATATGAAAAATCAGAAAAAGGCCTGCGATATCAGCTAATTGAAGGAAAGTTGATGCAGGATAATGATATTAAAGTTGATTTTGAAGATGTAAAAGAAGGAGCAAAAGACATGATAAAAGTTCAAATGGCTCAATTTGGTCAAATGAATCCTTCAGATAAGGAGTTAGAAGATATAACTGCACGTGTATTATCAAATCAAGAAGAAGTAAAACGAATTTCCGAACAAGTAGTTAGTCAAAAATTATTAACCTTATACAAAGAAAAGGCAAATATTAAGACTAAAGAGATTACCTATGAAAACTTCGTTAAGGAAGTATATGGAGACAAAAAATAATCATTAGATTATCTAATAAAAAAGGGCTTCCAAATGGAAGCCCTTTTTTATTGTATTTCATTAAACTCGAGCTTTGGCATGAGGTTACCTTTCTTCTTTTGTAATTTCTGCATTTTGCATAAGATTTTATCTAACATCTTGACGGCTTTATCAATATACCATCCTTTATTCAGCATTACGCATTCAGCTCTTTCAGCCAAAGTGGCATCTGTAATTTCAGATCTGGTAGGAACACCTTTTTTGGCTAAATTCTCTAATACTTGTGTTGCCCAAATATCTGGAATATGAGCAGCATCACAAATCCGCATTATTTCTTCCTGTATAATTGCGAAGTTTTTCCAACCGGTTTCAATAGCCAAATCACCACGAGCAATCATAACACCAATTGGATAATTTTCCATTGCTTTTAAAATGATACTTGGTAGATTTTTAAAAGCTTCTTTAGTTTCAATTTTGAGAATGATACCTAATGTAGCGTCCAATTTCTTAAATTCATTTAAGAGGTCTTCAACATCCTGTTTATTGTTTACAAATGAGAAATTAACAGCATCGGCATGTTTAACAATAAATTTGACATCTGTTTTGTCTTTTTCAGTCAATCCGTTTATAAGTAATTTACTTTCAGGTAAATTGATGCCTTTATCAGCCTTTAATTTTCCACCATTCTTTTTAGTCGTGGTAATTTCAATTAATAAATGGTCTGGATTTATTTCTTTTATAAAACCTTCAATTTTCCCATCATCAAAATATACAGGTTCTCCTACTTTTACATTCGTAAATACTTCTGGTAGTGTGCATGAAATGTGTGCAAGTTCAATTAACTCACCTTCATCATTAATATTTTTTTGGTTCACCTAATATTGGTTCCTTGTCCAATCTTAAAATATCACCTTCATAAAGAAAAATTACTTCTTCTAAAGGTAACAACTCATGAACAGAGTGAATTTCTGAAGTCGATTTATCTTCTATAAACACGTTAAGTAATGCTCCCGTTGTAACAAATGCGGAATCTTTACAAGAAGCCCAACGGCCAAGACCTTCTTTGATGTCTATTGTAATTTTACATTTTTTATCTCTGGAATCTTTAAAGACAATGTAAGACCCTTTTTTAGTTTTTTTAAGCCACTTTTTATTTACAGGAATTATTGCATCTGCCTCTTCATTATTTGGAGGGTTTACTCCAAAAGGTGCTAACCAGATTTTTGCTGGAGCAATAACCTGACCTAATGTGTTTCTTTTAGGTTTTATATGGATTACTTTGTGTCCTGGTTTCATTTTGCCTGTTCTCAGTTTCGGACCACCTAAATCCATCATAATTTTACAATCCGGATTCGCTTTTTTTGTATTGTCTATTATTTTTTTCCAGACAATTTCATCATCATGTGCACAATTTACTCTTGCGCAATCCATTCCAAGTTTTGTTAAGTTTTCAGCAAATATCTCATCTTCTGCAGCCAAAGTTGGTTGTGTAACCATAATTCTGGTAACACGATTATTTTTTATTTTACCAAAAAGTGCATCTGTATTATTTAATAGCAGTTGTCTGCTTTCAGAATTAGTTAAGTGATATATTAGTATCAATATTAGTATCATTTTTTAATAAACTATTTATAATAGTTTTAAATGTGATTATATTTTGTAAAACACTACTTTCTGAACTTGTAGAACTTGGTAATCCTATTTCGTATAATTTATTCTGTAAAATATCGTTATCAAAAGTCCGTAAGGCTAAATAATGAATAAGGTTTTTAGCGCTTTTTTGGTAATTAGGATGAACATTTAAGATTTGTTGACTGTATCGGGATTCATAATCTCTTACTTTGTTTAAAATCTGATCAATTTGAGTACTGATTTCCTGAAGGTTTTCTTTTTGAAAAAGCATGACATTAAAATATATATCAAAATTAGAGTATTTAAGTTTTGAACGAAAGAAAATAGCAGAATAAATACCTTTAAAATAAAAGAATAATTATTTAGCTAATAGTTGTTATATTTACAAATTAAAACCTCAATATTATATTCATATGGATTACGCTAAAGAGTTTGAAAAATTTGCAATAAAAGATCAAGGAATAAGCAGTACTTACTATAATAAAATTATGAGTAGTATGTACCCAACAAACCTAACCCCTAATATTATTGAAGAACGTCAAATGAATATCGCAATTTTTGATGTATTCTCTCGTTTAATGATGGATAGAATTATATTTTTGGGACAAGGAATTAATGATCAGGTTGCAAATATTATTCAAGCACAATTATTGTTTTTAGAAAGTACAGATTCTTCTAAAGACATTCAGATTTATATTAATTCACCAGGAGGAAGTGTTTATGCAGGATTAGGAATTTATGATACTATGCAGTTTATAAAACCAGATGTTGCAACAATTTGTACAGGTATGGCAGCATCTATGGGAGCTGTATTATTATGTGCTGGAACAAAAGGAAAACGTAGTGGATTAACACATTCAAGAGTAATGATTCACCAACCATTAGGAGGTGCACAAGGACAAGCAAGTGATATAGAAATTACAGCTCGTGAAATCTTAATTTTAAAAGAAGAATTATATAAGATAATTAGTAAACATTCTGGACAGGATTATGACAAAGTATATTCAGATAGTGATAGAGATTACTGGATGAAAGCTGATAAAGCGAAAGAATATGGAATGATTGATGAGATCTTAGTTAGAGAGTAAAATTTAGATATGGCAAAGGAAATATTAGAATGTTCGTTTTGTGGTAGAAAAAAACCAGAAACCAATTTATTAATTGCAGGTTTAGATGCACATATATGTGATAGATGTATAGAGCAAGCTCATGGAATTGTTTTAGAAGAATCTAAAGATATTGACCAGCAGTGATCTATCTGCAGAATTGAAGCTTAAAAAGCCACAAGAAATTAAGGCATTTCTTGATGAATATATTATTGGTCAGGAGCATACTAAAAGAGTAATGTCTGTTGCTGTTTATAATCATTATAAACGTTTATTACAACCTCCTACAGATGATGATATTGAAATTCAAAAAAGTAATATCATTATGGTTGGTCAAACAGGTACAGGTAAAACCTTAATGGCAAAAACCATTGCAAAAATGCTAAATGTTCCTTTAGCAATTGTTGATGCTACTGTTTTAACAGAAGCAGGTTATGTTGGTGAAGATGTTGAAAGTATTTTAACACGATTACTACAAGCAGCAGATTATAATCTTGAAAAAGCTCAGAAAGGAATTGTTTTTATTGATGAAATTGATAAAATTGCACGTAAAAGTGATAATCCTTCAATTACAAGAGATGTTTCTGGTGAAGGTGTACAACAAGCTTTATTAAAATTATTAGAAGGAACAGTTGTTAATGTGCCACCAAAAGGAGGAAGAAAACATCCAGATCAAAAATTTATTGAAGTTAATACAGAAAATATTTTATTTATTGCTGGTGGAGCTTTTGATGGTATTGAGCGTCATATTTCTAAACGATTAAATATGCAAGCAGTTGGTTATAGTGCTTCTAAAGCAGAAGAAATAGTAGATAAAGATAATTTATTGCAATATATTATTCCAAAGGATTTAAAAGATTTTGGTTTAATTCCAGAAATTATTGGTCGTTTACCTGTATTAACTTATATGAATCCTTTAGATGCTAATACTTTAAGAGCAATTTTAACAGAACCAAAAAATGCCATAATCAAGCAATACAAAAAATTGTTTGCAATGGATGAAATTGACTTTACAATTACTGATGGTGCTTTGGATTTATTGTTGAAAAAGCTATTGAATATAAATTAGGAGCAAGAGGATTACGTTCATTATGTGAAGAAATTTTAACAGATGCTATGTTTGAAATGCCAAGTAGCAATGATAAGAAACTTAATGTAACGAAATCATATGCTGAAGATAAGATAACTAAAACAACTTTAAAGAAGTTAAAAGCTGTTTCTTAAATTAAAAAAGATAAAAAAAAGACCCATTAGAATTTCTATTGGGTCTTTTTTTTAAATTGGGATACCTTTTTTAATTGTTATGTATTCACCGGAGTAACAACTTCAGTTTGAGCTTTTGTATCCGTTGTACAATATCTTTTTTTACAGCTCCAGCCACTTCTACAGGCAGTAAATAAAAAAAGTAACCCAATAGCAAGAATTAACTTTTTCATTTTATTTAGGGTATTGATTAATAGCCTAATTGATTCAAACAACAAGTAGAATTAGAAGTAGAGAAATTTGAGGATTAATTTGTTTCTTTCCTCCAAAGAATTAGGGGCATAATTAAAACATTAATTAATGCCCTCTTAATTCAATGGATTGATTAATAGCTTAATAAATATATGGTTGAAATTATAATTTTCCTTTAATTAAAATGGCTTTTAGATGAATTAGACTTAATACTCGACAAACTACTAATTCAACCTGAGCATTTTGTCGAAAATTGAGAAAAAGATCAAAATTATTAATAAATAATTAGTAGAATAGATGTTTTAGTAATAATAGTTTAGTAATTAAATTAATATTATAACAAATACAAAATGCTAAAAAAAGTTGTATTTCATCAAAATATGCCTTAATCGAATAAATAAACCGTTAATCAATAAATACAGAAAAGTATTACAATATTAAATCGACGAAAAGTTGTAGGAAAAGGATTATTTAATTATTTAATACCAATAATTCGTCTAAATAATCTCTTGTATTAGATAATCTTGGAACTTTATGTTGCCCACCAAGTTTATTGTTTTGTTTTAACCAATCATAAAACAGTTGCTCTCTGGCAATATTTATTTTTGGTTTGTTTAAGGTCATGTTATTATAGCGCTTGGCTTCATAGTCTGAATTTATAGATTTTAAAGCATTATCAAATAACTCATTAAAGTAGTTAATATCTTTTGGAGGTGTTTTAAATTCTATAAACCATTCATGAGCACCTTTCTCTTTTCCTTTCATAAAAATTGGTGCAGCTGTAAAGTCAACAATTTCCGCTTTTGTTTTTCTGCACACTTTTTTGAGAGCATCTTCTGCATTTTCAATTATTAATTCTTCACCAAATACATTAATATGATGTTTTGTTCGTCCGGTAACTTTAATTCTATAAGGATTTATAGAAGTAAATCTAATTGTATCACCAATTTTATATCTCCAAAGACCTGCATTAGTTGTAATTATAACTGCATAATTTTTATTTTTTTCTACTTCACTTAGTGGAATTACTTTTTCGTTCGATGTTCCATAAATATCCATAGGAATAAATTCATAAAAAATACCATAATCTAACATAAGCAAAAGTTCAGAAGAATTATTCTGATCCTGAATTGCAAAGAACCCTTCAGATGCATTATAGATTTCATAATATTTAAATGCCTTATCAGGTAATATTTTTTTGTACTGATCTATATAAGGAACAAAACTAACACCACCATGAAAATATACTTCTAAATTTGGCCAGATATCAAATAAATTATTCTTATTGGTAGTATCTAAAACCTTGTTTAATAGCACTAACATCCATGAAGGTACTCCAGCTAGACTTGTAACATTTTCTTGAATAGTTTCATTAACAATTGCTTGCATTTTAGATTCCCAATCACTCATTAAAGACACTTTGTTACTAGGTGTACTACTAAATTCTGCCCAAAAAGGCATAGTTATCAATTAAAATAGCACTTAAATCTCCAAATACAGTTCCATTTTCTTTATATAATTCTTTACTGCCACCAAGTCGTAAACTTTTTCCTGTAAATAATTGAGAATTTTCGTTATTATTTAAATACAAGACAAAGTAAATCTTTACTTGCTGCATAATGACAATCTTCTAGCGATTCTTGACTAACTGGAATAAATTTACTTTTTGCATTTGTTGTTCCACTAGATTTTGCAAACCATTTAATAGGTGTAGGCCAGAATATATTGTTTTCTCCTTTTCGGGAGCGTTCTATAACTTTTTGATAATCTTCATAATTAGTTATTGGAACCCTATTAGCAAAATCGGAATAGCTTTTAATTGATGCAAAATCATATTTTTTACCAATTTCAGTATCTTTTGCAAAGTCAATAAGAGTTAAAAGCAATTCATTCTGTACTTCATTAGGGTATTTTAAAAACAATTCAATTTGATGAAATCGTTTTTTTAAAAACCATGAAGCAATAGAATTTACTAATGGAATTGGCATATTTTGCTGTATCTTTAAGAACTAAAAATAATACTTTTTTTATTATGAATTATCAAGGTGTTTTAACAAAAATGGAAACTGAATTTTCTGATCCAATTCAGTACTATTTGGTATTTGAAAATGATTTTATAAATATGAATCAATTATTGGATAAAGGACTCACAATTAATTTTGTAAAATATCAATGTTTAAATTGTGGTCGGGATTAACCAATATATAGACAAGGATTTTGTAGATCTTGTTTTTTTGAAATACCACAGGCAGCAGATTGGATTATGAGACCAGAATTAAGTACAGCACATTTAGATAAAGAAGATAGTGATCTTGAATATGAAAAGAAAGTACAATTACAACCACATATTGTGTATTTAGCTAACTCCAGTAATGTAAAGGTTGGTGTTACCAGAAAAAGTCAGATTCCAACACGATGGATAGATCAAGGTGCTCATGAAGCTATTGAAATTGTTGAGGTGCCAAACAGATATTTGGCAGGTATTACAGAAGTAGCTTTAAAAGATCATGTTGCAGATAAAACTAATTGGCGAACAATGCTAAAAAATGAAATTAAAGATGAAGATTTGGTAGAATGGAGAAATAAATTAAAACAATTTATTCCTGATGAGGTCAAGGAGTATTTTATTGAAAATAACACTGAAACTTTTTTGGATTTTCCTGTATTAAAATATCCTGAAAAACCAAAAAGCTTAAATTTAGAAAAAACAGTAAGCTATCAATGGAGTATTAAAAGGAATTAAAGGACAATATCTAATTTTTGAAGATCAGACTGTTTTTAATGTAAGGGCCAATGAAGGTTTAGTGGTAAATATAGAATTGTTTAGCTAACTAATCAATTTCAATTAGAATTCTATCAAACCCTCCATCTAATCCTAATACAAAAGAATCTTGATACCCTTTTGCTCTTAACTCATCACAGTGAGTTATGGCCTCACCTATACTTTTAAATAGCCCTGAAAAAAATCTGTTGAATTTGTCATCATATTTTTTAGAGAATAAATGCTCGACTCCTTCATAGTGTCCCTTTTTTGGATTTTTAGGTGATTTAAATGCACCTACTTGAACACTGTAAATTATTAGTGTAGATGATCGATCTTTTAAAGTGTCCATGAGCTCATTAAAATTATCTGAAGTTTGGGCCGATAAGGATGAAAAAGATAGCAATAAAGCAAGGAAAAGAAAAGAAAAACTAATTCTCATAGTTCGTTAAGTATTAATTAATTAAATTAAAATTACGATTTTTAAAATAAATTTTGTTCTTTTTATGTGCCAATAATTAATTTCACTTTTTTTTAACTATTAAATTACTGATAATAAGTATATTGAAAATAAAAAATTATGAAATTACCTGTCATGTTTTATGTTTGGATAACCACCTTGTTATTAATTACTGTTACAATAATGGTGTCTATGGATATGCCTTTTAATTGGGTGTTTTATTTAACTTGTTTAGGACAAGTCTTAGTAGCAATCATGGTTTACAAAGTTTTAACCGATAATTACAAAACGGATAAGACTTTTGCAGATTTTTATGAAGACCATCCTATAGGAAAACAGGAGTTTAATTAACTGTATCTTTAACTGTTGTATTCTTTGGTTTTTTCTTAGCTCCTAAAATACCACCAAGTATATCTTTTACAGGATTTTTTGGATTTGTTTTAGTTGAATCTGTTTGTGTTGTATTACCACCAATTATATCATCAAGAACATCCTTAACTGGGTCTTTAGGTTTTGTTTCAGTAGTGTCTTTTGTGATTTGTATTGCCTCCTAAAATATCTCCTAAAACATCTTTAATTTCGATCTTTACCTTGATTAATAAGTTTTTGTTTTTGAATTTCAATTAGTTGCTTGGTTAAATTGCTAATACCGCTTGTTAGATCGGTTGAAACATTAGGACTCGTATAAGTACCTCCAATTGTTGCAGTAACAGGAATTGTAATGTTATTGACTGCCTCATCATCAATTTTAGAAATTAAATTATTTACTTCGTTACCCAAATATTTAGCTGGAACATTAAATACTGCTTTATAACTCATTGTTTTATCAAAACTATGAGAGCCATCAACGCTTATAATAATGTCCTCATATTTTAATTGGAAAGGGTCTACTTTAACTGTTCCATTTTCGAAAGACAATTTTGTTTTCAGGTCTTTTAAGTCCAATTTATCAAAATCCACAAATGATAAAGCGCCTTCTAATTTATCGAAGACAGCTGCATTTTTTGGTTCAATTTTAGTTGTTAGTAATTCGGCAAACGCCTTGCCGGAAACCGTATTAAGGTTAGGGGAAAATTCATTGTTGAGAGTTCCTTTCAAGTTTAGGGTTGAGTTTAGTTTGCCTTGTAAGACTTTGGCAATTGGAGCAAGATTTTGAAAAAACTCTAAGCCATTAAAAGATTGGGAAATATCAAAATTGCTTACGCCTAAATCCATATTAAAAACTGGTATATCGGTTTTTGTAGTTACATCGCCTGAAAGTGCTAAGTTGCCATCAAATAAGCTGGATGTCATATTTTCAAGGGTTGCCTGCTCGTCTTTAATACGTATTTTTCCTTTAACATCTTTTAGCGTTAAATTGTCGTAAAGAACCGTTTTTGCATTCGCATTTATAGTGCAATCTAAAAAGGCAGGAATTTTCAAGGATTCGGTCGATTTATTTTCTTTTGGTGTTGAGTCTTCTTCAACCATAAAATCACTAACGGCAAAAGTATTTGAATTAACCTTAAAAGTGCCCTGCAGTTTTTTGTCACTTAAAAGAAAGCCTAATAAATTATTGATGGTTCCAGTTGCAGCAATATCACTTTTTCCGGTCGTTGCATCAAAAGATTGTAGCGACACACTTCCAGGTTTAAATAAGATGTCTGCTTTCGAAATATTAATTGGGTTTACTACATCATCCGAAGAAAAAACAAAATTGGTTACAGTAACAGTGCCATTATTTTTTGTGCGTTCGTAAGCATTTGTTTCTATGGCATTCATGTCAAAAACCGTACGGAATTTCCCTTTTAAAATTCCACTTAATTCATTCTCTAATTTAACAGGATATGCTTTAGTCAGATTCGCCAGATTTAATGTGCCATCAATATTGGCATCAACCAGCATATTTTTTGCCAGGTTCTTAATCGTTGCAGATGATTTAAATACATCCTGATCTATTTTGAATTTTAGATCGTTAATTTTTACATAGGTGTCTTCAGCTATTCCAGAATCGTTTTTAATATTGGCATTTATAGTAATATTCTCTACACTTTTTGGAAGATCTGGATATTTAAACGATGCGTCCTCAGACATAATACTAATGTCTAATTTGGGAATAGTTGAATCTGAATTCAAACCTTTAATCAATCCATTGACTTTAAAGTTTCCTGTTGTTTTAACATTTTCAAGGTCTTTTGAATATTCCTCGGGAATTACAGCAAGAAAATCTTTAAACGATGACCCTGTATTTTTAAAGCTTATATCTATTTCCTGACCTTCTTCGAGTAATTTCACAAAACCATCAAACTCTAATGGTAATTGATTTATAAATCCCTTATTTTCTTTAAAGGTGTATTTGTCTTCATTAAAGTCTAAATCGATTAAAGCATCTAATTTTATGGAGTTATTATTTAAGTATTTAGTACTGTCTATACTTAAACTAATATTAGCTTTAGATGTAGTATTAAATTCAGAAATATCAGCAGAAAACGTTCCTTTTCCGGAATGGTTTAATTCTGTTACACTTAAGATTATATTAGAACTTTCATCAAAATAGGTTACAACACTATTGATTATGTCATAATCTTCAATGCTGAATTTAAAGTTATTTCCAGATTTTATTTCAGTTGAGGTGCTGTCAGGTTTTTTAGTAATATCGTAATTATTATTACCAAATTTATCCGATTTCAATGATAAAAGAGCTTCATTTATGTCTATAGAATTGACCACAATGGGATCGTCATTAGCGTTTTTAAATAACTCTTTCACAGACATATCAAAAGAGACTGATTTTACTGTTGCAAAGGTCTCACCCTCAAAAGGTTTGTTGTTAACAATATTTAGATTATCTATAGTTACATTGGCTTGAGGGAAACTGCTTAAAAGGCTTAAACTAACATCATTAAAATCTATCTGTGCATTTACATTATTGTTTAAGTATGTTTTAACAGCATTTTTTATTTGGTTCTGAAAAAGAAATGGAGTCGCTATTAATAGAAAGAATATTATTATAAAAGAAATGCCAATAATTTTTAAACCTTTTCTCATGTGTTTATGTTGTGGGTTTCCATATGCAAAAATGATGCAAAAAGATGAAGATAACCATCATTTTAAACAAATTTTATAATAAATCTAATTCCTCATTTACTGCTAAATTGAATCGCTTCCTAAAAGCATATACACCTAAATATAGAAATGGTGTGTCGGTTACTGCAACTAATACCTTAAAGATAAACCCTGAAATCAGCAAACCACTAAAATTTGTCCAGTCTATTTTTCCAAAAGAGCATAGTAAAAATAAAACAGCAAAAGTATCAACAAACTGAGATAAAAAAGTAGAAAAGTTATTACGTAGCCATAAATGTCTGCCTTTAGTTAATCGTTTCCAGAAGTGGTAAATATGAATATCAATAAATTGTGCTAAAAGATAGGCCATCATGCTGGCAAATACAGCTATTGCAGTGCTTCCAAAAACGGTTTTAAATATATTGTCACCAACAGGTGACCAAGTTGTTGCAGAAACGGCATTAGCGGTATAAACTATTAGCATGGAGAAAAAGGAGGCAAAGATTCCTATTATCACAATATCGTTTGCTCTTTTCTTTCCATAAATCTCACTGATCAGATCAGTAATTAAAAATGTAACAGGATAAGGCAAGATGCCTACAGAAATCTCAAATAATTTGGTCCCAAAAATTTCAAAATGAAAAGGATACCAATAGAAAAATTTCTGAAAGATTAGATTCGAAACTACTAAGGATGTGATAAACAATCCACCTAATAATAAGTAAATTCGCTGTGCAACAAGCTTATCTTTTAAAGTCATTAAAATGGTTAATAAATACTTGTCGTAAATATAAACTAATAAAATTTCTTTTAGTTATTTTGCTTACGCGAATGAAAACCAGCAATAAAGTTTACATATCATTAGGTAGTAACAAAGGAGATAAATTCCAGAATTTACAAAATGCCATTAATGCTATCTACCAAAAGATAGGCATCGTAAAAATAATTTCGAAAGTTTACAAATCACCATCATTTGGTTTTGAAGGAGAGGATTTTTTAAATATTTGTGCCATAGTTGAAACAACCCTTAATCCAAATAAAGTATTGCAAGACCTTTTAAAAATTGAAAAAAGTTTAGGAAGAATACGAACAAAATCTAAGAATTATGAAGATAGAATAATTGATTTAGATATATTATTTTATGAAGACGAGGTCGTAAAATCTAAGGCACTTAAAATACCACATCCAGAATTGCAAAAACGTAATTTTGTTTTACTTCCCTTAAACGATATTGCTTCAAATTATATTCATCCGATTTATAAAAAAAATGTAACAGAATTACTTCAGGAGTGTGAAGATAAAATTCTATTAGAACCAACAAATATTTGGTTAAAAAATCCCAATAAAAAATACAAATTTTCCAATTGTAGTTATATAGCTATTGAAGGCAATATTGGCGCAGGTAAAACAAGCCTTGCCACAAAATTAGCTACGGAATTTAATGCCAAATTGATTTTAGAACGGTTTGCGGACAATCCATTTTTACCTAAATTTTATCAAGATCCACAGCGCTACGCTTTCCCTTTGGAAATGTCCTTTTTGGCAGACAGATACCAACAAATTAGTGATGATTTGTCACAACTGGACTTATTTAAAGATTTTATCGTAAGTGATTATGATGTATTTAAGTCATTGATATTTTCAAAAATCACTTTGCAGGAGGATGAATTTAAATTATACAGAAAATTATTCTATTTAATGTATAAAGATATTGCAAAACCCGATATTTATGTATATTTATACCAGAATACAGAGAGGCTTAAACAAAATATAAAACAACGAGGTAGAAAATACGAACAGAATATTGATTCTATATATTTAGAAAAAATAAACACTGGTTATTTGGAATTTTTGCGCAATCAAACTGAAATAAAAACAACTGTTATAGACATTTCGGATAAGGATTTCGTAAAAAACCGTGAAGACTATTTAGATATAGTGGATGAAATGACCGGTTTATTCAATAATTTGTCGAAATAACAAGAAAAATTTGTAAATATTTGCTAGTTACAACTTTGTATTGTTAATTTGGCGTAAAATTAGTACGATTTTGATGAAAAACAAGGGATTTATTTTAGTCATAATTGCTTTATTCTTGTTTAGCAATTATTCAATTTCACAAAATGCTACAAATAAAGGAAGGTCTCAAATTACCGCTTTATCCAAGGTTAATCCAAACAATTATAATCGTTGGTATGCAGGTTTAGGAGCTCAGCACATTTTTGTACATGCAGATTTACGAAATTTTGGTGTCAACGATAGAAAAGGTGAGTTTAGCTATGGATTTTATGCTTATGGAGGGTATATGTTCAACTCCATTATTGGTTTAGAGGCCAAAGTTCATTTCAACGATATCTATGGAGAACCACAGCAATGGGCCGATACTTACGATGTTAGATACACGCCCCTTGGATTGGATGAAGTTTATTTTGAGGGAGAATCAGTTGGTATTAGATTACTGGGAGTCTTTAATTTGAGCAATATTGCTCCTAGCGGAAAACGTTATCAGAGGAAATGGAATTTTGCTTTCTATGCAGGAATTGGATATCATCAATATACTTCAAAATTATATTCTTTAGAGACTGAAGAAGAATTATCTGGTCCTAATTTTCAGGAAAATGAATTAAGAGAAGACTGGGCAAGTTCCTGGTATTTACCTGTTGAATTTGGTGTTAGTTACAGACTTAACAGACGAATTGATATAGAATTTAGACCAGCACTAAATATTAATCATGAAGATGATTTTGATGCTGCAATTTCTGATAAACAAAATTTTGAATTGTTCTTTACAACTAGTCTAGGAGTGGTTTATAAATTCGGTAAGAAGAGAAAACATTTAAAATGGACTAACCCTTACGATGAGGCTCTGATAGAATTAGGCGATGGAGGAGAAGAGTTTGAAATAAAAGATATTGATGGTGATGGTGTAATTGACGAATTAGATAAAGATAATTACACACCTAAAGGTGTTAAAGTTTATGGCGATGGTACTTCTATAGATTCAGATGATGACCAGACTCCAGACTATAAAGATAAGTGTCCATTCAAGAAAGGAAAACCATATCTTGAAGGATGTCCTCCAACAAAAGATACTGATGGCGATAGTGTATTTGACGATGTTGATGATTGTCCAACAATTCCTGGACCAAAATCTAATAATGGTTGTCCAACTATCCCAGAATCGGTATTGAAGGAGCTTAACTATATTGCTAAGAGTATCTATTTTGAAACAGCAAGAGCTAAGATCAAACCAAGGTCATTTGGAGATTTAACAAGAATTGCTGAAATATTACAACAATTCCCTAATGTTCGTTTCTATATAGATGGGCATACGGATAATGTTGGTAACGACACATATAACTTAGCATTATCAAGACGTCGTGCGGCAGCAGTTGTTACTTTCTTAGAAAACAAAGGAGTTGATGGACGTCAGTTAGAATCTAGAGGATTTGGAGAATCCAGACCAATAGAATCTAACAGTTCGGCAGGTGGAAGACAATTAAACCGTCGTGTTGAAATTAACTTAGTTGATCCGAATCAAGATTAAGATTCGGATTAGATAATAAATTAAAAAGGAGCTTTAAATAGCTCCTTTTTTTATGATTTTAATTTGGCAATACAGATCCCAAATTACAACACCAGCACTTACCGAAATATTTAAGGAATGTTTGGTGCCAAATTGAGGAATTTCAATAACTATATCACTTGCATTAACTACTTCTTGATGCAACACCTTTTACTTCATTACCAAAAACTAATGCATAAGTTTTGTTTACTTGGGTTTAAAATCATTAAGCATGGTTGCATTTTCAGCTTGTTCAATGCTAATAATTTTAATGTTCTCATTTTTTAATTTATTTAATTACATCCATAGTGTTTTCAACATATTCCCAATCAACAGTTTCTGTACTTCCTAAAGCTGTTTTATGAATATCTTTATGAGGAGGTTTTGCCGTAATACCACAGAGATAAATTTTTTCAATTAAAAAAGCATCACTAGTTCTAAATACACTACCAATATTATTTAAACTTCTAATATTATCTAAAACAATAATTAAAGGTGTTTTTTCATGCTTTTTAAATTCATCAATACTTAATCTATCTAATTCACTGTTTTTTAATTTTCTCATAAATTGTGAATAATTGTAGATAACTTAAAGTGCAACTATTTCTAAAAAAATCAAATATTAGTTACATTAGCAATCCTTACATTAATTGCAAAAATAATATTTAAAAACTACATTAACCATTGGCAAAAAAAACTAAAAAAATAACACCATTAATGAAGCAGTACAATGCTATTAAAGCAAAGTATCCTGATGCTTTGTTATTATTTAGAGTTGGTGATTTTTATGAAACCTTTGGTAGAGATGCTAGTAAAGGCCTCAAAAATTTTAGATATTATTTTAACTAAACGAGGAGCAGGAAGTGAAAGCGAAACTGAACTAGCAGGTTTTCCTCATCATTCATTAAACACTTATTTACCAAAATTGGTAAAAGCAGGAGAGCGTGTTGCTATTTGCGATCAATTGGAAGATCCAAAACAAACCAAAAACATTGTAAAACGAGGTGTTACCGAGTTGGTAACACCAGGTGTTGCTTTAAATGATGAAGTTTTAAATTCAAAATCCAATAATTTTTTAGCATCAGTTTATTTTGGAAAATATATTGGTGTATCTTTTTTAGATGTTTCTACAGGAGAATTTTTAACCTCTCAAGGAAATGATGAATATATTGATAAATTACTTCAAAATTTTAATCCAAGTGAAGTATTAATTTCAAAACAAAAACGAACAAGAGTTTTCTGAATGCTTTTGGCAATGATTTTCATACCTTTTATTTGGAAGATTGGGTTTTTCAAGATGATTATGCTAATGAAACCTTAATAAAACATTTTCAAACCAAATCACTTAAAAGGATTTGGTATTGAAGATTTATATGAAGGTATTGTTGCTTCAGGATCTATTTTGCATTATTTAGGAGAAACACAACATCATAAACTTAGAACATATTACATCTATTAATCGAATTGCAGAAGATGAATATGTTTGGATGGATAAATTTACGATTCGAAATTTAGAACTTTATAATTCTACCAATACAAATGCAGTTACACTTATTAAATGTTATTGATAAAACCATTTCTCCAATGGGAGGACGTTTATTAAAACGTTGGTTGGCATTGCCTTTAAAAAATGTGAATAAAATTAAAGAGCAGACATGAAGTTGTTCAGTTTTTATTGAATAATAATGCCGTTCTTCAAAAAATTCAGAATCAAATAAAACAAATTGGAGATATTAGAACGACTTAATTTCTAAAGTTGCGACAGGAAAAGTAAATCCAAGAGAAGTTATTCAGCTTAAAAATTCTTTAGAAGCTATTGTTCCAATTAAAGCATTGGCATACAAATTGTGAAAATGAAGCTCTTAAAAATTATTGGCGATAATTTACAGAGTTGCGATGTACTTCGAGAAAAAATTAAAGAAACTTTAAATGAAGATGCTCCAGTAAATATTTTAAAAGGAAATACCATTTCATCCGATTTTTCATCAGAATTAAATGAACTTACGAGATTTGGCATTTTCTGGAAAAGATTATTTAGATAAGATGTTGAAACGCGAAAGTGAACGAACAGGAATTACATCTCTTAAAAATTGCATCTAATAATGTTTTTGGGTATTATATTGAAGTTAGAAATACACATAAAGATAAAGTTCCAGAAGAATGGATTCGTAAACAAACTTTGGTTAATGCAGAACGTTATATTACTGAAGAATTAAAAGAATATGAATCTAAAATTCTTAGGTGCAGAAGAACGCATTTTAGCTATAGAACAACAATTATTTTCAGAATTGGTAAGTTGGATGAATTCAATATATTAAACCAGTTCAGCAAAATGCACATTTAATTGGTCAATTAGATTGTTTATGTGGTTTTGCTCAATTGGCAAAAGAAAATAATTATATATATCCAATTATTGATGATTCATTCGATTTAGATATTAAAGATGGTCGTCATCCAGTTATTGAAAAACAATTGCCATTAGGTGAACCTTATATTGCAAATGATGTGTTTTTAGATAGAGAAACTCAACAAATCATTATGATTACTGGACCAAATATGTCTGGTAAATCAGCTATTTTACGTCAAACAGCTTTAATTGTATTATTAGCTCAAATAGGAAGTTTTGTTCCAGCAAAAACAGCAAGAATAGGATTGGTAGATAAAATATTTACTAGAGTAGGAGCCAGTGATAATATTTCTATGGGAGAATCTACTTTTATGGTAGAAATGAATGAAACAGCTTCTATTTTAAATAATATTTCAGA
This sequence comes from uncultured Flavobacteriaceae bacterium, assembly GCA_963768245.1. GTDB lineage: Bacteria > Bacteroidota > Bacteroidia > Flavobacteriales > Flavobacteriaceae > Site-B1. The sequence goes on from CAVYHG010000023.1 coordinate 121,594, forward strand.
TAGAAGTTTGGTGTTATTAGATGAAATTGGTCGAGGAACAAGTACTTATGATGGTATTTCTATTGCTTGGGCAATTAGTGAATATTTACATGAACATCCAGTCAAGAGCAAAAACCTTATTTGCAACACATTATCATGAGTTAAATGAAATGACTGAAACCTTTGAACAGAATTAAAAATTTTAATGTTTCAGTAAAAGAATTAAAAGATAATGTCTTGTTTATGCGAAAACTGGTTGAAGGAGGAAGTGAGCATAGTTTTGGTATTCATGTGGCAAAAATGGCAGGAATGCCACAACAAGTAATTCAAAGAGCAAATAAGATTTTAAAGAAATTAGAAAAATCTCATTCCAGTGAAGAATTAACAGATAAAGTAAAATCACTTAAAAGATGATATGCAATTAAGTTTCTTTAATTTAGATGATCCTCTTTTAGAGGAGATTAAAGAAGAAATATTAAATATTGATATTGATACTTTAACACCTGTTGAAGCTTTAATGAAGCTAAATGAAATTAAGCGAATGTTGCTCAAAAAGAAAAGAGCATAAAATTATATTCTTTTTTATAAAAAAGGCTTTGCTTTTAGTAGAAATATTTTAAATTTGCATCCGCAATCATAGGATTGCACGTTCATTAAAAACTGCGAAAGTAGCTCAGGGGTAGAGCATCACCTTGCCAAGGTGAGGGTCGCGGGTTCAAATCCCGTCTTTCGCTCTGATACTTTCATTAAAAATATACCAAGATGCTGAAGTGGTGGAATTGGTAGACACGTTGGACTTAAAATCCAATGTCCATTAGGACGTACGGGTTCAAGTCCCGTCTTCAGTACAGATGAGAAAAAGCCAAGACGAAAGTCTTGGCTTTTTTGTTTTAAGGCATGCCAAAAGTTCGCTTTTGTAGCATGCATTAAAACAAAAAACTAAGCGCATAGCGCTAGTTTTTTCTCTCAACATGTTGAATCTGGGACTCGCCAAAGGCAATTCCCGTCTTCAGTACAGAGAAAAAACCAAGACGAAAGTCTTGGTTTTTTTATTTAATCAAAAACCACAAATTTAAAATCAATTATCAAAAAAAGAAAATGTTTAAATATCTTTACACAACATATGCAATAATCATTTAACATTGCTAATTGAATTAGCAATTCCTAAGTACGCAAAAGACAATATAAATGAATAATAAACTAATCATTTTATCGATAGTTGCAGTATCAATATTTATTATTTCCTGTAATGATTCGAAAAAAGCAAATAATTTAATGGATAAAGAAACAACATCTGAAAAGTTATAAAGGCAAACCTATTACCCATGAATATGATGCAGAAATTGATAGTATTATCAGTCAAATGACTTTAGAAGAAAAGTCAGGAATGCTTCATGGAACAAGTATGTTCACAACAGCTGGAGTAGAACGATTAGGGGTTCCTGAATTAAAAATGGCAGATGGACCTTTAGGTGTTCGTGAAGAGATTTCAAGAGATTCATGGGCTCCGGCTGGATTAGATAATGATTTTGCTACTTATTATCCTGCAGGTGGAGGACTTTCTGCTACCTGGAACACTGAATTGGCTTATAAATTTGGAATTAGTGTTGGTGAAGAATCACGCGCAAGAGATAAGGATGTTTTGTTATCTCCAGCAATTAATATTATTAGAACACCTTTAGGAGGCAGAACCTATGAGTACTTTAGTGAAGATCCGTTTTTAAATAAAAAATTAACGGTTCCTTTTATTGTTGGTTTACAAGAAAATGATGTAGCTGCTTGTGTAAAGCATTATGCAGCAAACAATCAGGAAACCAATAGAGATTTTGTAGATGTTCAAATAGATGAACGAACGCTTCGTGAAATTTATTTACCGGCGTTTAAAGCTGCGGTTACTGAAGCCAATGCTTATAGCATGATGGGAGCATATAACAAATTTAGAGGTGAATATTTATGTGAAAACAGTTATATGCTAAATGATGTTTTAAGAGATGAATGGGGTTTTGAAGGTATTGTTATTTCAGATTGGAACGCTGTTCATACATCAGTAAATTCATTAAAAAGTGGTTTGGATATTGAAATGGGTACACCAAAGCCTTTTAATGAGTTCTTTTTAGCCGATCCATTGATCGACTCTGTAAAAGCAGGAAAAATTTCAGAAGCTGAAATAGACAAACATGTGAAACGTATCTTGCAATTAATGTATACTTTAAAAAGTATGGGAAGTGAAGAACGAACAAAAGGAAGTATCAATACAGAAGCACATTTTAAAGATGCTTACGACATTGCTTCAGAATCCGTTGTATTACTTAAAAATGATAAAAATTTATTACCAATAAACACTTCAGGAATTAAAACTATTGCTGTTATTGGTAACAATGCTACAAGAAAAATGCTTTAGGTGGATTTGGCGCAGGTGTTAAAACAAAAAGAGAAGTAACGCCTTTGGAGGGTTTAAAGAATAGACTTCCAGAGTCCATAAAAATAAATTATGCAGAAGGTTACCAAGAACGATATGCGCCTAAGAAGGAAGCGATATTTGGAGAGGTGACACAGGAACGAGTTGATACAATTGATGAATTAGACCCTAAAATGCTTGAAGAAGCTATTAAATGCAGCTAAAAACTCTGATGTAGCCATTATTTTTGCCGGTTCCAATCGCGATTTTGAAACCGAGGCTTCCGATAGAGCAGATTTGGAACTTCCTTTTGGTCAGGTAGAATTAATAGAAAAAGTATTAGAAGTAAATCCAAATACAATTGTTGTTATGATTGGTGGAGCTCCTTTTGATATAGGCAGTATTAAAGAAAAGTCATCAGCATTAGTCTGGAGCTGGTTTAATGGTTCAGAAGGAGGAAATGCTTTAGCCGATGTTCTGTTAGGCAATATTAATCCTTCAGGTAAATTACCTTGGACAATGCCTAAAAGTATCAACGATTCACCAGCTCATGCAACCAATAGTTTTCCTGGTGATAAAGTTGTATCCTATGATGAAGGACTTTTAGTTGGCTACAGATGGTTTGACACAAAAAATGTTGAACCATTATATCCATTTGGTTATGGACTTTCATATACCTCCTTCGATATTAAAAATGCCAGTGCAGATAAAAAAACATACTCAAAAAATGAAACTATAAATATTTCTGTTGAAGTAGAAAACATCGGAAAAACAGATGGGAAAGAAGTCATACAAGTATATTCATCTAAAAATGATTCACAAGTAGATAGAGCTGAACAGGAATTAAAGGGATTTGAAAAAGTTTTTGTAAAGCCAGGACAAACGAAAACGGTTACTATTGTAGTACCTGTTCAAGAGTTGGCCTATTACAACGCAGAAAAGGGAGAATGGCAGGTAGAATCAGGCACTTATACATTTAATATAGGAAATTCTTCAAGAAGCATTATGACAAATGTTTCTATTGATGTAAAGTGAAATTAGTATTATTAAATCATAGTCAAATCTATCTGATTGAGAATATGTGAATGGTTATAAATTTCACTTTATGTTTACAACTGCATTTCTATAAAAACAGGTAAATGATCTGAAGGATATTTACAATCTTTAGAGTCACTTAAAACTGCATACTTTTTAACCGTTACATCTTTTTTACTAACGAAAACATAGTCAATTCGTCTTGTAACGGGTTTATTAAAATTGAATCCGTTAAACGTTCCTGAAGGACCAAATGGATCAGTAATTGAAACTTCTTTTGAATCATTTAAATTTTTTCTTATGTATTGAATATTCTCTGATTCCGGTTCTAAGTTAAAATCGCCCATTAAGATAACAGGATAATCCTTTTTATTGAATTCTTTAATTTTCTCAATGATCAGTCTAGCACTATTCATCCTTGCCAGCTTGCCCACATGATCAAAATGTGTATTGAATACCCAAAATTTTTGTTTTGTTTTTTTGTCCTTAAAAAGTGCGTAGGTACATATTCTGTTGCAAACTGCATCCCAACCCATAGAAACTTGGTCTGGAGTTTCAGACAACCAGAAAGTCGAGTTTTCAATGACCTTAAACTTGTTTTTATTGTAAAAGATGGCGGAATATTCACCTTCGTCTTTTCCATTATCACGACCAACTCCAATAAAATTGTAATCAACTAAAAGATCATCCATATCTTTCATTTGATTTGGCATAGCTTCCTGAACTCCCATAATATCCGGATTATAAAATTGTATTTGCCCGATTATTAATGGCTTTCTGTTTTTCCAACTATTCTCGCCTTCTTTTGGATGATCTAATTTAATATTATAGGTCATCACAGACAAATCCTGTGAATTCAATGTCAACGTCATCAAAAATCCAATGATGTATAATATTAGTTTCATGAATACTGTTTCTTTAGCCATATAGGCAAAAAAAGCCCTACAAATTTGCAGGGCTGTTTAAATATTTTATTTTTCCCAGATTCCTTCCAGTTGTTCTAACGATTTACCTTTAGTTTCAGGTATAAATTTGTACGTGAATATCATTATAAAAATGATAAAGCCAACAAAGATGAAATAAGGCAATGAACCATTCCAAAAATCATTGTTGTTCATTTCACTTTCAGTAACCATAGGGAAAGTTTGTGTCACAAAATAATTTGCTGCCCATTGTGCAGCGACAGCTACAGACATGGCAACACTCCTCATCTTGTTTGGGAACATTTCAGATAGTAACACCCAAACCACTGGTCCCATTGACATGGCAAAAGAAGCTATAAAAATCAAAACACCAAGTAGAGAAACAAATCCTATGGATTTTTGTTGTAAAGAGATTCCTAATAAGAGAAAACCTAAAATCATTCCCAGAGATCCAATATATATAAGTGGTTTTCTTCCAAACTTATCTACTGTGGCCATTGCAATAAAAGTGAAGATGAGGTTTATAAATGCTAATAATACTTGTTGCAATAAGATATCATCTTTTCCAAAGCCTAAAGCTTTTTCAAAGATATCAGAGCCATAGTACAGTACTGCATTTATTCCTGTAAATTGTTGTAAGATTGAAAGTATGGATCCAATAACAATAATTATCAGAACGCCTTTTTTAAAGTAATTTATATTAGCTGATTCGGTATTAGCTCTGAGAGACTCTTGTATTTCTTCATTTTCCAGTTTCGCATTATCTTCCCCATGTATTTTCACTAATACTTGCAAAGACTCTTCGTTTTTTCCTTTAAGCGCAAGCCATCTCGGACTTTTAGGTACTAGAAAAAGTAATAGTAAAAACGAGAGGCTTGGAATCAATTCAGACCAAAACATTCGTCTCCATCCAAATTGTAAATTCTCTGCTTCTGTAAGTTTGCTTCCAATAAAGTAAGTTGCTAAGAATACTATAAAAAATCCTATGACTACAGCTAATTGATAATATGTAACCAGATTACCGCGTTTGCTGGCTGGTGCTATTTCGGCAATATACATAGGAGCATTCATAGAAGCAACACCAATTCCTAATCCACCAATTAATCTAAAAAACACAAGCAAAGAGACAGATTCTGGTAAAAAACTCGGTAATCCCGAGCCCCAAGCAGAAATGGTAAAAAGAATTGCAGATATGATAAGGGAATTTTTTCTACCTATTTTAATGCTAAGAGGTCCAGCTAAAATTGCTCCTACAAAACATCCGATTAATGCACTACCTACAACGAAACCTTGCATAGTTGCATCCAATGCAAAATATTTTGTTAAGTAGAATTGAGCTCCGTTAATTACTCCTGTATCATAACCAAATAAGAGTCCTCCTAAAGCGGAAACAGATGTTATTAGTAATAAAAATTTTTTTTGATTCATGTTTAGTTAGTTTTTTGTTAGAACGATTCTTCAATTTCTATAATTAAAGCCATTAAATTAACATAATTTAGTAAGTAATTGGTAACAAATGCATCAAATTTAATAACCACTAGATTTTAACGGTCCATGGATTTTACGAAGTAGATATAGATTTTAATCATAAAATATTGGTATGAGATAAATGATTCTTAGAATTGGGAATAAAAAAAGACCAACTCTCTGAGTTGGTCTTTTTAATCTTTTTTAATTTAAAAGTTATTTGCTGATATCTTTTACAGCACCTTCAACTTTTTTGGCACTTTCTTTAACTTTATCTGCGCCTTCTTCTACAACTTCCTTAGCATCATTTGCCATATCTTTTGCACCTTCAACTGCATCACCGGCAGCATCTTTAGCGCTATCTACAGCATCACCAGCAGCATCAACTGCACTGTCTACTGCATCACCGGCAGCATTGGCTGCAGTTTCTACAGCATCACCGGCTGCTTCTGTTGCATTTTCTACGGCATCTGTTGCTCCTTCTGCTTTCTCTTTTACGTCTCTACATGAAGTAAATGATAAACTTAATGCCAATACTAAAATTGAACTTAAAATTACTCTTTTCATTATTGATTGTTTTAGTGTTAATTATTAATTCTTAATGATGGTGCAAGTAAAAACATAACGAGTATTCCTGCAACAAAATTTTAACATTTTTTTATAAAATATTCTATAAAATGCAAAATATATAGATTATCTACGTATGTAATCAACTATTTGGACCACAGCACCTTTGTTTTTTTTAATAAATGAGATATTTAATGCTCCTGAAGTTGTTCTAAACTCTTTATTATTTGCGATTCTATTAAGCAAAGATTCAAACTCTTCTTCACTACTTATAGAAAAAACGCCTCCATAATCAATCATCAATTTAGCCTCTGGGAATTTAGTATGATTTTTTCCAATGATAATTGGTGTTCCAAAAACGGCTGGTTCTAATATATTATGTAATCCAGTTGTTCCAATCGCTCCACCAACATAGGCAATATCTGCATAGCTATAAACTTTGGATAGAATTCCAATGCTGTCTATAATTAAGACATTGTATTTATTTAGTTCTTGCCCATCTTTCTCAGAAAATAATATACTTGGGACATTTAATTTATTTTTTATTTCCTTAATCCTATTAGGTCTAATGTCATGCGGAGCTATAATGTATTTTAAATCTAATGACTGATTTGAATTAATGTAATTACAGATATACTTTTCTCCTTCAGGCCATGTACTTCCTGCAACAAAACAAATTTTATCGCCTTTAAAATCCTTAATAAAGGATAGGTTGTTATCTAAATTTAATTGATTACTAACCCTGTCATATCGTGTATCTCCAGAGACGGTAACATTATTAAATCCAATTGAATTTAATAGTTGTTTGGAACTCTCATTCTGAACAAAGAAATGATCGAATGCACTTAAATATTTTTGCATCCATTTACCATAAGACTTAAAGTAAATTTGATTTTTTCGAAATAAAGCAGAGATAAGGATTGCCTTAATATTTCTGGACTTGATCTCTTTTAAATAATTTGGCCAAATATCATATTTTACAAAAACAATAAGATCTGGATTTATAATGTTTAAAAATTCTTTTGTGTTTTTCTTTGTATCCAATGGCATGTAGACTACTACATCTGCAACAGGAGATGTTTTTCTAATTTCATAACCTGAAGGTGAAAAAAAGGAAAGCACTATTTTGTGCTCAGAATAAATTTTTTTAATTTTTTCAAAAACGGGAAGGCCTTGTTCATATTCACCTAAAGAAGCACAGTGAAACCATATGCAGGAATCCTTGCTGTCGATAGCATCATTTAATCTTTTAAATGTTTTCTTTCTTCCAACAACACCTAATTTAATTTTTGAGCTAAAAAGGGCAATCAGCTTTATAAAAAAGGCTGCAATATGAATGAGGATATTATAAAATGAAATCAAGTTAAATTTCTTTAGTGCTAAAATACATTTCTTTACATAAAATTCATGGCTTGATAGCACTAATTTTGTAATTTTGCGTTCTATGAAAACAATACAAATGGTTGACCTAAAAGGTCAGTATCAAGCAATAAAGGAATCTGTAGATTCTTCAGTTTTAGAAGTTATTGAATCTACAGCATTTATTAATGGTCCAAAGGTTCATGAATTCCAAAAGAATTTAGAGGAATACTTAGGAGTTAAGCATGTAATTCCTTGTGCTAATGGAACAGATGCTTTGCAAATCGCCATGATGGGCTTAGGATTGAAGCCTGGAGACGAAGTTATTACGGCAGATTTTACATTTGCGGCAACTGTTGAGGTAATTGCATTACTTAATTTAACACCGGTTTTAGTTGACGTAGAACCAGACTCTTTTAACATTGATGTTAATGCCATAAAAAGAGCTATAACACCAAAAACGAAAGCTATTGTCCCTGTTCATTTGTTCGGACAAAGTGCAGATATGGAAGCGATCATGCAAATAGCTAAAGACCACAATTTATATGTTATTGAAGATAATGCACAGGCTATTGGTGCGAATTATACCTATAGCAATGGGAAAAAAGCTAAAACAGGTACTATTGGTCATGTTGGATCAACATCGTTTTTCCCTTCTAAAAATTTAGGTTGTTATGGAGATGGCGGTGCGATCTTTACAAATGATGATGAATTAGCACATACAATAAGAGGTATTGTAAATCATGGAATGTACAGACGTTATTATCATGATGTCGTTGGTGTAAATTCTCGATTAGATTCTGTACAGGCAACCATCTTGAATGTAAAATTACCAAAATTAGATACTTACAATAAAGCACGCCAGGAAGCCGCCAGAAAGTATAACAAGGCATTTCAAGGAATTGAAAACATAACAACTCCAGCGTTTTCAAATGGTTGTTCAGAAATTTGCACCAATTGTGATTGTCATGTTTTTCATCAGTATACATTGAAAATAGATGGTGTTGACAGAGACAACTTGGCTCAGCATTTAAATGAAAAAGGAATACCTTGTGGAGTTTATTACCCTGTGCCATTGCACAATCAAAAAGCTTATCAGGATCGTCGATATAAAGAATCTGATTTTAAAGTAACCAATCAGTTAGTTAAAGAAGTTATTTCTTTACCAATGCATACCGAACTTGAAGATGACCAAATTGAATTTATAACTGAAACAATAATAAATTATTTAAAAACTAATTAGGCAAGGTTATACTTCAAGTTGAGGCTGTTTATTCTTCTTATTTATTAAACCTGCAAGTAAGATAAAACCCATTCCAACCATAACAGATACGTCTGCCATATTAAATATTCCGGTTTTAAAAATTCCACCAAGGTCAATGTGAAAGAAGTCGGTTACAGAACTATATAGGATTCTATCGTATAAATTTCCAATTCCACCACCAACAATAAAGCTTAATCCAACAATTGTCATAGTATCCAAGTCCTTTTTTATTAAAAGGTAGCGAAGGACAATAAACAAAACAACAACAGGTAATACAAGGAGTAATATAAATTTTAAAATAGGATTTAGATCACTTCCCATGCCTAAAAAGGCTCCTGAATTTTCTACATTGGTCAAAATGAAATTATCACCAATTATCTCTGTTTTGGAGCGAACATTAACGGTATTGCGTACAATATTTTTTGATATCTGGTCACAACCAATATTCAAAATAATTAGTGAGAAAACAATTAGAAATCGCTTCAATTTCATTTAAGCTGGACTTTCTAAGGAAGCAGACATGGTTTCTGCTTCTCGATTAATTTTTTTAACCAATCCCTGAAGTACTTTTCCGGGTCCAACTTCAGTAAATAAAGTGGCTCCATCTTCGATCATTTGTTGAACAGTTTGTGTCCATCGCACAGGCGCAGTTAATTGAGAGATTAAATTAGATTTAATTTCATTTTCTTCAAGAACAGCTTTTGCAGTAACATTTTGATAGATTGGACAGTTTGGTTTGCTGAATACAGTATTTTCAATTGCTGCTGCTAATTCTTCTCTGGCAGGCTCCATTAATGGAGAATGGAATGCTCCGCCTACAGGAAGAACCAAAGCTCTTCTTGCGCCTTCTTCTTTCAGCGTTTCACAAGCTTTGTTAATAGCATCTATATCTCCAGAAATAACTAATTGTCCAGGACAATTATAGTTCGCGGCAACAACAATACCTTCAGTAGTTGCACATACTTTTTCAACTATGTCATCGTCTAATCCTAAAACAGCTGCCATGGTTCCTGGTTGTAATTCACAGGCTTTTTGCATTGCTAAAGCACGCTGAGATACTAATTTTAGACCATCTTCAAAGGATAAGGCTCCATTAGCAACCAAGGCTGAAAATTCACCAAGCGAATGTCCTGCTACCATGTCGGGTTTAAAATTATCTCCTAAAGTCTTTGCCAAAATTACTGAGTGTAAAAAGATTGCAGGTTGTGTAACTTTGGTTTCTTTAAGGTCATCTGCAGAGCCTTCAAACATAATATCTGTTATATGAAAACCAAGAATTTCGTTAGCATCCTCAAATAAATGTTGAGCAATTTCTGATTTTTCGTAAAGGTCTAATCCCATGCCGGAGAATTGGGCACCTTGACCAGGAAATATATATGCATTCATGTTTTTAATTTTAATGCAGCAAAAATAGGAATTAAATATTAAGAATTGAAGCAAATCTATTTCAACTATGATCTATAGATTTTATAATTTTTGCAGGATTGCCGCCAATAAATACGTTGTCCGGAAAACTTTTAGTCACAACAGAGCCAGACCCAATAACTACATTATTCCCAATAGTAACGCCGGGATTAATTACTGCATGTCCACCAATCCAGACATTATCACCTATAAATATTCGTTGTGCAAATTCACGGCCACTATTTCTTTTATCGGCTTCAAGGGGATGTGTAGCTGTATAAATTTGAACATTTGGTCCCATCATACAATTATCACCAATTTTCACTTCGGCAACATCCAGTATGCAGCAACCAAAATTCATAAACAGGTTTTTCCCTGCTTTAATGTTATATCCGTAATCGCAATAGAAAGGTGGTTCAATCCAAAGACCTTCACCCACATTTTGCAGAAGATCATAAAATAATTGGTCCCGCTTTGGCTTTTCATTATCATTTAACAGATTTATTTCCTGAAATAATAGTCTCGCATTAAGACGTTCTTCAACCAGTTGAGAATCCATTGGATTATACATTTTTTCAGCACGCATTTTTTCCTTTTCAGTCATTTCAAAATACATATTTATTTTCTGACATAAGTTATGAAGGAGAATTCATATTCATGTTCTGTATCTTTTTTATGAAATGTATTCCCTACCTCTTTCCAAACTGTGGAATCAATTTTCGGAAAAAAAGTGTCTGCTTCGAAATCAGCGTGTACTCTGGTTAGTTCTATTTTATCGGCATGAGAAATTGCCTGTTCATAGATTTCACCACCACCTATTATAAATGGTTGTGAATCATTTTTTGATATTTCTAAGGCATCTTCTAAAGAATTCACTAGAATAACACCATCCGGAACTTTATAACCATCTTGTCTACTAATAACAACATGGGTTCTGTTTGGTAAGGGTTTAGGAAAACTTTCAAAAGTTTTCCTTCCCATAATAATATGGTGCCCTGATGTAAGCTCTTTAAATCGCTTCATGTCATCCGCTAAGTTCCAAACCAAATCGTTTTCCTTGCCAATTGCTTCGTTTTCACCAGCTGCAGCAATTATTGTTAATTCTGACTTTTTTGTCTTTGCTTCGATTTCTTCCTTGTATACTTCGCTCTCTGCAATATGAGGAGCTTCTTTTTTTAATTCGGCTTTAATTTTTTCAATTCGTATTTGTTGCTCCGAAATTAGCTTATCCAATTGCTTTTGCTCCCATTCTTTACCCATGAATTTATTAAATACAAATACATTTATCACGTGGTATAATAACAAGACTAACCATATAATAACAACCAATAAGAACCAATCCTGATCAAAAGGTCTGATTTCTCTGCCTATACCTAAGAAAATATTTGCAACAATTAAAATAACCGAACCAATTAAAAAAACAACGAAATGGGTATAAAGTCGTTTTTTTTGTTTTATACGTCTTTGTGCATTTTGGATGAGTTCCAACTGCTCTTTATCTATTTGAGGTTTAACCTTCTTTTTGCTAAACATACTTTTATTTTAATATAAATTTACCAATTTTATTAATTTACTAATTCTAAACTATTTCTTTGAAAAACAGTAAAATACGAAAACCTTGTAGTTAAGAAAAAGACGAAAATAAGCAAATAAATATTTATTAATCTAATAAATTAACCCTTAAAAAATTAGATACATTAAATAATTGTAAATTCTTTTTTATTAAAATGATAATAATAATCAATATTACCTTTTTCTTGCATTTTATAGAAAAATTGTTTTATACATTTGCGCAAAATTTAACACTTATTTATTATGTCAATTAAAAAGCAGTATTTAAAAAGCAAACCAGTTTGTAAAGTAACATTTTCTATAAAAGCAAAAGAAGCAAAAAAAGTTAATGTTGCGGGAGACTGGAACAAATGGAGTGTGAAATCACAACCATTAAAAAAATTGAAAGACGGTACTTTTAAAGTAACTGTTGATTTACCAAAAGACAAGTCTTATGAATTTAAGTACGTTGTTGACGGAAACTACGTTAACGACGATCAAGCAGATGACTATAAATGGAATGATGTAGGCTCTGAAAACGGAGTATTAAATTTGTAATTGATTAAAACACAATTAAAAAGCGTCCCGAATTATCGGGACGCTTTTTATTATAACAATCGTTTGATCAAATTACTCTCTACTGCCGGTCCATGTCCCACTGATTCCTGCACTTGCATTTACCCAAGTCCCAGAAATGGTTTCTCCAGTAATTTGGCCTTCATTTGTGCCTCCGATTTCATTAATAGTTGTTAAATAACCATTTGGAGTTAGTGTTCCACTAATAACAAGAACTGTCGCATTAACATTATTTGAATAAAAAGATCCGGAGACCAAATCGCCATTAGCTGAAATCACCATAACCCAGCTTCCTGTGTCGTCACCAGCGAATGTTCCACTCCATGTACCAGCAAAAGGTGAAATATCTGTTGTAGTAAAAGAAGTGACTTCACTTTGTGGACTCATATTATCTGCAGCGCATACCGCTTGTACATAAAAATCATACGACGAACTTGGGATTAAGCCTTCAATACTTATTGTATTTTGTGATGTCGAAACAACAGTACCAGTTCCAGGTGAAAATCCAGTAAGTCCATATTCTACTTCAACGGCTGTATTATCATTTGGGCTTTCCCAATTTAAGATGGCACTATCTGCTGTAATTTCTGAAACTGATAAATTGATAGGAGTTAAACATAACACAACCTCTGTGGTAAATGATGCGACACTACTTTGTGCACTCATATTATCCAATGTACACACTGCTTGTACGTAAAAATCATACGTCTTACCGGACGATAAATTAGAAATACTTGTTGAATTTTGTGATGTCGAAACAACATTACCAGTTCCGGGTGAAAATCCAGTAAGTCCATATTCTACTTCAACGGCTGTATTATCATTTGGGCTTTCCCAATTTAAGGTGGCACTATCTGCTGTAATTTCTGTAATTGATAAATTGGTAGGAGTTTCGCATGCTTCGACCATTGGGTCATTAATGCTCTCATCATCACTAGAACAAGATTGAAAAGTAAGTGCGATTAGGGTTAATATTAAAAATAAATTTTTCATAATTGTTGGTTTTAAAGGTTAATAAAAAAATATTTATCGGTTATTCGTATTTGACACAAGGTCATTTTTGCTATTTTCAAATTACATGAATCACCCTATTAAGGGTTGCACAGGACACCTAATTCCATGTAATTTTCAAGCATTTTGATGTAAAAATAACGCATGGTTCGCTTTTGTATGTCAGACTATGACAAGGATGCATAAAAAAGTAGCTAAAAGAGACCTAAAAAAATGGGATTTTTAATGTGTAGAAAATATGAATTAGAAAAAGTAAAGCATAAAATAAATTATTCACCAGGAACAGGTAAATAATTCATTCTTAAAAAGGCTTTAAAGCGGTCTTCGTTTCTATAAGGATCAACTTCTTTATGACCATTAAGATGTAGGGGTTCTTGAAACCAGAGTCGCATGTCCTCTAGATAAAAATACATAGAATCTCGATCCTTTAAAGCGGCATGAATACTAGCCCTGTGTCTGAACCAATCATCCATTCTTCCAGTTCCCCAAGGGAATCGCTTATTCATACTATCCACCTTTTTTCTATTACCCATTTGGGCATAGGTATAGGTGTGCCTTAGATAGTGATCTGTATATAGGCTATCTTTTAACACGTTTAATGCTTTGGGATAGTTTTTCTGATTATAATAGTAATACCATAATTGATTTAATTGGTTGCGTTTACCAACTACGGATTTGTAATTGGTAGATTGCATGAGGCTATTGGCTTCTTCAAATTGCTCGTCTTCTATTAATAGGTTTACATAGAATTCTACGTATCTTGAATCTAAGACATAGGCTTGTTTTGCATAGGTTAGAGCACTTTTATCATCATTTAATATTTCATCATATTCCTCTGCCAAACGTAAGTAATAGCGTGGGTCTTTAGGATTTGCTTCCACCTTAGACTTGCTTAATGTTATTACTGAAGCATAGTCTTTGTTTTTATAGGCAATTATTGCCTGATCAAAGCGATAAAGAGTAAACTCATCATAGTTCGCTAAAAATCTATTCTTCTCTAAGTGTTCTTCAGCTTCTGTTATACGATTATTTGCGATTAAGCAATAAAATAATCTAATAACTGGTCTTATATCTAGTGGATTTAATTCATAAGCAACCCTTAACACTTCAAGTTCTTTTTTAGGATTGTAACTAGGTCCTCTATTATAATAAATGGATAAAGCTATATGATCACCATTAGGATTTAAAGCAAGGGCTTTATCAATATATTTTTTTCCTTGTTCCCAATCTACATAATAAGATAGAAGCCCTTTGACATTCCAAGCCAAATCATTTTCTGGATCTGCTTGTAATGCCATGTCTGCGTAGTAATTGGCTTTATCCCTACAATCAAATATATCAACAGTTTCAAAATGATAATTTGATAAGAGAAAATAAGATTGGGCAACTGATGAGTAGGCTCCAGAAAAACTAGAATCTAAAGCAATCGCTTTTTTGTTCATTTCAATTCCATTTTCTAAACTAGGTTTATGCCAATGAAGATTTCGCGAATGCCCTCTTAAATGTAGGTCATAGGCTTCCATATTATTCGTAGGATACTTTTTTAATACGGCTTGCTCTTTAGGGTTTAAAGTGTTTTTTAAATGTTGCATCACCTCGCGCGCTACATTGTTTTGTATGGCAATGACATTATCGAAATTGTCCTTATACTCTTTGGACCAAACATGTTGGTCATTGGCATCAATAAGTTGTGCAATGATTTTAATTTCATCGTTTACCAAAGTGACACTACCTTCTAAAATGTATGATACGCCTAACTCTTTGGCAATCTCAGGAATTTGCTTGTCAGTTTTTCTATAAGTAGCCGAGGAAGTAAAAGAGGTGACTGATACATCACTCATTTGTGCTAAGGAATGTAATATATTGTCACTTACACCATCAGAAAACCACTGTGTGTCCTCTGGACTTAAATCTTTAAATGGCAAAACAGCTATCGAATTAGCAAACGAGTCGTTTTTTGGCAGGATTATAGTAATAACAAAATAACCAATAACAAAAAGTAATACAGCTGATAGCGCATAGACCAACTTATTATTAGAAAATGAGTCGCTTTTTTTAGTGTCAGTTTTGGTTACTTGTAGTTCACTGAGACTTGCACTCTTGGTTTTGTACTCACCTGGTGCAATACCATAGTACTTACTAAAGGTTTTGTTGAAATAGGAAGGACTACTAAAGCCCACTTTATAAGAGATTTCGGCAATACTATCGTCCGTTTTTTTAATGAGTTTCGCGGCTTTCTCTAAGCGTAGCTCTCTAATGAATTGGTTTACCGATTTACCAGTAACTGCCTTTACTTTCCGTAAGGTTTGAGATTTGCTTAAGCCTAACTCTGAAGCGAGTTCGCCAACACCAAATATGTCATTAGATAAATTTTTAAGCACAATTGCTCTGGCTTTATCTATAAACTTTTGACCCATTTACCTCGATAGTATTTAATTAATATTATTAAATATAACTATTAAAATTGAGGCAATTTGGTAAAATAAGGCAATTTGGACAAAATTACACGGCTACAATACCTTTAATGTGCGGATGTGGATTATAATCAACAAGCGTAAAATCCTCAAATTGAAAATCGAATATGTCTTTTACTTCAGGATTTAAGATCATTTTTGGCAATGGTCTGGGTTCTCTGGATAGTTGTAATTGCTAATTGCTCATAATGATTGCTATAAATATGAGCATCTCCAAAGGTATGAATAAATTCTCCTGGTTTTAAATCACAAACCTGAGCCATCATCATTGTAAATAAGGCATAAGATGCAATGTTAAAAGGAACTCCTAAAAAAATATCTGCACTTCGTTGATATAATTGACATGATAATTTTCCATCAGCAACATAAAATTGAAAAAAAGCATGACAAGGAGGTAAGGCTGCTTTTCCGTTGGCAACATTTTCACTAAAAGATTTTGATGTATCTGGTAATACAGAAGGATTCCATGCAGAAACTAACATTCGTCTGCTATCTGGATTGTTCTTTAAGGTATTAATTACTTCTTTTATCTGATCGATATCATCGTTATTCCAGTTTCTCCATTGGTGTCCATAAACAGGACCCAAATCGCCATTCTCATCTGCCCAGGCATTCCATATCTTAACTCCGTTCTCATTTAAATAATTGATATTCGTATCTCCTTTTAAAAACCATAGCAACTCATATATAATCGATTTTAAGTGCAGTTTTTTGGTAGTGACCATTGGGAATCCTTCACTCAAATCAAATCGCATTTGGTAGCCAAATACACTTTTTGTTCCAGTACCAGTTCTATCTGCCTTTTCATTTCCGTGCTCTAATACGTACTTTACGAGATCTAAATATTGTTTCATTTACCTGTTTTTTCAAAAATTTAAAAGTATAAAAAAGCGCTAATCTTAAAAGAAAGATAATATAAATTATATGAAAAAGTTATTAACGATATTAACCTATTATCATACCTGCTATCGTGGCCGATAATAAAGAAGCTACGGTTCCACCTATTAATGCGCGCAATCCGAATTCTGAAAGTGTCTTTCGTTGTCCAGGTGCTAAGGATCCAATACCGCCAATTTGAATTCCGATGGAGGCAAAATTTGCAAAACCGCATAACATATAAGTAGCCATTATTATGGATTTTTCATAGTTCAAGTGGGTAGTATTGGCTACATTTTTTAGATCGGCTAATTGAATATATCCGACAAATTCACTTGCCGCTAATTTGATTCCTAAAAGCTGACCCATAAGAGCCATGTCTTCAGCAGCCACGCCTATTAACCACATTAGTGGAGCAAACAAATATCCAAGTATGAATTCCAATGAAAGCTTAGTGTATGCCGTATTGTTTAAGACCCAATCGTTTATTGTTGTGATATCTCCAACCCAACCTAAAATTCCATTTATCATGGCAATAAAAGCTAAGAAAACTAATAACATAGCTCCAACGTTTACCGCCAATTTAAGACCTTCGGTAGTTCCATTTGCAATGGCATCCAGTATATTTGAACCAATATTATCATGAGAGATCACAATTTCAGATTCAATACTTTCTACTTCTGGATAAAGCATTTTAGAAATAACTATTGCACCTGGTGCGGCCATAACCGAAGCAGTCAATAAATGCTTTGCATAAAATATTCGAAGTACTTCATCTTCTCCTCCTAAAAATCCTATATATGCAGCCAAAACACCTCCGGCAACTGTTGCCATACCACCTATCATAACCAACAAAATCTCGGATTTTGTCATTTTTTCTAAATAGGCTTTGATCATTAATGGCGATTCTGTTTGACCGAGAAAAATATTTCCTGCAACACTTAAACTTTCAGCACCAGATATCTGCAGGGCTTTAGTTAAAAGCCAAGCCATGCCTTTTACGACCTTTTGGATTATCCCTAAATAAAATAATACAGATGTAAGAGCCGAAAAGAATATAATTGTCGGTAAAATAGACACAGCAAATGTTAGCATGGCACTTTCTATTTCTCCTGTTACAAAGGAGGCAAACAAGAATTTTGTTCCTGCCATTGTGAAATCTAGAATTGAAACGAATATACCACCTACGAATTCAAAAATGCTTTGTATAAAAGGCACTTTAAGTACTCCAATTGCCAAAGTTAGTTGCGCTAATAAGCCAAACCCAACGGTTCTCCAATTTATAGCTCTCCTATTCTTACTAAGTAAATAAGAAAGTGTTAATAATACAAGCATTCCCAAAGCACCTCTTAAAAGACTACCTACTGAGAAACCTTGGCTTGGTATAATTGTATTTGATGTTTCTTGTGCAAAAGATGAAGTGACTCCAAAAAAAATAGCTGCAATAGCTAAAATATTTTTTTTCATATTGAAAGTATGTTATCGTTTGGAAATCTCATCCCGAATTTTTGCAGCTTTTTCATAATCTTCATTCAAAACAGCAGTTTCAAGTAGCTTATGGAGTTCCTTTAAACTTTTATTGGAATAGTTTTCTTTTGGTTTATCCGAAGGAGGTTCATCTACAATTAATTCATCAACTAAAATACCATCCTCTGTCGTATCATCATCCTTACTAGGATTTACTTTAAGATAAATTCCTGCTTTATCTAAAATATTTTTATATGTAAAAATTGGAGCTTGAAACCGTAATGCTAAAGCAATGGCATCACTTGTTCTTGCATCAATAATTTCTTCAATTTTATCTCGTTCGCAAATTAAACTTGAATAAAAAACGCCATCAACTAATTTGTGAATAATTACTTGTTTAACCACAATATCAAATCTATCGGCAAAATTTTTAAACAGGTCATGTGTAAGTGGTCTTGGTGGTTTAATTTCTTTTTCAAGAGCAATTGCAATTGATTGGGCTTCAAAAGCACCAATTACAATAGGTAGTTTTCTGTCACCATCAACTTCATTCAAAATAAGTGCATATGCACCATTTTGGGTTTGACTATAGGAAATTCCTTTTATGTTAAGTCGAACTAAACTCATAATTATTTAAACACAAAGAACTGTTTAAATTTGGACTTTACCAAACCAATTTACAACAAATTCAATTATTGTATTCTTTAACATGCTTAGTGACTTATTAAAAGCCGATCACTTATAAATGGTAAAGCAACTGCAACAGCACTACTATCATTAGTACAATTTAAAAAAAATTATGCGTTTTGAAGCTTTAAATTCTTTTAATTTTTCAATTAGAGTCGGTACAACTTCAAAAGCATCACCAACAATACCATAATCTGCAGCCTTAAAGAAAGGTGCTTCAGGATCTGTATTAATTACTACTTTTACTTTAGAAGCATTTACTCCAGCCAAATGTTGAATTGCACCAGAAATTCCAATAGCAATATAGAGATTAGAAGCCACAGGTTTTCCTGTTTGACCAACATGTTCACTGTGTGGTCTCCAGCCTAAATCTGATACTGGTTTGGAACAAGCCGTTGCTGCACCTAAAACATCTGCTAATTCTTCAATCATTCCCCAATTTTCAGGGCCTTTTAATCCTCGTCCCGCAGAAACTACTATTTCTGCATCGGCAATGGTTACTTTATCAGTAGCTTTATCTACAGATTTGACTGATATTCCAGAAACAGCAACATTAGGTGAAAAGTCTTCAACATTGCTGTAGTTGGGTTTTCAACTAAGCCAAATGAATTTGATGAAATAGCAACGATTTTTATATCTGTATTAATTTGACAATGCTCATAAGCTTTATTAGTAAAAGCTGAACGTTTTACTATAAATGGAGTTGTGCTAATAGGCAATGCCACTACATTAGAGGCAAAACCTGCATTAAGTTTTACTGCCAAAAGTGATGATAAATATTTACTATTTGCACTTGAACTTACAATAACAATTTTTGAATCTTCTTTTTCTGCTGCTTGTTTTATTACATCTGCATAAGATTTTGCATTAAATGCATCCAGATTAGGGTTAGACACTTTTAAAACTTTTTCAATACCATATTTTCCTAATGCTGAAGTGTCATTTACATTAATGGTAACTGCAGTAACTGTAGTTCCTAATTTATCTGCAATTGCTTTGGCATACGAAGCAACTTCAAAAGCCACTTTTTTGAATTTTCCTTGATCTGATTCTGTATATACTAAAACTGACATAAATTTTATTTTAAAAATTTTTCCTGAACTTGTTTCAGGAACTGATTAGATTTTCTTTAATATTATAAGATTCTGAAATAGATTCAGAATGATTTAATCTCAGATTAAATCACTTTGGCTTCGTTATGAAGTAAGATTAACTAATTCATCAACATTATCGGCATCAACTAGTTTAACAGCACCTTTGGATTCTGGTTTTTCAAATTTTACTGAATTGTTTCAAAATCAGATTCAATAGGTTCTAAAACTGTTAAAGGTTTTTGTCGCGCCATCATAATACCTCTCATATTTGGAATGCGTAAATCACTTTCTTCAACTAATCCTTTTTGTCCACCAATAATTAATGGTAAGCTGCTGACATTACAGTTTCTTTTCCACCATCAATTTCTCTGAATACTGTTGCTTTATGTATCCATCAACTTCTAATCCAATACAGTTATTTACAAAATTTGAATTTGTTAAAGCAGCCAACATTCCTGGAACCATTCCACCATTATAATCAATAGATTCTCTTCCTGCAATAATCAAATCATAACCACCATCTTTAACAACCTTTGCTAATTGTTTTGCAACAGAAAACCCATCTTTTGCATCTGTATTAACTCTTATGGCAGCATCTGCACCAATTGCTAAAGCTTTGCGTAAAGTTGGTTCAGTTTCTGGCACCACCAACATTAACAACATCAACACTGGCACCTTGTTTTTCTTTAAACCACATAGCTCTGGTTAGACCAAATTCATCATTTGGATTAATTACAAATTGTACACCATGTAGTGTCAAATTTTGTATCTCCATCAGTAGAAATTGATTTTTGATGTAGTGTCAGGAACATGACTTATACATACTAATATTTTCATTTTTTATAGTTTTTTCTCTTATTTATATGATTAAGATAATCTCTTTAAAATCTTAATTAAATGTATTGAATTTTGAGATTACGAAGGTAAATAAATTAATCTAATATTTCCTATGCACGCATAATAAATTTTAAATATTTCTTTTTAAGATAGTTCTTATATTATTGTTATTTTTGCTTTTCGATAAAAAGTACATTAAATGAAGACAATTCAATTTAGAGAAGCCATATGTGAAGCAATGAGTGAAGAAATGCGCAGAGATGAAAGCATTTATTTAATGGGTGAAGAAGTTGCAGAATATAATGGCGCTTATAAAGCATCAAAAGGAATGTTAGATGAATTTGGAGCAAAACGTGTTATTGACACTCCAATTGCAGAACTTGGTTTTGCAGGAATTGCTATTGGTTCTACCATGACTGGTAATAGACCAATTGTAGAATATATGACGTTTAATTTTTCACTTGTTGGTATAGATCAAATTATAAATAATGCTGCAAAGATTCGACAAATGTCAGGTGGACAATTTAAGTGTCCAATCGTTTTTAGAGGTCCAACAGCTTCGGCAGGTCAATTAGGAGCTACGCATTCTCAAGCATTTGAAAGTTGGTTTGCAAATACACCTGGATTAAAAGTGATTGTACCATCCAACCCTTATGATGCCAAAGGTTTATTTAAATCTGCTATTCGAGATGACGATCCAGTGATTTTTATGGAAAGTGAACAAATGTATGGTGATAAAGGAGAAGTTCCAGAAGGGGAATATACAATTCCAATTGGTGTTGCCGAAATTAAAAGAGAAGGAAATGATGTTACTATTGTATCTTTTGGAAAAATTATTAAAGAAGCATATAAAGCTGCTGATGAATTAGAAAAAGAGGGAATTTCTTGTGAAATTATCGATCTTAGAACGGTACGTCCAATGGATCATGATGCCATTCTGAAATCTGTTAAGAAAACTAATAGATTAGTAATTCTTGAAGAAGCTTGGCCTTTTGGTAATGTAGCAACTGAAATTACATACCAAGTGCAATCTCAAGCATTTGATTATTTAGATGCACCGATAGTTAAAATTAATACAGCAGATACTCCAGCACCTTATTCACCAGTTTTATTGGCGGAATGGTTGCCAAATAGTAACGATGTTATTAAGGCTGTAAAAAAAGTGATGTATAAATAAAACGTAGTTTTTTACGTTATATGAACTTCATTAGCATGGTTGTTGATGAAGTTTTTTTATTATGAAAAATATCTATTCTTATCTTTTATTTTCTTTATCTCAACTTTAAATTTTGTGCCCAAACTAAAGTTAGCGGTTATGTCTTTGACGACAAAAATGAACCAGTGGCTTTTGCTTCAGTTTTATTTAAAGATTCTACAATAGGAACTATAACTAATGAAAACGGTCGATTTTACTTAGAATCTGATCAAACCTGGGATATATTAACGTTTCATTTATCGGTTACGAGACTATTCAATTAGAACTCTTTAAAAAGGTGAATTATGATGTTAAAATTGTATTAAAGGAAATTATAGAATCGTTAGATGAAGTTGTAATTATTACTGGAAAGCAATCAAAGAAGAATAATCCAGCAATCGATATACTTCGAAAAATATGGGAGCAAAAACGTAATAATGGTTTAAAGCAATTCAACCAATATGAGTACGATAAATACGAAAAAGTAGAATTCGACCTAAATACCATAGATAGTTCTTTAATAAAAAGCAAGTTGTTTAGAGGGATGGAATTTGTTTTTAATGAAGTGGATACCTCAAGAGTTACTGGAAAAACTTATTTACCAATGTTCATAAATGAAGCAGTTTGTAAAGTTTATGGCGACAATACTATTAATAAGGAAAAAGAAGATTTAAAAGGAAATAAGAATTCTGGATTTAGTGATAATCAAATTATAATCGATTTTGTGGATGATTTATATTCAGATTATAATGTGTATGATAATTATTTAAAATTTTTTGATAAGAGTTTTGTGAGTCCATTGTCTAAAACAGGAATCAGCACCTATAATTATGTATTAACCGATAGTGCTTTTATAGATAACAAATGGTGTTATAATATTATTTACTATCCAAGACGTAAAAATGAACTGACTTTTAAAGGTGATTTTTGGGTAGCTGATACTACTTATGCAGTTAAAGAAATTAATCTTCAGGCAACTAAAAGTGCCAATATAAACTGGGTAAAAGAAATTTATATCGAACAAGAATTTGAAGTGTTGAATGATTCCGTTTTTCTTATAAAACGAGATTATTTCATGTCTGATTTTGCTTTTAATAAAAAGGAAAAATCGAGAGGCGTTTATGGTAAAAGGACAACCTTTATGATAATTATGAATTTGATATCAAGAAAGATGAAAAATTCTATGATGAAGAAGTCTACAGTTTTAATGCAGATATTTATGATCAGGATGATTCATTTTGGGAAGAGAATAGATTAGAAGGATTAAACAAGGATGAAAAAGGTGTTTATAAAATGTTAGATACCCTTAAAACCGTAAAAAAGTTTAAACGATTATATAATATTGGTAGTATTCTTTCATCAGGTTATATTGAGTTTACTGAGCTTAATTTGGATTATGGTCCAATTTTTTCAACTTTTGGATTTAATGAAGTAGAAGGTATTAGACTTAGAGCAGGAGGAAGGACCTATTTTGGAAGAAATGATCTATGGCGATTAGAAGGATTTATAGCCTATGGATTTAAGGATGATAAGTTTAAATATGGCATCTCTGGTAAATGGCTAATAGATAAAAAGAATCGAATTATAATTTCTGGTGGAAATAGACGAGATGTAGAACAAATAGGTGCCAGTTTAACCACATCTACAGATGTTTTAGGAAGAAGTTTTGCCTCATCGGCTGTGGTTGGAACTGGAACAAATGATAAACTTACCAATATTAATTTAACAACATTGGCCATAGAAATTGAACCATGGAAAAATTTAATGTTTAGATTGGGTGCGAATTACAGAACATTAGAATCGGCTTCTCCAACATTTAGTTTAGATTATTTTGATGATGACTCTGAGACAGGTATTTCATCTGAAGTGAAACAATATGAGACCTCTTTTTCAGTATCCTATTTTCCTAAGCGTAAAATGACTGGTTTTGGAGTGGAACGATATGAGGCCAATGATGATTTTGCTCGATTGTTTGCTCAGGTTAGTCGAGGTGATAAGAATGTACTGAACGGAGATTTTGATTACACAAAACTGCAATTCTCTTATTTACAGCCTTGGCAAATAGGTGGATTTGGCAGATTGTATTCCAATTTAGAGGTCGGGAAAACATTTGGAGATGTACCATTGGGTCTATTGAGCGTAATTCCGGGTAACCAATCCTATTTTTCTATATATAATACGTTCTCACAACTGGATTTTTACGAATTTGTTTCAGATACGTATACATCTTTGCATCTGGAACATAATTTTAACGGTCGTTTCTTTTCCAGAATTCCATTTTTAAGAAAGTTGAACTTAAGAGAAATAGTTGGTCTAAGAGGAGTTTGGGGAGATATTTCTGATAAAAACAAAGCATTGAATGCATCCGGTCTAATTTATCAGGCACCAAATGACGAAATTTATTGGGAATACAGCATTGGTGTAGGAAATATCTTTAAGATTTTTAGAATAGACTTTAATTTTAGAGGCAATTACTTAGATATTCCTGATGCCAGAAAATTTGGAGTTACCGGAAGCTTCGGATTTCATTTCTAGTATGAGTTAGGAAACTATTAATTCATTACCACATCAGAAGGAATAGTCTGCATCGTCCCTAATTGACGTAACATTTTAGTATGTTCCCATATTGCTGAAGCAAAAGTTTTATTTGAATGATATGGCATACCATATTCTTTGGCTGTATCAACTACTATTTTTGACAATTCTCCGTAATGGATATGACAAACATTTGGTAATAAATGATGTTCAACCTGAAAATTCAACCCTCCTATCAACCAAGTGAAAAGTTTACCTCGAGGCGCAAAATTACATGTAGTTGCGAATTGATGTGTATACCAATCACCGGCTATTAGTCCATTCTCATCAGGTAGAGGGTAATCAGTACTTGGAATGATATGTGCTACTTGAAAAACAATACTAATTAGTAGTCCGGTAACAAAATGCATACTCAAAAATGCCAGTAAAATGATCCACCAAGGTAAGGGCACTATAATCAAAGGAATAATTAAAGCGTAGGAATAATATAATAACTTCCATCCTATCATACTAATAATGGCATTTCTAAATTCGTTTGGCTCATTTAAAAATCCCATCTTATGATATCTATTTATTCTTACAAAATCTTTTGTTGTAATCCAGGAAATTGTAGCTAAACCATAAAAAAACCAGATATAGATATGTTGAAATTGGTGAGACCAATATTTTTTTGCATGCGGGGAAAAACGAAGAAAAAAAGGTGCATTTAGGTCATCGTCTGCATGTTCAATATTTGTATATGTATGGTGCAGGATATTATGTTGTATTTTCCAAACAGTCGCATTTCCTCCAATAAGATTAAAGGTATATCCCATAATCTTATTGATTTTTTGTTTATTAGAATAAGAACCGTGAATAGCATCATGCATGATACCCATCCCTATTCCAGCCATTCCCAATCCACTACATATATATAATAAAAAAAGCAACCAAGGAGCTGTAACGATTCCTGTATTAATAATTATTAATGGAACAAAAAATATAGATAGCATTAAAATGGTTTTACTGTACATACTGTTATTTGCATTTCTGCTTAAACCTGTAGTTTTGAAATAGGTGTTGACTCTTTTTCTTAAGGTTTTTGAAAATTCTGCTCCAGTCTCTTTTGAAAATTTTGGATGTTTGATATGCCTTATTTTTTAGTTAATAAATTTTAATTGCCCTATGGCAAGTAAATATTTAGGAGAGCAAAAATTCTATTAACATTAAAAAAGACTAATAAAAAGATAGCTATCTGCTTAAATAACGGTGGAAAGATAGGTTAAATTATAATAGAATTGTTAATAAAAATTGCTAAAGTGTTAGTTATGAGTATTTTGTTAACTATATTTTTTCAAATACTAAACGATAATGATCCATGACCTCCCGTTCGAAACACACACGGTTAGGGCTTACTTTAAAAATAGCAACTAAATGTCTAAATTCTTTATCGATAATATATTTTGGAATTAGAGATAAGTAAAGCAAATATTTTTTCAAATTAAACTTTCTGAATTTTTTTCTCCATTGGCCAATAGTTTCTATATAATCTAATCTGCCACTGCTTTGCGATATTAATTTGAAATGAGGTTCTGCGTTACGAATGACCATTTCAGGACCATAAGGAAGCCATGAGCCAGGAAATTGCTTTATCATTAAAGCCATAATATAAGCTGTAGACCCTTTATCTGCATTCACATCTAATTCCTCAAAATCAACCATATTTTTACTAAATGTCATTGTTTGCATATAAAAACGTCCTCCAGTTGGCAATAGGTCGTTCAAAGTTTGGAAAAAATCTGAATAGACTTTCTCTTGTTTGCCTTGCTGCCATTCTTCAACAGAACAGAAATGTTCTAAGCCACCAATACAGGTAATGGCATCAAACTTTCCGTAGTCTTCAGGTTTAACATCACGACAATCTTTCACCAAAACATTAAATCCATTTTTCTGACATGCGTCTGCTTGTCCCTGTGATAAGGTCAAACCAATACTTGTGGCTCCTCTTTCCTGAACAACGTATCTGGTAAATGGTGCCCAACCACAAGCCATATCCAGTACTTTACTGCCTTTTTTAATATTAAGACTATCGGCTATAAATTTGTGTTTTGCTTTTTGAGCCTCTTCCAAAGTCATTGAAAAATCTCCGTCATATTTTGCACCACTATAATCTCCTGTTTCTCCCATACTTAAACGAAAAATTTCGTCGATGGTAGTATAGGTAAAATCTAAATCTTTTTTTTCAGCCATAATAGTTGTTGATTTTATACAGATCTTCAAGTTAATTTTGAAGTTCTTTTTATTTTAAAAAAGTTAGACAAACGCCATAAAAAAAGCATTATTCCCATAGCTACAGGATCACTTTTTTTATGTATTGAATTCAAAGTGAATTCTGTTTTATTAATGATTGCATCTGCTGCGATCATAGCACTCTCAACTGCCGGTCCTATTCCTTCTCCCAGGTCTGTTGTAGCCAAACCAGCAGCATCACCTATAATGAAAGCATTACCTATTCTACATTGGTCTACTCGATCTCTTATATAATATACATAACCCTTGGGGTTGAATTTATAGTTTTTAACGATGTTAAGAGTTTCAAGTTTTTTAACAAGATGATCCCAATGTTCTTTTATATCCACTTTTTCACCTTTAAAAAGTCCTCCAACTCCTATATTCAAATAGCCATCATTTTTTGAAACACACCATGAATATCCCTGCATATTATGTTCGTAAAACCAACAACGACATTCCTTATCTTTATAATCATATTTTATTTCTTCCTCGAGACAGCAGACTTCATGAGTCTTTTTTCTTGGTTGTAACTCTTTGAAAAATGCATTATAAACTGGACAGTACGATCCTCCTGCCCCGACAAGATATTTACATTTGTATTTGGCATCTATAATGTAAAATCCATCTTTCTTTTCAATATTACGAACTTTATGATGATATACATCCACTCCAGACCGTTTTAAAAGCCAATCATCAAATTCATAACGTCTAATAGCGTAGGATTTTGATTTTAGTTTTTTATCAATACCAAAAAAGTTGACATAATTAGCATTAAGTTGAATATTTGGGTAATCACTTAATTCAAGTTGATCAATGACCTTAGGAGTTATCCATCCAGCGCATAATTTAGTTCTTGGAAATAGTTTCGAATCAAGAAGTATACAATCTATTCCACTCTGGATTAATTTCCAGGCACAGGTAGATCCTGCCGGTCCTCCTCCTATAATAATAACTTCTGAAAACTTCATTTATCCAACTAGTAGTTTTATAAAGGTAATGGTATTTTACTTTAATTATATTCATTACTACTTTTTAGGTCTAAAAAAGTCATTCGGTTCGAGTCCACAAACATCAATCATTTCAATAGCATAATCTAATGTGCCCAAGTTACGATCTGTATTATTAGTTCCCATGCTAAATTTTACTCCAGCTGCTTTTGCTCTTTTTATAAAAGTAGCGGACGGAATTTTATATCTTGCATTAATCTCAATTGCAATATTATTGTTGACTGCAGCTTCAATTACTTTATCCATTCGGTCACCTGTCCAAAGAACATCGTATTCAGGTTGGAGGATATCAGGTAAAAAAGTGGAATTCACATACAGATCAATAGGCTCATTCTTCATAACGCCAACAATTTGTTCTACCAATTGATCCATAAAATCATCTTTATCATCAATATAAACTTCTTCCGGCATCCACAGGCGCATGCGTCTTCCTTTAGTGTCTGTCCAGGTCATAGCATCAGTGAAGACATAATCAAAGGTTTTTATATTTTCTTCTGAGAACATGTCAACCCATTCTCTTCCTTCAGCTTGCATTGCCATAAATACTGGATAATCTTTATATTGCTCATAATTTGCTAAAAGCGTCGAATCATTTGTGATTGGAAATCCAACACCGGCATTGAACGCAACGCCATATCCAATTCCTGTTTTTTTAGAATGATCTAAAAGTTCTTCCATGGTCAGACCTCCTTTTAAATGTGCATGGTAATCTACAATTTCATAGCCTGATTCTTTTAAATTGGCTATTCTTTTGATTGTTTGACCTGAATTAATTGCTCTGTATTCAATGGATTTTTCATTATCAGTTTTAGATTTGCATCCAGTAAGCATAAATGCAAAGAAGATAAAAATTACAGTTTTAAAATGACGCATAAGATTTTAGACTAGTTCATAAATTTACTAAAATGATTTGGAATACTGCTTGTATAAAAGTCTAGACCGTTATTAGTTGTCCATACTTGTTGAGTTAAGTATCTTTGCCCACCTAATATTAGAAGAATTAAATTATGAGTAAAAATAAGTTTAGAACTTTTGATGTGCTAATTGAAATTCCAAAAGGAAGCAGAAATAAATATGAATATGATTTTATCCTCAATAAAATTCGATTTGATAGAATGCTATTTTCGTCAATGATGTATCCAGGTGATTATGGCTTCATACCGGAAACTCTGGCACTGGATAAGGATCCGTTAGATGTATTGGTTTTAGGAAGTGAACCTACTTTCCCAATGTGTGTAATGGAGGTTAAACCTATTGGTGTTTTTCATATGACTGATGAAAAAGGTCCTGATGAAAAAATTATTTGTGTGCCAATATCTGACCCTATTTGGAATCAATTAAATGATATTTCAGATATGAATCCTCATCAGGTTAAAGAAATAGAACATTTCTTTCAAGTATATAAAGATTTGGAAAAAAAGAAAGTAGATGTTGGTGGCTGGGGAAATGTAGATGAGGCATTGGAGATAGTTGAAAAATGTACAGAACGTTACGAATTAAGTGAGCATAAGAAAAAAAGAACATTTACTATTTAAGTAAAAATTAATTACACATTTTAAAGAACCCTTTTATTATATTATTAGGGTTTTTTTTTATCCCTTATTATTTAGTATTTTTAGTCCTTGAAATAAAATAAATTAACTAACACTAATCATTAAAATATGGAATTATTAGTACAATTTTTACCAGCATTTGGAGTCGTAGCTCTTTTATTTGTTTTGTTCAAAAATGTTTGGGTTTCAAAGCAAGATGCAGGCAATGAAAAAATGACAAACATTGCAAAGCACATTGCAGATGGAGCCATGTCTTTCTTAAAGGCTGAATACAAAATATTTGGCAATTTTTGTAGTTGCTGTAGCAGTCTTATTATTCTTTAAAGGAAACTCTGAAGAAGGTTCTAATGGAATGGTTGCAGTATCATTTATCGTTGGAGCAATTTGCTCGGCATTGGCAGGATTTATTGGAATGCGAGTTGCAACAAAAGCAAATGTTAGAACAACACAAGCAGCAAGAACCTCATTAGGTAAAGCTTTAGAAGTCGCTTTTGCTGGTGGTTCTGTAATGGGATTAGGTGTTGTTGGTCTTAGGTGTTTTAGGACTTAAGTGGTTTATTTATGATATATCAAATGATGTGGCCAGGATGCAGATAATATTACAATGGTACTAAATGTATTATCAGGATTTTCACTTAGGAGCATCATCCATTGCATTATTTGCACGTGTAGGTGGAGGTATTTATACTAAAGCTGCCGACGTTGGTGCAGATTTAGTAGGAAAAGTAGAAGCTGGAATTCCAGAAGATCATCCTTTAAATCCTGCAACAATTGCAGATAATGTTGGTGATAATGTTGGTGATGTTGCTGGAATGGGAGCTGATTTATTCGAATCTTTTGTAGGTTCGATTATTGGTACGATGGTATTAGGAGCGTTAATTTTTACACCAGATGTAGCAGGTGGCTTAGGTGCTGTATATTTACCGTTGGTATTAGCTGCTTTTGGTATTGTAATGTCCATTATCGGTACTTTCTTTGTAAGAGTTAGAGATGGAGGTTCTCCTCATAGAGCTTTAAATATTGGTGAGTTTGGTTCTGCTGGATTAATGGTAGTCGCTTCTTATTTTATAATCAATGCTTTTATCCCAGAAACCTATGCTTTTAAAGGAGTTGAATATTCGGCAATGGGAGTATTTTGGGCAACTATTACAGGTTTAGTAGCAGGATTACTTGTTGGAAAAGTAACCGAGTATTATACTGGAACAGGTAAAAAACCTGTTAATGCTATTGTCAGACAATCTGAAACTGGTGCTGCTACCAATATTATAGCAGGTTTAGGAACGGGAATGATGTCTACCATGTTTCCTATTCTTATAATTGCAACTGCAATTATTGTATCTCACCATTTTGCAGGTTTATATGGTATTGCAATTGCAGCTGTTGGTATGTTAGCCAATACAGGAATTCAGTTAGCGGTTGATGCTTATGGTCCAATTTCTGATAATGCTGGTGGAATTGCTGAAATGGCAGAGTTACCAAGTGAAGTTCGTGAACGTACTGATAAATTGGATGCTGTCGGTAACACTACTGCTGCAATTGGTAAAGGTTTTGCTATAGCTTCTGCTGCGTTAACTGCTTTAGCATTATTTGCTGCCTTTATGAAAACAGCAAATGTAAGTTCAATTGATGTGTCCAGTCCAGATATTATGGCTGGATTATTAATTGGAGGTATGTTACCATTTGTATTCTCTGCATTATCTATGAATGCTGTAGGTCGAGCTGCAATGGCAATGATAGAAGAAGTACGTCGTCAATTTAAAGACATTCCTCAATTAAAGGCTGCACTGGAAGTCATGAGAAAATATGATTCTGATATGTCAAAAGCATCAGAAGCAGATAAAAAGATATTTCATGAAGCAGATGGTGTTGCAGAATATGATAAATGTGTGGAAATATCAACAAAAGCATCTATTAAAGAAATGGTTTTACCAGGATTATTGGCATTAGCAGTTCCTGTGGCCATTGGATTTATTGGAGGTGCTGAAATGCTTGGAGGTCTTTTAGCAGGTGTAACTACTTGTGGTGTGTTAATGGCAATCTTCCAGTCTAATGCTGGTGGTGCTTGGGATAATGCTAAAAAAATGATCGAGGAGCAAGGTCGTAAAGGAACAGATGCTCATAAAGCAGCTGTTGTTGGTGATACTGTTGGAGATCCTTTTAAAGATACATCTGGACCATCACTAAACATCTTATTAAAATTAATGTCTGTTGTGGCATTGGTAATTGCACCAAGTATAGCATTGAATGCCGATGAAGTTTCAGAATATTCAAAGAATAAAGAACAAATGGAGATTGTCTCAAATGAAATTCAGAAAGAAGTAAAGGTTGATATTCAAAAAAATGATGATGGAACAGCCAAAGCTTTAGTAACTACAACTACTACTGAAAATGGTGAATCAGTAACAAAAGAAGAGGTTTTTGAAGGAACAATGGAAGAGGTTGAAGCTAAATTAGAGGCGTATAAAGGAGAAGGAGAAAATGTTAAAATAAAAACCAAAAAGATTATTGAAGAAGTTGAGGAAGTTGTGCAATAACACTTCATTTAAATTGAATAAAAAAAACCACGCTAATTGCGTGGTTTTTTGTTTAATTTATTCCTATTTAAAAAGGCCAAAGATTTCTGCATCAATCTTATTAATTATGCTACCAAGATCTTCTGGATTTTCAACAAAATCAAGATCATCAACATCAACTATCAATAAATTTCCTTTGTCATAACCATGAATCCAAGCTTCATAGCGTTCATTTAATCTGCTTAAATAATCAATACTTATAGAGTTTTCATAATCACGTCCACGTTTATGAATTTGTTCGACCAAATTTGGAATAGAACTTCGTAAGATAAATTAAGAGATCTGGACCTTGGACCAAAGATTCCATCAAATCGAATAGCGATTTGTAATTTTCAAAATCTCTGATTTGTCATTAATCCCATAGCATGCAAGTTTGGTGCAAAAATATGGGCATCTTCATAAATAGTTCTGTCTTGAATGATCTCTTTACCACTTTTTCTGAATTTGAAGCACCTGTCGAAATCTGACTATTTAAAAAGTATACTTGTAAATTAAAACTCCAACGCTCCATTTGATTATAAAAATCATCTAAATAAGGATTATCTACAACATCTTCAAGTTGTGCTTCCCATTTATAGTGTTTTGCCAGTAAGTTTAGTTAGTGTTGTTTTTCCTGCGCCAATGTTTCCTGCAATTGCAACATGCATAATTTAATTAATTTTTAATTGGTATTTATGAAGAAATTCATTGTCGTAAATATACAAGGTTTCATTGGTTACAAAAAACTGATTTATTAACAATTTTGGCAGACGAATTTCTATAGGATCATGACGAATTGTTTTTTAAATAAAACAATTTATTGTCTTTTTGTAGAATTAAATTTTCATTTAAATTATCAATACTATGTAAATCCCTATTTTTAAGTTTTAAAATATTAATTCCAAAATAATTGATATTTATACAAATATTCTTCAGTTAGAAGCCAGCAATAATTATAATTACTTGTTATATCTAATAACTTCACCTGACTAAAGGCAATGAACTTGTTTTTGTTGTATTTAGCCTTATAATCAAATAGTTCTAGTTGTTGCGTGTCTTGGTTAAAAACCCAAATGTATTATCATATCCTGTAGAAATATGTGATATATTTTTATAATATTTATTAGCATTAAAATCAATTTTATAAATTTCAGCTAATCTATTATCCAAAATTATAACAGTATTAAAATCTTTAAAGAAAGCATTAATTTTTAAAGGATTAAAGGTATTCACAGACTCAATTTTTCCTAATTGAAAATTATTGTAATTAATTTCAACATCTTTGGTTTTCTTTATAAGGCTGTTATCTAAAACATAATAGGTAGCATTTAAATTGTCAATACTTTTTAAACTTTTGTCAATAGAAAGAGTCTTACTAATAAACGTAGTTTCTATTGTCGGTTTGGTTTGCCCGAAACAGATCATTGTCACTAAATAAAATAAGTATTTCATAATAGCAAATTACGAAAAATTGCATCCAATAAATAATTAGGATAATTTTATTACAATCCTATCAATAAGTTTATTTCTGATTTGTCAACAAAACTAATTACAATGAAAAATCAATTAAATATTACCAACTGTTAATTATTTTAATTATTATACAATAAGTGCACAAACGGATTTTCAGGGAAAAGCATAATACGAAAGCAAGACATCATTGGATATGGATTTTGGAGGACGAGAAATGAGTGAAGAAATGAAAAAGCGCATTGCAGACCGAATGAAAAGTATATTTGAAAAAACGTTTATTCTAATATCAATAGCTCACGTTTACTAATGTTAATATTTTGATAAAGAAGATACTTATGTTTAACAATTATTTAAATTTGTTTAACATCAAGAAGACTAAAACACTAATTATGAAATCAATTTTACTAAAAATAGTTACCATTTTTTTTATCCTTGGATCTAATGTAAATCTCAATGCTCAAGATTTTCAAGGTAAAGCTTACTATTTTTCTAAATCAACAATGGATCTTGGCCGCTGGGGAGCTAGATTAAGTGAAGCTCAAAAAAAGCAAATAAAAGCAAGAATGAAAAATAGGCTTGAAAAATCATATGTTTTAACGTTCAATAAAGAGGAATCTTTCTTTAAAGAAGAAGAGAAACTTGATGTAGATGCCATGTCCGGAGCAACTAATTCATGGGGGAAAAACTTTAGACAAGGAGATCAATACAAAAATGTTAAAACAAATACTCAAATTCAGAAACAGGAATTCTATGGAAAATTATTTTTAGTTAAGGATAGTTTACAGCCAATAGAATGGACAATGGGTGCAGAGTCAAAGCAAATAGGTAACTATACATGTTTCAAGGCAACGGCGTCTGTTACTACTGAAGACCTAGTGTGGTATAATTTTTCCTGGGATAGATTGAGGAATAATGAAAAGAAATCTGATTCCACAGTAGTTGAAACAAAACAAAAAGAAATTCCTATGACGGATATAGAGGCCTGGTATACCCCTCAATTACCGGTTATGCATGGACCTTCGGAGTACTGGGGACTTCCGGGTTTAATTCTTGAAGTAAGTGCGGGTAACACAACTATGCTATGTACTAAAATAGTTATGAATCCCGAAGAAAAAGAGAAAATTGAAGCTCCAAAAAAAGGCAAGGAAATAACGAAGAAGGAATATTATAAAACTATTGTCCAAAAAATGAAAGAATTTCGGAATAACCGAATGAGACGCAGGAGCTAAAAATTTTATTTTTTAACAACTAACCATTAATTAACTTGGATTAAATGAGAAAATTATTATTTGTGGCTATCATGTGCCTAACTACAGCTGCATTTTCCCAAGTTGAATTAACTGGTTTTGTAATGGATAGTATTGGAAATCCTTTGGAGCTGGCCAATGTAATAGCTTTAAATCAAAAAACAAGCAAGTTAGAATCATTCTCGACTACAAATGCCAAGGGAAAGTACAAACTCTCTTTAGGTAAAAATGAGACTTATAAGTTACAGGTTAGTTACATAGGCATGAAAACAGCCGAAGAAATAATTCCTACTAAAGAGGCAGATATTTCTAAAGATTTCATCCTAGAATTTTATAATGTTTTGGATGCTGTGGAACTTACTTACGAAATGCCTGTTACGATTCAAGGAGATACATTGATTTATAATGCAGATTCTTTTAAGAATGGATCTGAAAGAAAGTTAGAAGATGTTCTTGAAAAACTTCCTGGAGTCGAAATTAATGAAGATGGACAGGTTGAGGTAGAAGGGAATGTTGTAAGGAAAGTGATGGTTAATGGTAAAGATTTTTTTGATGGCGATTCTAAGTTGGCAACGAAAAATATTCCATCAAATGCTGTAGATAAAATTCAAGTCTTGCGCAATTATACTGAGGTTGGACAATTGAGAAGCGTTACAAACAATCAAGATAATGTAGCCTTGAATATTAAGCTAAAAAAAGGAAAAGAAAACTTTTGGTTTGGTAATGTAACAGCCGGAGCTGGAACTGCTCCAAATGATGAATTATACATCGTACAACCAAAATTATTCTATTACAGTCCAAAGTATTCTATTAACTTCATAGGTGATTTGAATAATTTAGGCGAACCTGCTTTGAATCGTAGAGATCTCAGGAGTTTCGGCGGAGGATTCAGAGTGCCAAGCAGAACCAGTGGAACCAATCTTAATTTAGGCAATAATAGTCTTGGGTTTTTAACCAATCAAAATAACGCACTTCAAGTTGAAAATAAATTAGGTGCAGCTAATTTTAGCTATTCGCCGAAAGAAACATTAGATATTAGTGGATTTGCTATTTACAACAGCAGTCGCATCCTTTCAAAGCAAATAACTTCCAATGCGTATACAAATCCCGAGTTTGGAATTCCTGATGAGGATACAGAGCAAAATAATATTGAAAGATCAGATCAGGGACTTATTAAATTGAGTACTTCTTTCAAGCCTAATTTTAATAATCAATTAGATTATGATGTACTTGGACGATTTTCAAAAGACTCACAGGATCAAAATCTATTTTCGTCTGTAGTTGGTAATACAGATCAATTTGAAGAAGCAACACCTTTTAGCCTTAATCAAAACGTAAACTACTATTACACGTTGAACGAAACAAATATTTTCGCCCTTGAAGCGCAACACTTAATAAGTGATGAAGACCCGTTTTATAATGCCATCTTAGAAAATGATCCAACTAATAATGATGATGATGACAATGATGCTTTTGACAGTACTGCTGATGAATTAGGTCTGGATAGAAATTTAAATAATTACAATTTAGGTCAAGACAGACGTATTAAATCCAATCAAATCGACGCTAAACTGGATTATTATAATATTCTCAATGCTAAGAGTAACATAAATCTTTCTCTTGGGTTTATTATGAGTCGGCAAGAATTTAATTCTCAATTTTTTCAATTTCTAAACAATGGTAGTCGATTTGTTACGACGCCTAATACTGTTGACTCGGATGGAAATCTATTATTGCCAATAAATGACATCGAATATAATTTTAGCGATGTATATCTGGGATTTCATTATAGAGTAAGATTGGGCAAGTTTACGATTACACCTGGATTATCGCTTCACGCTTATGGTAATAAAAATTCTCAATTGGGTGATACTTATAAGGATAATTTCTTTAGAGTTTTACCAGATTTTGAAACCAGAATACAGTTAAAGAACAGTGAAAGTTTAACTTTCACTTATAATATGAGCAATACATTTACTGATGTGACAAGTTTAGCTGAAGGTCTAGTATTGAATAATTATAACAGCATTCAATATGGAGAATCTCAACTTCAAAATTCCTTGTCACATAATTTAAGGCTATTTTATCGTAGTTTTAGTTTATTTAATTACACCAATGTTTTTGCTAGCCTTAATTATTCAAAAAATATTGATAGGATTCGAGGTTTAAATAATTTTGAAAATGTAATTAGAACAGGCACATTCTTTAATTCGCCTTTCGCTGATGAGAGTTTGTCGGCATTTGGAAGAGTGCAAAGAACATTTGGGAAAATTCGAGCTAGCTTAAGAACGAATTTTAATTATAACAAGAGCAATCAATTTGTTCAAGGATCAAGGGCAGTCAACGAAACTTTTTCTCAAAACTATACTCCGGAATTAAGAACTAATTTTATAAAAGCACCAAATGTGAGATTGAGATATGGTTATAGTATTACTAACAATAATCAAGGCGATAGAAAAACAAAATTCATTACCAATTCACCGTCTATTGAATTTGATGCTTATATATGGAATTCTTTGACATTTAAAACAGACTTCACTTATACAAACCAATCACAAGATGATGGACCATCTGAGTCATTCAAAACCTGGAACGCATTTATGTCCTACAGAAAAAACAGAGATGCAAATTGGGAATATGAGATAAGAGCAACAAACCTTCTAGATATTGATTCCAGGGTAAGCAATGGTAGCTCTACAGTATCTGTTTTTGCATCTGAAACATTTATACAACCAAGATTCGTAACATTTAGAGTTACATATACACTGTAGTGTAAAAGTGCTTCAAGAGTTAATTATTCCTAAACTTTCATTTTCTTCCAACTTCCTTTTCGGAACCATACTATGCCAATTACCGCAATTAATACCTCGGCTAAAGTAATTGACCAAAAAACACCTTTAGGGCCAAAATCAAATGTTATAGAAGCCAAATAAGCAAATGGCAATTGAAATAGCCAAAAACAAATAAAATTTATATAGGTTGGTGTTTTTGTGTCTCCGGAACCATTAAAGGATTGTATGATGACCATACCATAAGCGTAAAAAATGTAGCCAGCTGCAATAATTTGTAGACATAAAGCACCATTTTTAATCACTTCCGGTTCTATTGTAAACCATCCAATGATGGTTTTCGCAAAAATGAGATAAACCACAGAAACAACAGCCATAAAAATAGCAGTATACTTTCCTGTTTTCCAAACTGAATCCTCGGCTCGTTGCGCTTTTCCAGCTCCAAGATTTTGTCCTACTAAGGTTGCTGCAGCATTGCTCATTCCCCAGGCAGGCATTATTGTAAACATCATGACCCGTATAGCAATGGTATATCCTGCAAGAACTTCACTTCCAAATTCACTCATAATACGCATAAGAAATATCCAACTTGATGTTCCTATTAGAAATTGACCAATTCCGCCAAGGGAGACTTTTATCAAATTGAACATTACTTTAGCACGAAACACTAAATCTTGTACACTAATTTTTATTCGACTCCAGCCATAGAATAAAATTACCAACTGAAAGACTACTGCTGTTCCACGACCAATAGTTGTTGCAATGGCAGCTCCTTGCACTCCATAAGCAGGAATAGGGCCCAATCCAAAAATAAAAATTGGATCCAGGATAATATTTAATCCATTGGAAAGTACTAAGGTCCACATAGCAACAGATGCATCGCCAGCGCCTCGGAAAATTGCATTAATTAGGAATAGCAACATGATGGTTATGTTACCGCCTAAAAGTACTTTAGTATAACCATATCCTTCTTCAATCACATCTGTTTCAGCTCCCATTAGACCTAGGATTTCTCTTGGGTAAATAAGGCCAATTATACTAACTACAATAGCAACAGCTATACCAAGAGAAATGGCTTGAACAGCCGCCTGAGATGCGCCTTTTAGATCTTTTTCACCTACTCTTCGTGCTACAACTGCTGTTGCAGCCATGCTTAGGCCTATGGCTACAGCATAAACCAATGTTATTACAGATTCGGTAAGACCAATGGTAGCTACCGCATTTACACTAACTTTTGAAACGAAAAAAATATCAACCACAGCAAAAACACTCTCCATCATCATCTCCAGTATCATGGGCACTGAAAGCATAAACACAGCTCGCCTTATGCTACCGGTTGTAAATTCCTGTTCCTTACCAGTAACCGCAATTCTTATATATTCAAGAAATTTTGATATGGTCATTTCGAATATTATTTACAAGGCATTTCAACGAAATTACCTTAATTATATATTAAAAGCAATATGTCTGTTTTCAGAATTAATGTTATCTATTTAGTTATAATTGGAAATAATATTTGCTAAACCCTTATAGAAATCCTACATTTGTGAAAATTGGGAATAACAAAAAACTAAAAATCAAAACATTATGGAAGCATATTGCGTAAAATGTAAATCAAAAAGAGAAATGAAAAATGCCAATGAGGTGACAATGAAAAATGGAAGAAAAGCTATGAAGGGTACTTGCCCTACTTGTAGTACAGGGATGTTCCGTATTTTAGGAAAGGCATAATTATATTTAACTTATAAAAAAGCCTCATATTTATTTAATATGAGGCTTTTTTATTTATGCTATTTGTAGATTACAAATCAAAAGCTTCCTTCACTATATCGACATAATCCAATTTTTCCCAAGTAAACAATTCCACGTCTAAAGAGATACTGTCTCCATAAGGTTGTGTAAATGTTTTGTTTACAATTTTCGGCTCTCTTCCCATATGACCATATGCAGCTGTTTCACTATAAATAGGTCTTCTAAGTTTTAATCTTTTTTCAATTGCTGCTGGTCTCATATCAAAAATTGAAGTGACTTTTTCGGCTATCTCTCCATCTGTCATATTAAATGGACAGGTTCCATAAGTATCTACAAAAATTCCCATAGGTTCAACTACACCAATTGCATAACTAACCTGTACTAATATTTCGTCACAAACTCCAGCTGCAACCAAATTTTTCGCTATATGTCTTGTCGCATATGCTGCACTTCTATCAACTTTACTCGGGTCTTTTCCAGAAAAAGCGCCACCGCCATGAGCACCTTTACCCCCATAAGTGTCAACAATTATTTTGCGACCTGTTAATCCACTGTCTCCATGTGGTCCTCCAATAACGAATTTCCCCGTTGGGTTAATATGATA
Organism: uncultured Flavobacteriaceae bacterium; assembly: GCA_963768245.1. Lineage (GTDB taxonomy): Bacteria > Bacteroidota > Bacteroidia > Flavobacteriales > Flavobacteriaceae > Site-B1. Next base: position 161,541 of record CAVYHG010000023.1, read on the forward strand.
GGTAATATCATTATTAAATAATTTCTTAGTTCGTTCAGGCAATTTACCAACTACTCTTGGGATAAGGATATCTATTATATCTTTCCTTATTTTGGAAAGCATTTCATCATCTGTCCCAAATTCATCATGTTGAGTAGAGAGCACAATAGAATCGATTCGTTGAGGGATATTATCGTCGCTATACTCTATTGTTACTTGACTTTTAGAATCTGGTCTTAAATAGGTAATGTCTTTATTTTCTCTACGTAAATCTGCAAGCTCTTTCAAAATACGATGTGATAGATCCAGAGCTAAAGGCATGTAATTTTCGGTTTCGCGAGTAGCATAACCAAACATCATTCCTTGATCGCCAGCTCCTTGTTCTTCGCCATCGCCTCTGTCTACTCCACGATTAATATCTTCAGATTGCTCATGAATTGCTGACATAACACCACAGGAGTTACCATCGAACATATATTCACTTTTGGTATAACCAATTTTGTTAATTGTGTCTCGTGCAATTTTTTGTACGTCTAAATAGGTGTGAGATTTAACTTCACCAGCAAGAATGACTTGCCCGGTAGTGACAAGAGTTTCGCATGCAACTTTAGAGTTGGGGTCAAAAGCCAAAAAATTGTCAATTAATGCATCACTAATTTGATCAGCCACTTTATCAGGATGTCCTTCTGATACACTTTCTGAAGTAAATAAATACGCCATTTCTATTAATTTTATTTGACGATCTGACGAGAGCTTGCGGAAGGAAGTTTAGGTACTGCCTTTAGCATTTTTTAATGAGGTTGCAATCAGTCAAATCTTTCCTCTTGTTATAGCCACAAAAGTACATATAAAAATATAATTAAAAAACAGAGTTTCAAGATTATTGTAAAACAAAAACCACCCAAAGACTTTAGAGCCTTCAGGTGGTTCAAAACTAACTAAAAAATAACTATACTAATGTTCGTTCATTCTAAAGTCAGGGTATGCATCCATACCATGTTCGTAGCCATCGAGTCCTTCAATTTCTTCTTTTTCAGAAACTCTGATTCCAACAGTTTTCTTTAATATAAATAATATTAAGAAAGATGAAACTATGCATATTGCTGCATAAGAAACAACTCCAATTAATTGACTAACAAATTGTGCGCCTCCAGCTAACTCTCCAAATAGACCAACTGCTAATGTTCCCCATATACCACATATGAGATGCACGGCGATAGCTCCAACAGGATCATCTAATCGTATTCTGTCGATTAAAGAAACTGCAAATACAATTATTGCTCCTGCAACTCCACCGATAATGATGGCATCAGTTGGACTCATCTGGTCTGCTCCTGCAGTAATACCTACAAGCCCACCTAAAATACCATTTAAGAACATGGTTAAGATCTAAGTTTTTAAACATTGCAGACGAAACTAAGAACGCAACAACACCTCCAGCAGCAGCGGCTAAACAAGTAGTAACTAAAGTTAAAGATGTTAATGCAGGATCTGCTGATAGTACAGAACCGCCATTAAATCCAAACCATCCTAACCATAGGATTAGTACACCTGCAGTTGCCATTGGTATATTATGTCCTGGAATCGCTTGAATTTTGCCATCTTTAAATTTTCCAATTCTCGAACCTAATAAGAAAACGGCAACTAAAGCAGCCCAACCACCTACAGAGTGTACAAGTGTAGAACCTGCAAAATCATAAAAAGGTGTTTCTCTCATTTGCAAAAATCCACCTCCCCATTTCCAGGAACCGGCAATAGGATATATTAATCCAACATATAATACTGTAAATATCATAAAAGGAACAATTTTAATTCGTCTCAGCAACAGCTCCAGATACAATGGTAGCGGCTGTAGCAGCAAACATTCCCTGAAACAGGAAATCTGTCCAGTAAGTATAGCCTTCACTGTAAGCGAGATCTAATGCTCCTTCTGCAGTTAAAGGTGATTCTAAGCCAAATCCTGCAAATCCAAAGATTCCTGAAGATCCTTCCGCAAATCCTGGATACATTAAATTAAATCCTACTAAGCATAGAGCAATAACCCAACAGTAATAATAAATATATTCTTAAATAAAATGTTTATTGTGTTTTTTTGTCTTGTTAACCCAATTTCTAGAAATGCAAAACCTAAGTGCATAAAGAAAACGAGTGCTGTACAGATCATCATCCATACATTATTTGTAGTTAATAATTCCATAATTCTAAGTTTATTTTAATGTTTTACCACCTTTTTCTCCTGTTCTTATTCTGTAACTTTCAATGATGTCTGATACAAAGATTTTTCCATCTCCAACTTCACCAGTTGCAGCAGCTTTTAGAATCGCTTTTATAGTTGCTTCTTCAAAATCATCATTTACAACAATTGATATAAAACGTCTTTGAATATCACTTGTACTATAAGAGACACCTCTGTATACGTGACCTTCTTTTTCGTTACCAACTCCGGTTACATCCCAATACGAGAAGAATTTAACACCTACTTCATGAAGAGCTTCTTTAACAGCACGATATTTTGATTTTCTAATAATTGCTTCGATTTTTTTCATAATTAATTTATTTAGTTAGAATGAATATTTATATTAGAATGATACGATTGCAGCTATTGCAACTGCAGCTAAGTTGTCTGAAGCTGCTCCATCATTGTCAATATAAGGCATACTGTTACTCCAAGAGTCTAATCTAATCTCTGGCTTGATAATTAAGTTATCTTCAACAACTAAACTTCCTGTTAAAGTAAGACCTAAAACACTTGGTAAGTCGTCTCCATCGCCATGGAATCCAAACAACTCCCCTCTTAAGCCTAATGAAAAGCTGTCAGAAGTAGCTAATTGTGGATATAGAGCTGCACCATAGAAACCCGAACCATCGTTATCATTATAAGCAGCATTGATACCTAAGAAGAAATCATCAGATAAATCGAATCCACCTGTATAATCAATTTCAAAACCTAAACCGCCGTTATTACCGCTATCATAGTATAAGTTTAAGTATTGACCAGAGTATCCTAATTGAGCTCCAAGAGCATATTCGCCAGAAAAAGAAGTGTTGTTGGTATCCCAAGGATTAGTAATAGCTAACATTAAGCTTACGTCGTCAGATAAAGCAAAATCTGCCTTTAAACCAACATGTGAAAATGGACCACTTGAAAATAAATATGAGCAACTATAGTTAAAGTTTGCTGCAGGAGCAATGACTTCGTAGCCCAAAAAAGTATTCCATCTACCAAAAGTTAGAGTAGTACCTTCCGACACATTCCAGTATACATATGCTTGATTTACGATACCATCAACTATATCAGAATTAAAAGTAGCACCGGCACCTCTTGGTCCTGTAACTAAATCTAGAACCGCACCTACATTACCACTTTCGTAGCTAGCAATAATGTTAGCCATACCGATTGCAAAACCAGATTGATCTGCAAAAGCAGTTCCAAAAGCAGGAGCCTGATCGTCAGGAGCTGTTAAATAAGTTTGATAGTAACCATCTACACTACCAGTAATAGATAATTTTTTCTCAGTTGCTTCTTCTTGTGCAAAAATTGCAGTTGCTACAAAAAGCATTGAAAGTGTAATAATTTTTTTCATAATTTTTATTTTATTAGTTATTGAAGCCGCAAATCTATATAAAAACATTTCATACCACATAAAAAAAAGGGTAAAAGATATCATTTTTACGATTATTACATTTTTACCCCTAAAAAATAGAGGGTATAAAAATAAAAACTATATATTTTGTTAAATTGAGAAAAAGAAATAGAAAAAAGACAATATTATATCTACTTAAAAGGAAAAATATATAGTATATTTTGATTTATGTTAATTATTTGACAAGGATTAAGGCTAATCTGTATAGAAGAACTAACTTTAATAGGTTTTGATAATTCTTAATTTTTGAGTCCAATTTTCCATAGATTATAATTATAAGCGCTTAAAAATATCAAACTGATAATAATGATTATAATATTGGGAAATTTGATTTGGAAGCCATTATATTAGCCGACTAACTAATTAATAAAAATCAAAAATTGAAGACTATGCTGAGGAAACAAGGATTATACTTACCGGAGTTTGAACATGATAATTGTGGAGCAGGATTTATTTGTAGCTTAAAAGGAAAAAAGTCTAACGATATAATACATAAAGCTCTGGAAATTCTTGAAAAACTTGAACACAGAGGAGCTGTGAGTTCTGATGGAAAAACAGGAGATGGAGCTGGAATATTAATTGATATACCACATGACTTTTTTGTAGCTAATTGTGATTTTGAATTGCCTGATTTTGGTAGTTATGCTGTGAGCAACGTGTTTTTGCCAAAAAAAGATAACCAGCAATCCTATTGTATTGGTGTTCTTGAAAAGCATATCACCGAACAAGGTCTAAATGTTCTGGGATGGAGAAATGTTCCAATCGACATAACTGTTTTAGGTGAAATAGCGGCAACTACGCAACCATTCGTTAAACAAATATTTATTGGTAAATCTGATAAAAATCAGGATGATTTTCATTTCAATTTGAAGTTGTTTATTGCCAGAAAAAAAGCAGAGCATGAAATTTATGATTCAAAATTATCTGAGTGCAGCTTTTTCTATTTACCAAGTTTGTCTACTAAAACAATTATTTTCAAAGGTCTTCTTGTTCCGGAGGATATAAAATTGTTCTATAAGGATCTTAAAGATCCGACCTTGGTCACTCGATTAGCATTTGTACATCAGAGGTTTTCAACTAATACCTTTCCAACTTGGGATTTAGCACAACCTTTTAGGTATATGTGTCACAATGGTGAGATTAATACTTTACGAGGAAACCTTACCAGAATGACGTCTAGGGAAGCTTTAATGGAAAGTGAATGGTTTGGAGATGAAATAAAAAGCATTTTACCTATTGTATTGAAAGGAAAATCAGATTCGGCCTCTATGGATATGGTAGTGGAGTTATTATTAATGACTGGACGATCCTTGCCTGAGGTTATGATGATGTTAGTCCCGGAAGCCTGGGAGAAAAATACCGAAATGTCTGAAACAAAAAAAGCATTTTACGAATATAATTCATGTGTCATGGAGCCATGGGATGGTCCCGCATCTATACCGTTTACAGATGGAAATTATATTGGAGCTGTGTTGGACAGAAATGGTCTTAGACCTTCAAGATATTCTGTAACGAAAGATGGCTATGTCATTATGTCCTCAGAAACAGGTGTAATAGAAATTGCTCCCGAAAATATTCAACAACATGGTAGACTTGAACCCGGAAAGATGTTTTTAGTTGATATGAATGAAGGAAGAATTGTAAATGATGAAGAAGTAAAAGAAAAAATAGTTAAAAAGCACCCTTACAAGAAATGGCTTAAAGATAAATTGGTTTATCTAAAGGATATACCATATAATGACTGTCCTGTAAATTTTAACGAAGAAACTTTAAGTAAAAGACAAACCATTTTCGGTTATACCAAAGAAGATATAAATACTATTATTTTGCCAATGGCAAAAACCAGTAAAGAACCAATTGGTTCTATGGGTAATGACACACCTATTGCAGTATTATCAGAAAGACCACAATTGTTATTCAATTATTTTAAACAACTATTTGCACAGGTTACGAATCCTCCTTTAGATGGTATTCGTGAAGAATTGATTACGGATATTAGCTTAACATTAGGAAAGGACTCAAATATTTTTAATATAAGTCCTGACCATTGTAAAAAATTAAAAATAGAGAATCCCGTTATTTCTAAACAGGATTTGGACAAAATAAAAAGTTATAGCGAATCAGGGTTTAAGGCAACTTCAATTCCTATTCTTTACAAAAAAGACCAAGGTCATAATGGACTGGAAAATGCTTTGGAAGAAATGCTCATCTCAGTTTCTAAAGCAATTGATGAAGGAACAAACATAATTATTTTATCAGATAGAAATGTGGATAAGGAAAATGCTCCTATCCCATCACTTTTAGCCTGTTCATATGTTAATAGTGGTCTGCAAAATTTGGGTAAACGTTCTAAGATCAGCATTATCATTGAGTCTGCTGAACCAAGAGAAGTTCATCATTTCGCGTTGCTTTTTGGTTATGGAGCAAGTGCTATAAATCCTTATATGGTTAATGAGATTATTGAGAAACGAGTAAAAGAAATGAGATTGAAGTTACTTCATCTATAGAAGCTGTAAGAAATTATAATAAGGCGGTAGGAAAAGGTATTCTTAAAGTAATGAATAAGATTGGCATCTCTACTTTGAATTCATACAGAGGTTCTCAACTATTTGAATGTATTGGTATAAATACCAATGTGGTAGACAAGTACTTTCCAAATACGGCAACAAGAATTCAGGGAATTGGATTACACGAAATTGAAAAAGAAATAAATAAACGATATTCCAATGCATATAAGGAAAGATTGATTGATGGAGAATTAGAGCTTGAAATTGGAGGTCAGTATAGATGGAGAAGAAATGGAGAACATCATTTATTCAACCCATTAACTATTGCTAAATTACAAGAAGCTGTTAGAAGTAATAAACCAGAAACGTATAAGGAATATTCAGAGTTGGTGAATAATCAATCAGAACAATTAATGACCATTAGAGGATTGTTTGAATTTACTAATTATGATCCTATTCCGATAGATCAAGTTGAACCATGGACAGATATTGTAAAGCGTTTTAAAACAGGAGCCATGTCTTATGGTTCGATAAGTAAAGAAGCACATGAAAATTTAGCTATCGCAATGAACAGAATTGGTGGTAAAAGTAATTCTGGAGAAGGTGGAGAAGATGAAGAACGATTTTATAAAGATGGGAATGGAGATTGGAAAAATAGTTCGATAAAACAAGTTGCTTCGGGTCGATTTGGTGTGACTTCAAATTATTTAACCAATGCATCAGAGATTCAGATTAAAATGGCTCAAGGAGCAAAACCAGGAGAAGGAGGACAATTACCTGGATCTAAAGTAAATCCACAAATTGCCAAAACAAGGAATTCTACACCTTATGTAGGATTAATTTCACCACCACCACATCATGATATTTATTCAATTGAAGATTTATCTCAATTAATTTACGATTTAAAATCAGCTAATAGAGAAGCAAGAATTAATGTAAAACTAGTTTCTGAAGTTGGTGTAGGTACGGTTGCTGCAGGTGTTGCAAAAGCAAAAGCAGATGTTATATTAATTTCAGGTCATGATGGAGGGACAGGAGCATCTCCATTAACATCATTAAAACATGCGGGATTACCATGGGAATTAGGTTTAGCAGAAGCACAGCAAACTTTGGTTATGAATAATTTAAGAAATAGAGTAGTTGTGGAATGCGATGGTCAATTAAAAACAGGTCGAGATGTAGCGATAGCTTGTTTGTTAGGAGCCGAAGAATTTGGTTTTGCAACAGCACCTTTGGTAGCATCAGGTTGTATTATGATGCGTGTTTGTCATTTAAATACCTGTCCTGTTGGAATTGCAACTCAAAATCCGGAATTGCGTAAAAAATTCAAAGGTAAACCAGAACATGTTGTTAACTTCATGTATTTCATTGCACAGGAATTAAGAGAAATTATGGCTCAACTTGGTTTTAGAACTGTTAATGAAATGGTTGGTCAAGTTCAAAAACTAAATAGGAATAAAACTATAGATCAGTACAAAGCATTTGGAATCGATTTATCTCCAATATTATATAAAGTACCAGTTTCTGAAAATACTAAATTATATAATACAGAAACACAAGATCATCATCTTGAAAAAGCCTTGGATTTTCAAGTGATCACCAAAGCACATCCAGCAATATTCAGAAAAGAGAAATTAACATTAGATTTTAAAATAACTAATGAGGATAGAGCTTTTGGAGCAATATTAAGTAATGAGATATCCAAAATTTATGGATCTCAAGGATTACCGGAAAATACACTTAAAATTAATTTCACAGGATCTGCAGGGCAAAGTTTTGGAGCATTTGCCACTAAGGGATTAACTTTAGTTATTAGTGGAAATACCAATGATTATATTGGTAAAGGGCTTATCTGGAGCAAAATTAATTGTAAAAGTACCTGAAGAGGCAACAATTGTCCCGGAAGAAAATATCATAATTGGCAATGTAGCTTTATATGGAGCTACATCAGGTGAAGCTTATATAAATGGAAAAGCAGGAGAACGTTTTTGTGTTAGAAATTCTGGTGCTAAAGCAGTAGTTGAAGGAATAGGTGATCATGGTTGTGAGTATATGACAGGCGGAATTGCAGTTATTTTGGGGGAAGTCGGTAGAAATTTTGGAGCTGGAATGAGTGGTGGAATTGCATTTATTTATGATCCTAACAAGACATTTAAAAAGAGATGCAATACAGAAGGATTGAACTTGGATCCGGTAACTAACAAGCAAGATATAAAGGAATTAAAGCAGTTTATTGAAAATCATTACAATGCTACTTTAAGTCCACTGGCACAACGAATTCTAGAAAATTGGGAAAAAGAATTACCTAAATTTATTAAAGTTCTACCAGAAGAATATAGACAGGCATTGATAAGATTGAAAAAAGAAAAACTTATAAAACTTTAAGACATGGGAAAGATAACAGGATTTTTAGAATATAATAGAGAGGTAGAAAAGTACGAATCTGTCAATAAAAGATTAAAAAACTATAAAGAATTTACCATTCCTATGAAAGGCAAAAACTTAAGTGATCAAGGTGCTCGATGCATGGATTGTGGAATTCCATTTTGTCATAGTGGTTGTCCTCTAGGAAATTTAATTCCTGATTTTAATGACAAGGTTTATAAAGGAAGATGGAAAGATGCTGCCAAAATTTTACATTCAACAAATAATTTTCCGGAATTCACTGGAAGATTATGTCCGGCACCATGTGAAGAAGCTTGTGTTTTAGGTATTAATGAAGATCCAGTTTCAATTGAGAATATCGAAAAGAATATTGTCGAAACTGCTTTTAAAGAAGGATGGATTACAGCCAATCCTCCGATAAAAGAACAGGTAAAAAAGTTGCTGTTATAGGTTCAGGGCCTTCAGGTTTGGCTGCTGCCCAACAATTAAATCGAGCTGGTCATATTGTAACCGTTTTTGAAAGAGATAAAAAAGTAGGTGGATTATTACGTTATGGAATTCCTGATTTTAAAATGGAAAAGCATGTAATCGATAGAAGGATTAAAATTTTGGAAGAAGAAGGTATCGTTTTTAAAACCGATGCTCATGTTGGAAAGAACGTAAAAGCAGATGATCTTAAAAAAGAATTTGATGCTGTTTTATTATGCGGTGGAGCAACAGAAAGAAGATCAATTCCTATTAAAGGTTCAGATTTAAAAGGAGTTTATCAGGCAATGGATTTCTTAAAACAAAATAACCAGAGAGTCGATGGTATTTCAGGATTTGAAGAAGAGATTATTGCGAAAGGATAAAAATGTTATTGTAATTGGAGGTGGCGATACAGGTTCAGATTGTATTGGAACAAGCAATCGTCAAGGAGCCAAATCAGTAGTTAATTTTGAAATATTAAGTAAACCGACTACAGGTCGTCCAGCCCATCAGCCTTGGCCTTATTGGCCAATGAGATTACGCACAAGTTCTTCTCATAAAGAAGGAGTTGAACGTTTTTTTAGTATTTCGACTAAAGAATTTATTGGTGATAAAAATGGAAACTTAACAGGATTGATAACTGTTGAGGTTGAATGGATTTTTAAAGAAGGGGAACGTCCACAATTAAAAGAAATTCCGAATACTGAAAAAAATTGGGATTGCGATTTGGTGTTCTTAGCACTTGGATTTACAGGACCTGAAAAAACATTACCTGAAGCATTTGGTTTAAAAATGGATTTTAGGTCAAATATTGATGCATCTACTAAAAATTATAAAACCAATGAACCCGGAATTTTTGCGGCTGGTGATATCAGACGTGGGCAATCCTTAATTGTCTGGGCAATATCAGAAGGAAGACAAGCAGCGCATCATATCGATACTTATTTAATGGGTAAATCGAATCTTACCTTTAAAAGATGATAATGATTTGCCAAGAGTTTAAGATATTTTGGATAAAATGTTTCTCTGAACATCATAAAAGAATTCGTCTAAATAATTAATAATCAGCAATATATGAACATGATTTGTATGCTGACTTTAGTCTAATTATTTTGAAGCACAATCTTACAATAATCCATTAATATAATTTAGAATCTTTTATTGAGAGAATCCAGTATTCCAGAGCAAGTAATTTTATGAATGAAATTAAATAAATATAGTAAAACAGTTACACAAGATCCAACACAACCAGCAGCACAAGCCATGTTACATGCTATTGGTTTGACTAAGGAAGATTTTCATAAACCTATTGTTGGAATTGCAAGTACAGGTTACGAGGGAAATCCATGTAATATGCATTTAAATGATCTTAGCAAAATTGGTAAAAGAAGGAACTCAAAATGAAGGATATAGTTGGTTTGATTTTTAATACTATTGGTGTTAGTGATGGTATTTCTATGGGAACTCCAGGAATGCGTTATTCTTTACCTTCTCGAGATATTATTGCAGATTCTATGGAAACCGTTGTGCAAGCAATGAGTTATGATGGTTTAATTACTGTTGTTGGTTGTGATAAAAATATGCCAGGAGCCTTAATGGCAATGATTCGTTTAAATCGACCTTCAATTTTGGTTTATGGAGGAACAATTGCATTCAGGTTGTCATAATGGAAAAAAATTAGATGTTGTTTCTGCTTTTGAAGCTTGGGGAAGCAAAGTTGCTGGAACAATGGATGAAGACAGAATATCAAAATATTAGTAGAAAAAGCATGTCCAGGAGCAGGTGCTTGTGGTGGAATGTATACTGCAAATACAATGGCTTCTGCTATTGAAGCTTTGGGAATGACATTACCTTATAATTCTTCAAATCCAGCATTAATGATGCAAAGAAAGAACAAGAATCGATAGAAGCAGGTGAAGCTATGCGAATACTTGCTTGAAAAAGATATAAAACCATCAGATATTATTACAAGAAAATCATTGGAAAATGCTATTCGCTTAGTAACAATTTTAGGAGGTTCTACAAATGCAGTCTTGCATTTTTTAGCAATTGCAAGAGCTGCTCAAATTGATTTTACATTAGAAGATTTTCAAAAAATTAGTGATAATACACCATTTCTTAGCCGATTTAAAACCAAGTGGAAAATATTTAATGGAAGATGTTCATGCTGTTGGAGGAATTCCTGCAGTTTTAAAATATCTTATTAAAGAAAGGATTACTTCATGGTGATTGTTTAACAGTAACAGGAAAAACATTAGCAGAAAATTTAATAGATGTTGATGATTTAAAAGAAGGATCAAGATGTTATTAAACCAATTGAAAAACCTATTAAAATCTCAGGACATTTAAGAATGTTGTATGGAAATTTAGCAAAAGAAGGAAGCTGTTGCAAAAATTACAGGAAAAGAAGGATTGAAATTTTACAGGAAAAGCAAAAGTTTTTGATGGTGAATATGATGCAAATGATGGTATTCGAGATGGAAAAGTGGAAAAAGGAGATGTAGTCGTTATTCGTTATGAAGGTCCAAAAGGAGGTCCAGGAATGCCAGAAATGTTAAAACCAACAGCAGCAATTATGGGAGCAGGTTTAGGAAAAGATGTAGCATTAATTACAGATGGTCGTTTTTCTGGAGGAACACATGGTTTTGTAGTTGGACATATTACTCCAGAAGCACAAGAAGGAGGAACAATTGCTTTAGTTAAAGATGGAGATATTATTACTATTGATGCTGAAACAAATTCAATTATTGCTTGAAGTTTCTGATGAAGAATTACAAAAACGAAGACAAGAATTGGAAAGCACCAGAATTAAAATTTGAACAAGGAGTATTATATAAATATGCAAAAACAGTTTCATCAGCATCAAAAGGATGTGTAACTGATGAATTTTAATATATTTTTCAAAATGAAAGAAACACAAACAATAGAAATTAGAATACAAAAGTCAACAGAAGCTACAATATACGAGTATTCTGGTAGCTGAAGCAGTAATAAAATGTTTACTGGCAGAAGGTGTTGATATACTTTATGGTTATCCAGGAGGAGCAATTATGCCTGTTTATGATGAACTATATAAGTATCAAGATAAAATTCATCATGTACTTAACACGTCATGAACAAGGAGCAACACATGCTGCTCAAGGTTATGCTCGTATTTCTGGTAAAGTTGGAGTTGCAATGGCAACATCAGGTCCAGGAGCAACAAATTTAATTACAGGAATTGCAGATGCACAAATAGATTCAACACCAATGGTTTGTATTACAGGTCAAGTTGCTTCTCATTTATTAGGTAGTGATGCATTTCAGGAAACAGATATTGTTGGTATTTCTACTCCAGTAACAAAATGGAATTATCAAATAACAAAAGCTTCAGAAATTCCTGAAGTAATGGCAAAAGCATTTTATATTGCTAAAAGTGGTCGTCCAGGTCCAGTTTTAGTTGATATTACAAAAGATGCTCAATTTGAAGAATTTGATTTTAAATATGAAAAATGTACAGGAATAAGAAGTTATAAACCTGTTCCAAAAACAGATACTAATAAGGTAAAAGCAGCAGCTGAATTAATTAATGAAGCAAAAAAACCATTGATTGTTTGGGGACAAGGAGTTATTCTTGGTGAAGCAGAAGAAGAATTAAAAGCAGTTATTGAAAAAGCAGAAATTCCATCTGCATGGACAATTCTTGGTGCTTCAGCAATTCCAACATCACATCCATTAAATGTTGGTATGGTTGGAATGCATGGTAATTATGCACCAAATATATTAACCAATGAATGTGATGTTCTAATTGCAATAGGAATGCGTTTTGATGATCGTGTTACAGGAAATTTAGATACATATGCTAAACAAGCTAAAGTTATTCATTTTGAAATTGATCCAGCAGAAATTGATAAAAATGTAAAAACAGATGTTGCTGTTTTAGGAGATGCTAAAGAAAGCTTAAGCACAATTATTACCATTATTAAATAAAAATAAACATTCAGAATGGATACAAGAATTTAAAGATTTATATGCTATTGAATATGAAAAAGTAATAAAAAATGACTTACATCCAACCAAAGGAAGGATTAACAATGGGTGAAGTTTTAAAAGAAATAAATAATGCAAACTAAAGGAGATGCAGCTATTGTTTCAGATGTTGGTCAACATCAAATGATTGCTTGTCGTTATGCTGAATTTAACCAAACAAAAAGTAATATTACTTCAGGAGGATTAGGAACTATGGGATTTGCTCTTCCAGCAGCTATTGGAGCAAAAATGGCAGCACCAGAACGAGAAGTAATTGCTATTATTGGTGATGGTGGTTATCAAATGACTATTCAGGAATTAGGTACTATTTTTCAAACAAAAGCAGCTGTAAAAATTGTGGTTTTAAATAATGATTTCTTAGGAATGGTTCGTCAATGGCAACAATTATTTTTCGATAAACGTTATGCTTCAACAGAAATGATAAATCCAGATTTTGTAACTATTGCAAAAGGATATTATATAAAAGCAGAAAAGTGTAACAAAACGAGAAGAATTAGCAGATGCTGTTAAAGAAATGATTGCAAGTAAAGAAGCGTATTTTCTTAGAAGTTTGTGTAGAAAAAGAAGATAATGTATTTCCAATGATACCATCAGGAGCAACTGTTTCAGATATAAGATTAAGTTAAATATGGAAGAGAAACAAAATTTTACAGTTTCGGTTTATACCGAAAATAATATTGGAATATTAAATCGCTTATCAGCAATATTTTTAAAACGTCATATTAATATTGAAAGTATGACTGTTTCAAAATCTGAAATTGAAAATGTACATAGATTTACTTTTGTTGTAAATGTTCCAAAAACGTTGATTAGAAAAGTTAGTTGGTCAGTTAGAAAAACAAATTGAAGTTATTAGAGCTTATTATCATACTGAAGATGAAATTATTTATCATGAAACAGCTTATTTAAAATATCAGCTGAGCATTTATATGATGAAGAAATTCAGAACAAAATGAAATTTAGAAGAGCTCATATTATAGCAATAACAGAAAATTATTTTGTTATTGAAACATCAGGTTTAAGAGATGATATAGATAATATGTACGAAAAATTAAAGCCTTATGGTTTATTACAATTTGTACGTTCAGGACGAATTGCAATTACAAGACCAAAAATGACAATATCAGAATTATTAGCAAGAAATTAATTAAAAGATTAAAATATAAAAATGGCAAATTATTTTAACACACTATCATTAAGAGATAAATTAGACCAATTAGGAAAATGTAGATTTATGGATTCATCAGAATTTACAGATGGTGTAAAAGCATTAAAAGGTAAAAAAATAGTTATTGTTGGTTGTGGTGCTCAAGGATTAAATCAAGGATTAAATATGAGAGATTCTGGTTTAGATATTTCTTATGCATTACGTGAAGGAGCAATTAAAGAAAAAGAGACATCTTTTAAAAATGCATCTGAGAATGATTTTAAAGTTGGTACTTATGAAGAATTAATTCCAACAGCAGATTTAGTATTAAATTTAACTCCAGATAAACAACATACTTCAGTTGTAAAAGCAGTTATGCCTTTAATGAAAAAAGGAGCAACATTATCTTATTCTCATGGTTTTAATATTGTTGAAGAAGGAATGCAAATTCGTAAAGATCTAACAGTAATTATGGTTGCACCTAAATGTCCAGGTTCTGAGGTTAGAGAAGAATATAAAAGAGGATTTGGTGTACCAACATTAATTGCTGTGCATCCAGAAAATGATCCTGAAGGTAAAGGATTGGCACAAGCAAAAGCATATGCTGCAGCAACAGGTGGTCATCGAGCAGGAGTTTTACAATCATCTTTTGTTGCTGAAGTTAAGATCTGATTTAATGGGAGAACAAACTATTCTTTGTGGAGTGTTGCAAACAGGATCAATTCTATCTTTTGATAAAATGATTGAAGAAGGAATTGAGCCAGGATATGCTTCTAAATTAATTCAATATGGATGGGAAACTATTACTGAAGCCTTAAAACATGGTGGAATTACCAATATGATGGATCGATTATCTAATCCTGCAAAAATTAAAGCTTTGAATTATCAGAAGAATTAAAAGATATTATGAATCCATTGTTCGAAAAACATATGGATGATATTATGTCTGGACATTTCTCTAAAACTATGATGGAAGATTGGGCAAATGATGATGTTAACTTTTAAAATGGAGAGCAGCAACTGGTGAAACTGCTTTTGAAAAAACACCTGCAACATCTGAGCATATTTCAGAACAAGAATATTTTGATAATGGTGTATTAATGGTTGCTTTTGTTAGAGCTGGTGTTGAATTAGCTTTTGAAACTATGGTAGATTCAGGAATTATTGAAGAATCTGCTTATTACGAATCCTTACATGAATTACCATTAATTGCAAATACAATTGCAAGAAAGAAATTATTTGAAATGAATAGAATTATTTCTGATACTGCAGAATATGGTTGTTATTTATTTGATCATGCTTGTAAACCATTATTGGTAGATTTCATGAAAACTGTAGAAACTGATGTTATAGGTAAATCACTTTCAAAATCAAATGCTGTTGATAATGTTGAATTAATTAAAGTAAATGAAGTGATAAGAAAACATCCAATTGAAGCAATTGGAAAAACTCTTCGTGGTGCTATGACCGCAATGAAAGTAATAAAATCTGACACCAAGCAAGAAGCAATCTTATCTTAAGAAAAATAATAATATGCAGTTTTCCGAAATCCCTCAAGAATTTAAAATAACATCATTGTTAAATCAGGATACCTATTTGGTATCTGGAAAATTAAAAAAATGGACAGGAGATACAGCTGATGTTTTTTCAACAATTTCTTCAACAAAAGACTACAAACCAACTCTTTTAGGGACAGTACCTGATTTAGGTGAGAAAGAAGCATTGGAAGCTCTTGAATCGGCTTGTTTGGCTTATGAAAAGGGTCAAGGTCTATGGCCAACCATGAAGGTAGTGGATAGAATTGCTTGCATGGAAAAGTTTGTTGAACAAATGAAAACCAAGCGTGATGAGGTTGTTAAACTGTTAATGTGGGAAATTGGAAAGAATTTACCAGATTCCCAAAAGGAATTCGATAGAACAGTTGATTATATTTATGATACCATTGAAGACTACAAACAAATAGATCGAGATTCGGCCAAATTTGAAAAACATGATGGAGTCTATGCACATATTCGAAGAGGACCTTTAGGAGTTGTTTTTTGTTTAGGGCCTTATAATTATCCGCTCAATGAGACATTTACATTATTGATTCCAGCTTTAATAATGGGCAATACAACCATTTTTAAACCTGCAAAATTTGGAGTATTGTTAATTTCACCTTTATTGGAAGCATTTCAAAATAGTTTTCCAAAAGGTGTTGTAAATGTTATTTATGGTAGAGGTCGAGTAATGGCAACACCAATTATGCAAACTGGAAGAATTGATGTTTTGGCTTTAATTGGAAATAGTAAATCTGCAAATGCGTTGCAAAAACAGCATCCAAAAAGCAATAGATTAAGGTTGGTATTAGGATTCGAGGCAAAGAATCCAGCAATTGTATTACCAGATGCTGATTTGGATTTAACCATTAATGAATGTATTGCAGGAACATTATCATTTAATGGTCAACGTTGTACAGCTTTAAAAATTTTTTATGTTCATGAAGATATAGTTGATGAATTCAACAAGCGATTTTCTGCGAAAGTAGATGCCCTTAAATTTGGAAATCCATGGGATGATAGGTGTTAAATTAACTCCATTACCAGAACCTGATAAACCAGAATATATTCAGGAATTAATTGATGATGCTACAAAGAAAGGAGCAAAAATTTTAAATGCAAAAGGTGGAGAAACATCAGATAATTTTATTTTTCCTGCGGTTTATATCCTGTTTCCAAGGATATGAGAGTCTATGAAGAAGAACAATTTGGACCTGTTATTCCAATAGTTTCCTTTAAAGACATTGAGCAGCCATTAGATGATATGGCAGAATCAAATTATGGACAACAAGTAAGTTTATTTGGTAAGAGACATAAAAACATTATCACCATTAATTGATACTTTGGTAAATTTAGTTTGTCGAGTAAATTTGAATAGTTCTTGTCAACGAGGTCCTGATGTGTATCCTTTTACAGGAAGAAAAGATTCAGCTGTTAGTACATTAAGTGTTCATGATGCCTTACGTTCATTTTCAATTAGAACTTTTGTGGCTTCAAAAGATAATGATTATAACAATGCCATTTTAAATGAATTATTGGATACAAAAGTCTTCTAATTTTATTAGTACAGATTATATATTATAATGTTAGGAACGTCTTGAACTAATTAAAAATGAATTATTTACAATAAAGATTTTATTTTATCAATATTCATAATTATTATTAAAAAGTTGGTTTGTTATGATTGTTAATTCAAATTAATTTTTAGTTTTACACCAATGAATTCTCAAAAAAATAAAATACGTACGTTTTTCCCCGAGTTGCCGCCACGCAACCGTCGTCGCTAATTCTTCTATTTAGCATAACACCTTATTACGTAATTTTTATTTTTTTATCATGTACAAATCAAATTTAAAATCAGCTTATAAAATTTCAGTTATTTCTTTAAATAACAACTGATTTCGTACGTTGTATTTTTCCCCGTCGCCCTTAAGGGTGTATTTCTATTTTTAGAACTTAGGTGAGTCCGGTTCTGTTTTCAAACAACAATTTTAATAACAATAATTAAAAATCAATATAATGGAAATTGTTATTGCAGATAAATCACATAGTATATACGCCAATATTATTTGCGAAACTATTTCGGAGGCTGCTCAAGTTAGAGGAACAGGAATTGCAAGACGAAATCCAGAATACATTATTACCAAAATGGAAAACGGTAATGCTGTTATTGCTTTAGATGGAGATATATTTGCAGGTTTTTGCTATATCGAATCATGGGGACATGGAAAATTTGTGGCAAATTCAGGATTAATTGTACATCCAGATTATAGAGAACAAGGATTGGCTAAAAAAATTAAAAAAGTAATTTTTGAACATTCTAGAACTAAATTTCCAGATGCCAAAGTATTTAGTATTACAACAGGTTTAGCTGTTATGAAAATGAATAGTGATTTAGGTTATAAACCAGTGACATTTTCAGAATTAACAGATGATCAATCCTTTTGGAATGGTTGTCAAACCTGTAAAAATTATGATGTTTTACAACGAACAGAACAAAAAATGTGTTTATGTACAGGAATGTTGTATGATCCTAAAACAAGAAAAATCTAAAGTGCATGAACATAAGTATGATAAAAAAGTGTGGACAAGATTAAAAAATATAAAACAGATCATGTTTTTAAAAAACAATAAAAAATGAGTCAATGAAAAAATTAGTAATAGCATATAGTGGAGGATTAGATACTTCGTATTGTGCAGTGAGTTTATCAAAAGAAGGTTATGATGTACATGCAGTAAGTGTAAATACAGGTGGATTTACAAAAGAAGAAATTAAGATAATTGAAACTAATGCTTATAAAATGGGTGTTTCAACTTATAAAAATATTGATGCAATTGCAACATTTTATCAAAAAGTAATAAAGTATTTAATCTTTGGAAATGTTTTAAAAAACAATACCTATCCATTATCTGTAAGTGCAGAACGAATTATTCAAGCTATCGAAATTGTTGAATATGCAAAAAGTATTGATGCAGAATATATTGCTCATGGAAGTACAGGAGCAGGAAACGATCAGGTGCGATTTGATATGATTTTTCAAACCTTGGCTCCAGATATTAAAATTATTACACCAATTAGAGATGAAAAATTATCAAGACAAGAAGAAATTGATTACTTGAAAGAACAATGGAATTGATATGTCTTGGGATAAAGCAAAATATTCAGTTAATAAAGGACTTTGGGGAACAAGTGTTGGAGGTGAAGAAACATTAACTTCTGAAAAACCATTACCAAATGAAGCTTATCCATCTCAATTAAAACATGCCGAAGAAGAAAAAGTTACCTTAACTTTTTTAAAAGGAGAATTGGTTGCTGTAAATGGAATAGAAAATGATCCAGAAATAAATATTGAAGTCTTAAATAATTTGGCTTCAGCTTATGCAATTGGTAGAGATATTCATGTTGGAGATACTATTGTTGGTATTAAAGGACGAGTTGGTTTTGAAGCTGCAGCTGCTTTAATCACTATAAAAGCACATCATTTATTAGAAAAACATACACTTACAAAATGGCAATTACAACACAAGGAATATTTGTCAAGTTTCTACGGAATGCATTTGCATGAAGGTCAATATTTAGATCCTGTAATGAGAGACATGGAAGCTTTTTTACAAAGTAGTCAGGAAAAAGTTTCAGGTGATGTTATTGTTACTTTAAAACCTTATCATTTTTCTTTAGATGGAATTAATTCAAAACATGATTTAATGAATGCCAAATTTGGAAGTTATGGTGAAATGAATAAAGGTTGGACAGCAGATGAAGCTAAAGGATTTATCAAAATTCTTGGAAATCAAAATAAAATATATCAACAAGTAAATAACTAATTATGTTACAAGTAGGAATAATTGGAGGAGCTGGTTATACAGCAGGAGAATTGATAAGATTGTTAATTAATCATTCAAAAGTTGAAATTAATTTTGTGTACAGCACATCAAATGCTGGAAATAAAATAAGTGCAATCCATCAGGATTTAGTTGGGTCAATTGATTTAAGTTTTACAGACACAGTAAATCATGATGTAGATGTGTTGTTTTTATGTTTAGGTCATGGAAATTCAAAAGCATTTTTAGAAAAAAATGAATTTTCATATGAAACCAAGATTATCGATTTAAGTAATGATTTTAGATTGCAACAATACGAGCTATTCCATGGGAAAACCTTTGTTTACGGACTTCCAGAATTACAAAAAGAAAGAATTAAATCTGCCAATTATATTGCAAATCCAGGATGTTTTGCAACGGCAATTCAACTTGGCAATTTTACCTTTAGCAGCAAATGGATTGTTAAATGATGATATTCATGTCAATGCAGTTACAGGAGCAACTGGAGCAGGCACTTCATTATCAAAAACCACTCATTTTACATGGAGAGATAATAACTTTTCGCATTATAAACCATTTACGCATCAACATTTAGGAGAGATCAATCAAACGGTTAATCTGTTGCAGAATAATTTTAATTCTGAAATTAATTTTATGCCAAACAGAGGTAATTTTTCAAGAGGAATTTTCGCAACCATCTACACGAAATATGACGGTAGTGTAGAAGATGCAAAATCAATTTATAAGGATTATTACAAAGATGCTGCATTCACGTTTGTTTCGGATGACGATATGCATTTAAAACAAGTCGTAAATACCAATAAATGTTTGATTCATTTACATAAACACAACAATAAATTATTGATCACAAGTATAATAGATAACCTTTTAAAAGGTGCTTCAGGACAAGCCATTCAGAATATGAATTTAATGTGTGGTTTTGAAGAAACTGAAGGATTAAATTTAAAGGGAACTTTTTTTTAAAGACTTGTCATTCCGCAATTGATGCGGAATCCATTATGAAAAAGAACTTAAAACAAAAAGATTCCTGCCTTCACAGGAATGACAAAATAGATTAAATATGAAAATAGCAATTATAGGAACAGGAAATTTAGGATGTTCAATCGCAAAAGGATTGATAGCAACTAATGCAATTACAACATTGTACTTAACTAAACGACATTTGGACTCCATCAAAGAATTTGAAGGTTATAAAGGTGTAACTCTCACAACAGATAATGCAGAAGCGGTAAAAAACTCAGATATTTTGATTTTTGCTGTTCAGCCGTCACATTTGGAGAGCATTCTTTCGGATATTAAACCATTACTCCATGAAAACCATGTGTTGATTTCAACTATTACAGGGTTTTCTATAGATAAAATGGAAGGCATTGTTGGTCAGGATAAATTTATTATCAGAGCAATGCCAAATACTGCTATTGCTGTAGGTAAATCAATGACTTGTTTATGTAGTAATGAAAATGGAGCAAAACGCATTAAATTGGCAGAAGCAATTTTTAACAGATTAGGTACGTCGCTTGCCATTCCAGAAGATTTAATGCAAGCCGCAACTGTAGTATGTGCAAGCGGAATTGCTTTTTGGATGCGTCTTATCAGAGCAACAACTCAGGCAGCGATTCAATTAGGTTTTGAAGCTAAAGAAGCACAAGAATTAGCAATGCATACCTGTGAAGGAGCTGCAAATTTGTTAATTACTAATGGTGATCATCCTGAACAGGAAATAGATAAAGTAACCACGCCACGAGGTTGTACGATTGAAGGATTAAACGAAATGGAACATAAAGGATTGAGCTCATCCTTAATTCAAGGAATGGTCACGTCTTTCAAAAAAATAAACAGTATTAGAACTGATCAATTATAAGACTAAAAATTAGTTGTCATTCTGAATGAGTAAAACGAAATGAAGAATCTCATATATTAAGATTCTTCGCTGGAGCCTGTCTTGAGCCTGACGAAAGGCTCAGAATGACATGAAAATGTAGAAAGTATGAAATTATTCGATGTTTATCCTTTGTTTGATATCACCCCTGTAAAGGCTAAGGATGTATATGTGTTTGACGAGAACAACACTAAATATCTTGACTTATATGGAGGACATGCTGTGATTTCTATTGGTCATTCTCATCCTGACTATGTTAAGAATATTAGTGAGCAAGTAGGTAAACTGGGATTTTATAGCAATTCAATTCAAAACCCTTTACAAAAGGAATTAGCATCAAAATTAGGAAAGCTATCAGGTTGTAATGAATACGAATTATTTTTATGCAATTCTGGAGCTGAAGCCAATGAAAATGCTTTAAAGTTGGCATCATTCCATACAAATAAAAAAAAGGTTATTGCTTTTAAGAACTCTTTTCATGGTAGAACATCTGCGGCTGTTGCAGCTACTGATAACCCCAAAATAGTTGCACCAATTAATGCACAGCAAAAAGTTGAGTTTTTAGAGTTGGGTGATTTAGATGGATTAAATTCTATTTTGGAAAGAGGTGATGTTTGTGCAGTTATTATAGAAACCATTCAGGGTATTGGCGGTTTGGATGAAGTATCCACACAAGTCTATCAAGGTATTAGTAAATTGTGTAAACAGTATGGAGCAACGCTTAATTGCAGACGAAATTCAGTGTGGTTTTGGAAGAACGGGAGATTTCTTTGCTTTTCAAAAACATGGTGTAACTCCAGATATTATATCGATGGCAAAAGGCATGGGAAATGGCTTCCCTATTGGTGGTATTTTAATTCATCCAAACATCAAAGCCTCGGTCGGATTATTGGGAACTACGTTTGGTGGCAATCATTTGGCTTGTGCAGCTTCCATAACAGTTTTGGATGTTTTGGAAAAGGAGAATTTAATGCAAAATGTAAAAGAAATCTCAAGCTATTTCATTAAAAAAGCACAAGAAATATCTCAGATTAAAAAAATAAAGGGAAGAGGCTTAATGCTAGGCTTGGAATTTGATTTTCCAATTGCCGAATTAAGAAAATCATTAATAAAAAAGCATCATATTTTTACAGGAAGTGCAAATAATCCTAATTTATTGAGAATCCTTCCACCATTGACTATTCAGAAGAAACATATCGATGTATTTTTTGAGGCTTTAAAACAAGAATTATTATGAAGAAATACACAAACATAGATGACATAAATAATGCTCCCGAAATTATTCAGGAAGCTAATAACAGAAACTATTCTGCTCAAATTGTACTGAAGAAAATATTAGAAAACTTATAATTTTGTCAGGTCGAGCGAAGTCGAGACCTAAATAACCTCTCGACTACGCTCGAGGTGACATATAAAAAAAATGGAAACATTAAAAATTATAAAAATAGGAGGAAACATTATAGATAATGATGAGGCTTTTCATGCTTTTCTATTAGAGTTTGCAAAATTAAAAGGTCCAAAACTATTGGTTCATGGAGGTGGAAAATTAGCTACGAAATTAGCCAATCAAATGGGATGTTGAAGTAAAAATGACCAATGGAAGACGAATTACAGATGCAGATACTTTAGATATTATCACAATGGTTTATGCAGGCAAGATCAATAAAAATATTGTAGCTAAATTACAGGCAATAAATTGCAATTCAATTGGATTTACTGGAGCTGATGGGAATTCGATAGTATCAGTAAAACGACCAGTAAAGGAAGTTGATTTTGGTTTTGTTGGTGATGTTGAAAAAGTAAACACCAGAAACACTGAATGTTTTGTTAAACAATGAAGTGACTCCTGTGTTTTGTGCCATCACACATGATGAAAAAGGACAATTATTCAACACGAATGCAGATACCATTGCATCCGAATTAGCTATTGGTTTTGCCAATCAGTTTAAAACCGAATTATATTATTGCTTTGAGAAAAATGGAGTGTTACAGGATGTAAATGATGACAATTCAGTCATTGAACATATCAATACGAAAACCTATCAAACACTAATAGACGAAGGTGTAATTGCAGATGGCATGTTGCCAAAACTCAATAACTGTTTTCATGCCATTGAGAATAAGGTGGACAAAGTATGTATTGGCAAACCAGAAATGCTTTTTCAAACAAATTCTAAATTCACAACAATACAGGAATAATGAAGAAAAAAGAATTAACAGAAAACGCCATTGAGTTACTCAAAAATCTAATTGAGACCCCTTCGTTTTCTTCTGAAGAAGATAAAACAGCAGCACTTATTGAAAAATGGTTTACTGAGTATAAGATTCCTTGTGTTAGAACAAAAAATAACGTTTGGGCAACTAATTTACATTTTGAAAAAGGCAAACCGACGATTTTACTAAATTCTCATCACGATACTGTAAAGCCAAACAATGGTTACACAAAAGATCCATTTAAAGCGATTGAAGAAGAAGGGAAATTATATGGATTAGGAAGCAATGATGCAGGCGGCAGTTTGGTGTCCTTAATTGCAACTTTCACTTATTTTTACAATAAAAAGAATTTGGAATATAATCTTGTTTTGGTAGCTTCAGCAGAAGAAGAAAGTAGTGGGCAGAATGGATTGAACAGTATGCTGGAGTTTATTCCAGAGATCGATGTGGCTATTGTAGGTGAACCAACTTTAATGAATTTGGCAATTGCAGAAAAAGGTTTGGTTGTATTTGATGCTAAAGTAAAAGGAACTCCAAGTCATGCAGCGCATCCAAATAATGATAATGCTATTTACAATACTGTTGACGTATTAAAATGGTTTCAGGATTATAAATTTGAGAAAAAATCTCCTGTTTTGGGTGATGTTAAAATGACTGTCACACAAATACATGCAGGAAAGCAACACAATGCAGTACCTGCAGAAGTCGAGTTGGTAATTGATGTTCGGGTTAATGATAAATATACCAATCGGGAAATAGCTGATATTTTAGTGAAGAATTCTCCATGTACGAGTATCGAACCTCGAAGTTTGCGTTTGAATTCTTCGTCTATTCCAATAAGTCATCCACTGGTGGAGGCAGGGATTGAGTTGGGTAGAGAAACTTATGGTTCTCCAACCTTGTCAGATCAGGCAGTTTTAAGTTGTCCATCTTTAAAATTAGGGCCAGGGCATAGTCCGCGTTCTCATACAGCCGATGAGTTTATTTATCTCCATGAGGTAGAAGAAGGGATTGACATATATATTCAATTATTAGAAAAAATATTATGAAAATAGACTTGAGATATGAGATTTTAGAATTGAGAATTTTTTATAAAATCATCTCAATACTCAATACTAACTACTAAAATCTAAAAATTATGAAGTTGTGGGACAAAGGATTTTCAATAGATAAAAAAATAGAACAGTTTACAGTTGGTAACGACCGAGAAATCGATTTGCATATTGCTAAGTACGATGTTCAAGCATCTTTGGCACATGCAAAAATGCTGGAAAGTATCAATATTATGTCTTCAGATGAATTGAAACAATTAGAGGAAGGCTTAGAAGCAATTGCTCAACAAATTGAAAATGGAACCTTCGTTATCGAAGACCAGTTTGAAGATGTACACTCAAAAATTGAGTTTGAATTGACCAAGCAAGTTGGAAATGTTGGCAAAAAGATCCATACTGCACGATCCAGAAACGACCAGGTTTTAGTAGCACTTCAGTTGTACTATAAGGAGAACTTATCAGAAGTAAATATTAAAGTTAAAGACTTATTCGACACCTTATTGCAATTGGCAGAAACGCATAAAGAAAAATTGCTTCCGGGTTATACACATTTGCAGGTTGCAATGCCATCATCATTCGGATTGTGGTTTTCGGCCTATGCAGAATTGTTGATTGATGATGTGTATTTACTGAATGCAGTGAAAAAAATAGTAGATCAAAATCCTTTAGGTTCTGCAGCAGGTTATGGAAGCTCCTTTCCGATTGACAGAGAATTCACGACCAAAGAATTGGACTTTTCTACTTTAAAATACAATGTTGTGGCTGCACAATTAAGCAGAGGGAAAAGCGAACGAGCTGTTGCCAATGCATTAGGTAGTTTGTGCAATACCTTAGGCAGATTTGCTATGGATATTTGCCTGTATATGAGCCAGAATTTTGGGTTTGTCAGTTTTCCAGATGAATTGACAACGGGAAGCAGTATCATGCCACATAAAAAGAATCCTGATGTATTTGAACTCATACGAGGTAAGTGCAATAAAATTCAGGCCTTACATACAGAAATGCTGTTAATCACCAACAATTTACCAAGCGGTTATCACAGGGATTTTCAATTATTAAAAGAGAATATGATCAATGCTTTTGAAGATGTAAAGGACATTCTGGATATCTTTAATTATGCGATAAAACAAATCATTGTCAAGGATATCGATTTATCAGATGATAAATACCAATACTTATTCACAGTTGATAGTATTAATAATTTAGTTGTTGAGGGTTTATCTTTTAGAGAAGCTTACCAACAAATTGGTGCCCAAGTTCAAAAAGGCACTTATAAACCGGATATGGATAAACAACATTCGCATATTGGAAGCATTCATAATCTGTGTTTGGATAAAATCAAAGATAAATATCCATAAAAACCGTAATTTGAAAATGTTTTTTTATAATTTTAAATTAAGTACTTCAAATTAATCAACTGCATCCGATTGATTTAATGACTAATTATGATTTGTTAATTGTTTAACATTTTATTAATCTATGAATAAGGATTCAACCAACCAAAATCCAAAAAACAATAAGTCAGCGTCTATGGGCGATTCCAGGGTTTTAGATATTGCTTCTTCAATCCTTGACACTACCTCAGATGGAGTAATTGCTACCAACCTAAAAGGTGAAATCACTTTTTGGAATAATGGTTCAGTTAAAATGTATAAGTATTCTAAAGAGGAAATATTGGGAAAGCACGTCACGCTTCTTTATAAACCTGAAAATGAAATAAGTGCACTGGAAAGAATTAAGAGAGTACTTGCTGGAGAAAGATTTTTGAATGATGAAGTAAAAGTATTAGATAAATCGGGAAATACCCTTACCGTTTTAATGTCATTAAATGGTATTAAAGATGAAAACGGAGAGATTAGTCAAATAGTGGGTATTACTAAAGATATTACAGAGCAAAAAATAGCACAACAAGCAATTAAAGAATCTGAACAACGATTTTTGCAGGCATTTAATAATTCACCAATTCCTGTTTCAATTTTAAATCTAAAAACTGGAAAACGTTTAGCTGTTAATAATACGTTTTGCAAAAATTTTGGATACACAAAAGAGGAATTGTTAAACGAAGAGAACTTTAAAAAAAATAATATAGCAGCAGACCAAAAGGAATTTAGATCAATAGTTAAAAAACTACGTAGCAAGGAAACAATTTTCGAGCAACCTTTTTCTATGTTTACCAGGTCTGGTGATATCCGTCAGGTATTATTAAACGCAACAAAAGTATATGATCATAATGATGATATATACATTACATCTTATTTAGATATAACAGAACGTAAACAAATAGAAAATGCTTTAATATCAAGTGAAAAAAAGTTTAGAAACTTAGCGGAAACAGCACAAGTAGCCATTGCCATTCTTCGGGAACCACCAGATAATAATTTCGTTTATGTTAACCAGTATTGGGAAAAACTTACCGGCTATTCCAGTGAGGAAGCTAAAAAGTTAACTCCAATGGATCTTGTAGAACCAGAATTTCATAAGGTTTTAACTAAAGACACCAATAAACGGAGCTCCAGAGGAATGGCGTCAGATAGAAATGAATTTAAAATAATCACAAAATCAGGTGAATCCAAATGGGTTAATTTCACGGCCACAACTATAGAGTTTGATGGAGAAAAGGCAGTTCTAAGAACAGGATTGGATATTACGGAACGTAAAAACAGTGAACTTCGTTATAGGTCCCTATTTGAAAGTGCACGTGATGCCATTTTAATTATTGATTTTGACAAAATTATAGATGTTAACCAATCAACCTTAAAAAAGTTTGGCTACAAAGACAAATCTCAAATTGTAAACAACTCGGTTGTTGATATTTCTCCTAAAACCCAACCAGATGGTAAGCCATCTAGAAATGAAGCTATAAAGGTTATTAAAAAAGCCTTGACTGGAGAACCTCAATTATTTAATTGGAAGCACAAAAGGAAAGATGATACAGAATTTCATACTCAAGTATCTCTTAATCAATTTTCTTATAATAATAATAAGTTTATCCTTGCTAGTGTTCGTGATATTTCCGAAAGAGTAGCTATGGAACAGGACTTAATAAGAGCCAAAGAAAATGCAGAAAAAAGTGAAAACTATTTAGAGAGTATTCTCAACAATATAGGTGATCCTGTTTTTGTAAAGGATGAGCGCAGCAAAATTATTCTGGTTAATGATTCTTTTTGTAATCTTTTTGAACTTTCAAGGGAAAACATTATCGGAAAAACACTGGCTGAAGATGTTTCTCAGGAGGAAATGGAAATATTTTTAAAGATTGATAAACAGGTCCTGGAAACAGGAAAGGAAAATATTAATGAAGAGTCACTCACCGTTAGAGGTGGAAAATCAAAAACAATCTTAACTAGAAAAACAAGATACATAGATAATTATGGTAAAAAACATCTAATTGGTGTAATTAGTGATATAACGGATCTTAAAAATGCAGAGATAGAATTAAAAAAAGCACAAGAAATCGCACACATTGGTAGTTGGTATTTAGATCTTTCATCAGAAGAAATTACCTGGTCAGACGAACTCTATAAAATGTATGGTTTTGATCCTGCACTTCCCATTCCACCGTTATCAGAACATCAAGAGTTTTTAACACCGGAAAGTTGGGAGCTTTTAAATTCATCTATAGAGTATACTCGCAATACAGGTAATCCTTATGCAATTGAACTTAAAACTAATCAAAAGAAAGGGGTTAATCAATGGGGTTGGTTCCTTGCAAAAGGGGAAGCAATAATGGATTCAGAAAATAATATGGTTGCTTTAAGAGGTACTGCCCAGGACATTACAGACAGGAAACTTAATGAAGAAAAGATAAAAGAAAGTGAAGAAAAGTATAGAAGTCTTTTTGAACAATCCGTGGTTGGAATTGGAATGGCAAAAGGGAATGACGTCGTGTATGTAAATAAGGCTATGTTGAAAATGTGGAAGTACGACAACCTGGAGGATTTTAAAAAAGTTCCTGTGATAGAACACTATGCTCCAGACTATAGAGAATTAATAACATACAGAATTAAGGAAGGATTATCTAATCAAGGAAAAAACTTACCACGTCAATATCAGTTTGATATTTTATGCAAAGATGGAGAAATTAAGACAGTAATAGGTCATACAAGTTATTTACAAATAGGAGGTGATGTATATGCACAAATGGTAGTATTAGATGTGACAGATCGCATAAAAGCCGAAGAAAATATTAAAGAAACATTAACGCAGCTTAATTCGGCTGTAAGTACAGCTAAAATAGGAGTTTGGACTCATAATGTTAAAACTGATGAATTGGATTGGAATACTGAGCTGTTTGAAATTTCAGGGATAGATCCAAAGGGATTTAATTATACATTCGATGAATTTAAAAAACTAATCCACCCAGAGGACTTAGAATATGTGTTGGAAGAACAGGGTAAAGTATTTCAAAACAAATCAGTTCCAGCTATTAAATATAGAATTGTTAGACCGAATAACGATGTGACGATATATTCATGCATCTGCTACACCAATATTCGATGAAAAGAATAACATAATTAAAATAATTGGAATTAATCTGGATGTTACTGAAAGTAAAAAGGCAGAAGAAAAAACTAGCACAAGCAAATGCTGAATTGATCGATGCGGTTTCTTCATTAAATGAACTGAAAAAACAACTAGAAGACCAGAATATATATCTTAAAAAGGAGTTGGATCTGGTGTTTAATTTTCAAGAGATGGTATATGGCAGTGCTTTGTTTAGTCAGGTTTTAACAGATCTGGAAAGAGTTGCACCTACAGATGCAACGGTTCTTATATTAGGAGAATCCGGAACCGGAAAAGAATTGTTGGCAAGAGCTCTTCATAATTTAAGTTTAAGAAAGGATAAGCCTCTTATAAAAGTGAATTGCTCTGCCATACCAACAGAATTAATTGAAAGCGAGCTTTTTGGGCATAAAAAGGGTTCTTTTACTGGAGCAGTTTCAGATAAGGTTGGTAAATTTGAACTGGCCGATGGAGGTACGTTGTTTTTAGATGAAATTGGAGACTTGCCTGTAGCTATGCAACCAAAATTATTACGTTTTCTACAAGAAGGCGAAATGGAAGTAGTAGGCGGTACAACAACCAAATCTTTGGATGTAAGAATAGTTGCTGCAACCAATAAAAACCTGAAGGAAGAGGTAAACAAAGAACAATTCAGGGAAGATCTATATTTTAGATTAAATGTATTTCCAATTGAAGTTCCGCCATTAAGAGACAGAAAAGAGGATATTCCTTTACTCGTGGAGCATTTTATCAGATAAGTTTGGTAAGAAATACCGAAAAAATATTAAGTATATCTCAGACTCTGCAATGCAAGATATGAGAAATTATAATTGGCCGGGAAATATCAGAGAGCTCGAAAACCTAATTGAAAGATCTGTGATACTTTCAGATAGTGAAACTCTGGGCATTCAAGGTTTTACTTCTAAAAATGGTAAAAACAAAAGAAGTATTTCCAATGTTGATTTGACGCTGGATGAAATACAAAGAAACCACATGCTTTCTGTTTTGAATAAAACCAATTGGAAAGTAGATGGTAAAGATGGTGCAGCTAAAATCCTTGATTTTAAACCCAGTACTTTTAGGGATAAAATGAAAAAACTCGGTATAAAAAGGCCTGATTAATAAACAACGGTATTCCGTGATTAAAATTTAATGCTTCATAATTCAACACGATATACCGTGAGTAATTATTTTATTCTCCTTTCAGTATTATATTTTAAACCACAGGTAATCAGGTATTTATAATTTTTTTAAAACTTTTTTAAGAATTGGCACATGTATTGGTCTGTAGTTTATAAACGTGCATAAAATGCTTACAAAAATAACTTTCGAAAAAGCAAAGTTCTGGATAGATTCCAGAGGCATACTTAATTGCAAACATTTTAATCGTGACATTAATTGGAAATTGAATGAGAAAGAGGCTGAAAAATATATTTTGGCAGTTTTAACCTTAGCAGCCAATGAAATAAGACCTATTATATTTCGATTTTAGGGATATACGAGGAACTTACACGATTTTAGCTGCTCGTTTAGTTGCAAAAGATCCTAGTGTTAGTAAGATTATTATTTCGGAAGCATTCGTAGTGAACTCTATTGCAGTAAGGTTGTTAATAAATGCATATAAAAGAATATACGAACCAATGATTCCGTATAAAATATTTAGTAATATCAAGGATGCTCAAGAATATTCTACTAAATCAGTTAGAATTGTCGAAGGAATCCAATAAAAAAAAATAAGTACAATATTAAATCCGCAAGCTCACTATGATTTTTGATGTTTATTGATTAATAGCAAATCCACAAACGAGTTGTCACTAACAATCCCTATTAGACAACGTGGACACGGTTTGCGGGTGCTTGTAAGCGGTAAAGCACCCAAAAACCGTGATTAAAAAATAAAATCTTCCATAAATTAAGATAATAATATTAATGAATTTTAAAAAACGATCCCAAGATCTCTGCTAGATTATAATTCTTGTAAAACGATACAGATGGTTTACGTTTTTAATCTCAGAAAGCGCACATTGAACACAATGTGCGCTTTTTAATATTTGAATTGCAATTAAATACTATTCATTTCTTGCACTGTCCATTATTTCTTTTTTGAACTTTTTATCGTCTGATAAAATAGTGAAGAAACTCAAAATATAATCTTTAGCAACTTTAAATTCTTTGGGGTTTTCAAAATACTTTTCATGATTATTCAATATTGAAAGCATTTCTTCCTTTTCATCTAAAATTTCTTGACGAACCTGATGAAAGACATTTGCATCCCTGACAAACCCTCTATATTTTCTTTCTTTAACAGAAGTCATACCTAAGTCTTCACCCTGAATTTGTGAAACTACTGCATAACTGCAATTCACTAATCCTGACATGTCAAAATCGTAAGGTAAAGGAATCATTTTATTATTTACAAAAATAAGTTTCATATTATGCAGGTAAGCCTGAGAATAATCTGTATTACCTATCATATACTGAAATATGGTATTCTTAACAGAAGCTACAGGTTCATGATTTAAAGGATGTGAATACCTTTTATAGACCTTTCCGTCAAACCGTTTAGCCACAGATTTATCATCTTCAATAAGAATTCCTTTTATCAGGTGTGTTTTAATTTTTTGACCTCTAGTTTCCTTAAAAGTCACATCTGCTAAACGTGTTCTAAAATGCATAGGAGTCATAACTTCAAATAGTTTGTAGGCTAAATATTCCTTAATTACATTATCATTTTTATCTTTTTGAAGCAAGCAGGGCACTACCAGTTTTAACTTTTTATGCCCTTCGAAAGGCGTATTTTCTATATCCTGTTTTTTTAATTTTACTGTGATTGGTGGGAAGTAACAATTCTTAAGGCGGTAATTCCCTCTTCTTCGTATCATTATATTAATACTTTGTTCCGCATTATCTTTTAATTGGTATGATAGTGAAGAATTAATATAAGTAGAATCGTTTGTATTCTTTTTAATATCCTTTATTTCAAATGACAATTTAATTAGTAAAGGTTCTTCTTCTGAGAATAAACTTGAAACAGATTGAATGGTGTCATCATTTAAAGATTCCTGAGCAATAGAATAATTAAAAAATATTAGATTAATAATAATTATAAGAAATCCTATTTGCTTATTCATAAACTATTTCAGATTTAACTTATGTAAGATATGTAAATTTTTAAAATTGAAATTTGGTCTTAAATACAAGTAATTGAATATGTTATTGATTTTAAATTGAATATCCAGTAACTTGTTGTCTTTATTTTTCAATTTACATTCATGCAAAAAGTTATACAACTATTAGTATTAAGTTTTCTTATTTCTACTTCAGGATTTGGGCAAACAGGTAAGGTGTTCGACCAATTATCTCATACAAGCAAAATATTAAAAGGCGAACGCAATTTTGCTATTTATTTACCACCGGATTACGAAACTTCACAGCGCAATTATCCTGTATTGTACCTGTTACATGGTGCAGGAGACGACCAAACAGGTTGGGTACAATTTGGCGAAGTGCTCCATATTACAGACAAAGCCATTAAGGAGGGCAAAGCAACACCAATGATTATTGTTATGCCAGATGCCAAAAGCAAACAACTGGGTTACTTTAATTCTGTTACAGGCGATTGGAAATACGAGGATTATTTTTTTAATGAATTCATGCCATATGTGGAAAAAGCCTATCGTATAAAAAAAGAAAAACGTTTCAGAGCAATAGCGGGATTATCCTTGGGAGGAGGAGGCACCTTTATGTATGCTTTGCATCGTCCCGATTTATTCTCTTCTGCTTGTCCTTTGAGCGCATATATAGGGCCTGCTAATGCAGAAGAAGCGATTAATGATCACAAGAGATATTTTGGTATTGAGATAGAACCAAAAGATGCGATTCTTTATATTAAAAAATATAATGCTTTAGAGTTGATAAAATCTATGGATAAAGAAACTTTAGAAAGTGTAAGTTGGTATATAAACTGTGGCGACGACGATTTCTTGTATGAAGGCAATAGTTTGATACATATTGCTTTACGAAAAAAGAATGTGAAGCATGAGTTTAGAATACGAGATGGAGGCCACACCTGGACCTATTGGCGGGAGTCCTTACCAGAAGTTTTAGAGTTTGTATCTGATGGGTTTCATCAGTATTAAAAATTCTTTAGGGTAAGTTTTTTTATTACCTTTAAATAAAGAGTATTTAGGATTAAGAACTACAGAATTAATTTCTGTACTCACAAAAGACATACAAGAGCAAAAAGAGATAATTGAGAAGTAAAACAACAATTATATAAAGCTATTAAAAAGAGTAGAGTAAATAGAAACAAACAACAATTAATAATTCAAGTATTATGAACTATTCAAAGAATAATCACGAACATCAAAACACAAATAGACATTTTGTGAGTAAAGCAATAAAAAATTTAATTTCAATAGTTATACTGGTATTCACAATTAGTGCAACAGCCCAGCAAGGCATTAACTATAAAGCTTTAGTAAAAGATGAAGTCGGTAACGTGGTAGCTAACGACAATATAGATGTACAATTTCAAATTTTGCAAGGTGCTGGGATGACCAATGTCTATCAGGAAATCCATACATCAACAACAGATGCCAATGGCATTGTAATTATAAACATTGGTGAGGGCACTACAAGTGATGTCTTTGCAGATATTGATTGGGGAAGTGACGACCATTATTTAAATGTTCAAATAGATACTGGTGGTGGTCTAACAGATATGGGCACCACACAGTTTATGGCAGTGCCTTATGCATTAAATGCCCAAAATGCCCAAAATGCAGAAAATGCTCAAAATGCAGTATCTGCTCAAAATGCAGTAACTGCTGATAATGCTGCGACAAAAATAGATGAGTTAAGTGATGGCAAATCTGATACTGACGGTTCACAGGATGGTTCATCAATTTTTCTAGGAATAGATGCAGGGCTTAACGACGATGGTACAGATAATAAAAATGTAGGTGTAGGCTTTGAAGCTCTTTCCTCGAATACTACGGGAGGCAATAACAATGCAAATGGTTTTCAAGCTCTTTATTCAGGAATACAACAGGTAATTTTAATACAGGCAAATGGCTCACAAGCACTTTATTTTAATGCAACGGGAAATTATAATAGTGCTTTAGGAAGAAGGAGCTCTTTATAATAATACTGAAGGAGAGTTTAACACAGCTATAGGCTATCTAGTACTTTATAACAATAATACAGGAGTTCAAAACACTGCAACGGGTTTTCGAGCTCTTAATTCAAATACTACGGGAAGCTATAATACCGCAAATGGTTTTCAAGCACTTTACAATAATACTAGTGGAAATAATAATACAGCCATTGGGTTTAATGCTTTAACATCTCTAACCTTGGGTAATAATAATATAGGTATTGGTAGTGGTGCACAAGTGCCCTCAAGCACAGGGTCAAATCAAGTTGCTATTGGTAATAGTAATCACATCATTGACCTGTTATGGTGCTTACAATGGATCTGTTGGAGGTACTTAATCGCGATGTTTATGTCGATAGTAACGGAAAGATAGGATATGTGAGTTTGCATCTGGCTCGGAGATATAAAAACAATATCGTTGCTATGGAGAATATAGATTGGGTCTATAATCTACGTCCGGTTAACTACACTTATAAAAATGACCTGGACAACCTCAGACAATATGGCTTGATCGCAGAAGAAGTAGAAAAGATCAATAAGGCGCTTATAAGTTATAATGAAGATGGTACCGTTTAGAGCAACTGTAAATTATTCTAAACTCATCGCTCCAATGTTAAAAGCACTTACAGGAGCAGCAGGAGATTATTGAGGAGCAAGACAATGAAATAAAATCCATGAAATCTGAATTAGCAGAAAATACCTTAGAACAAGAATTTTAATTAATAAACGTCTAACCCAGCTAGAAGAACGCCTTTAATTACCACACAACAATGAAAAGACTATTTATAATTACATCAGTTTGCCTCTCTTTTGTCGCTTCAAGGGCAAACCGTAGAAAAATTCAGTATAGATTCTGGAGGGGCAAGTGCATCGGCAGGGAATATACAAGTGGTCTATACCATAGGCGAAGTTGCCGTGCAAGAATCCAGTGTAGGTCGTGTTATACTTTCTGAAGGATTTTTAAACCAACTGTTAATTATAAAAATAGATCCGAAAATATTCTTACAGGGACCCTATAATACGGGTATTACAATGCTGACGCACTTCGTAGCTCTGGTCTCCTTCCCACTACAAGCCCCTATGTTGATGTAAAAACCTGCGATGCAACCGTATTCGATGCTACAGGCGCCAATGCCATTATTGATTGGGTTTGGCTAGAGATACCGATAGGGTAGCGATGGCACTACGGTTATTGCATCTACCTCTGCTCTATTCAGGCCAATGGTACTGTGGTAGATGTTGATGGTGTATCTGCCTTAACTTTACATGTCCTGCAGGTAACTATTGTAGTGTTAGCCCACCGTAATCATCTGGGAATACGATCTGCAAACCCCATAGGTTTTACAGGAGGAACCCAAAGTATCGATCTAAGGACAGATACGCACTAATAGCCGGAGGTGCCGGTGCAGTTGCCGATTTGGGTGATGGCAATTTCGCATTGTTCTTACGGTCGATTTTGATGCCAATGGTCAGGTGCGAATTCCGACCTCAATGGCATGCTTACATTGCTAGGCATATCGTCCTATTCCCTTGCCGATCTGGATATGAATGGTCAGGTTCAAAATACCGATATAATCAGATCTATTACCAAATCTTGGATTGGGAAGTCAGGCAGGACGTCAAGCAAGTAATGATGATCCTGTATCTTTATTACAGCACCAAGACGATAGTTAATAACATAAACAACAAAGACATGAATACAAAAATTACTTTTTTAATATTAATGATCACCAGCCTGAGTCTAGTTGCTCAGAATATTCAATTCACTTTGCCAATCCCCAGACAACCAATGATGGTGCTGATGACTTCTATGAGGTTGATGTCATGATCGCTACGGTAGACGGATTAGCCGATTTTAAACTGGGAGTAGGACGGTCGTATATCAATTATAGTACCGCAGCTTTTGGAAATAGCAACATTACTGGAGGTGGACTGGAAATTAGTCATCCTTCCGGGTATATTTTAGGTCAGGCCAATGTGTTTACTTATTATTCTGATTTTGTAATAAATGACAACTCGCCAACACGGTTTTCATTCGCTTATCAGCAAGGATTCGTGGGCTTCCATGATCGATAATGTAACCTCTACTCCTGCCCAATTATTTCATATTAAAATATCTATTTTTGTCTTATGCGCAGTGTCCAGCAGGTTGCGGTTTATCTCACAATTCCATTGCTTGTTATCGGTTTTGCCCTGTGGTCAGAATACTCGGGTTTAGATTTATGGCTCG
This sequence comes from uncultured Flavobacteriaceae bacterium, assembly GCA_963768245.1. Lineage (GTDB taxonomy): Bacteria > Bacteroidota > Bacteroidia > Flavobacteriales > Flavobacteriaceae > Site-B1. Next base: position 198,117 of record CAVYHG010000023.1, read on the forward strand.
AGAGCAGGTTTTATGATGCAGCGACGGGGACCTGGCCCTATAAATCCTTATTCATTACCAGTGTTATTTTGCACACCTGGGGAAGATATTTCATCATAGCTTGTGCACTTACCAACCTGTTCGCCATTATCGCCAGCTTTTTCAGCACAACACTGGCACCGTACCGCAAGCACCTGCTGTACATCTTTATCGCTGCGATGACCGGGCCCTTGCTGGTCAGTATGCTGAAAGGCTTAACCTATATTCATACCCCCTGGGATCTGCAGTTGTTTGGAGGTGATGTTCTCTATCTGCGTATTTTTGATACTGTTCATGCCGGCGCTACCATTGGCCATGCTTTTTCCGGGTGGACATTCAAGCGGGGGCTTTGCCTATGTTTGTATTTTTTTTGCGCTGTCTGCCATGCGCAGCCCATACCGTTTCTATGGTTTGCTTATCCCGACAGGCATTGGCCTGGTTTTCGCCGCAACCCAGGAAATCAGGGGCGCACATTTTTTGAGCCACGACCTGTTTTTTACGTTTGCCATATGCTGGTTAGTGGCATTCGCTGTTGCCATGGTGTTCTATCGCCATAG
>CAVYHG010000024.1:0-79151 GCA_963768245.1 uncultured Flavobacteriaceae bacterium
CTTTTTCAATATTTACTGCCGGGTTTGCTCTCTTGAATACGGTCTTTATGATATTCAGCATTTACTTGGTCAATCAAAGAACCAATAGAAATCAAATACTAAGGAAGGGTTTAGATAGAGAAATAGTATCTAATTTAGTAAGCATAAAGGGCTATTATCGGAAATTTAGAGACTATCTTTCCCATCTTATAAGACCTATTGCATTACCTCTTTTAAGCTGTTTTTTGTTTCTTTCATTATTTGCTCATAATGAATTTGCAAAAAGTCAATGGGAAGGCGTAAAAAGCATAAATAATCCTGTAACACCAGCACGTTATCTGGGGATTTTTTATCCAAAAGCAGATAATGGCTTATCTGATAATAAGCAGATCTCTAAATCAGAAAAAAGAGAATTTAAAATTTGATATCATATCATTTTATATTCCGTGGGGTGATAAGGATAGTATAATTTCAAGTTCGAAATTAATCTCAGGCATTTTATAATAAGAATGCTTTACCCATGATTAGCTGGGAACCCTGGGCCTCTGATTTTGCACTTAGTGATAGTTTACCAGCATTGAAAAATGAAAAAAATATTTTAAAATATATAAAAAACGGTTATTTTAATAATTACGTCGAAAAATTTGCTATATACTTGAAATCATTTAACAAACCCGTTTTTATTCGATTTGCTCAACGAATTTGATAATCCTTTTTACCCCTGGTCCAAAACCGGAGGAAACACCGCAGATGACTTTAAAGCGGCCTGGATACATATCTACAAAATATTTGAACAGTGCGATGCGGATAATGTGGTCTGGGTATGGAATCCCTGGAATCCGAGATAACATGGAACACTATTTTCCAGGCAATGAGTATGTTGATTGGATTGGCATTACAGGTTTAAATTATGGAGTATATAACAATGATAAGCAATGGCATTCCTTTCAGAGTTTATATTCTCCCTTTCATGAGGAAATAAAAAATTCACAGACAAACCAGTAATGATTTCCGAATTCGGATCCCTGAAACAAGGAGGTGATCAGGCACTTTGGATAGAAAATGGATTAAAATCCATCAACGAGGAATTCAAGGAAATCAAGGCTATTGTATTATTCAATAGTGGTGTGGATAATAATATGCCTGATGATCATAATTCCAATTCGGAAAATTTAGATTGGACAGTAGATTCTTTTACACCTTTTCAATTGAATTTTACACACGATTTGCCTGAATATATATTTAAGGGTTCCATTGTTATAAATAAAATAAAAATTAAAGGGACTGGTATACAATTACCAAAAAAGGCCATTACAGGTGTAGCCTATAAAAAGGGACAAAATTGGATTGCCAATAACTATGTCTTAAACAGGGATGTTCTGATAGAGGATTTTGATCTAATGAAAAAAACCGGACTCAATACCATTAAATATAATGGCCTAAGTATCTACGATTCCAATGTTCTAAACATATCGCGAGAAAAAGGTATTTCATTGATTTTCAGTTTTTGGGTACCAAACAGTATTGATTTTGTTGTTGACCATAAGGCAAAACTTATGTTGAGCAAGAATATTCTTGAAAAGGTTAAAAAAATTAAAAAAGAAGAACATATAGTGTCATGGAATATAGGCAATGACATCTGGTTGACATTTAAATAAAACATTTAATGAACCGGTTTTATCCTATCATAAAAAAGCATATTTGGAATGGCTAAGGGAATTAATACTGGACATCAAGAAAATTGACTCAAGTCGTCCTGTTATGATCGATTTACAGCTTAATAATAAAACCTTGGATAGGTTAGAATATATGCAGGATATAGGAATTGCAATCGATTTTTATGGCTTTCTTGTTACTGATATCAACATGCTAAATTCATTTTTAAGTGATCCCCGAAGTGATAAAATTCCTTATATGATAAATGAAATTGATAGTGAGTCATATCTCGAATGTAAGGCTGAGCTTGAAAACAGAGCTGTTGTTTTAAGAAACTGGCAGGATCAGTGGGAAAATAATAGGGTTAGTTTTGATGGCCTACTTGATTTTAAAGGTCGGGAAAAAGTCAGTTATGGAGAATTCATTCACAGGGATTCCAGAAATATTGACTTAGAACAAGATGAAACGATCAGAATTCTTGTTCCTTCTATTTTGCTTTTTCCGAATAATACCGTTACTTATCATGCACTAATGCTGCAGGATAATAAATGGGTATATCCGGATTCTTCAAAATATAAGGAAGCATTCGAATGGATTTTAGTAAAAAAGGATCGTTATGGCAATGAATTGGCTATAGATGAACTGGGTAAGGGCATTTCTATAAGAATTACAGTTCCTCAAGACTATACTAATTATGAACTTATGCTGATCCATATCAAGAACAATACAGTCAATTCAGTAAGAACTAAATTGAATACGAGATTATTTTTTAATATACTTGGTAATTCCCAGTAAAAGTGCAACCCCTTTTATCAAAAAACATATTGGAGTATTGAATACAACATATCAAACTAAGCACCGTTGCCTTTCTGTTATTCGGCCTCTAGTTTGTACTTGGGTATTGTGCCCAATCGTGAAAAGATCCATAAAAATAAATTGTAATTAAATCGGGTAAGTAATTGTTACCATCAGACAAAAAAAGTATCTTTATTCCCATTAAAATATCAAAGATATGCAAGACGATAATAAATACAAAACCATCTATATTGATGACAGCGATCAGCAGGATGACGATTTCAATATCCGTGAAGCCCTCGAAAAATACAGTCGCCATTATAAATGGTTCTTGCTGGGGGTCATGATAGCCTTGGCTGCGGCCTTTGTATACCTGCGTTATGCTACCTATCAATATGAAGTGTCTTCCACCATCTTAATTGACGATAAAGAAAAAGGAGGGGGATTAAACTCCGAACTCTCGGCTTTTAAAGACCTGGGCTTAATTACCGATTCAAAAATATCACTGGATACTGAAATGGGTATCTTAAAATCACGTACCCTCATGGAGCGGGTGATCAAGGATCTGGGCTTACAGGTAAGTTATTATAGAAAAGGCCGCATTGGTATCAAAGAGATTTATCAGAACAATGTACCATTGAATGTGAATTTATTTATAAATGATTCCATCCTCCACAAGTTAGACACTATTTTTTCGATAACCGCAAGATCTGCTACCCGGTTTATCTTAGTCTGATGGAAATGGTGATGAGGTGAAGAAAGGCATTTTTGGAGAAAAAATTAAATGTAAATTTGGCGATCTTGTGGTTACCCCAAAGTCTATTAAAGATGTGGAAATGGACCAGGTGATCATGGTAACTATAAGTCCCATTAATAATGTCGTTAGTCGCTATAAGAATAGTATCACTATTGCCCCCGTAAGTATAGACTCAGAACTGTTGACACTCACAATGAGGGATCCTGTAATAAATAAAGCAAAAGACATTCTTGATAATTTAGTAAGCCATTATATCGAAGATGCAATTGAAGATAAGAGACAGATGGCCAAGAGCACAGATGATTTTATCAACAACCGGATCGACAATATTTCTGGTGAGCTGACCAGTCTTGATCAGGGGGTACAAACCTATAAATCCCAAAATAGGTTATCAGATATGGCTTCTGAAGTGGGCATCGCAATGGAGTCAAATGTAGAATTGAATAATAAGATCGTTGACCTTACCTCGCAGATCAAATTAATAGATTATGTGATCGATTATATGAAAACCAACAATGACCTGATACCTGCCAGTTTAGGCCTGTTGAATGAAACCACCAGCCAGAACACCTTAAATTATAACCGTTTGGTGTTGGAGCGCAATAGGCTGTTAAAAGGAGCCAATAAAGATAACCCTATTTTAATCAATTTAAATGATCAGATCTTACGCTTAAGGCAAAGCATAGATCAAAGCCTGCGCAACTCGCGTTCGTCACTGGCCATTACATTGGAAGAGACCAGGATGCAGGAAAGGAGGTTGTCCTCCCAAATATATTCAGCCCCTAGAAAAGAAAGAGAGATCACGGATATAAAACGTCAGCAACAGATCATTGAAACCTTGTATTTGTATTTGCTGCAAAAAAAGGAGGAAAGTTCTATTTCACTGGCCGTAATTACGCCCAATGCCAAGGTCATTGACAGGGCTTACGGGAGCAGTATTGCCGGTGTCACCCAATAAAAAAATCGTGTATATCGTGGCGTTCTTACTGGGCCTCGTTGTACCATTCATTATTATTTATATCCGCATGTCGCTTGACAATAAGGTACATACCCTCGAGGATATAGAGACGATGGTAAAAGCACCTATTTTGGGCGATATCCCTACCACCAAGTCTAAAAAGAAGGTCATTATTTCTGAGAAGGACAGGAGCAATGTGGCAGAATCATTCCGCCTGTTAAGAACCAATATTAATTTTATGTTGCCAGGAAACGCCAAAGAAGCCAAAACTATTTTTATTACCTCTACCTTAGGCAATGAAGGCAAAACATTTATTGCTATCAATTTAGCATCGGCCCTGGCCTTGCTGAACAAAAAAGTATTGCTGATAGCGGCTGATATCAGAAAGCCAAAAATTGATACCTATTTGAAGATAAAACATGAAAAGGGCAAAGGCCTGACCCATTTTTTAATAGATAACAGTATGAAGGTTAACAGATTTGATTGTGCATCATGACAAAACAAATTTAGATATCCTTCAAACAGGTAGTATTCCGCCAAACCCATCAGAATTATTGACCAATGGTCGTTTTGATGAAGTAATTGCCTATGGAAGAGCCAACTACGACTTTGTAGTGGTTGATACACCTCCCGTAAATGTTGTTACGGATACACTGCTGATGGGCCATCATGCAGACCTGTTCGTGTATGTGGTCAGGGCCAATTTTCTTGACAAGCGATTGTTAAAGATCCCAAAGATGATGCATGAGAACAAGCGCCTGCCCAATATGGCCATCCTAATCAACGATACCGATGATGAGAAGAGAGGCTACGGATATGGTTATGACGGATTGGAGACCAAAAGATCATGGTGGAAAAGGTTATGGCGTGTTTAATGGATAAATTTCTTGCCTTGTATCTTAAGTTCCTCACCAATTTTATAATGGCCGAACTTTAATATTGTAAGTTGAAGATAGATTTTAGGATGAATAAAAAGTATGACGAAAATTAGTTCTTATTTCAGATTTTTTGATTATATGATAATATATTTCTTAAATAATTGAATCATTCTGATCCTTTATCAAAGCATTGCATTAAATCATGAACTGTAAATGATTGGATGAAGAAATTAAATATTATCTTTAGAATTCAGAATCTTGCTTACAAAAACATCACGTTATAAATTAAAGTGGGTTTTTGCCATGCCACAAATTTCATCGGCTATTGACAGACATGCTGTAGCTGCCGGAGAAGGAGCATTTAGTACGTGAATACTTTTTCCCTGGTATTCAATTCTAAAATCATCTTTTGCATCACCATCTTCACTCAACAACATTGCTCTTACTCCTGCTCTTCCTGGTTTGATATCCTCCATTGTCAATGATGGTATTAAACGGCGTAAGGTTTGCAAAAACAATTTTTTAGAAAACGCTCTTCGGTATTCATTAATAGCAAAACCGGTATTATTAAATAATAGTTTCCATGTACCGATATAAGAAAGGGCATCCAAAGTGTCTTTCAAATTAAAATCTGTTTTACCATAGCCTTCTCTTGCAAACGTAAAAACAGCATTAGGCCCGCATTCAACATCTCCGTTCACCATTCTGGTAAAATGCACACCTAAAAACGGAAACGCAGGATTTGGTACAGGATAGATCAGGTTATTTACTTTGTATTTCGCCTGATCCGTTAAATCATAATAATCGCCTCTAAATCCTACCACCTTCTCTTTCAGTTTTACCCCATCCTTTTTAGCCAATCGATCGGCCTGCAAGCCTCCACAAAAAATCATGTATTGGGTTAAATAAGTGTTTTTGGTTGTGGTTATTACTGTTGTTTTCTCCCCATGTTCATTCGCCAGCACTTCTTCTCCCATAACAACCAGGCTTTCCCTTTGCTTTGCAACTACCAACTCCGCCAACTTGTCCGTAACTGCTCTAAAATCAATAATTCCCGTAGATGGCACCCATATTCCACCTATACTCTCCACATGAGGTTCTATTTGTTTTAGCTGATCGGCATTTATTTTTTCTATGCCTTCCGTATTGTTCTCCAGTCCGTTTTGAAAAATCTTATCCATAAATGGTAATTCCGATTCATCAACTGCGGCAACTACTTTCCCACAAATTTCATGTTTAATTTTGTACGTTTTAGCAAACTCAACCAATTGTTTTCTACCATCAACACAAGTCTTCGCTTTTGCAGAACCTGGTTTATAATATAATCCCGAGTGAATAACTCCAGAATTATTCCCTGTCTGATGGTCTGCTAAATGCGGTTCTTTCTCTATCAATAGAATTTTTAAATTGGGGATATTTTAACTGTAGCTTATAAGCCGTTGCGGCACCAACAATACCACCACCAACTATAGTGATGTCATATATTTTTTTGTTTTCCAAATTGCCTGAATTTTACCCTATGAAGATAACACTATTCCTGTTATTTGAGGTTTGATCTTTTTTTAAAAGTTCAAACAGAAAAAATCAAGCTCGATTGAATATTCCTTAAAGTTTTATCAATGTTGATGGGATTACATATCCCTTGAGAATCACTCCTGCAAATACAAAACCAAAGCTGGCGCTTTGAAAACATGGATTAACTTCCCTGGGCTCACGCTCAGCTCGCCCATAGCTCACGCTATGTCGCCCTCAAAGCTCCGCTTAAGGGATTACATATCCCTTGAGAATCACTCCTGCAAATACAAAACCAAAGCTGCGCTTTTGATAGTTGATTTGTGCTTGAAGCTCAACAAGGATTACAGCTTCCCTGCGGTCCACACTGTCAGCTCGCCGAATAGCTTCACTGCGCTATGTTGCTCCCTGCAAAGCTCCGCTGATAGTAATCGGGATTGAACAAAGTCCGCTTGCGGTCCTCCTGACAGCTCGCAAAGCTCAAACTCCTCCCGATAGTTATCGGGATTGAAAACAAGGATTAACTTCCCTGGCGGTCCACGTTACAGCTCGCCATAGCTCACGCTATGTCGCCCATCAAAGCTCCGCTTTAAAACAGGGATTAACTTCCTGCTTGTCGCTCCTGCAAATCCTACAAAACCAAAGCTACGCTTTTGCTTTTTGATTATTTCATTAAAGCTCAAACTTGCTTGGCTTAATGAAAAACAAAACCACACATTATGTGTGGTTTTTTGCTTATTCGTGACCGCGAAGGGATTCAAACCCCCAACCCTCAGAGCCGAAATCTGATGCGCTATTCAGTTGCGCCACGCGGCCAATTTCTATTTTAGCTAATTTTTGTCTGACTATATTAGATATGGTTTTACCATCTGCTTGTCCGGCTAATTCCTTACTTACTATACCCATGACCTTGCCCATATCCTTCATACCTTCTGCTCCAATAGAGTCAATGGTCATAACCACAACTTTCTCTATTTCTTCTTCACTTAAAGCTTCCGGTAAAAACTGACTGATTACTTCTGCTTCATCAATTTCTGGTAATGCCAGATCCTTCCTTCCCTGATCCAGATAAATTGCTGCACTGTCCTTACGTTGTTTTACTAATTTTTGAAGTAGTTTTAATTCCTGCTCCTCTGTTAACTCATCACTTGCACCACTTTCTGTTTGAGCTAATAATAAAGCTGATTTAACTGCTCTTAATGCGGTTAAAGCCGTCTGGTCCTTGGCTTTCATAGCTTCTTTTAAAGCTGTCATTACTTTTACTTGTAAGCTCATTTTCTGTTTTTTAATTCTTTGCGAAGATAACAAAGAAAAAGATGTTTTCATATTTAATGATATCCCAATCTTCATTGGGATTAGTTCAGCTTTATTTTTTGATTTTGCTTTCTGAAATCCAAAAAAGCTTCACATAAAAAACCGAAAAGATTAAGGGGTCTTTTCGGTTTAAGATTAAAGAACAATGGATTAATTTAAATTCATTTTCTGTTAAGATCCCGCATAACTGCGGGATTACTTCAACCAACTACTTTCAATGCGACTATTTCTTTTGAAAGTAGGGTTTCACTAATCTACATTATCGTGTAAAAAAGAATTGTTGCTTCTTAGTTGAATTTCATCATTTTCATCTAAACTAACTGAGGTTCTTGATTTATTGCTATCTGATGAATGTTGAGTATCGGTTAAATCTATACCTTGTCGTTTATATGCAGGTTCTTTTTCTATATCATCAATCTTTGCATTATTGAATTTATAGTTAAAGTCTTTCATTCGTCTCCTTCTTTCTGCAGCACGTTCTTTTAATATCTCTGAAATTGGACTATTTATAGGATCTATTTCTTCTGCAGGTTCTTCCGATTCAATCTCTTTTTCAATAACCTTCTTTTCAAAAACAATTTCTTCATCAATCTCTGCCTCGGAAGAAGATAATGAACCTGAGTGTTCATCGTTGATTCAAGCTCAATATAATTATCTACTGCATAATGAGTTTCTCCTTCATCATTGGCCTCTGTGACCGGAATAAGCTCGATATAATCTTTAACATTAATATCCTTTACTTTTTCATCCAGATCAAACTTCACAGTATTTTCTTCAACGGTTTTTTCTTTTTTAGTCTGATTGATAGGAAGATCGAATGTTAGAGTTATTTGTTCTTCTTCATTTGGCTCTTCTATTGCCTCTTCCGGTACTTCCGGTGTCATATTTGTTATTATAAAATCAGGCTCTTCTTTTGCAACAGTACTTTGATTTTCCAGAACCTCCTGATATTCCACCTGGATATTTCTGATAAATTCAGTTGTTGGAATAAGATCCATTTCAATTTCTGCAGTTCTGGATGATTCAAAAATCGCATTTGAATCTTCCTCGGCTATTTCACTCAAATCCAGTGTATGCCTTACTACTTTCTTCTTCCGGCTTACTGTTAAGTTCGATATCAGGCATTATAATCGCAGGGTCTTTATCCTGAGTACTTAGATCCTGATCCAAATTTTGGTCATCCTCTAATGCATGAACTACCTTTTTTATTTCGGTATTTGAAATTTCGTTTTGTTGCTCTATATTAAAGCCTGTTGCAATAATCGTTACCGAAATAGCTTCATCCAGACTATCCTCTTCACCAACACCCATAATAATATTTGCTCCATGACCAGCCTCATTCTGAATATGATCATTTATCTCTCCTATTTCATCAATTGTAATTTCCTGAGTACCAGAAACAATAAGCAGCAATACGTTTTTGGCACCTGTAATTTTATTGTCATTTAATAAAGGAGAATCCAGTGCCTTAAGTATAGCTTCATGGGCTCTGTTTTGTCCGGTTGCAGAAGCTGAACCCATTATTGCCGTTCCGCTATTACTTAATACAGTTTTAGCATCACGTAAATCGATATTCTGTGTATAATGGTGCGTAATAACTTCTGCGATACCACGAGCAGCCGTGGATAACACTTCATCAGCCTTAGAGAAACCAGCCTTAAACCCTAAATTACCATATACTTCTCTTAACTTATTATTATTTATAACTATTAAAGAATCAACAACATTTCGTAGATTTTCAATTCCTTTTTGAGCCTGTTCGTTTCTCAGTTTACCTTCAAACTGGAAAGGCATCGTCACAATCCCAACGGTTAATATATTGGCTTCCTTAGCCATTTTTGCAATTATAGGAGCTGCTCCAGTTCCGGTTCCTCCTCCCATTCCTGCTGTAATGAATAACATTTTTGTGTTGGTTTCCAACATGTTTCTAAGCTCTTCAGAACTTTCTACAGCAGCTTGTTCTCCAATATCTGGATTTGCTCCTGCACCTAATCCTTCCGTTAAGTTGACTCCTAACTGTATTTTATTAGGCACACCACTATTTTCGAGGGCTTGTGCATCTGTATTACAGATCACAAAATCAACACCTTTTATACCTTGCTGAAACATGTGATTTATTGCATTACTTCCGCCACCACCGACTCCTATCACCTTAATTACGTTGGATTGGTTCTTTGGCAAATCGAATGCTATGTTCGTGAATTCTTTTTTGCTGCTCATAAATGCTATTTTGGGTTAATTAATTATATATTTTAAATTCTTTTTTTTATTTATATCTCATTCCGCGTTATCCAAAAAATCTTTGACTCGCTCCGTAAGCTTATCTAAAAAAGAGCGTCTTTCTTTTTTAGTCTCATCAGAACTTATTTCAGATATATTTAGTTCTTCATTTAATTCTTCGATTACTGCATCTTCTTTTTTTCGTTCCTGACGTTTAACTCCATCCATTACTAATCCAACAGCTGTTGCAAATAATGGACTTAAAACCTCATCATCACTATCTCCGGCTAGATGCTCGTTAGGATAGCCAATTCTGGTATCCATTCCTGTTATATATTCTACTAATTGTTTTAGATGCTTTAGTTGAGCACCTCCACCTGTTAAGAACTATTCCAGCTATAAGTTTCTTTTTTTGCTCTTCATGACCGTAATTCTTTATCTCGACATATACCTGTTCAATGATCTCAACCACTCGGGCATGTATTATTTTTGATAGATTTTTTAGAGTGATCTCTTTAGGATCTCTTCCTCTAAGACCTGGAATAGAGACAATTTCATTGTCCTTATTCTCACCTGGCCAAGCAGAACCAAATTTAATTTTTAATAGTTCAGCCTGTTTTTCAATAATCGAACATCCTTCTTTAATGTCTTCTGTTATTACATTCCCTCCAAACGGAATTACAGCTGTATGTCTGATTATACCATCTTTAAATACTGCCAGATCTGTGGTTCCACCTCCTATATCAATAAGGGCGACTCCTGCTTCTTTCTCTTCCTGACTTAGGACTGCATTGGCCGATGCTAAGGGCTCTAATGTGATGCCTTCTAACTGCAATCCTGCACTTTTTATGCATCTCCCTATATTTCGGATCGAAGAGACCTGACCAACGACAACATGAAAATTAGCTTCTAATCGTCCTCCATACATTCCAATAGGTTCTTTTATTTCGCCTTGACCATCAACTTTAAAATCCTGTGGCAAAACATGAATAATTTCTTCACCAGGAAGCATAACCAATTTATGAACCTGATTGATCAACCTTTCAATATCATCTTCATCAATTACAATTTCTGAATTGGATCTGGTTATGTAATCACTATGTTGCAAACTTCGGATATGCTGTCCTGCAATACCCACAGTTACTTCTTCTATTTTCATTCCCGAAGCTGCTTCTGCTTCTTGAACTGCCTGTTGTATGGACTGTATGGTTTGGGTTATATTATTAACGACTCCTCTATGAACTCCTAAACTTTTTGACTTGCCAATACCTAAAATTTCGAGCTTGCCATATTCATTCTTACGACCAATCATGGCCGCAATTTTCGTGGTTCCTATGTCTAATCCTGACGCTATATTATTTTCCATAGTTTACTTTTTGGTACATACAACCTGATTATCAAATTGTAAATTAACAATGCTATAAGAGTTAAGCGTATTATCCTTAAAGGCTTTTTGATAAAAAGCTTTTAGGTTATTAAATTTTTTATCCAGATTAATGACCTCACCCAGATATACTTTAAAATTATTTTGTCTAAATCTTAGTGATATAGTCTTGTTGTTATTTTGATGAATTTCAGTAACATACTTAATTAAAATATCATCCTCATGTACTTTTTTTGCCACTTTATAAACGTTTTCCAAATCGTTTTTTTCTATTAATCCTGTAACAAGAGGTACTCGTGCAGAATAATTTGAAGATAATGGCATATAAGAACCACTTTCATCTATATAATAAGATGCATTTGTATTCACTCTTGCAATTGGATTTTTTTGTTCAATTTTTGCTGTAAGTACTCCATTTACAGACATATACACTTCAGCATTTTTGATTATTGGGTTTTTATTCAGGGCTGTTTCTAAGCTCATTCAAATCTAAAATATCTTTAGGCACTCCCGTAAGCTTAACATTTTTTTGTATTAACAATTTACTAACATTCTCTTCGGTTAAGAATGGGTATTTATTATCGACAAATTCTATATTTAAAGATTCTACTATTCTATTAGTATTTTTATCTGAAGTAAATGCATAAAGCAGCACTACAACACTAAATAGCAGAATTATCTTTAATATGTTCCAGTTAACTCGCAAAACTTAAATTGTGTTTAATTGTTTCTACTTCTTCTCCTATATCTCCCGCTCCCATCGTTATAATAACTTCTGCATCACTCCTTTGAATTTCTTTACTCAAACTCTCTTTATCTATTAATTTCTTATTGGGATTTTTTATTTTTTCTAACAACCATTCAGAAGTAATTCCTTTAATCGGTACTTCTCTGGCAGGATAGATATCCAAAAGCAAAATCTGATCAAATTTTTGTAGACTTAATGCAAAATCATCGGCAAAATCTTTTGTTCTGCTAAATAAATGCGGTTGAAAAACAGCTAATACTTTCTTTCCCGGATACATTTCTCTTACTGCTTGATACACCGCATTAATTTCTTGCGGATGATGTGCATAATCATCAATAAATACCAGATTTTCAGTTCTTAAATGGTAACTGAAACGTCTTTTAACACCTTTATAAGATGCTAGTGCTTTGGCGAGCTGTTCAGGAGGACATCCATATTCTACAGCCATCGCCAAAGCGACTAATGCATTCGACAAATTATGTCTACCAGGCAGGTTAAATTGAATATTTTTAAGCACAGTTTTTGGTGTTACGACATCAAAAACATACACCGCATTTTCTATTTTTATATTTTTTATTGAATAATCACTTTCATCTTCAATCCCATAAGTAATCCCTTTAATTGGCAAGCCATTCTTAACGAATAACTTTCCATTTGGTTTTATTTTTTTACTGAATTCTATAAATGATTTTTTTAATTCTGAAGCGTCACCATAAATATCCAAATGGTCAGCATCCATAGATGTGATACAAGCGAAATCAGGAGATAAGGTTAAAAATGAACGGTCGAATTCATCTGCTTCAACAACCGTTACGTCTGTACCTTTTAGAATTAAATTTGAATTATAATTTTCACTGATTCCTCCTAAAAAAGCTGTTAATCTCACTTTACATACATTCATTAAATGTCCTAAAATACTTGTGGTAGTAGTTTTACCATGTGTACCGGCTACAGCCAAACAAAAGCTGTTTTTAGTTATCAACCCTAATACTTCCGAACGTTTTAAAACATGATACCCAGTATTTTTGAAAAACTGTAGTTCTTCATGATTTTCAGGTATTGCAGGTGTATATACAATTAATGTATTTTTTGGGTTCATGAATCTTTTATCAATATGAACAAGTGACTCTTCATAATGAATTTTTGCTCCCAAACTTTCCAATCTTTCAGTTAGTTCTGTTTTCGTTCTATCGTAACCAGCAATATTTTTCCCATTGACCTTGAAATAGAATGCCAGAGCACTCATGCCAATTCCTCCAATGCCAATAAAATAAACGTTATGTATGCTGTTTAAATTCATTTCTTCAATAATTTTTCTACTTCGTCTGCTATCTGTTTTGTAGCATTAATTAATGCCAATTTTTTTATATTATTTCCTAATAGATCCTGCTTTTCTTTTGATTTTATCAGCTGGGTAAATTTATTTTCAAAATCCACATCCAAATCTTCTTCCTTGATCAATAAAGCTGCTTCCTTACCTGAAACAGACAAAGCATTTTTTGTTTGATGATCTTCGGCTACATTTGGTGATGGTATAAATATGACAGGTTTACCTACAATACATAATTCTGATACTGAACTTGCTCCAGCTCTCGAAATAATAAAATCGGCTGCAGCATAGGCCAAATCCATTCTGTTTAAAAAAGCATGGAGTTGAATATGTTTATTGTGTCCATCCAATTTATATGCCTCATAATATAGTTTTCCACATTGCCAGATGACTTGAATATTATTAGTTAGAAAATAGTCAATCTCTTTTTGGATTAATTCATTGATGCGTTTTGAACCTAAACTTCCTCCTAATACCAATAAGGTCTGTTTACCTTTCTGTAAACCAAAATATTCCATACCCTCATCTAATTTATCCTGAATATCAAATAAATCCTGACGAACAGGATTGCCAGTCTTTATTAATTTTTCAGGTGGAAAAAAACGATCCAAATTATCATAGGCCACACATATTTTGTCAACTTTTTTGGACAATAACTTATTGGTTATCCCGGGATAAGAATTTTGTTCTTGTATCAGGCTTGGTATTCCCATTGAAGTTGCAACTTTTAGCAAAGGTCCACTTGCAAAACCTCCTGTGCCAATACTTACATCTGGCTTAAAGTTTTTAATAATTTTTCTGGCCTTCCATAAACTACTTATGAGTTTAAATGGAAACATCAGATTTTTAATTGTTAGCTTTCTTTGAATACCAGAAATCCACAATCCAATAATTTTATAACCTGCTTGGGCACCTTTTCCATTTCCATTCTATCCTTTGCACCAACGAATAATAATTCAGCCTTTGGATGACGCGCCTTTAATTCATTAGCAATTGCAATTGCAGGATATATATGTCCACCTGTTCCACCTCCTGAAAGTATTATTTTATATGTTTTGTTTTTTGACACTAATTCACAAATGTTTTTCTTTATAAATTCCAATATTTAAATTCCAAATTCCAATCTTTTGTCAACTTTAAATACTTTTAACTTTAGACACTTTTCACTTAAATTGTTTCAGATAAAATTTCTAAAGGGTTATCGTTTAAATTTTCCTTTTCTTTAATTTCCTGACGCTCAGCACTTACACTTAAAATAATTCCAATAGCTAAACATGTCATCCAAATAGATGTTCCACCACTACTTATTAGTGGTAATGTCTGACCTGTTACAGGAAATAATTCGACTGCAACGGCCATATTTATCAATGCTTGAAATACAATTGGAATTCCAACACCAATTACTAATAGTTTCCCAAAAAAGGAACTTGCTTTTTGCGCAACAATTACAATTCTAAATAGTAACCACAGGTATAGGACCATAAGGAAAAGTCCTCCTATCAATCCATATTCTTCAACAATAATTGCATAAATAAAATCTGAAGAAGACTGTGGTAAAAAATTCTTTTGAATACTTTTTCCGGGACCTACTCCTCTAACTCCTCCTGAAGCGATTGCAATTTTTGCCTTTTCTATTTGATAGTCTTCTTCTGAATCTTCACCATTAATAAAACTTTCTACTCTGCTCATCCATGTATCAATTCTATTGGGCATAACATCTGGAAATGCCTTTGAAACCAACACAAATAGCGTTAGACCAACTATACCTACTCCTATCATGGCTCCTAAATATCTAAGTGGATAACCTCCCAAAAATAATAACACAAGAACCATTGAAAAAATTATAGCTGCTGTTGAAAAATTGGCAGGAAGGATTAAGATTAAGTATCAGAAATAACGGAACCCAAAGCGGTAAAATAGTTTCTTTAAATGTAATTTGCTTATCCCTGATCTTGGAAAGATATCTTGCCACATAGACCATTAACACTACAGCTGCAAGTGTGGATGTTTGAAATGACATTCCAACTATGGGAATCTGAATCCATCTGCTTGCATTTGCACCTTCAATGGTTGTGCCCTGAAGCATTGTTACTAATAAAAGTACAAGAACTATTGGGATCATAATAATAGACAATCCTCTAAAATATCTATACGGAATTTTATGAATCCCATACATAATAGAAAAACCAAGAAACAGGTGCATAAAGTGCTTGATAAAGAAACCAAATGTATTCCCGTCTCCACTAATGTATGCCAAATTACTGGCTGCACTATAAACAGGAAGAAATGAAAATATAGCCAATAGAGCCGCTATAGCCCAAATTAACTTATCTCCTTTTATGTTCTTGAATACAGTTTGCATAATCTAATTATAAATTTCTAACGGCGTCTTTAAATTGTCTTCCACTATCTTCATAGTTTTCAAAAAGATCGAAACTGGCACAAGCTGGTGATAACAGAACATTATCTCCTGCTTCTGCTATCTTATAAGCTATTTTAACCGCTTCACTCATAAATTGAGTTTCAACAATTATATCTACCATATTCCCAAAGGACTTGAGCAGTTTTTCATTATCGATTCCCAAGCAAATAATAGCCTTAACCTTTTCATTCACAAAAGGATACAACTCTTCGTAGTTATTTCCCTTATCCTCACCTCCAACAATCCAAACTGTTGGAGCATCCATACTTTCTAAAGCATAATAGGTTGCGTTAACGTTGGTAGCTTTTGAATCGTTTATATATTGAACTTTATTAATTTTTAGTACATTCTCCAAACGATGTTCCACACCTTGAAAGTTTTCTAGACATTCACGAATGGTTTGCTTTCTGATTTTTAATAAATGAGCTACCGTAGAAGCAGCCATGGCATTTTTAATATTGTGTTTTCCTTCTAAAGCTAAGTTTGCTGTTGGCATAGTTATTTGGTTATTATCAATTGTTATTATAATTTCTTCACTTTTTAAATACGCTCCATTTTCAACCTTTTTCACCAAGGAAAAAGGCAATAATTTTGATTGAATTGGATTTTCTTCCATCCATTTATTAATGACTTCATCGTCAGCATCGATAAATGAAATAATCCTCATTTGTTTGATTCAAGACTATTCTGAATTTAGAATTGATATAATTCTCAAATTTGTTATCGTATCTATCTAAATGATCCGGAGTAATATTTGTGAGTACAGCAATATTCGGATTAAAATTCACTATCCCATCCAATTGAAAACTACTTATTTCCAGCACGTAGTACGGATAATCCTTTTCCAGAACTTGCTTTGCAAAACTGTCACCAATATTTCCTGCTAAACCAACATTAAGGTCCTTCTTTAACACATGATGCGTTAAAGTAGCAGTCGTTGTTTTTCCGTTGCTACCTGTAATTCCGATAATAGTTGCATCTGTAAATTGAGCAGCAAATTCAATTTCTGAAATGACCGGAATTTCCTTTCTCAATAAAAGTTTTACTAATTCCACCTTATCAGGAATTCCCGGACTTTTCATTACAGTATCTGCATTTAGAATTTTAGATTCTGTATGGCTCCTTCTCTTCCCATTCAATCTCATTATTTATAAGAACGTTTTTATATTTTTCTTTAATTGTACCCTTGTCAGACACAAATACTTCAAATCCTTTTTCTTTCCCCAATAGTGCAGTTCCAACTCCACTTTCACCTGCACCTAATATGACTAATCTTTGTTTTGTCATTTTCATATTTTGAGATGCTTCGACACTTGCCTGCGGCAGGCAGGAGCTCAGCATGACATTTTTTTTATCTCAACTTCAGAGTTACTATGGAGAGTATTGCCAGTAAAATGCCAACAATCCAAAATCTTGTTACTATTTTACTTTCGTGATATCCTCCTTTTTGATAATGATGATGCAAAGGTGACATTTTAAAAATGCGTCTTCCTTCACCAAATTTCTTTTTTGTATACTTAAACCAACTAACCTGAAAAATTACTGATAATGATTCCGCGAAAAAGATTCCGCATAATATTGGAATCAACAGCTCTTTCCGAACCGCAATTGCAATAACTGCTATGACGCCACCAATTGTTAAACTTCCAGTGTCGCCCATAAATACTTGAGCCGGATAGGTGTTGTACCATAAAAATCCAATCAGTGCACCAACAAAAGCAGCAATAAATACAACTGTTTCACCCAATCTTGGAATAAACATTATGTTGAGATAATCGGATAAAATGATATTACCAGACACAAAAGCAAAAATGGCAAGTGCAAATACAATTATGGCTGAACTTCCTGCTGCTAATCCATCAATACCATCGGTAAGATTTGCTCCATTAGAAACTGCAGTAACAATAAAGATTACAATTAGTATAAAAATTAGCCATGCGTATTGAATTAGGTCCTTATTTACCCAAGTAATTAAATCTGCATAATCAAACTCATTATTCTTTACAAAAGGAATTGTTGTTTTTGTAGATTTTTCTTCAACCTTAAACAATTGTGTTTGCGGGATGTTTGGATTTTCTGCCAATAATTCCTGCTGTTGTGCAATGGGTAATTTTTCTTTTATAGTGACTCCATTATTGAAAAACATAATAGCTCCAACAAAAACACCTAAACCAACTTGACCTAAAATTTTAAACCTTCCTTTTAAGCCCTTCTTATCTTTTTTAAATATTTTAATGTAATCATCTATAAAACCAATAAGTCCCATCCAAACAGTTGTTACAATTAGCATGATCACATATATATTATCCAATTTTGCTAATAATAGAACGGGAATCAATGTTGCAAGAATTATAATAATTCCACCCATTGTTGGTGTTCCGGCTTTTTCTATTTGACCTTCAAGACCCAGATCTCTCACAGATTCGCCTACTTGCTGTTCTTTCAGGTAATTGATGATCTTTTTACCGAATATTGTAGAAAATAATAAAGACAAAATAATTGCCACAGCCGCCCTAAAGGATATATATTGAAATACACTGGCTCCCGGAAACTGATATTGTTTTTCTAAAAATTCAAATAAGTAATATAACATACTCTTTATTTCATTTTTTAAGATGCTTCACTTCGACTCCGCTCAGTGCTGGCTAGCTCAGCATGACATTTGGTTATTTTTGTAACTGCTTTAAAAGTTCTTTAGCTATCTTAAAATCATCAAAATCTGTTCGTTTTCCATTAATTTCTTGATAGGTTTCATGACCTTTTCCTGCTATCAGAATAATATCATTGGGATTTGCCAATTGACAAGCTGTTTTAATCGCCTGTTTTCTGTCTACAATTGACATGGTTTTTTTAAAATTTAGAGGCTCTACACCCTTTTCCATCTCTTCTATTATAGTTTCAGGAACTTCACTTCGTGGATTATCACTTGTAAAAATGACTTTAGTACTAAGAGCAGAAGCTATATGGCCCATTTTCGGTCTCTTTTCCTTATCTCTATCTCCACCACAACCAACAACTGTAATTAGTTCCTCATTTTTTGTTCGTATACTATTAATAGTTTCTAGAACATTTTTTAAGGCATCTGGTGTATGAGCATAATCTACAATTGCAGTTATTTTTTCATCCGAAATCAAATATTGAAAACGTACCGCTAACACTTTCCAATTCACTTATTAATCTTAATATTTCATCTTTTTCCAACCCCAACAAATCTGCAGTTCCGTAAATGGCTATTAAATTGTATGCGTTAAAGTATCCTATTAATCTTGTCCAAACTTCGTTATCATTAAGTTTTAGAAGCAACCCTCCAAATTGATTTTCTAAAATTTGAGCCTTATAATCAGCATAGGTTTTTAAAGCATATGTATATTTTTTAGCTTTTGTATTTTGAAGCATAAACAAACCATTCTTATCATCAACATTGACCAAAGCAAATGCCTTTGGAGATAATTTGTCAAAGAATACTTTTTTAACATCTCTGTATTCTGCGAATGTTTCATGATAATCTAAATGATCATGTGATAAATTGGTAAATATTCCTCCCTCAAATTCAAGTCCTTCTGTTCGGTTTTGATGAATTCCATGCGAACTGACTTCCATAAAACAAAATTCAACACCTTCATCATTCATTTCCTTTAAATACCTATTGATAGTTAATGAATCTGGTGTTGTATGTGTTGCTTTATGTTCAACGTTATCAACCATTACTTTTACCGTTGAAATTAAACCTACTTTATACCCTGCTTTTTTAAATAATTGATACAATAATGTTGCAACTGTAGTTTTTCCGTTGGTTCCTGTTACCCCAATAAGTTTTAAGTTCTCTGAAGGAATTCCATAAAAATTGGAAGCCATTACTGCCAATGCCTGACTGGAGCTTGCTACTTTTACATAGGTAATTCCATTTACAAAATTAGTTGGGAAATTCTCACAAATAATAGCAATTGCTCCTTGTTTTACAGCTTTTTCTATATATTCATGACCATCTACTATTGTTCCCGGAACAGCTACAAATACATCGTTTATTGATATGTTTCTTGAATCAAAATCTAAGTTATTAATAGACACAGAAGTACTCCCAACAACTGAATTCAGTGTAACTTTATATAATATGTCTTTTAATTCTATCACGAAGTTTCTAAAACAATTGTTTGATTCTTTTTAACTTTTATTCCTTTGTTAATCGATTGATTTTTCACTATTCCAGAGCCTGAAATTTTTACTTTTAATCCCATATTCTCCAACAAAGCCAATGCATCCATGGCAGGCAGGCCTTTTACATTTGGCATTATTGTTATATAGGTTTGTGCTGTTTTGTAATATTTTTCATATTCCTTTTCAACATTTTTATTCTTAACTAACAGAGATTCTACCTCATCGACAATTGGTGTATCTGTAAATATTTTTTGTGCTATTTTTTTAAATACTGGACCAGAAACATCTGCCCCAAAATACCCAACACTTTTATCAGGCTCATGAATTACAACTATACAAGAGTATTTAGGGTTTTCTGCCGGAAAAAATCCGACAAAAGAAGAGATATAATTCAACTTATCCTTATCTCTGTAATCTTTTTGACAAGTACCTGTTTTTCCTGCCATTGAAAAGTTTGAAGAATACAATCTGTGTCCTGTTCCGTGCTCTTTTTCAACTACATTTATAAGTAGCTGTTTCACTTTAGCTACAGTTTCTTTAGAACAAATTTGGGAATTGATCACTTCTTTTTTAAATGGCACAATTACCTTATCAAATTCTTTGACCTCCTTTAAAAATTGAGGCTTTACCATTTCACCATCATTTGCTATGGCATTATAAAAAGTAAGTGTTTGCAATGGAGTAAATGAAACTCCATATCCATAAGCCATCCATTGCAGCGCAATACCACTCCATCTCTTTTTATCATTGGGATGAGGAATAATAGGTGCTGGCTCACCAATTATTGGTAGACCTAATTTTCGATTTAAATCAAGATCGTATAAGCCTTCAACAAATTTTTTAGGATTGTTTTTGTACTTCTCATCTATTATTTTTACAATTCCTGTATTAGACGATACTTCAAATGCTTTTGCTACAGAAATCTTACCATAACCGCCATCTTTTGAATCTCGCACCTTCTTACCATAAAAGCTTATTACTCCTTTTTCGGTATCAACAATATCTGTAGTATCTATAACTTTATCCTCTAATGCAACAGTTAAAGCCATCAGTTTAAATGTAGATCCAGATTCATGACTTTCTCCAACTGCATAATTTAACCTTTCGTAATAGTGTCCATTTTTATTTCTACCCAGATTAGAAATTGCTTTAACTTCACCTGTCTTCGTTTCCATAACCACCACACAACCATGATCGGCCTTATATTTTTCGAGTTGCTCAAGGAGCGCATGATGAGCAATATCCTGAATATTAACATCAATAGTAGTATAAACGTCATATCCATCTTTAGGCTCAACCTGGTTAAAATCCTGAATTGGTTTCCATTGTCCTTTGCCTATCTTTTGCTTTAATCGTTTACCATCGGTACCTCGTAAATACTTCTCGCCAAAGGCACCATCTATTCCTGGTCTTGTAACATTACCCTGATCATCGAATCGTTCATAACCTATGGTTCGCTGCGCAATTCCACCCATTGGATGCTCTCGCTTAGTAGTTTGTTCTACTATTAAACCACCTTTAAAGGCTCCTAATTGGAGCATAGGAAAACCTCTGAAACGTATATAATCCGTATAGCTAATATTTCTTGCTAATAAAAAATACCTGCCTTTTTCTAATCGCGCTTTTTTTAAATCTCGTTGGTACTGGCTTGATGGTTTTCCATGGTATCTTGCTAAGGAATCACAAAGAGGTTTTAAATACTTATCAAACGTTTTTTTGCTTGGAGTGACCGCATCAAATCTAATATCATATTTAGGAACTGACATTGCTAATAGATTACCATTTACTGAATACACATTACCTCTATTCGCAGGAATGATTTTAGTTTGAATAGTACTTTTTTCTGCTAAATTTCTATACTTGTCACCATCAACTATTTGAATGCTCACTAATTTAACTACGACAAGAATTGCGAAGATGAACATACATCCTGCCACAAAATACAAACGGTTTAATATGTTCTTTTGGTTGTTCAAGTAAGCTTTAGTTTTGCTGTGATTTAACTCTTATTTTTTTTGGTGGAATAACTGATGGTGCTAATCCCTTTTCTGTCATTTTTTCTAATACCGATGATTCCATTTTTAAACCAGCCAGTTTTTTTCTGCCATCTACAAATGCTGATCGTAATTCCTTTACTTCATTGTTCAGTTTAGCTATTTCATGCACTTTATTATCCGCACTATGAGAACTTGCTATCATAATTACTGCAAGAATTGAAAGAA
Organism: uncultured Flavobacteriaceae bacterium; assembly: GCA_963768245.1. Lineage (GTDB taxonomy): Bacteria > Bacteroidota > Bacteroidia > Flavobacteriales > Flavobacteriaceae > Site-B1. Next base: position 22,331 of record CAVYHG010000024.1, read on the forward strand.
ATATTATCATTCTCCAATTCTTAAAAGAATCATCGCTCACTAAAAAAGTTCCTTTTAATATGCTGTAAATGCTCTTTTTAACCATTTATAATTTTTCGGCTATTCTTAATTTTGCACTTCGTGCTCTATTATTTAATTTAATTTCTTCCTCACTTGGAGTTATTAATCCTCCAACTTTTTTAAATGGAACTTCAAAATTTCCAAACATATCACGCTCTGGCTCTCCTTCAAATAGTCCGTTTCTTATAAAACGTTTTACCAATCTATCTTCTAAGGAGTGATATGAGATGACACTTAAACGCCCTCCCTTTTTTAATAATTCTGATGTTTGCAATAGAAATTCTTTTAGAACTTCTAATTCTTGATTTACCTCGATCCTTATGGCCTGATAAATTTGAGCCAATACCTTATTTTCTTTTTTATGCTGTAAAAACCGTTTTAATGCATGCTTAAGCTGCTCGCTTGTTATTATTTCTTCATTTTTTCTTTGTGACACTATTTCTCTTGCCATAGCTGGAGCTTGTCTTAACTCTCCATAATTGAAAAGCACTTGTTTTATTTGTTCTTCATCATATTCATTCACTACATGATATGCTGATAACTTGCTATTCTGATTCATTCTCATATCCAGATCGGCATCGAATCGTGTAGAAAATCCTCTTTCCGCTACATCAAATTGATGAGAAGACACTCCAAAGTCTGCTAAAATGCCATCGACCGTTTTATACCCATAGAATTTTAGAAAGCGTTTTACATATCTGAAATTCTCGTTAATGAGTACAAACCGGTCATCATCAATTGTATTTGAAAGAGCGTCCTGATCCTGATCGAATGCTATAAGTTTACCTTTTGGACCTAACTTGCTAAGTATTTCTTTACTGTGTCCTCCACCTCCAAACGTAACATCTACATACACTCCCTCTGGTATTATGTTTAATCCTTCTACAGATTCTTTTAATAAAACAGGACTATGATATACCGCCATCATTTGTATCATCGTTTCCCATTACTTCTTCAGTTAGATCTGCAAAATCCTGAGCTGCATCATCAATAGCCGTTTCATATTTATCTTTATCCCATATCTCCACAATATTTATTGCAGTCGAAACCACTATATTTTTAGATATTTCTGCAAATGCAAATAAGTCCTTTGGTATGAGCAGTCTTCCAGTATTATCGACCTCAATCATTTTAACTCCTGCTGTAAAACGTCTTATGAAATCGTTGTTCTTTTTTTTGTAACGATTCAATTTGCCTATTTTTTTCATTTCAATTTCCCATTCCTCCATTGGATACAATTCCAGACATTTTTGAAAAACAGAACGTTTTAAAACAAATCCTTTTTGAAGTACAGGTAACAACTGCTTCTTAAGAGCAGCAGGCAGCATCAGCCTGCCTTTGGCATCCACCTTACATTCGTATGTACCGTTCAAGGAATTCATGTTCATCTGTATATAAGATTCAAATATATTGAAAAATATACCACATTTTACCACATTTTACCACTTTGTTGATAAGTTTTCGTTTATTAATAAGTTTTTATCGACAAACACCTACGTGTCATTTGATTTAATTGGAGTTAACACTTGTAAAAAAGTGGAACAAAACGCAGGGCTCTAAAGAATTGAAATAATATCTTTTGAAAAGGGTTAATTTGATTATTTTGTTTTGTGAATTACTTATATTTGTTTTTTTAGAATCAAGAAGCACTAACGAATGACTCAAAATTTAAAGAAAGAAGGTCGGTATAACTACATTGAAGTGGGAGAAGGACAACCTATTATTGTACTTCATGGTTTAATGGGAGGCTTAAGTAATTTTGATGGTGTTGTACAATTTTTTTCTCAAAAGGGTTATAAAGTCATAATTCCGGAATTGCCTGTATACTCCATGTCGTTGCTTAAAACAAATGTCAAAAGTTTTGCTAAATATTTAGAGGAGTTCATCGAATTTAAAGACTTGAATGATGTTATTCTGTTGGGTAATTCATTAGGTGGCCATATAGGTTTGTACCATACCAAGCACTATCCGGAAAAAGTAAAAGCTCTGGTCATAACAGGTAGTTCAGGTCTGTATGAAAGTGCAATGGGTGGTGGTTACACAAAGAGAAGTGACTATGAAGTAATTAAAAAGAAAGCTCAAGATGTTTTTTACGATCCTAAAATAGCTACAAAGGAAATTGTTGATGAGGTTTACGAAACTGTAAATGATAGAAACAAGTTAATTAAAACATTAGCAATTGCAAAAAGCGCTATCAGGCATAATATGTCGAAAGATCTTCCAAAAATAGAAACCCCAACATGCATTATATGGGGGAAAAATGACACCGTGACTCCACCAGATGTAGCTATCGAATTTAATGAATTATTACCTGACTCTAATCTATTTTGGATAGATAAGTGTGGCCATGCCGCTATGATGGAGCATCCAAATTCCTTTAATGAAATTTTATTCAAATGGTTACAAGATAGAAATTTTTAAATTCTATTTTAACCAGCAACTTTTAACATCATGAAAATTACCTCAGCCGAATTTGTAATAAGCAATTCTGATGTTTCTAAATGCCCACAAAATTCAATACCGGAATATGCATTTATTGGTAGAAGTAATGTAGGAAAATCGTCTTTAATAAATATGCTCACCAATAGAAAAAAACTGGCAAAAACATCTGGCAAACCAGGAAAAACTCAATTGATTAACCACTTTATAATTAATAAGAATTGGTACTTGGTTGATCTACCTGGTTATGGATATGCGAAAGTATCCAAAACCGCTAAAAAGACTTTTCAAAAATTTATAATTGATTACTTTAATAAAAGAAAACAATTGGTTTCAGCTTTTGTCCTTATAGATATAAGACATGAACCACAACCATTAGACTTAGATTTCATGCAATGGTTAGGAGAGAATATGATCCCGTTTTCAATTATTTTCACAAAGGCAGATAAACTTAAGCCAAAGGCTATTGAAAGACATGTTGAAGATTATAAGAAAATCCTTCTTGAAACCTGGGAGGAGATACCTAATTATTTTATAACATCTTCATCAAATGGCATAGGTCAAGAAGATGTATTAAACTATATTGATTCAATCAACAAAACAATTTTATAGTTTTATAACTTACTGTGAGTTAACGAATATATATTCATTTTTCTGTAAGTCAACGAATATTGGTTCATTTAATCTTATTTGTTTTATTTTAGCACTTGTTAAGATTAAACTTACACAATAAATTTAATAACCAGTTATGAAATTTTTTAGTGAAGTAACCAAGACACAACAAAATTATTGCATTAATCATCGGTTTAATCGGTATCGGGCTTACTGTATTTTTCTCAACAATAGTCGTTGCTTTAACAAAATTTGCATATAAATATATGAGTCCTAATCCTGATGCAGATCAAAACATTTACATATTTATTATCAAAATAACATTAGTTCTTTTTATAGCATTTTGGTTCTTTGTTAGCTTCAGTTTGTTATTCAATCTGCATATAAAGTTTTTAAAATTTATTAAATCCATAATAAATACTGAAAAGTTGCATAAACTGATATTAACTGATTCGTTAACTTCAAAAACGAATTTTTCTAAGGTTGGTTTTCATTATCTGCCACTACTTTATTCCATAATTCTTCACCTTAATATTTTTAATTTTTGGAAATATTTACGATAAAGGTGCCGGTTCTTTAGAGGAGAATTTGGCAGAATATTTATCTTCTTTGTTACTTGTTATTTCTTCTATTATTTTATTTGCTTGCTATATTAATGCTTAAAAATATAAGCGCCCCAAATAAGGACAAAAGGATAATAAGAACTTTGTTAACAGTGCTTTCTTTAATGTTTTTATTGGTGTTTATGGAAGAAATTAGTTGGGGACAACAATTTTTTCAATGGGAAACTAAAGGAACATTAAGTGAAGTAAACTTTCAAAAAGAAACAAATTTTCACAATATTATTCAACCTTTATTTAAATTCATGTATCCTATAGGTGGAATTGGTTTGTTTTTTGTCCTTCTTTTATTATGGTTTTTTCCTAGAGGTAAAGAACCTTTTTGGATAAATTTGTTGAACACCACATATGAGTCTAATTTATCTTGCCTTTTTTATGGCCTGTATAAGTTTTGATGGTCTAGTTTTAAGTGAATTTTTTGAATTGTTATTTTATCCATTTATTCTTTTTTATAGTATTAGAATTCTGGTTTGTATAAAATACCCCAATAAGACTTAATTGCTTGCTTCCACGATAAAACTAAAAACTTAGAGTTAGCTACTATTTTGTTAAGTTCTAATTTCTCCGCAAAATAATCACAAAAATCTTTCATGGTGGCAGTCATTTTATCGTCTTGGGTTGCTTTATGGAAAGTATTGCTCATTGCGACTAATGTTTGATGAAAAAAGACTTTCATATGGTCAACAGGCATATCTTTGGTCCATAGGTCAATTCGCAGGGTTTCCTGCTCCTTTTCATCCCAAACGGACAGCATCATGGCTTTTGCCTCTTGATTATTAACCCCACCATCTTGGGCAGTCCAGTTAAGCTTTTCCGGGATTCTGTTATCATCTAATTCAACTTTTAATTCTATAGTCGATGTATGAGTACTCATTATTTATGTGGTTTATATTTAGATTTTTTATATATATCAGCGGCATCGGTAATTAACATTTTACTTACAGTCACATTATTATTCTTCATATAAGCTCGCACAATCTGCCAACCTATATATTGGCCTATCCTCCCTGGAGATTCATTATCAAGAGCCAGATAGAATTTACTAAAAGGGGCAGCATTAATAAATCTGGTAAGTAATTCTGAATCTGTATCGAACAATAGTTCATTTTCAATAAAATAACTCCAAATTTCTCTTTCATTTACTTTAGACCAATCGAACTGATTCTCTGTATAACCTATTTTTTCTGAATCTGTTTTTATTGGTAGAACCACATCTTTAAAATAAAGCAGTTTCCCAGAATAGATCATTTCATCTAATAAAGTTCTTCTTTGTGCTTGGTAAGCATATCTTTTGGCATATTCTGAAGCTAATTCCGGTGTAATTTGATCTTTATTGAAATTTTTAACTAAATACTGTGGAATACTTTCATAAAATTCGTGCTCAACTCCCAGAAAATTGTCCAGAGCAATTAAAACTATCGAATCAGTTACAATTACTTTATTCCGGTAGTCGACATTTGAAGTTACTGTAATAACCCGAGGCGTTTTAAATTCCGGAAAGTAAAATTTTAAATGTTGGAACAATAATTTTATTTCTGAATTAGTATTGCTAAAATCACTAAATGATGTATTTACTTCATTAGCTATATTGAATCTGCAATGGATCTGTCATTTTATCAATCCAGAGAGAGTCAGGATACTTATTTGAGAATAAGAAAGGGAAATCTTGTTTTAAGGCAGGAAGGTCTGATGGTGAAGATTCAGCAAAAATCCTGTCAAAACGTTCTACTTCAAAATCAATATTGATCTTTGCAATATCCTTATCAATTTTAACACCTTTTTGACAAGCTGTAAAACCACTAAGGATAAAAAATACGATTAGAAGTCTTTTCATGTATAACAGAATTCCTTTTTATTTAATGACTTAAAAAGTTAAACGACCTTTATTTTTATTAATTATACTATTCGTTTATTTTTGTTTGGCAAATGTACTATACTTTTATCCAAAATTATAATCAACTACCATTATGATCAATGACATGACGATTGCTTTAGCACAAATGGATGTGATTCCTGGTGAACCCAGAATCAATGTTGATAAAATGATCTCTATGATCCAAGAAGCCAAACAAAAGGATGTTGATCTGATCTGTTTTCCGGAAATGTGTGTTGGAGGCTATTTACTTGGTGATAAATTTTTAGAAGATAGTTACTGTGAAGAACTCATGAGCTACAATGAGGAGATACTTACCCATAGTCAAGGGATTGCAATATGTTATGGAAATATTTATGTCGATACTAATACCAATGGCTACCATCCTAATAAAGATGGCAGAAGCAGGAAATATAATGCAGTCTATGTAGTGCAAAATGGTATGTATACAAAGAGACTAAATGAAAATGATATACTGCCTACAGGGGTTCAGCCCAAAACACTTTTACCAAATTATAGATTCTTTGATGATGAGCGTTATTTCATCTCATTACCAGATGTCGCTACGGATTTTGGTAGGGAACTCAAAGATCTGCTTTCTCCATTTTTAATCTCGGTAGGTAACAAAAAAGTTCCTGTCGGAATGGAGTTATGTGAAGATCTGTGGTGTCGTGATTATCGCAGTTCTGGTGAGCCAATAAACATAACCAAAATACTAATAGAAGCTGGCGCTCAAAAAATAATAAACCTATCGGCCTCTCCATGGACCTTTATGAAAAATAATGCTCGAGATAGACGTGTTAAATACTTAAAGGAAAAATCTGACTCTTTTGTAAAGTACTATTACGTTAACTGTGTTGGTGTGCAGAATAATGGTAAGAACATAATCACTTTTGATGGAGGTTCGACCGTTTACAACGAAAATGGAGACCCTTGTATATTATCGAAAAAAGGATGGAAAGAGGATTTAATAATAATTAACAACAAATCTTCCTTTGAATCTAAAACAAGAGAAATTGGGACCACCATCAGGGAGAAATACAAAGCTATTTATAACGGACTTAAAAGATCTAGTAATATCCTTGGAGATGATCCAAAATTTGTAATTGGATTAAGTGGAGGTATTGATAGTTCTTTAGTTGCCGCTCTTCTGGTTTTAGCTTATGGGAAAGAAAAAGTAATTGGGGTGAATATGCCTTCTAAATATAATAGTAATAAAACAAAGGAAGCTGCCAAAACCCTTGCTAATAATTTGGATATTAAATATTTGGTCATGCCTATTGAGGACATGGTAAATGCGAATTCAACCACACTGGAATCTGATGGTAAATCGCTAAGTGAATTTAATTTGGAAAATGTTCAGGCAAAAATAAGAGGTACAAGTATTCTATCAAATTTGGCGGCTAAGTACAAAGCATTTTTTACAAACAATGGGAATAAGGTTGAAATTGCGTTGGGATATGCAACATTATATGGAGATTGGGGAGGTGCAATCTCACCTATTGGCGATCTCACTAAAACTGAAGTTGTACAAATGTGTCGATACATTAATGAAGAAGTAATTGGTCAAGACGTTATTCCTAAACAATTGTTCCCTGATTCTTTATGGCGATTTGATAAAGACCAAATAGAACCTACTGCAGAGCTAAAAAGCAATCAGGTAGACCCTATGAAATTCGGGTATCACTGCAAATTGTTAGAGGCAATAACAAACTATCAAAAAAAGAGCATCGAGGATGTTATGGAATGGTATATAAAAGGAGTTTTACATTTAAACCTTGGCATGGAATTAGAATTAATGCAAAGATGGGGAATTACAGATCCTAAGGAATTTTTAAGAGATTTGGAGTGGTTTTATGATACGATACAAAAAAATGTTTTTAAAAGAGTTCAGTCTCCACCAATCATTCTTACAAGTAAATCCAGTTATGGATATGACATTAGAGAAAGTATTTTACCTGTTTTGAAAACCAAAAGATTTTTTAAATTAAGCAAAAAAATAAACAAATTAGACAGTTACAAGATGAATTAATTTTTAATGTTAATTATTTAAGAAAACAAAATACTTGAAAATGTATCATTGTTAAGTATAGAAAATAACTCAATTGAATGCAAATATTTACCTCCCAAAAAATAAAGAGTTTCTATATTCAATTATTTTTAGTACTTTTAAAAGAACCTATCCCCTTTTATTTTGATTTGTACCCGCATTATTTTAATGATAATTGGGTATGTAATGTTAATAATAAAAACTAATTATTATGATTAAAGTACTGGTAGTAGATCATCATCCAATAGTCAGAAAAGGGATTTACTCTTTATTTGAATCTTCTCCCGAAATCCAGATAGTTGCTACTGTCGATAATGGTCGTGAGTTGTTTGAATATGTAAATAAAAATCCTGTAGATATTGTAATTTCAGAAATGGATCTTCCCGGTCTTAATGGTATTACAGCACTACGAACGATTAAGCGTGAACATAGTGATGTGAAGATCATAATCTTTAGTTCTCATCCGGAGGAAGTGTATGCGGTAAGTACAATTAGAGCAGGAGCTTCTGGTTATTTGCCAAAATCCGTTGACACGAATACGATTAAAGAGGCTATTCTGAAGGTTAACAGTGGCGGTATTTATATTAGTAATAATTTGGCTCAAAGACTAGCATTTGACGAAACCGGAAACAAGCCGAGCAAATTATATAAAAAACTTTCTACTAGAGAAATTGAAGTTTTAAAATTATTGTCGTCAGGTAGAAAAAACAAAGAAATAGCTCAGGAATTGGAAATTAATGAGAAGACGGTTAGTACTTATAAAGCCAGATTGCTTAAAAAACTGAATGTTACGAATATTGTAGATCTAATAAACCAAGCAAGACACCTTGAAATAGGTTAAAGCGGTTTTTGAAGTTTTCTTGACAATAAATTATCTAATTTTTTATAACTCATTACCTCGTCCAGAACATCCTTGTGCTGTTCGGTTAGTTTAGCCTGAGTTTGTAAACTCAACTCATCTATTTTTTTGCTAATTAAAAAACATCTTAAATTCAAGATAGTTTCATTCACTAATTGAGCTATTCCTTTTAATTTGTTCTTTGGAAAAATATTTTTGCTCTCCCAATTATGCAAATTATGACGTTCATCCTCCATTAAAATGGTCGTGATGTCATTTGCAATCTCTGGTTCAACTGAATTTACAATGTTCTTTAGACCCAGCTCAGGATTCTGGTTAAGGGTATCTACTATAGTGTAATAAAGACTTTTAAATTTTGGATTACTAAACTCCATTTCATCTTCCTGCAGATCTAAATAGATCTTTTCAAATACTTTTGTTTGATTAACTACTGGTTCAAGAATCAATTCCCCTGCCTCATTTTCCTTAAGAATCAAATCTTCAAAATCTTCTTCTTTATTCCCGTAAAGCAACAATATTTCAATTATTTTTCTTTCCAATTGGTACTGAACATCAACTTTATTTACCGCCTTCTCACTTTTAATAACTTCAAACGCCTTTTGTTCCCGAATGTATTCTTTATTAGAATCCTGACGTTCCTTCCTGCCTATTTGGGCCAAAGTGCTAAACAAGACTTGTTCACTTATATCCATTATTCTAGAACACTCCTGAATGTAAACTTCTCGTTTGATCCTGTCTGGAATTTTAGATATGCTATTTACAATTTCTCTTATAGTATCAGCTTTTTTTATAGGGTCATTTTTGCTGTCTTCAAATAACAACGAGGCTTTAAATTGAATGAAGTCTTTTGCATTTTCTTCCAGATAAAGCGACAATTCTTCAAGGGTATTTTGTTTAGCAAAACTATCTGGATCTTCACCTTCAGGAAACATACATACTTTAACATTCATACCTTGTTCAAGAATAAGATCGATACCTCTAATTGAAGCTCTTATACCAGCTGCATCACCATCAAAAAGTACTGTTATGTTCTTTGTTAATCGATTGACAAGCCTTATTTGATCTGATGTTAATGCTGTTCCCGATGATGATACAACATTTTTAATTCCAGTTTGATGCAATTGAATGACATCTGTATATCCTTCAACCAGATAACAATTATCTTCTTTAGCAATACTTTGCTTTGCATAAAAAATACCATAAAGAACTTTACTTTTATGATAGACATCGCTTTCCGGAGAGTTTAAATATTTGGCCGCTTTTTTATCATTGGTAAGAATCCTACCTCCAAATCCCAAAACACGACCACTCATACTTTTTATGGGAAACATAATTCGACCCTTAAACCTGTCAAATTGTTTTTCTTCTTTAACAATAGTCAAACCGGTTTTTTCAAGAAACTCCAACTTATATCCTTGTTTTAAAGCTTCGTCTGTAAAAGCATTCCAGTCATTTAATGAATATCCTAGATTAAACTTTTTAATGGTTTCATCTGTAAAATCCTCGCTCCTTAAAATAACTTAATCCAATAGATTTTCCCTGATCAGTTTTATGAAGAATATTCTGAAAATATTTATTGGCAAATTCACTTACTAAATAAAGGCATTCTCGCTCATCTGCCTGTTCTTTTTCTTCACTTGTTTGTTCGGTTTCTTCAACTTCAATGTTATACTTTTTAGCCAAATATTTAATGGCTTCAGGATATGTAAAATGTTCATGTTCCATTAAGAAAGCGACTACATTACCTCCTTTACCACTGGAAAAATCTTTCCAGATCTGTTTTACGGGAGATACCATAAAACTTGGAGTTCTTTCGTCACTAAAAGGGCTTAATCCTTTAAAATTACTTCCTGATTTTTTTAGCTGTACAAAATCACCAATAACCTCCTCTACACGAGCAGTTTCAAACACTTGGTCTATGGTCGATCTTGATATCAAAGCATTAAATAATTAAGGAAACGTAAATGTAATATAAATGTCAATGGATAAAAAATTATTGGCAAATACAAGTAAGAGTTTACAATTTAAATTAACTAATTTTGTTATATACCAATATAGAAGTTTAAATCTCAATAAAAAGAAATTATTGATGCAAATGTTTCTTAAAGTCCTCAATTCTGTTTTTATCCTTTTGTCTCTGACATCTTGTGTGAATGCGCAAGAAAAGGCTGTTCCTATTTTTGAAAAAGGAGAAGCCCAAATAGTGGAAGCTTTTAAGAATCCTAAAGAATGGATACGACATGATCTTTGGGTAGAAACTAATTTTGATACAGATGGAGATAACAAACCGGACAGAATGCATGTTGCTGTAACCAGACCTTACCAAACAGACACCGAAGGATTAAAACTTCCCATTGTTTACATTTCCAGTCCATATTTTGGAGGAGTTGCGAAAGAAGGAAGCGAATTTTTTTGGGATGTACAACATGAACTAGGTGAACTTGGGAAAGGGCCTATTCATCCTGAAGTGACAAGAATAGGGAAAAGACCAATTATATCAAACTCACATATTAGAAAATGGGTTCCAAGAGGGTATATTGTGGTTCACTCTTCCTCACCTGGAACAGGTCTTTCACAGGGAGCCCCAACCGTTGGAGGTGATAATGAATCTTTGGCTCCTAAGGCTGTCATCGATTGGTTATGCGGAAGAGGGAAAGGCTTTACTTCTCCTTTTGGAAATGAAGAAGTTAAGGCATTCTGGTCGACTGGAAAAGTAGGAATGACCGGAACTTCTTATAATGGAACCATTCCTATTGCTGCTGCAACTACAGGAGTGGATGGGCTTGAAGCTATTATACCAATTGCGCCTAATACTTCCTATTATCATTATTACCGCTCAAACGGACTCGTAAGATCTCCTGGTGGCTACTTAGGTGAAGATATTGATGCGCTATACGACTTTATTAATAGTGGAGATGAATCTAAACGACCTTATAACAACAAAACTGTTCGAGATACTGAAATGAAAAATGGAATGGACAGGATAACCGGAGATTACAATGATTTTTGGGCAGGACGTGATTATTTAAATGATATGAAACCATTTAAGACAGCCCTGCTAATGTCTCATGGCTTCAATGATTGGAATGTTATGCCAGAACATAGTTATCGAATTTATAAGGCAGCCAAAAAGAAAGGCTTACCAACACAAATTTACTATCACCAGAATGGTCATGGAGGTCCACCACCTATGAAATTAATGAACAGATGGTTTACACGATATTTACATGGTGTAGAAAATGGCGTTGAAAAGGACGCCAAAGCATGGATAGTTCGCGAACATGATAGCAGAGATAATCCAACACCTTATAAAGATTATCCCAATCCTTATGCGTCTCCAGTTGAGTTACATCTTGGTAAAGGTGGATCCGGATTTGGAAAACTCAGTACTGTAAAGAATAAGAAACAAGGGAAAGAAACTTTAGTAGATGATTATAATTATTCAGGTGAAGACCTGGCAAAATCATTTAGTTCGAACAATAGATTACTTTATCTAACGCCTGCTTTAAGTGAAGATATACACATTTCCGGAATTCCTAAAGTGACTATTAATTTGTCCAGTAGCAAGCCTGCAGCAAATCTTTCGGTTTGGCTGATCTCGCTTCCCTGGAATCAGGAAATAGGCTCTAAAATTACAGACAATATTATTACACGTGGTTGGGCAGACCCTCAGAATCATAGATCTTTGTCTAAAAGTGAACCATTAATACCCGGAAAATTCTACAAAGTCTCTTTTGATTTAATTCCAGATGACCAAATAATTGCTAAAGGACAGCAAATCGGGCTCATGATATTTTCCACTGATAAAGAATTTACCTTGTGGCCTGAACCTGGTACAGAATTGACAGTTGATCTGGATAAAACTCGTATTAGTTTACCAATTGTTGGAGGAATAAATGCTTTTAGAAATGCTGTTAAATTAAACTACTAAATCGTTTTTATTTCAATATTAACTTTAGAAAAAACTACTGACTTGGTTTAACATCTGATATAGATCACTTATGCTATCCCGATAACAAGCAGGATTGTTTTAGTATTATCCAAAGTCAATATCATTAAAGTTACCTTCAAGCGGAAAAAACGCAAGAAATTAATATTTAAGACGAGATAGAAGCTAACAACTTTTGTGCCGCTTAAACTATGATAGGGCTGCCAATATTCTTTCAGGAGTTATTGGCATACGATAAACCCTTGCACCACAAGCGTCAAAAATAGCATTGGCAATTGCCGCACCTACACATATAATAGCAGGCTCCCCACCACCTTGTGGTTTGGCATCCATTTTATCGATGAAGACACATTCTATTTTTGGAGTTTTTGAAAATCGAGTAATTTCATAGCGATTAAAATTAGTGGTTTTCATTTCGCCTCCGTTAAACTCTATTTCTTCAGATAAAGCATATCCTATACCCATCGTAATTCCACCTTCGGTTTGTAATGTAGCTCCATGTGGATTTACTACCTGACCCATATCCTGAGAACAAACTATCCTTATAGGTTGTACTTCACCTGTTGCCTTATTAACAAAGACCTCGGCAATCATTGCTACCAACGTACCAGCATCTTGTCCGAGAGCAATACCATAGCCATATCCTGGTTTTTTTTCTTTGTCATACCCAAAAGTTTTAGCAGCCAGTTGCAGTGTTGCAATCATTTCTTTATTTTCCAGATTATTCAATCGGAAATCCAAAGGATCAATATCTGCAGCATGTGCTACAACATCTATATGAGATTCTCGTGCAAATGTGGTGGTGTTATTCCCTGGAGCTCTCCAGGCACCTGTTCCAAATGGATGCACACCTGCTTGATTGAAAGATCGAATTCGTTTATTTGGAATGTCATAGAACAATTCTGTTCCCCTCGTTCCGGCGCAGTAAATATCAAAATCCCAAACTTTTAGTTTCCCTTTGTTATCTGTACCACCTGCAACTTTTACCACTGCCGCAGTGCGGAAATTATCATACATAAATTCTTCTTTGCGGCTCCATACCAATTGCACCGGTTTACCACACAATTTTGCTATAGTAGCCACCTCTATAGATTGTTGGCTATTTGATTTTCCGCCAAAACCGCCACCCAAAAATATTTGTTTGACATGCACTTTCTCTTCAGGCATCTGCAACGCTTTTGCAACCGAAGATCGGGTACCAAACGGACTTTGTGTAGAGGCCCATATGGTAAGTTTATCGCCTTCAAAATAACAAGTCGCCACATGAGTTTCGATAGATGCATGTGCTTTATACCCATCTTGGTAGGTTGCTTCCCGGTATGTGATTGAAGAATCTTTACCTAATTGTAAACTTCCCTCTATTTCAAACACTTCGTTATCTTGAATAGTTTCTTCTAAATATTGGAATATGGTTTCTTGATTTGCCTGTGGTACCGGGGCATCCCAGGTTACTTGGATGTTTTTAGCAGCTTGTTTTGACACTTCCGGATCGCTATGTACCACTGCAACAAGATTGTCTTTTTCAACTAATTGTACTCCTGCAAAATCTGATAGTTTTGATGCATCGACTTTTATTTTTTTAGAACCAAATACCTCCGGACGTACGATTGTCGCGTGCACCATACCCGGTAATATGATATCACCTGAATATTTCGCTTTTCCTGTAACTTTCGCCTCTGCATCCAAACTTCGAATAGGTTTGCCTATTAACTTAAAATCTTTGGCTTTTTTTAATTCAGGTTTCTTAGTCAAACTCCGAACGATCTTTTTGCCTTTAGTTAATTCCGCATATGTTATTTTTTGAGAGGAATCATTTTTTATTGAAACGACTCCTTGAGTTACCTCGAGTGAAGTTTTGTTGTAACCAAAATGTTCTGCGGCAAGCTCAAGTAACACTTCTCGTGCTTCTGAAGCAGCAGCTCTCAATACCGGATCTGTAAAACGTGTAGTTAGAGAACCCCAAGTACCCCTATCATAAGGACACAATTCAGTATCGCCCATAATCATATCCACATCGTAAATTGAAACTTCCAATTCCTCTGCGACAACCTGTGCCAGAGATGTTATAATACCTTGTCCCATTTCAATCTTACCTGTAAAACAATCTACTCTACCATCTTCTTTTACCCGTAAGTAGGCATTAAAATCAAGCTCATCTAGTGGCTGACCTTCTTGTGCAAAAAGAGAGCTAAAGGAAAGTTCGCCCAAGCAAAATACAACAACTACCCCTCCGCCTAAATTTTTTAAAAATCTTCTTCTGCTATATATATTTTCGTTTTTGATAACTGATTTCATAATTTCACTTTTTAAGCATTTCTTTACCTGCTGTTTGAATAGCATCTACAATACGATTATAAGCACCGCATCTGCATAAATTAGATTCCATTCCTTGTATAATTTTTTCCCGACTAGGATTTGGGTTTTGTAACAGAACACCATAGGCATTCATAATCATTCCGGAAGTGCAAAAACCACATTGCAAGGCATCATGAGAAATAAATGCTAGCTGCAGTGGATGCAATTCTTCTTCGATACTTAACCCTTCTATCGATATAATTTCTTTTCCTTCTATATCCTCGGCCAGTGTCATACAAGATCTCACCGGCTCTTTATCAATGAGTACTGTGCACGCACCACATTCTCCAATACCACAACCATATTTTGTGCCTGTTTGCTCCAAATATGATCGAATTACAGTGAGTAAAGACTCCTGGCCTTTCACTTCTAAAGATAAAGCTCTGCCATTTAGAGTAAAATTAATCTGTTTCATCTTTTACTATTTTTAACTTGTTAGATTGAACATGCTTTTGTCAACCTATAAAAACCATCTTCAATTTAAGAAATAAATGTCAAATCTTAGTTTAAAATATATCTAAATACTGCAAAGAGAGATAATCCAACTTCTTTTAAGGATTGCCCACATCCTGAAGCATCTCTTATTAAATTATCCGGGTAAAAGTGCTTCAGGATTTGGAAGACTTAGTCCCGTGAAAATTAAGAACTAAGTGAATTACATGGTTTTACTATTTTGACTTTTAATGAAGAAGGTCTGGCAACAGCAGAAGAAGTCTATATAGATCCATTGATCTATTTAAAACCTTGGAACTATACTATGGTTCTACCAGCATCAGAATAAAACAGATTTATATGATTTTAATAAAAAAAAGCTTCAAAATTGAAGCCTTTTTTTGTAATTTAATTTAAGTATTAGTCCATATCAAAACGCAAGCCAAGAGAGATATTATTTTGGTCTATTGCCTGATCTTTAAAGATCGGAGACAGATCGTACTTCACGTATAGTGCAATGTCATCAAAAGCTATATAACTACTTAACCCGTAAACCAAATCGCTGGCATTATAACTGCGTTTTATTTTATCCTTAACTCTATCACCTTCAACTTCATATTTTAGTTTCTGTCTAGTGCCTATATTAAATCCGGCATATCCACCCAAACCGACTTTAAACTGATTGCGTGTAGTATACCTAAAATAGGTGTCCTTTTCAATTTTCTTAGATGGTCCGAATTCAAAATGAACGGGAAATACCAGATTTGTTATTGTGAGTTTAGACTTTTTCAGATCGGTTGGAAACTCTTCCAGATAG
This sequence comes from uncultured Flavobacteriaceae bacterium, assembly GCA_963768245.1. Taxonomy (GTDB): domain Bacteria; phylum Bacteroidota; class Bacteroidia; order Flavobacteriales; family Flavobacteriaceae; genus Site-B1. The sequence goes on from CAVYHG010000024.1 coordinate 38,397, forward strand.
GTTAGATCATTATCCTGTACAAAATATTGGTTGTCCTTAGGTTTTAATCCATTCATTTGAAATGAAAATCCATATTTTAATCTCAAGAAATTGGAATCATTAAAGACCCTTGTTTTCCATGCCCAACCAATTTCAAAAAATCGGGAGCCACCAAATTTATAAGGTGAATCATCCAGTTTTTCGCCATCAATTAGAGCATTATTCAATCCAAATGCCAAAACGAGATCACTTGTTGTTCGCCTGTCATATTTTCTGGGTTTGTCCTGATCTCTTTTTCCAAAATAGATAAATTCTTCGTTGGTGTTTTCATCTTCTTTACCACCAATTCTTAAATAATAACCTGAGCTATTTACATCCAGTTCAACGTTACCATCTTCATTCCGTTTTAAAAGCTCTATTTTATTATCAATAATAGCAATTCTGTTTTCAATATTCAAAGCTCTTTTTTCTGCGTATTCTTTCTTTAGGTTTTCTGCTTCTTCAGTTGAAATTTCTCCTTTTTCCAGCCTTAAATTAATGGCTTCAACTTCAGCTTTTAGTTGGTCTTTCTCTTCAGATCTTACCATTTCTTTTTTGTCTTCGAGAGATTTAATCTGATCTTGTTTAATGGTAGTTTCCTGAGCACTAGCTAATTGAATACACAGGCTTAACATGATGAGTGCTAAATACTTAGTAATTGTTGTCATAATTGATTGTTTTTTAATTGATGAATATGTTAATCGTTGCGTGATGCAACTGCAGTTTTTACTGTATTATAACCAGACACCAGCGTATTAAAGACTTTGTCTCTAAATGACTCTTCCAGATCTGTTTCTACATCTTCGAGTAATGAATTGGCATCAACGGTTTTAGTGTTTTCTTTTTTAAGAGTATTTACCAATAATTCTTTCTGTGCACTTTCAAGAAGAGATTCTATTTCAGAATCGATAACTCTAGTATCATTTTCTTCCAGTTTATTTGTTTGTGCAATAGCCCCATTAGTTTTCTGTGGCTTTAAAACAACTTCTGAATTATTTAGTTCATTATCTCTGGATTCCTCTTTACTCCTGATTACTAAAACATTCTGATTTGATCTACTATTATTTTTCTTATTAACGATCAAAGGTTTTTTGATTTTATCCTTTAAAACTGTTGGATCTTTATTTACTTTAACTTCTTTATTGGCTGTTGCCTCCTTTTCAGTATTTTCAATTACTTCAGGAAGTGATTCTTTTATTTCTATTGTGTCTTCAACAGGCGATTCGACAAGAGTTGGTAGAACTACTTCACCTTCACCTGTTTTAAAGAATAGTGTAGTTATTAAAAACACTCCTACCAGACTTGCTGCTATTCCTATCCACCAAACAATCTTGTTATTCGATTTACCTTCATGTGCATCTAATTTTTCAGATAACTTACTCCATGACTTATCAGATGGCTCGATCGTTCTTTTTTCAAGCTTGTCTTTTATATTCTCTTCAAATTTAATTGGTGCCATAGCTTGTTTTATTTAATTCCTTAATTTTTTGTTGAAGCATTTTTCGTGCTTTAAATAATTGTGATTTTGATGTTCCTTCAGAAATGCTAAGTAATTCAGCAATTTCATTGTGCTTATATCCTTCAATTGCATACATAACAAAAACCATTTTGTAACCTTCAGGTAAATCATCTATGAGCTTCTGAATTTCATTAACTTCTAATTCGGTACTTAGATCATGGGAGTATTTGTAATCAACTTTAACTTCCTCAAGAGAAAACTCAACATTTTTTTGTCGCCTTAGAAATGAAATGGATTCCCTAACCATAATTCTTCTCATCCAACCTTCGAAACTACCTTCACTTCTAAAACTGTTTAAATTAGAAAACACTTTAAAGAATCCTTCTAACATGACGTCTTCTGCATGTTGCAGATCGCTTATATAATACCTACAAACACTTAACATTTTAGAAGAAAACATAGTGTACAAAATATGTTGAGCTTCACGGTCATTTTTTAATGCCTTTTTAATAAGCTTGTCTTCGTTTTTATACAGTTGAATTACTTTCAAAAGCGAGTTCATTTGGTCTTCTATTTATACAGACGCAAAAATTAGGCAAAAGGTTGCCTATAGGAAATTATTTTTTTCTTTCAATAACGTAATTGACCATTATTTCCAGAGAATTTTTAAATTCGGAGTTCGGATAATCTTTTAAAATCAGAAAAGCTTCATTTTGAAATTCTTTCATTTTATCTATTGCATACTCGAGGCCTCCATTTTTTATAACAAAATCTATAACCTCTTGTACTCGTCTTTTATCTCTATTGTGATTTTTTATTGAATTTATTAGCCAGGATTTATCCTTTTTAGACACTTTATTGATTACATGAATTAATGGTAGTGTCATTTTTTGCTCTTTAATATCTATTCCGGTTGGCTTTCCTATTTTTTTTTCTCCATAATCGAAAAGATCATCTTTTATTTGAAAAGCCATCCCAATAAATTCACCAAATTTTCTCATGGTTTCTACATCTGAGGAATTAGGTTTTACTGAAGCTGCTCCAAGACTGCAGCAAGCAGCAATAAGTGTTGCTGTTTTTTGTCTGATAATTTCATAGTAAACCTCTTCTGTTATATCCAGTTTTCGGGCTTTTTCTATTTGAAGTAATTCACCTTCACTCATTTCTCGAACCGCTATAGAAATAATCTTTAGCAAATCAAAATCGTTATTATCTATGGACATTAAGAGTCCTTTAGATAATAAATAATCCCCAACCAGAACTGCAATCTTATTTTTCCATAATGCATTAATTGAGAAAAACCCACGTCTTCTGTTACTATCGTCAACTACATCATCATGAACTAAAGTTGCGGTGTGAATAAGTTCAATTACAGATGCTCCTCTGTAGGTGCGTTCACTTATTTCTCCATTTGATACCATTTTAGCAACAAGAAACACAAACATTGGCCTCATTTGTTTGCCTTTTCTATTAACTAAATAATGTGTAATTCTATTTAATAAAGCGACTTTACTGGACATGGATAATTGAAACTTTTTTTCGAAAAGTTCCATTTCAAAGGCGATAGGTTGTTTTATCCGTTCAACGATTTTCATTGCAATTCAAAGGTAAAAAAATTACCCGTATTAATATTTTTGTATATTTATTCACTTAATTTCCTCAAAATGAAAAATTTATCTACTTTAATCGTAGGCTTATTATTTGTGAATTTTAGTTTAAATTCGCAAAATATCTGTCCTACCGCAGTAACAATTACATCCGAAACAACTTCAATTTCCAGCATAGTTCCAGGAGGACCTCCACCTGTACCTAATTGTGCCGATAATTTTGGATCCGCCAATGGAGCAGCATGGTTTAGGTATCAAGCGACTGTTGATGGGTTGGCTACTGTTTCTAGCGATTTGCCTATTAATGGAAATACAGACACAAGATTAACTGTTTACACTGGAACTTGTGGTAGTCTAATTTGTATAGAAGGTAATGATGATATTGATGGCCCAACTATTAAAACATCAAAAGCTTCTTTTCCTGTAAGTAGTAGTACTTTCTATTATATAGTGTGGGACAATAGTTATTCATCTTCTGGATTTGATTTTACATTAACAGAAACAGCTGTTGACTGTTCTTCCATTAGCCTTCCAATAAATGAAGATTTTGATAATTTTAATTCATATGTTGCTTGCCTTAAAACTGAAACGGCCGATGCTAATAACACTGATTTTGAACTCCGGTTTTTTGACTGGAATGGAGATGGTACCGATGAAGATTATGTATCCAATGGCTCTACGTCAACAATTGCTAAAGATGATTGGTTATTTTCCACACCTATCAATTTAGTTACTGGGCATGAATATAACATAACCTTCAAATACAATGGAGCCGATGGATCAAATCCGGCTAATGAAGATCTTGATGTTTATTTTATGGATAGCGCATCTTCGGGAGCCAATTCATTGACTACATTACCTTTGTTTAGCGCAACAGGAATAGTAAAGAATGGTACTAATCAACAAGCAGAATCTATGGCAACAAGTCAATCTATTATTTTTACATCAACAGCAACCGGATCTTATTATTTGGCATTTAATGGTACATCCGAAGAAAATACCGGTTCCTTATTACTGTTTGATTATTCTGTAACTGATAATACTCTTGGAGTTTCGGACTTCAATTTGGAGATTGTAACTAATTTCTTTGATAAAGTAACTGATGTATTAACAATAAAATCTAGGAACCTAGCTCTAGACAATGTTGAAATTTATGATATTCTTGGACAGAAAATTTTAGGCAAACAACTTTCTAATAAAGTTGAACGAATAAATCTATCTGAATTATCTGATGGTATTTATATAATTCGAGTGTCATCATCCGGATTAATGACAACTTCCAAATTATTGAAACAATAAATTTAAAGAGCTACATCCTGTAGCTCTTTTTTTTAACTTTTATTTGCCAATTGTCCGCAGGCAGCATCTATATCTTTCCCTCTGGAGCGACGAATAGTTACGATGATATTATTGGTTTCAAGCATATCTACATACATCTTTATAGCCTCATAATTGGCTTGTTGAAATTCACCATCATCTATAGGATTGTATTCTATCAAGTTAACCTTACTTGGTGCAAATTTGCAGAACTGAATTAAGGCTTCAACGGCTTCTTTAGTATCATTTATACCTTTCCAAACGACATATTCATAAGTAATTCTGTTTTTTGTTTTATGGTACCAGTATTCTAATGCTTCTCTTAAATCTGTTAGTGGGAAGGTTTCGTTAAAGGGCATAATCTTAGTTCTAACCTCATCTATTGCAGAATGTAATGAAACAGCTAAGTTGAATTTAACATCATCATCTGCCATCTTTTTTATCATTTTAGGCACTCCAGATGTTGAAACAGTAATCCGCTTTGGTGACATACCCAATCCTTCCTTGGAAGTTATCTTATCTATTGCTTTAAGCACATTATTATAATTCATCAAGGGTTCTCCCATACCCATAAAAACTATATTACTCAAAGGTCTTTCGTTATATAACCTACTTTGTTTATCGATGGCAACCACCTGATCGTAAATTTCATCAGGATTTAAATTTCGCATTCTTTTCAATCGAGCCGTAGCACAAAATCTGCAATTTAAACTACACCCTACCTGACTGGAAACACAAGCTGTGGTTCTAGATTTTGTTGGAATTAAAACCGATTCGACTAATAGACCATCATGTAACCTTATTGCATTTTTAATGGTCCCATCCGAGCTTCGCTGCATGGTGTCTACTTGAATATGATTTATAACAAAATTATTTTTCAGCATATCTCTTGTTTCTTTCGATATATTGGTCATATCATCAAAAGTATGCATAGATTTATTCCATAACCATTCATAAACCTGATCTCCACGGAATGCTTTATCTCCCTGAGAGATAAAAAAATCTCTCAATTGATCTTTGGTAAGAGCTCTTATATCTTTCTTTTTATCTGACATTGTTTAGACAAAAAAAGCCTCGAAATACGAGGCTCTTAAGTTATCGTTTTATAAGATCCTGAAATAATCCCGATAGCTATCGGGACAGGATTAAATTATTAGCATGGCATCACCATAACTATAAAACCTATATTTTTCCTTTACTGCCTCTTCATAAGCTCGTTTAGTGAAGTCATGACCCGCAAATGCAGCTGCCATCATAAGTAATGTAGACTTAGGAGTATGGAAATTTGTAATCATACAATTAGCAATACTGAATTCATAAGGTGGGAAAATAAATTTATTGGACCAACCTGAGAATTCATTAAGTGTTCCACCTGATGAAACAGAACTTTCTATAGCTCTCATTACTGTTGTTCCAACTGCACAAATACGCCTTCTGTCTGTAATTCCTTTATTAACTATTTCAACAGCTCTTGAATCGATATAAATTTCTTCACTATCCATTTTATGCTTAGAAAGATCTTCAACTTCAACAGGATTAAAAGTTCCCAAACCAACATGCAAGGTTACCTCAGCCAAATGGACTCCCTTAATTTCCAATCGTTTTAAAAGATGCTTAGAAAAATGTAATCCAGCAGTAGGTGCAGCAACAGCTCCTTCATTTTTCGCATAAATAGTTTGATATCTCTCTTCATCTTCAGGAGTCACTTCTCTCTTAATATATTTAGGAAGTGGAGTCTCACCCAATTCTGTTAATTTAGTTCGAAATTCATTATATGACCCATCGTACAAAAAACGTAAGGTTCTTCCTCTTGAAGTTGTATTGTCTATGACCTCAGCCACAAGAGTTTCATCATCTCCAAAATATAGCTTATTCCCAATTCTAATTTTTCTGGCAGGATCGACTAAAACGTCCCATAGCCGCTGATCCTGGCTCAATTCTCTTAATAAGAATACTTCTATTCTTGCACCAGTCTTTTCTTTATTGCCGAATAATCTTGCTGGAAATACTTTTGTATTATTCAATATCATGACATCATTTTCATCAAAATAATCGATGATGTCTTTAAATTGTTTATGTTCGATTGTTTGATCCTTTCTGTTTAAGACCATTAATCTTGATTCATCTCTGTTTTCAGAGGGATATTCAGCTAATAAATCGCCAGGTAAATTAAAGTGAAAGTGTGATAGTTTCATTTATGTGGATTAATTATTTAAAAAAGTGCAGGCTAATTGAACCATTCTTATTTATTTGGCTAAGACCTAAATACTTTTGGATTAATTTTTTTCATTAATTTTCAGAGTTGGCAAATATACAATCTGAGACAAGGGGTTGTCAAGTTTTTAACGAAGTATTATTATTTATTTATTACAACACCAATAGTAGTAAGGTCTGTCCAGAAATCAGGATATGATTTCGAAACAACTTCAGCATCCTTAATTATTAAGTTCGTTCGTAAAGCTAAAGGGGCAAATGCCATAGCCATTCTATGATCGTTATAAGTATCTATTGACACATTTTCGATAAGACCATGACTATTTATCAATTGAAAAGAATTGTCTGTTATTTTTACTTCTCCTCCTATTTTTTCTATTTCTGTTTTTAGAGCTAATAATCTATCTGTTTCCTTAATCTTTAAAGTGTGTAATCCTGTTAGTTTACATTCTAAACCTAATCCTAAACAAGTAACAGCTATTGTTTGAGCAATATCAGGGGAATTAACTAAATCATATTCTACAGTTAAACCAGTAGCAGTCGATATTGTTTTTTTAAGGACAATTGATTCCTTTTTAAAAGTTGTTTCTACACCGAACTCTTCATATATTCTAGATAACACAGAATCGCCTTGCAAACTGTCTTCTTTAAAATGAGATAATTCTATTTCTGTCCCAACATCACTTAAAGCTAATAAACTGTAAAAATATGATGCTGAAGACCAATCAGATTCTACTAACAATATTTGTTTGCCAAGCTTTTTATTAAAAGCATCTACTTTAATTACATTATTTTTGAAAGATGTTTTAACTCCAATTTGTTCTAATAGTTTTAATGTCATTAAAATATATGGTGTGGAGGTAATATTTCCTCTTAAGTTTAGTTCTATACCGAATTTTAGTTTTGGAGCAATTAGAAGTAAGGCAGAAATATATTGGCTGCTCACATTGGCATTTAAAGAAACCTGGCCGCCAATTAAATTTCTTCCTAATATTTTTAAAGGAGGAAATCCTTTGTTTTCCATATATTTAATATCTGCCCCAAGTTCGGATAAAGCATCAACTAAAATCTTAATGGGTCTTTCTTTCATTCTCTTTGACCCTGTTAGAATTATTTCACGATTTGATTGAACTGAAAAATAAGCTGTTAAGAAACGCATTGCTGTTCCAGCATGATGAATATCTATAACATCTTCATCCGAATTAAGTGCTTTCTGCATTAATTGAGAATCGTCGGAATTAGACAGGTTTTTAATTTCAATTTCCGGAAATAGGGCTTTTAATAAAAGTAATCGATTAGATTCACTTTTAGATCCTGTTATAGCTATTTTAGGAAGACGATTTTTTAAAGTTGATTTACAAAGTTTTAGACTCATTTAAAACTGCAAAATAGTTATATCGGCAAATCTACTTTAATTTTTCGTTATTATGATGTCGATCATGATCTCGCTTTGTTTTTTTATCCATTCTTTTATCGAATGCAGTCTGGAGATCGATTCCGGTTTGATTTGCTAAACATAATACAACAAAAAGAACATCGGCAAGTTCTTCACCTAAGTCTTTGTCTTTATCGCTATCCTTTTCACTTTGTTCACCATAGCGTCTTGCAATTATTCGTGCAACCTCACCTACTTCTTCTGTGAGTTGAGCCATATTAGTTAATTCGTTGAAATAACGAACACCGTGATCCCGGATCCAATCATCTACTATTTTTTGAGAATTTTGAATATTCATCTTGATTTTTTTATAATAGACAAAGTTATTAAAATAATAAGGCATGGTAGAAAGATATACTTTAATTCACTCATGAGAACTTGTATTCCCCATTCTGAAAAAAAATCGTCAAACCCAATTGGTGAGACCTTAATAATTCTATAAGGAAGAAAATAACGCTCATTAAAAAATGGTATAAAAAACCCAACCCCTTTGCCTCCATTTGTCATGGCATCCAAAACACCATGAGATACTGTAGAAAAGAATAAAACTAAAAAGTAAATTACTTTTTCCGTTTTCCCTGCAATAAAAGTAATAATCGATGCCCAAACTAAAGCAAATGCAATTGAGTGCGTAAAACCTCGGTGACCTAAAGGATGTGAGTATGGAATATCTAATTTAAAAGCTATCACATCTAAATCTGGAACGATAGAAGATATTATTGCCAAAAAAACTAAAAGTTTTAGACTCTTTTTATCTATTACCTTTGCAATTGTATAAGATACTATTCCATGCCCAAATATTGATGCCATTTGCTAATTTAGGACGCAATCTTAAATTAAATGAAAATCCAAAAAGACAATCTCAACTACTAAGTTAATGGTTCTAATCATCTACTATTTTTTGAGGGTCTTTTATTTTCATATTTTACTTTTCTAAGAATTACTTTTTCATTCTTCTTGTCAAATATGGATTTATAAAATTGCCTAATATCCTGATATTCCTCTGGCAAAACCAGTGTCTTATTTACTTTTAGAGAAATAATAAATTGAAGTATTTTACCTGTTTCCCTAACAAAATAATTGAATTCTCCATCGTTATCATTGAATTGTATAATTTCGTTTCTTGGAAAAGATTCTAATTCATAACCTTCAGGTAGAATGATATTTATTTTGTATTCATTTTCAAAAGGAAACATGAAATTTACAGGAAATTGTCTTTTATCATCTATAAATGGATTTCCTCCACTCTCGAGGAACAATAATGGTGAAAAATATAATTTATCTCCGATTTTTTTTACTAAACTATTACTTTTAAACTCATACGATTGATTAATTTTATTTAAAAAATCGCTTTCACTTTTTGATTTAAAATCATAAACATTTAATCCGAAGCTCCCCTTTTTAATACTATTTATAAGGTCTTTATCACTATAGGTTTTATTTTGATTTCTGTAGCTTGAGGCCTGATAATCCGAATATTGTATTTTAACATTACCTATTAAGGAAAAGTCAGAATGTATTTTTGCGTTTAGAGTTGTCTTTTTTGTCGAAGGATCTTTTGGAATCAAATCTATCCACATTGAAGTTCCGTCATATTTTACTAATTTTCCTTGCCAATTTAAAGCCTTTAAAGGTAAAATGTTAGGAGAAGAAAATTCGTCTGAAGCATCTAATAACATTATTTCTCCATCAATATGTACCGCACAAATTACATAGTTAAATCCTTTGGGAGTTGGGCTTGAAGCAATACCATTATCTAATGTACTAACTAATACAGGATTTGCATTTAGTCCTGCAGATCTTAATAAAGCTAAAAGTGTTAAATTTATGTCGGCTACATTCCCAGAGCCATCCTTGTAAGCTTGTTTAACTCCTTTGTTGATAAAATATCCTTCTAATCCATTCCATTTCATTTTTAATTTAATAAAATTAAACAAAATGACTGCCTTTTCACGATCGTCCTCATTCTCAGTAATTATAGACTCCAAATCTTCTGTAAACATGTCAAAATCATCTATTTGATCTGCAAAACCTATACTATTATAAATAGATCGTGCTACTTCATCCCAGCTTAAGTCTATACTATTTTGCAACCGAGGTTCCAATTGAACAGGCTCTAAAACTATTTTTGATAAGTAAGAATCATTTATAGCATATGGTTCTTCATGAAAAGGAGGAATATCAGAATTTGTAATGGTTATTATTTCTTCCTCATCTTTTTCTTGGTTTAGATCATCAAATTTTTCACCTACTTTTAATTCTGTATTAAAATTCTGAACTCTGGCAGAACTTTCAATTTTAGGGATAATTGTTGATTTAGGATTTAGTGTTGTTTTATAATTTAATGACTTTAGTACAAATATTTCTACTTCTAATTTTTTTATTGGAATATCTTTTTGCAATACAATATTGGACGCTAAGCAGCATTCCGATTTTAAAACATACCTGTATTCTATAATGCATCCTTCTCTTAAGTTGGGAAAAACATACTTATATGTTGTTTGCTGTGAATTTCCATAAGTTTCAGCAATGCTATCCTTTTTTATAGTTCCTGCAACTATATTATCTTCTACTAAATTATATATTGCTCCTTCTAAATCAATAACATCCTTATTATTGAATAAGTTTATAATTTTGGCAACCTGGTCAAATCCTCCTTTATTATAAATTTTTATACGTTCATGAATTTCGTTTTTCTGAATTAAACTGGTATCATCATTATTCTCAAAGTATATTGTCTCTTTTCTAAATAAAACAGTTGAATTTGATTCTGGAAACTTATCGAAAATAGGCTCCAGCAATTCTTCCTTGCTTACGCCTTGAAAAACCTCAGATTGAGCTAAATTGAATTGTGTCATTAGAAATATGACAAGAAAGAAAAATATTCTATTCATTAAATCCAAATGGTATTCTTAAAACTATTAATTCCTATGTAGATTTTTATTATACAATTGTTTATTGTAATTATTTCGGGCATTTTTACAGCTAACAAATTTAATTTTTTATTCTTATTAATCGCAATAAAAATGACTTAGTTAGTATACGATTAGAGGTTTCTATCCTTTGTATCAATAATAATAGTAACTGGCCCATCATTAATAAGTTCTATTTTCATGTCGGCACCAAATTCTCCTGTTTGAATTTTCTTATTAAGATCCTGATTTAAACTGATTTATAAATTGCTTATATAAAGGGATGGCAATATCTGGTTTTGCAGCCTTGATATAACTTGGTCTGTTTCCTTTTTTTGTGTTTGCATGTAAAGTAAATTGGCTAACAACAATAGCATCGCCTTTGGTTTCAATTAATGACTTATTCATAACTCCGTTTTCATCAGCAAAAATGCGAAGATTTACCAATTTATTTGAAAGCCAAATTATATCTTCTTGAGTATCCTCATCAATAATACCTAAAAGAATCAATAGTCCATTATTAATTTCAGCAACTTTTTTATTGTCAATAGTTACACTTGCCTTAGATACTCTTTGAACAACTGTTCTCATTCTTTATCCCAATTATCTGTTCTGTAATTCTCATCTTCGCCTTCTAATATCTGCAAATAACTTTTATATCTGGAATAGGCTATTTCATCATCTTCCAAAGCTTTTTTAACCGCACAATTAGGTTCGTTAACATGAAGACAATTATTGAATTTACATTCAGTTTTAAGTGCAAAAAATTCCGGAAAGTAATCTCCAACTTCTTCTTTATCCATATCTACCAATCCAAATCCTTTAATTCCAGGAGTATCTATAATCTTAGCTCCAAAACTTAAATCGTACATTTCGGCAAAAGTAGTTGTATGTTGTCCTTGTTGATGCTGGATTGAGATTTCCTTTGTCTTAAGATCAAACCCAGATTCTATAGTATTAACCAATGTTGATTTTCCAACTCCAGAATGACCAACAAACATACTAACTTTATCTACCATTAAACTTTTAACCTTATCGATATTTACATTGTTTAAAGCAGATATTTCGATACATTCATAGCCTATTTTTCTGTAAACTGACTCCAAATATTTTACCTCCATTAATGTTTCTTCATTATAGCTGTCTATTTTATTGAAAAGCAGGACGACTTTTATAGAATATGCTTCAGCATTAGCCAGAAAACGATCAATAAAACTTGTAAATGTTGGTGGATTATCTATAGTTATTAATAAAAATACCTGATCTATATTAGAAGCTATTATATGTGTTTGTTTAGCAAGATTTACTGATTTTCGAACTATATAATTGGTTCGATCATGAATTTTGTTGATAACACCGGTTACTTCATCATTTTTTGTTTCCAATTCAAAATCCACATGGTCACCAACTGCAATAGGGTTGGTGCTTTTAATACCTTTTATTCGGAATTTACCTTTTATTCGGCATTCAAATATTTTACCATTTTGAGCTTTTACTGTATACCAACTACCTGTAGATTTATAAACGATTCCAGTCATTAACTATATAAATTCTGTATTACAAATTAACAACTTTTCAATAAAGAAAATGTGTATCTTAGTTTCTTAATTTAAAAAACCTAATTAGTATTATGAAAAAACTTTTATTTATTACCGCATTAACTATTTTGTCTTTTAATGAAATTAATGCTCAAGTGGAATACAAAATTGTAACCAGTATTGAATCAATTGTTCCAATGGGAGCAGGAAGATCAAGACTTGTTTCGTTCAATGAAAATAAGGATTATAAGGAATTTACTTCTGTACGATCTGGTGAGAAAGGGAAGGATGCGAGAAATAAGTCTGATAGAAGTGAAATACGCGTTAAAGACTTTGAGGAAACAAAACTTTTAAATTTTTATAATATAGGAGGTATTAGATTCCAAAACATCGCAGCCAATGATGCTCTCGTTACATCTAAAATTAACACAATGATAGCTGAAGGATGGGAACTTGCATTTGTAACCAGTGGAGTGGAAAGTGAAGGTGGTAAAGGAGATGGACAGGGTATTTTTATAACCAGATATATTTTTAAGAGAACTAAATAACTCATTATAATCATAAAAAAAGGCTCGCAATGCGAGCCTTTTTTTTATCTGCCATTTTCCTTAAATATCTTTTCCTGATGATTAATCGATTCTTGATGAATAGCTTTAAACATTTTTAAAATAAATTCTTCGCTTAAGCCTTTTTCTTTTCCTTCTAAAACCATTTTTCCTAAAATTTCATTCCAACGTTTAGTTTGTAAAACAGCAACATTGTTTGACTTTTTTAAGTTTCCCAATTCCATCAGAAACTTTCATTCGTTTTCCTAACAATTCAATTATTTGATTATCAACAACATCAATTTGGGCTCTTAAATTATTTATAGCATTTGTATATTCTGCTTCTGGAGTCGTTTCCTTTCTAATCTTTAAATCTTTCATAATTCGGATTAAACTTTGAGGTGTTACTTGTTGTGCAGCATCACTCCAAGCTTTTTCCGGATTGTGATGAGTTTCAATCATTAATCCATCAAAATTTAAGTCTAAAGCTGTTTGAGATATATCAAAAATCATATCTCTATTACCAGCAATATGTGATGGATCCAGTAATTAATGGTAAATCTGGAAATCGATTTTGTAATTCAATTGGCAATTGCCATTCAGGATTATTTCTGTATTTGGATTTTTCGTAAGTTGAAAACCCTCTATGAATAACTCCCAATTTATTAATATCAGCAGTTGCTAATCGTTCAATAGCTCCTAACCACAAAGAAAGATCTGGATTTACAGGATTTTTTACCAATACAATTTTATCTGTTCCTTTTAATGCATCTGCTATTTCCTGAACTATAAATGGACTAACTGTTGATCTTGCTCCAATCCATAATAAATCTATATCATGCTCTAAAGCTAATTCTACATGGGCTCTATTAGCAACTTCTGTAGCTGTTTTCAAACCTGTTTCTTCTTTAACTTTTTGCAGCCATTTTAATCCTAAAGCTCCAACACCTTCAAAATTACCTGGTCGTGTTCTTGGTTTCCAAATGCCAGCTCTAAAATAACTTACATCTGTATCTTTTAGTTCATGTGCTATTTTTAAAACTTGGTCTTCTGTCTCTGCACTACATGGTCCCGCAATTACAAGTGGATGCTCTAATTTAAGATCATCTAACCAGGTTCTTAGTTCTTTCTTATTCTCCATAACTATTTTTATTCTATTCCTTTTAATATTTGTTTTATATGATTTGTATCTTTCATTTCTTTATAAATTGCCTCAAAATCATCATTTTCCATTAAGGATTTAAACTGATTCAAGATTGGCAATATATTCATCTAATGTTTCAATTACATTCTCTTTATTTTGTCTAAAAATTGGTGTCCACATTTCTGGTGAACTTTTCGCTAACCTAACTGTAGATTCAAATCCACTACCTGCCATATCAAAAATATCACGTTCATTCTTCTCTTTTTCAATAACTGTTTTTCCTAACATAAATGAACTTATATGAGATAAATGCGATACATAGGCTATATGTTTATCGTGAGCTTCTGGATTCATATATCGAATCCGCATACCCAATTCGCTAAATAACTTTAAAGCCTTCTCTTGTAACTTAAATGCTGTTTTTTCTACTTCACAAATAATGTTTGTCTTGTTTTTAAACAAACCGTGAATTGCTGCTTTTGGTCCTGAATGTTCTGTTCCTGCAATTGGATGAGTTGCTAAAAAATTTCTTCGCTTTGGATGATCTGCAATTGTTCTGCAAAAAATCTGTTTTGTTGACCCTACTTCAATAACTAAAGCAATCATCAGAAATATTATCTAATACTTCTTCAACAATTGCAACAGATGCATCAACAGGAATTGATAATACAACCAAATCTGCTTTACTAATATCTTTTAATTCACCTTTTTTATCAATTACCTTTAAATCAAGTGCTTGATCTAAATGTTTCTCATTAATATCAATCCATATACAGTGCACTTTGGATATAATTTTTTAATATCCAAAGCCATACTTCCTCCAATTAGTCCAATACCTATAATGTATACCTTCTCCATTAAAATCTGTTTATTGCTTCTTGAATTAATTCTTCATCTACACATAAAGAAAATCTAATGTAGCCTTCTCCCTGGCTGCCAAAAATACTTCCAGGTGTTATAAAAACTCCTTTGTTTTTTAATATTAAATCTACGTATTCCACTGAATTAGCAGATTCTTCCGGCAATCTTGCCCAAACAAATAATCCTGCGGCGTGTTTGTCATAGGTACAATTCAATATTTCTGCGAGTTCCCAAACCAATTCTCTTCTTTGCCTGTAAATACTCGTTAAACTTGAAAACCAAATAGTACCGGATTGTAACGCTTTTATAGCACCTTTTTGTAATCCATAAAACATACCAGAATCCATATTGCTTTTTACCTTTAATATATTATCTATATATCTTTTCTTGCCCACGACCATACCAACTCTCCATCCTGCCATATTAAAGGATTTGCTAATTGAATTAAGTTCTAATCCAATGTCTTTAGCTCCTTTAATATTTAAGAAGCTTAAAGGATAACCATTCAAAATAAAACTATATGGGTTATCATTAACGATCAATATTTTATGTTTCTTGGCAAATTCAACAATGTCTTCAAATACCTTTTTTGTTGCTTTTGCTCCTGTTGGCATATGTGGATAACTGATCCACATTAGTTTAACTTTAGAGAGATCCTGTTTTTCTAAAAGGTTCAGATCTGGAAGCCATTTATTCTCTTCTTTCAAGTCATAAAATACTGGTTTTGCTCCCACCAAATTTGTTACGGATGCATATGTTGGATAACCAGGATTTGGTATTAATACTTCATCACCTGGATTTAAAAAAGCCATAGAGATATGCATGATTCCTTCTTTACTTCCCATTAGTGGTAAAACTTCTGTTTCCGAATTCAACCTGACATAAAATTGTTCTTTGTAAAAGTTTGTCATCGCTTTTCGCAATTCCGGTAAACCTCTATAACTTTGATACTGATGGGCCTTTTCATCTTGTAAACTATTTTTTAATACATCCACAACTTGAGAAGGTGGCTGTAGATCTGGACTTCCTATTCCCATATTAATTATAGATTCTCCGCTTGCTTCTAACTCACTAATCTCCTTAAGTTTTCTTGAGAAGTAGTATTCTTCAACGATATTTAATCTGTCTGCAGGATCAATCATAGCTTATGATTTATATATTCACCAAGAATTTTAAAATCTTGTGCCATAATTTTCATAATGGATTTTGCCTTATTGTAATCTTCATATTTTTCAAAAGTAACATCAACAAAAAAAGCATACTTCCAAGGTGTTTCGATTTTTGGTAATGATTGAATTTTGGTAAGATTTAAATGACAGTCACTCATAACATTAAGCATAGCTGCTAAACTTCCTCTTTTATGATCCAATTCAAACTTAAGTGACGCTTTATTAATTTGATCTTCTGGAATTTCAGAATTGTTTCTCTTTACAATTACAAACCTGGTTTCATTATGTTTTATTGTTTGAATACTTTTCGCCAAAACAGTCAAATTAAACAATTCTGCTGCGGAGTCACTTGCAATTGCAGCAATATTTTTCAACTTATGTTCCTGAATGCGTCTTGCAACATCTGCTGTATCTTTATCTTCGACCAATTTTATATGAGGATATTTTTTCAGAAATTCTTTACATTGAAGCAAGGCCATAGGATGTGAACATACTTCTTTGATATCTTCTATACTTTGCCCGTTCAAGGCCATTAAATTGTGTTGAATATCCAGATAATGTTCACCAACAATATGTAAATGATTATTATCTATTAACGCATAATTTGGTATGATCGAGCCTGCAATGGAATTTTCAATTGCCATAATTGCAGCATCACATTCTTTGGTAACTAAACTATCTACAACCTTATCAAATGTTAGGCATTCTTTAATAGTGATATCACTATCAAAATATTGCTGAGAAACAATATGATGATACGACCCTAAAATTCCTTGTATGGCTACTGATCTTATCATAAAAATAAAAAAGTCCCGAATTTTCATCGAGACTTCAAATTAATTTATCTTGTATAAATTAAACATACATCGTCTCGTTCCTTTTGCTAAAAAAGAAATAAAACCAGTTATAATATGTAAAATTTATTGCTGTCATTTAATTTTTGATGGCGCTAATGTAAATAATTATTTTACAAATAAAAATAGTAAAACCGTGTTTTTTACGTTTTTATATGAAGTTTTAAAGATAAATACTTAAATCTCTATTTAAATTATATAATGTTTATTTTTGAACTAAATAATTAACATGTCTATAAAAGTAGAACATCTTACAAAAGTATATGGAACTCAAAAAGCTTTAAATAACATTTCATTTAATATAGAAAAAGGTGAAATAGTAGGTTTTTTAGGACCTAATGGTGCTGGTAAATCTACGATGATGAAAATATTAACTACTTTTTTAAAAGCAACAAATGGAATAGCCAAGGTAAATAACTTTAATGTTGATACTGATTCTAATTCCGTACAAAAAAGTATAGGATACTTACCTGAGACACAATCCTTTATATTTAGACATGTATGTAAAAGAATATCTAGCATTTAATGCAGGTGTCTATAAAGTTGATAATACTAGAATAGCTGAAGTAATCACACTAACAGGTTTAACTCCAGAATCTCACAAAAAAATTGGGCAACTTTCCAAGGGTTATCAGACAACGTGTTGGATTAGCAAATGCATTATTACATGATCCTGATGTCTTAATTCTTGATGAACCAACAACTGGATTAGATCCAAATCAATTAGCAGACATAAGGGAATTGATCAAAAATGTAGGTAAGGAAAAAACTGTGTTTTTATCTACACATATCATGCAGGAAGTTGAAGCGATTTGTGATAGAGTTATTATCATTAACAAAGGAGAAATTGTTGCCGACAAGAAATTGAGTGAACTAAAAGATGATAATGAACAGATTATTGTAGTTGAGTTTGACTATCGAGTTGAAGAGGCTTTTTTAAAGAAATTTCCCAAAGTGAAAAAGGTTATAAATACTCATGATTTTGTTTATGAACTTACATTTTCAACATCTGAAGATATGCGTTCTGTTGTTTTTGATTTCGCCCATGATAATGAGCTTAAAATTCTACAACTAAATAAGAAAAATCAAAGTTTAGAAAATTTATTCAGGGAATTGACAATCGATTAATTTTCAAATATTAGCTGCCCTGTATATAATTGATCGACTTCAACAGTTGGCGGACTATTCAGAGAAATTAAATCTCCTGTTCCTCTAAGTTCTCCAGTCAAGGATATTTGTGGATTTACAATCATATCATTGCTTCCTCTGTGATATACATCTATATTTTGAGCAACTAAATCTTCTCCTTGAAAACGTCCAGCACCAGAATAAAACCCAATAAACAGAGAATCAACTTGTCCTGAAATGTAAAATGAGGAAATATTATTAGAAACTATACCTAAACTTGATGAGTTTATTTGCATTCTAAAATCACCAACTGTAAAACTCCCTGGAGCATTAAAATCTTCAGAAACCAAGGAAATATTTGGAAAATTTAGAATTCCATCAGATGATACATCATACTGGGTAGAACTTCTAATGGATAATATATTTGGAGCAGTCACATAAACTTTGGTAATTCCATAATCTCTTACATAATTACAGGTATTATTATCTTATAATTGCAATTCATTACTTACTACAAGTACCTCTACATCATTCATCAAATTTTCTCCTGTTTCAACAATTACTTCATGATCTGGTCCTTCTTTAATTATTAATTCAATATCTCTATTTACCAAAATTTTATTGAATGTAGTAACAGTAAATTCTTGTTGAATAATTGATCCTTCTGATTTGAAAACAATCTGAAGCACTCTCACTATCGCAGGCAAGTAATACAATTACAGTTAATATGTAAACTATTTTTTTCATTTTACAATCTAATTCCAATTCCAAGTTCTACAGCTTCTGCTTTAGCTCCATGAGATTTTAATGTTAAGGCTCCAAACCATTTCTCTCCAAAATATCTCTTTAATCCAATCCTGAAATAGGTTCTTCCTTCAAAATCATAAGGATAATAAATATAATATCCTAATTGAGTTAACAAGAGATAATCTATTTATAAATAATTCATGCCCAGCAAAAACACCAACACGCTTATAATCTTCATCTCCTTTTACATTATTTTCAGGAAAAGCCACTGAATTATAATAGATCAATTCCTTTAAAAAGTTTGAAAAGAATAGGTCTGCACCAAATTGAAATGCACTTTTATGATTGATACGTTTATCTGCATAACCGGAAAATATATAAAAAGGAAACTGACCACTACCAACTACATCACTTTCATTAATTCCACTTCTAAAAACCAAATTATATTTTATTGGCTGAGTAAATTTTTCATCAGTTAAATCACTTATAAATTCTGGTTCTTCATCATCTAAGATTATAAGTAACTCCAAAATTAATAGTTAATAGAATTAATACTTGTATTAGGAGCTTTCACATTTGCATTAGAGTAATGTATTAATGATAAACCAGCTTGCAAACCAAATTTATCAAAAATGCGTTCTTTTTTGTAGTTTAACATGGCATATGTACTACTCATAAATTTAGATCCAAAAGCAATATTCTTATGATTTTTAAACTTATCATAAGGATTGGTTGTAAAAGCTAATCCTTGTCCAATTCGAAACATTAAGTTTCGTTTAAAAAAATAGAAATTATAATGTGCATAAAGCGAATAGTTATTTCCTAACACATCATTTTTTAAATTCTGATAGGCAAAAGACACTCCATAATCTGGATAACCATAACGTTGTTCCCACTCATTTTCTCCAAAAGTCTTTTTATTCCAACTCAATAATAACACCTTCAGGATGACCTGTAATTAAATGAAGAATATCATCATTATGTAACGCAATATTACCTTTAAAGTAATTAACATCAATATAAGATGATTTTTGAGTTTCCTGACTAAAGCCAAAATAATCCATAAAAGAATTAAAATGTAGGTTAATAAATACTTCATTAAAGAAAGTTGTGAAGCAAAAGTAAAAGAATAATTTTACTAAAACAGTTTAGATGCAATAGCTTTAATATTATCGCTTTTACCCATAGAATAAAAATGAAGAACAGGAACACCTGCATCTTGTAGTTCTTTTGATTGAGCAAGAGCCCATTCCACGCCAACTTGTCTTATTTGCTTGTTGTCTTTGCATGCTTCAACAGCATGAATTAAATCTTGAGGTAAGTCAATTTTAAAGACTTGTGGAAGTAATTGTAAATGACGTTTTACAGCAATAGGTTTTATTCCTGGAATGATTGGAACATTAATACCAGCTTGTCTCGCCAATTCAACAAATTCAAAATATTTTTTATTGTCAAAAAACATTTGAGTAACGACATAATCTGCTCCTGCATCTACCTTTTCTTTTAGCCTTTTTAGATCTGATTGAAGTGAAGGTGCTTCAATATGTTTTTCAGGATAGCCAGCAACACCAATACAAAAATCAGCTTTATCATCTACTTCCATGACATCATGCAGATATTTACCTTCATTCAAATTCTTTATTTGACCAACCAAATCTTTTGCATAATCATGACCTCCTTTACACGCCTCAAAATATTTTTGCTCCTTCATGGCGTCACCTCGTAAAGCCATTACATTATTAATCCCTAAATAGTGACAATCTACCAACAAATATTCCGTTTCTTCTTTTGTAAAACCACCACACAACACATGTGGAACTGTATCTACATCGTACTTATGTTTAATGGCTGCGCAAATTCCAACTGTTCCCGGACGCATTCTGGTAATCTTTCTATCTAAAAGCCCTTCCTTTTCAATATATATAAATTCTTCACGAGACGTGGTCACATCAATAAAAGGAGGTTTAAATTCCATTAATGGATCTATGTTATTATAGAGTTCCTGTATATTCTTTCCCTTTTTTGGTGGAATGATCTCGAAAGAAAATAAGGTCTTTCCCTTTGCTTTTTTTATATGATCTGTAACTTTCATTTTTCTTTAATGTGCTAAATTAGGATTTAACCATTTTTGGGCTTCTTCAAGTTGATATTCCTCTTCGTTTGGCATAATCCTTTAATTGATCTTCTGTAATCTTTCCTAATCCAAAATATTTGGCTTCAGGATTTCCAAAATAATATCCACTTACACTGGCTGCTGGCCACATAGCAAGACTTTCTGTCAATTTCACTCCTATTGATTCTTCAACCTTAAGTAAATCCCAAATAGTTTGTTTTTCTAAATGGTCTGGACATGCAGGATATCCCGGAGCCGGACGAATACCTTTATAACTCTCTTTAATCAGTTCTTCGTTACTCAAGTCTTCATTTTTGGCATATCCCCAATGTTTGGTTCGCACTTCCTTGTGTAAATATTCTGCAAAAGCTTCTGCTAAACGATCTGCTAATGCTTTTATCATGATAGAGTTATAATCGTCGTGAGCATCTTCAAATTGTTTTGCTAATTCTTGAGTTCCAAACCCAGTTGATACACAAAAAGCTCCTATATAATCTTGCTTTCCAGAATCTTTTGGTGCGATAAAATCGGCTAAAGCATAATTTGAAGCACCTTCACGTTTTTTTAGCTGTTGCCGAAGGGTTATGAAGGTTTGTTGAACCTTACCATTTTCTGAATAAACTTCAATATCATCATTATTTACTGAATTAGCAGGAAACAATCCAAATATGGCTTTTGCCTTTAGAAGCTTTTCATTATATATTCGTTTTAATAGTTCCTTTGCATCCTTAAATAGCTCTGAAGCTTGATTTCCAACTACTTCATCCGTTAATATATCAGGATATCTTCCATGAAGATCCCAACTTCGGAAAAATGGTGACCAATCTATAAATTCTTCAAGTTTAGTGATGTCAAAATCTTCAATGATTTGTATACCAAGTTTCTTAGGTTTTATAATTTCAGTTTTATTCCATTCTATTTTGAATTCATTTCTTCTGGCTTCTTCAATGGAAATATATTCTTTCTTTCTAGATCGATTTAAAAACTTTTCTCTGAATTTATTGTATTCCTGTCTTATTTGTTCTTTATAAATATGATTATCTTTTTGAAGCAAATTACCAACTACGGTAACGGCTCTTGATGCATCGTTTACATGTACAACGGTATTGTTATAATTCGGTGCAATTTTAACAGCAGAATGTGCTTTTGATGTGGTGGCTCCACCAACCATCAAAGGAATCTGGAAGTTTTGCTTGTTCATTTCTTTAGACAGGAATACCATTTCATCTAAAGATGGTGTTATCAATCCACTTAATCCTATTACATCGACATCCTCTTTTCTGGCAATCTCTAATATTTTTTCGGGTGGCACCATAACACCCAGATCGATAATTTCGTAATTGTTACAACCTAAAACCACACTAACAATATTCTTTCCAATATCATGAACATCTCCTTTTACTGTCGCCATCAATATTTTGCCCGCAAACTCTTGCTTGCCGTCTTTTTCTGCTTCAATGAATGGTTGCAAATAAGCAACAGCTTTTTTCATGACACGTGCAGATTTAACTACTTGCGGTAAGAACATTTTTCCGCTTCCAAACAGATCACCAACTACGTTCATTCCTATCATTAAATGGCCTTCAATCACTTCAATTGGTCTTGGTACAGATTGTCTTGCTTCTTCAACGTCTTCAATAATAAAAGCATCTATTCCTTTTACTAAAGCATGAGTAATTCTGTCTTGAAGTATATCATTTCTCCATTCTTGAATCGCAATATCTTCTTCTTTTTTGTTGCCTTTTACAGATTCAGCAAAATCTAACAAGCGTTCCGTGGCATCATCTCTTCTATCCAATAAAACGTCCTCTACTCGCTCAAGCAAGTCTTTGGGGATTTCGTCATATACTTCTAACATAGCTGGATTGACTATTCCCATGTTCATTCCATGCTTAATGGCATGATATAAAAATGAAGAATGCATCGCTTCACGAACTGAATCATTTCCTCTGAAAGAAAAAGAAACATTACTCACACCTCCCGAAACATTTGCACATGGTAAATTCTCTCTGATCCATTTAGTCGCTTTAAAGAAGTCCACAGCATTTCTCCTATGTTCTTCCATACCTGTGGCAACTGGAAAAATATTTGGATCGAAGATAATATCCTGTGGAGGAAAATTTACCTGGTTTACAAGAATGTCATAACATCGTTTACAAATATCAATTCGTCTTTGGTAAGTATCTGCCTGTCCTTTCTCATCAAAAGCCATGACAATTACTGCAGCTCCATATCGTTTTACCAATTTAGCCTGACGAATAAATTCCTTCTCCCCTTCTTTTAAGCTAATTGAATTAACAACACTTTTACCCTGCGAAACTCTCAATCCAGCTTCTATGATCTCCCATTTAGAACTATCGATCATTACAGGTATTCGTGCAATATCCGGTTCTGATGCAATTAGATTTAAGAAAGTTGTCATAGCGTAAACGCCATCCAACATTCCTTCGTCCATATTCACATCTAAAATTTGTGCTCCTCCTTCCACTTGATGTCTTGCGACATCTAAAGCTTCATCGTATTTTTCTTCTTTAATTAATCTAAGGAATTTTCTGGAACCCGTAACATTTGTTCGCTCTCCGACATTTATAAAATTGCTTTCCGGGGTAACAACCAACGGTTCTAATCCGGATAAGGTTAAGTATTTACAGTCTCCATCTTTCATTAAACTTCTACTTCAATTTGTCTAGGTTGATATTTTAGGGCAACATCAGCTATTGCTTTGATATGATCTGGATTTGTTCCGCAACAACCACCAATTACATTTATGATTCCATCTTTAAGATAGTCTTCAATTAAGTTCTTCATCTCTTCGGGAGATTGGTCATATTCTCCAAAGGCATTTGGTAAACCTGCATTTGGGTGTGCAGAAGTATAAAACTGTGTTTTACGGGATAATCGTTGTAAATATGGTTTTAATTGCTCTGCACCTAAGGCGCAATTAAATCCAACACTTAGTAATGGAATATGAGAAATAGAGGCTAAAAAAGCCTCTACAGTTTGTCCGGATAAGGTCCTGCCAGATGCATCGGTAATGGTTCCTGATACCATTATAGGAATATCAATGTTTCGTTCTTCTTTAACCTCTTCTATGGCAAACAATGCTGCTTTGGCATTTAATGTATCAAAAATGGTTTCAACTAAAAGCACATCTACCCCGCCATCAATTAAAGCTTCTACTTGTTCTTTATACGATTTTCTTAATTCTTCAAATGTAATGGCTCTGTATTCCGGTTTATTAACGTCTGGTGACAAACTTGCTGTTTTATTGGTAGGACCCATACTGCCAGCCACATATCTAGGTTTATCTGGATTTTGTTTTGTAAATTCTTCGGCTACCTTTTTGGCTATTTTAGCCGATTCGAAATTTAGTTCATAAACAAGATCCTCCATATTATAATCTGCCATGGCGATGGATGTCCCTGAAAAGGTGTTTGTTTCGATGATATCTGCTCCAGCTTCTAAATATTTTTTATGTATCTCAGCTATTGCTTCAGGCTGCGTAAGGGATAACAAATCATTATTTCCTTTTAAAGAAGTTGGATAATCCTTGAATCGATCTCCTCGATAATCGGATTCTGAGAAATTATATTGCTGCAGCATAGTGCCCATTGCCCCATCCAGAACTAAGATTCGCTTTTCTATAGTGTTTTTAATATTTGACATATTCTCTTAATTGTATTAATATGTCATCAGGAAAGTAAAGCTAATTTACTTCTGGTTATCTGCCCGTTAATTTAAAAAAGGTGCTGAAACAAGTTCAGCACGAACGGTAGAATTTAGCACCTACTTTATCTCGATAACTATCGGTAAAAGGGTTGCTAAGGCTTCACCGGGTCTAATCCCTCTGCCTTTCATGATAACAATCAATACATGTTTGAACTGGCCACAAATAAACAATATAGCAAGTTTAAAAACAAATAAATTTTGTGATATTATTGAATGAATCCTACTCCTACAGTATTGTTAGACATAGTATCGATTAAAATAAAAGATCCATTGGTTCTATGTTCTTTAAACGCATCAAAGTAGATTGGCTTATTCAATTGGAAATCCACAGAGGCAATATCATTCATTTTCAAGTCATCTATTTCAGTATCAATTCCTGAATAATCAGGACTTATCTTATGATTAACCCCAATAACTTTTGCCAGAACTTTGTTAACACCATGTTGTAGGATATATTTAGAGCCTGAATTTAATTTCTGAGAATCCATCCAACATACAACAGCTTCCAGTTGTTTTTCAATTTTAGGTAGCTCTCCAGATTTTACCAACATATCACCTCTGCTTATATTAATATCATCTTCCAGCGTGACTGTTACCGACGAGCGTCTTGAAGCAGTCTTGTAAGCCCTATCATAAAAGTGAATTTCTTTTATTTTCGATTTGGTTTGAGAAGGTAAAACAACGACCTCATCTCCAACACTCAGATCTCCTCCATAAACTTTGCCTGCATATCCTCTAAAATCATGAAATTCAATTGTTTTGGGTCTGATAACATGTTGAACCGGAAATCTGGGTGTCCCAATGTTATAAATATCTTCAACATCGAGTAATTCTAAATGTTCTAATAATGTTTGTCCTTTATACCAAAACATTTTTCTTGATAACTGAACTACGTTATCTCCTTTTAAAGCACTGACTGGAATAAATGTTACATTTTGATCTTTATAATCGGATATACTCAACAACTTCTTAAAATCTGTTTTAATTTCATCATATATTTTCTGAGAAAAATCTACCAGATCCATTTTGTTAATAGCTACAATCACATCCTTTACTTGCAATAAATTAGTAATAAAAAAATGACGATAAGTTTGTTCGATCACTCCTTTTCTGGCATCAATCAGAATTATTGCTGCTTGAGATGTAGAAGCTCCAGTTACCATATTTCTGGTATATTCAACATGACCAGGAGTATCTGCGATAATGTAACTTCTGGTTGGTGTCGAAAAATAAATATGAGCCACATCTATGGTAATTCCCTGTTCACGTTCAGCCACTAATCCATCTGTAGCCAATGAAAAATCTAAGTAATCATAACCTTTTTGTTCGCTGGTTCTTTTTATTGCTTCTAACTTATCTACAGTTAATGATTCTGTATCGTAAAGAAGCCTGCCAATTAATGTACTTTTCCCATCGTCTACACTTCCTGCCGTTGCAATTTTTAATACTTCCATAATGGTATAATCACTCTAATTTGAGTTTAATTCTTTAATTTAAATTATTTAGAAATATCCTTGTTGTTTACGCTTTTCCATAGCTGCTTCAGATCGTTTATCATCGATGCGTGCTCCTCTTTCAGATAGATCTGAATTTCTTATTTCGTGTACAACAGTTGAAATATCTGTTGCGTCGGATAAAACTGCCGCGGTACAACTCATATCACCAACGGTTCTAAACCTAACTGTTTCCTCAATTATTTCTTCGTTATCTTCTCTGTAAACAAAGTCGTCGTGGGCCGACCATATCAAGCCATCTCTCAAAAATATTTTTCTTTTATGCGCAAAATATATCGACGGAATTTCTATTTGTTCTTTTTCTATATAAGACCATACATCTAATTCTGTCCAGTTAGAAATTGGAAATACTCTTACGTTTTGTCCCAATTCTATCTCGCCATTCAACATATCAAATAATTCTGGCCTTTGGTTTTTTTCATCCCATTGACCAAAGTCATCACGAACAGAAAATATCCGTTCTTTTGCTCTTGCCTTTTCTTCATCACGTCTGGCACCTCCAATACAGGCATCGAATTTAAACTCTTCAATAGCGTCTAGAAGTGTTGTGGTTTGCAGCATATTTCTACTTGCATATCTACCAGATTCTTCTCTAACCTTTCCTTGATCAATAGAATCTTGAACATGCCTTACTATTAATTCTAAACCAAGTTTCTTTACTAGTTTGTCTCTAAATTTTATAGTTTCCGGGAAGTTATGTCCTGTGTCAATGTGCATTAATGGAAACGGAATCTTTGCAGGATAAAATGCTTTTTGAGCTAATCTCACCAAGGTTATTGAATCTTTTCCTCCAGAAAATAATAATACAGGTCTTTCAAATTGAGCAGCTACTTCACGCATGATGTAAATTGCTTCATTCTCTAACGGATTAATATGTATTGTGTTTTCTTTCATAATGTCTATGCATGTAATCCACATTCTCTATTTCCAAGAACTTTAGTAGGATCAAAATATTTAAACTCGTTTGGTAATGTGTAAGTTCTTAAATAAGAATCAAGTTCAGAGTCTGACCAATTGTAAAATGGACTTACTTTAATTCTTCCTTTTTTATCTAGAGATACAATATCTATGCTATCTCTAAAAGCTGTTTGACCTTTTCGCAAATTAGTAAACCATAGATCAGGTTTATGTTCATTCATTGCTCGATTAAAAGGTTCTAACTTCACCTGTTCGGTAAACAATTTATGTTTCGAATCGTTGATATCCGGAATTCCTAAGACAACATCTCTGTGGGCAGATGTCTGTCTGGGTACATATAATTTGATATTCAAATCTAAGATTCCGATTAACTCTTCAGCATGTTTATACGTATTTGGAGTATTGTATCCCGTATCACACCATATAACTTTGATATCCTTTTTTACAGAAGTTGTTGCATGCAGAATTGCTACTTCATATGGTCTGAAATTGGTAGTAACTAAAGGATTTTTAGCAAAATCTATTGCCCATTGAACAATTTCCTGAGGTGATCTGTCCTTTAAATCACCATTTATTTTATCAATATCTATCTGCATTATTTTCCCCATTTAATTTTGTTCCAGGCACGTTCATGAAAAAAATACAGAAGCATTTTAGATACTAATTCTATAGAACCTATTGAAAGGGCCATGGTAATTTCACCTGTTATTATCCAGGAAATAATTATTGTATCTAATGTTCCAACCAGTCTCCAACTAATTGTTTTTGCTATGCTTCTTGTTATTCTCTCTTCGTTAGCCTTTCTTTTTTTGGCTTTTAATTCTCTATTTAAAAATAAATCTAAAATCATAATTTACTTAATTCCTATCGGATTAGTAGAATTAAGTGCAAATATATATAATGCCATTTGTATTAACAATGATAAATTCGTAAAAAATCTACATTAAATCAGCTAAAGTATTATTATTGAGTATACCTAATGTACTATCTCTAACTTCCTTCATTAACGCATTTACAGTGCAAATATCTTCATCTGGACAGTCTTCACATTTTTCATAAAAGTTTAAACTTACACATGGTACCATTGCAATGGGTCCTTCCAAAATTCTTAATATGGAAGACATTTTAATTTCAGATGGTTGTTTAAGTAAATAATAGCCTCCAAGTTTTCCTTTTTTTGAACCTAAAATTCCATTTTTTTTGAGTGTGAGAAGAATGCTTTCTAAAAACTTTCTTGATATGTTCTCTTTTTGAGATATTTCTGCAATGTTTACAGGATCTTGATGTTCCTTTCTGGCTAAGTATACCATGGCTTTTATTCCGTATTTTGTTCTTTTAGAAAGCATCTAACAAAGATACTTTTTTTTCAGTTCAGTTTAGTGCTTGATCTAAATCGTTAATGATGTCTTCGACATTTTCTAAACCAACTGATACTCTAACTAAACCATCTGTTATTCCTGTTTCCAGCCTATCTTCAACCGTTAATTTACTATGAGTTGTTGACGCAGGATGCGTTACTATGGTTCTGGTATCCCCTAAATTAGCAGATAGAGAACAGAGTTTTATATTATCTAGAAACTCTCTCCCTTTTTCAACCCCTCCTTTAATTTCGAAAGCAACAATATTGCCACCAAGTTTCATTTGTTTTTTAGCAACTTTATACTGCGGATGAGATTTCAAAAAAGGGTACTTGACAACATTAATTTTATCATGCTTTTCTAAATATTGAGCAACTTTGAGTGCATTTTCACAATGCTTATCCACTCGAACAGCAAGTGTTTCCAAACTTTTTGACAAAACCCAGGCATTAAAAGGTGATAATGCAGGTCCAGTATTTCTGGAGAATAAATATATTTCATGAATTAAATCAGTCTTTCCAACTGTAACTCCTCCAAGAACTCTTCCTTGCCCGTCAATCAACTTTGTAGCTGAATGAATCACCAAATCTGCTCCAAACTTTATTGGGTTTTGAAGATAAGGTGTTGCAAAACAATTATCGACTACAAAAATTAGGTTATGCTTTTTGGCAATTTCCCCTAGAATCTCGAGATCCAGAATATCTACTGCCGGATTAGTAGGACTTTCAGCATATAATATTCTAGTATTTGGTTGAATTAAACTTTCAATTCTATCAATCTCATCAACTTTAAAATAGCTTGTTGAAATATTCCATTTTGGGAAGAACTTAGTAAAAAGGCTATGCGTTGATCCAAATACCGATCTTGATGACACAATATGATCTCCGGCATTCAATAAGGCTGCAAATGTTGAGAATACAGCTGACATTCCAGTTGCAAAAGCATATCCACTTTCTGCTCCCTCCATCTTACAAATTTTTTCTACAAATTCAGACGTATTTGGATTAGAAAACCGACTGTAAATATTGCGCTCTTTTTCATCCGCAAAAGAGGCTCTCATATCCTCAGCATCCTCAAACACAAAACTAGATGTCAAATACAGTGGATTAGAATGTTCTAAAAACTGAGAACGTTCAATCTGTGTTCTTATCGCTTCCGTTTCAAATTTTTTAGAACTCATGCAATCTAAATAGCTTTTTTATAGGTTAACTCATTAACCTTTTCACTTTGAAATATCGGTTTCAAAAGATTATTCAATTGATTATATTCTATTAAAAAAGCATCGTGACCATGGATTGATTTAATTTCACCTATAGTTACATTGTCTTTTACCGATTTAATATCTACATAAGTCTTCCAATTTTCATCTGCTTTAAAAAACAGGTCAGAATTGATAGTAATTATATGAATATTTGATTTTATTTTCGAAACGACATCGAGGAATTCCTTACCTCCTTCTGTGATATCAATTGTTTTTAATATTTGATTCATCAATTTATAAGCCGATAACTGAAATCTTTCATTCAAAGCATTACCGTGATAATTCAACCAGCTCTCTACATTAAAAATATCTTCCTCTTTTTTAGTTCTATTAAATTTTTGAGACAAAGATTCCGGAGTTCTGTATAAGGTCATAGCATGCATTCTTGCATCTTCCAAACCTCTAACAGAATTATTTAAAATATTATCCTGAATACAGCAATTGGCTAAAATCCAATCAGTTGATTTCCAATCGGAAGCAACAGGAATCAAATGTTCGATTAAGTTTGGTCTTAATACTGCCATTTCCCATGCTAAACCTCCACCAACTGAACCGCCAATAACTGCAAATAGATTATCTACTTTTAATGTTTCTAAGCCTAAGACAAAAAAATTGGCTATATCCTTTGCCGTAAATTCTTTATAATTTTCAATTAAACTAGCACTCGTTCCATCAAATCCATTCCCGGGAATATTAAATGATAAAACCGAATAGTAATTGGTATCAATCACTTTATCTTCTCCAATTAAGCTAGTCCACCATCCATTTTCTCCTGATACATTAGAATTTCCTGTTAACGCATGATTCACCAAAACAACTGGAGCTTCATTCAATTCTCTACCAAAAACCTGGTAAGACAACCTGATATGGGTTGACTTACCATTCTTGGTTCTGTAATCAGGAATATTTATGAATTGTAATTCTTTCATTTAAACTAATATTGTTGATTTTACAACTTGAAATGCTTCTTTTAAATCAGATTTTAAATCATCTATATTTTCTATACCAACAGATAATCTTATTAGATCTTTGGTAACTCCTGTTGATTCTTGAGCTTCATCACTTAATTGTTGATGTGTTGTACTTGCCGGATGAATAATTAATGATTTTGTATCTCCAATATTGGCTAATAATGAAAATAACTTGGTTGTATCTGCTATTTTTTTTGCAGATTCATAACCTCCTTTAACTCCAAATGTTACAATTCCACTTTGTCCTTTCGGTAAATATTTATCAGCTAAATTTTTATAAGCACTTGTTTCTAATCCCGGATAATTTACCCAAACAACTTCTTCTTGTTTTTGAAGCCATTTTGCTAATTCCAAAGCATTTTCACTATGCTTTTTAATTCGTAATTCCAAAGTTTCAAAACCTTGAATAATTTGAAATGCATTAAACGGACTTAAAGCTCCTCCATAATCTCTTAATCCTTCAATTCTTACTTTGGCTATAAATGCTGCAGCTTCTAATGCTTCACTATATACTAAACCATGATATCCGGCAGAAGGTTCTGTAAATTCAGGAAATTTTCCGTTTGACCAATCAAAAGTTCCTGCATCAATAATTACACCTCCAAGAGCTGTTCCATTTCCATTAATATATTTAGTTAATGAATGAATTACAATATTAGCACCATATTCTATTGGATTCAATAAATATGGAGTAGCGACTGTATTATCAACAATTAAAGGCACTTTAAATGCTTTAGCTTGTTTGGAAATAGCTTCAATATCTAAAACATCTAATTTTGGATTTCCTAGAGATTCAATAAAAAATGCTCTTGTATTCTCTTGAACTGCATCCTTAAAATTTTCAGGATTTGATGGGTCTACAAAAGTTGTTGTAATACCATATCTTGGTAAGGTTACATTTAACAAATTATAAGTTCCACCATACAAACTATTTGAAGCAACAATATGATCTCCTGCTTTTAACAAGTGTTAACAGACTTGTTGCAATGGCTGATGTTCCTGAAGCAGTTACTACAGCTGCAATTCCACCTTCAAGAGCAGCTAAACGTTGCTCTAAAATGTCATTTGTTGGATTGTTTATTCGGGTGTAAATAAATCCAGTTTCTGCTAAGGAAAATAAATTTGCTGCATGATCGGAATCATTAAAAACATACGCTGTTGATTGATAAATAGGAACTGCTCTGGTTCCTGCCGTTTTCTTGAACATCGTGTCCTGCGTGTAACGCTTTGGTTGCGAATTTTTGTGTACTCATTTTTCTAATTTTTTGAGTTAATAAATAATTAAACCAAAAGTCAAATGCATCAATTGTTGACGTACTTAATAGAAAAATGTTATAAAGAAATTTATAGAAATTACAGAAAGCAATTTCTTTTAGTTATCTATCCAATATTCGATAAATGAATCGATAATTAAGTAGAATTTAGCACCTTCTTTAATAAATTTAAAGGGTTGCTAAGGTTTCACAGGGTCTAATCCCTCCACCTTTCTTGATAACATTTCAATAAGTTTTTGAACTTTGTGAGCGCAAATATATCATTTAAATAATTTTTAAAACCAAATATTTTTACTTTTAATTTTAAAAAATTTAGATTATTATGATTATCATAGAATTATGAAGCATATTTTGCTAAATATTTATCTTTTATAATTTGACCAACAGGTTTATTTTCAATTTTACTTTCTAACCATGAAATAATATCTAAATATAAAAAAGCTCTTTTTTCATAAGGATTATCTTCAAACTCAATTAAAATATCATGTAATTTGATAAATTCCTTTTTAAGATCCTGAGGATAAATATCTCCAAGACTTTTTAAAAATTTGATCATTTCTTTTTGCACTTCGTGTAGATCTTCATTTTAATCAAGAACTTATAGGTGCTTTTAACAAAGTGATCTAAATTATAATCTAATCCTGCTTCGTAATGTGCAACAAGATTCAAAACTCTTGAGAAACACAATAGATCTTCTCGCATGGACAAGCGATTTGTTAGAAATTATTTTATCTAAATATTCAATACATTTTTTATTTTCCCAGCACCAAAATGTAAACTGGCAAATTTTATAATAAAAGATCATGATATGATGCTCATCAATTCTGATCTGAATATTTTTTAATTCCGTTTCAAAACTTCTTCAATTAAAGGTAATCCTTCTTCAAAACTACCTTCAATAAAGTGTAAATTAAATTTATTCGTAATTAATATATAAAAAGGATAAGAGCCTTCTACATTTTCATCTTTCGGAAATGAATCTGTTCTAACCATCATTCCAATTTATTAAGGTATTCTTTAAATTTTTCCTTGTTTTTAATAAAAATAAAGCGATTCTAATAAATAATTGATTTCCTTTTAGAAAAAATACTGGATTTAATTAATCATGTCTGGATTCTGATAAAACAAATCTACCCATTTCAGAGAATATTTATAACAATTCAAAAAATCCTGCATTAAGAAACTATACCATAAATATGCTTTGTACAACCATAGTTTTTCTCTAAATCCTAAGTCTTTAATATTAAATTTAGGCAGTCTGTGCATTAAAATAGTCTGTAATCTCTTTACTTTCTGCTTCATTTTTTACGTATCCTGTTTTTAGAAAAACTCCATATAATTGTAATGATAAATTAGATAAGTTTACTAGTCAATACATTCTGCTTCACTTAGTTCTTTAGCTTGAATGGTCAACTCATCTGCTCTCCCACTAATACTTCTTGTAATGTATTGAGATTCAATAATTTTTTCAAGTTCTACTATTTCATAAGCAAAATTTTTCTCTTCATTCTGAATAGCTAAAGTCTTTTGCTTTATCTAAAATTTTAAGACTTTGTTTATATAACCCTTTATGGTATAAAATTGATGCAAAATCCAATTGTTCTCTAATCTGTGAATCGTAATATTTTGATGTGACGGATTCAGTTTTAAACTTATAAGAATCTGCTTGTACAAATGAGCCTTTAACATTAGCCAGTTGTTGTTTTTTTACAATTCCAGACTTCAAAATGGTCGCTTCATTATAAACCGACATTTTATCAAGAAGATTAAATAAATTTAAAAACTTAGAATCGGTATTTACACCCAAACGACCTACATAAAGCTTAAATTGTCGTTTTTCCGATTTAGTCAGAGATTTGACAAGCAAAAATAAATTATCTTTTTGGGCTTTAGTCATCAATGGATTATAAGTGTATATTACTGATTACAAGTTGTTTAAAGTGCTATTTATTAGTTTGAACATCGTAATGTGCTCACAATGTAATAATGAATTACTAATCCAAAATATAAATTCGTTAGACAATACGAAAATATATTTGAATAAATGTCGACGAATAAAGTAGAAATATTTGATACAACGCTGCGAGATGGTGAACAAGTTCCTGGTTGTAAACTAAATACAGATCAAAAGTTAATAATTGCAGAACAACTCGATAATTTGGGTGTAGATGTTCTTGAAGCAGGTTTTCCTGTTTCCAGTCCTGGTGATTTTAAATCGGTTGAAGAAATATCAAAATTAGTAAAAAATGCCACTGTTTGTGGATTGACACGATCTGTTGAAAATGATATTAAAGTAGCCGCGGAAGCCTTAAAATACGCTAAAAAACCAAGGATACATACTGGAATTGGAACTTCAGATTCACATATCATTCATAAATTTAACTCTAATCGTGAAGAAATAATAGAACGAGCAGCAGCAGCTGTGACTTATGCAAAATCCTTTGTAGAAGATGTTGAATTTTATGCCGAAGATGCTGGAAGAACTGATAACGAATACCTTGCAAGAGTTTGTGAAGCAGTCATTAAAGCAGGTGCAACAGTATTGAATATTCCAGATACAACAGGCTATTGCTTACCTCATGAGTATGGAGCCAAAATGAAATATTTAATGGAAAATGTTAAAGGTATTGATAAAGCTATTTTATCTTGTCATTGCCATAACGATCTTAGGATTAGCAACTGCCAACTCTATTGAAGGTGTTATTAATGGTGCGAGACAAATTGAATGTACCATTAACGGAATTGGTGAACGTGCTGGAAATACAGCTTTAGAAGAGGTAGTCATGATACTAAAGCAACATCCTTATTTGAATCTTGAGACCAATATTCAAACAGAAATGTTATATGGAATTAGCCAATTGGTATCAGATAGTATGGGAATTTATACGCAACCAAATAAAGCAATTGTTGGAGCAAATGCTTTTGCACATAGTTCCGGAATTCATCAGGATGGTGTTATCAAAAATAGAGCAACTTACGAGATTATTGATCCTAAAGATGTTGGAGTAACAGATTCTGCTATTGTTCTTACAGCAAGAAGTGGTAGAGCTGCGCTTGCATACAGAGCCAAAAAAGTTGGTTACGAGTTAACCAAATTGCAATTAGATGAAGTCTATACAAACTTCTTATCCTTTGCAGATAAAAAGAAGGAGATAGATGATAATGATATTCATCAAATTGTAGAAACCAGTAAGAGTTTACAATGAAATTAAAGTCAGCCTAATGAAACTAAATATTGCTGTATTATCTGGTGATGGTATTGGTCCAGAAGTTACTGACCAAGCTGTAAAAGTCTTAAAGGCTATTGCAATTGAATTTAATCACTCAGTTTATTTTTAAAAATGCAAAAGTTGGTGCTATTGCAATTGATAAGACCGGAAATCCTTTACCAGAAGAAACTCTTGAATTTATGTAAGAAAAGTGATGCCATTTTATTTGGTGCTATTGGTCATCCTAAATACGATAATGATCCTTCTGCTAAAGTACGTCCAGAACAAGGCTTATTACGTTTACGTAAAGAACTAGGTTTATATGCAAATATAAGACCTGTAAAGGCTTACGACACTTTATTGAGCAAATCACCATTAAAAAAAGAAAATATTAAAGGTACAGATATTAGCATCTTATCGTGAATTGACTGGTGGTATTTATTTTGGTGAAAAGAAATTAAGTGAAGACGGTAATAAGGCATCTGACCTTTGCGAGTATTCTCGTGAAGAAATTGAACGAATTGCTCATTTAGCCTTTAAAGCTGCACAAAAAAGAAAAAATAAAGTCACTTTAGTTGATAAAGCTAATGTTCTGGAAAGTTCCAGACTCTGGCGAAAAGTAGTTACAGAACTTGCAACAGAATACCCAGATGTAGAATTGGATTTTTTGTTTGTAGATAATGCTGCTATGCAAATGATACTAAACCCAAAACAATTTGATGTTATCTTAACAGAGAATATGTTTGGTGATATTATCAGTGATGAAGCAAGTGTTATTGGAGGTTCTATTGGTTTATTAGCATCTGCTTCTGTAGGAGATAAATATGCTATGTTCGAGCCTATTCATGGTTCGTTTCCACAAGCTACAGGAAAAGGTATTGCAAATCCTATTGCATCTATCTTATCTGCAGCTATGTTATTGGATCATTTTGAATTGACCGATGAAGCCGATTTAATTAGAAAAGCAGTTGACAAATCCTTGAAACTGTATATTACCACTCCAGATTTAAACACAAAATTTGATAATATAACTACAAGTAAAGTTGGTGATTTTATTGAAGATTTTATTAATAATCCAAATGACTCCAACTTTAACTTTAAAAATATACATTTAGGACAGTCCACAATTATTTAATTGGGTTAGTAAAATTAAATTCCAGGACACAAAAGCGAATTGTTTAGGCAATGCGTTTTTATTTGATGAGATGAACATAAGGAGTTGCTTAAAGGATTATTCTGTAATGAATTTTTCAAATTCGTTTATTCCATGTGCTCTACCAAAATCATCCTCACCAATAGTGTTCGACTCAGTTGAATCGTAGTCCATTAAAATTTTCCATTCGCCATTTTCCTTTTTAAAAATAACGTGGAACTGACCAAAAAAAGTTTGCTCATCCGTTTTGTTTTTATTTCTGATAAGTCTGTAGATCCCTCTTTCACTGGGAACAAAATCATTATTTATCCTTTCGAAGAATCGAAGTGAAATGTTATTGGTTATACCATTCTCCCTGGATTTTGAGAATTGTAATTTATAACGATCAATGTAAGTATCGTAATCACTGATTCGTTTTCCTCCAGAGATGCGCACCAATTCTTTAAAATGTATGTCTGCCATTAAAGTATAATCCAAGGTCTCGAAGGCTTGGTAAAATTTGGAGTCAGACTTCGTTGATCTCTTTAAGATTATTTAAAGATTGGGAATAGCTTTGATTTGTTAAGGTGACAAATAATATTATGACAAATAAATTTTTAAGCATTTCTTTTCTTTATTTAATATTCCTTGAAAATTATTAATACTGATGAAATCTATCAGACACAAACTTTAGAACTTTAGGCAGAGATTCTCTCCAATAGGTACAGGTATGGCCTCCATTGCGTATTCTAAATTCATGTTTTACATCTTTGTTGCGTAATGAGATATGTACCAAACTATTCCCTCAAATAAAAAATCTTCGTCGCCACAATCTATATACCAACGTATAGATTCCGGTTCCACCTTAGTTCTATTTTTAATTATGGTATGAACTCAAGGCTATCAATAGCGTATTTAATATTTTAGATTATTCTATCACTATTTTTTTAGTAACAAATCCAGAATCATTTGTAATTCGCAAGAAATAAATTCCTGCTTCATAGTTTCTGAGCTGTAATTCATTTTTACCTTGATTTAAATTTCCGTATTCACTATTTTTCCAAACATATCTATAACTCTGTAGTCGCTTTTTATATTTACATCTACATAAAGTAAATCTTGGGTTGGGTTTGGATATACCGATAGTACATTTAACAATTCAGATATTTCTGTTGATAAGGTAGCGCCACCGCTATCAAACAAGGCATCATTAAATACGATTCCGGGAGAACCTGTACAATCAGGAAAAGCGAGGCCTCCTGTAGATGGACCACAAGCTGTTTAAAACTGATCGCGACAATTAGATACTCCGGGAGGTTGCGTTTCATTATCCTCAAAAGCGACCATAGGTAGCTCTCCTGCATCTGTAAATTGCATTTTGATATGAAATAGTTTCGTTGGAGTAGATGTTACATTATCGAGCATGGAATCCGGAACTTATTCCTTGCTGATACGAAAATGAAAATCTTGCAGGCGAATTATCATTTTTCACAAAATCTGAATAATAAGGAAACCCACTTGTTAGTCCTAAAATATATCCTTCGGGATGATGTAATTTCCAGTCCACCACCAGCATTTATATTACTTCCAAAAGCTGCAGTATTATAATTAATATAGACCTGTCCTTTACCGAGTTTAAAATCTGCCTGTCCATCTACTGTGGCTATCATGACATCAACCTCATAGAAGTCATTGCTACCATCATTGGTGGTTTGTGCATTAGCAAAAGTGAATTCTATGTTCTGAGCATTTAAACTCAGACTTATTATCATTAGTATTAAAAGAGTAATTTTTGTTTTCATGTCTTTGTTGTTTTATTTATTAGTTATCTTCTTGGTGCTATAATTATATTTATGACTCATTATTACTTTCAAGTCTTCCTGCCTGACTTCCCAGTCCAAGATTTGGTAATAAAACATTTATATCTGTATTTTGAACCTGACCATTCATATCCAGATCGGCAAAGGAGTAGGATGATATTCCTAATAGTGGCAGTATGCCATTCAGATCGGTATTTTGGACTTGACCATTTGCATCAAAATCGCCTACAAACAAAGCAAAATTGCCATCGCCCAAATCGGCAACTGCATTAGCACCTCCATCTATTAATGCAGTATCTCCGGTTAGATCGATACTTTGGGTTCCTCCTGTTAAACTTATGGTGTTTGCAGATCGGATTCCCAGATGATTACGATGGGCTAATACTACATAGTAGTTACCTGCAGGAATATTTACAGTTAAAGCCGAAACACCATCAACATCTACTACATTGCCATTGGCTTGTAATAGAGCAGAGGTAGATGTAATAACGGTTGTGCCATCGCTACTATCTCGAATCTCTACCCAAACCCAATCTATAATAGCATTGGTGCCTGTTACATTAAATACGGTTGCAGTGCATGTTTTTACATCAATATAAGGACTTGTTGTGGGAAGGAGACTAGAGCTTCGCAGTCCGTCAAGCATGGCACTACTGCATTATAAGGTCCCTGTAAGAATATTTTTGGATCTATTTTTATAATTAGCAGTGGGTTTATAAATCCTTCAGAAAGTATAATATTACCTGCACTGGTTCTTGCACAGCAACTTCGCCTATGGTATAGAGCACTTGTATGTTCCTGCTGTTGCACTTGCACCTCCAGAGTCTATACTGAATTTTTCTATGCTTTGCCCTTGAAGCGACTAAAGAGAGGCAAACTGCTGTAATTATTACTATTTGTTTCATTGTTGTGTGGTATTTAATAAAGCTTCCAATTGTTCTACACGACTGTTTAAAAGATCTTTAATGCAGAAAGCTCTGTGGTTAATGTATTTATCTTATTGTTTTGTCCTTCAATTATTTCCTGTTGCTCTTGTATGGCTTTGGTAAGTAGTGCAATAAAATCATTATAGCGTAAACTCATATAGCCTTTATCATCTTTGTGTAAAAACCCCTGGTCAGTATAGCCAATTTTAGTTAATAAGGCTTCAACATCCTGAGCAATAAAGCCCATTTCTCTGTGTTTTTGCATCATTGTTTTTACGCACATAATCTACAGGGTTTAGTTGTTTTACAACCTCCAAACCATAAGGTAACTCACGTATGTTTTCTTTCCAGCGTTTATCTGAGGTTACTGTCCAGGCTACTTGTACACCTGCATAGGAAATAGAAGTATTACCTAAGCGTATTTGGTTAGACCCTGTACTTGAAGGCACTTGTGCATTTCTACCAATACCTATATTATTATTACCCAAGGTTAGAGAATTTAAAGCCTGATGCCCAAAGGCTGTATTATAATTTCCACTAGTATTATTGTAAAGTGCTTTATAACCAATTGCTGTATTAAAATCTCCCGTTGTATTAGAATAAAGTGCTTGATAACCATTTGCAGTGTTCTGGATTCCATCGATATTACTAAAAAGTGCTCGATAACCATTTGCGGTATTATATCTCCTGTAGTATTACTATAAAGTGCTTGATAGCCATTTGCTGTATTAAAATTTCCTGTTGTATTGGAATAAAGTGCTTGATAACCATTTGCAGTGTTCTGGATTCCATCGATATTACTATAAAGTGCTTGATAACCATTTGCAGTATTATCGCTTCCTGTAGTATTCGAGGATAAGTGCTTCAAAGCCTACACCTACATTTTTATTATCTGTACCATCGTCGTTAAGTCCTGCATCTATTCCTAGAAAAATTGAAGAACCATCCTGTGAACCGTCAGCATCAGATTTGCCATCACTTAACTCATCTATTTTTGTCGCAGCATTATCAGCAGTTACTGCATTTTGAGCAGATACTGCATTTTGAGCATTTTCTGCATTTTCTGCATTTAGGGCATTTAATGCATAGGGCACTGCCATAAACTGTGTGGTGCCCATATCTGTTAGACCACCACCATCAGTATCTATTTGAACATTTAAATAATGGTCGTCACTTCCCCAATCAATATTTGCAAAGACATCACTTGTAGTGCCCTCACCAATGTTTATAATTACAATGCCATTGGCATCTGTAGTTGCTGTATGTGTTTCCTGATAGACATTGGTCATACCCAGCACCTTGTAAAATTTGAAATTGTACTCCTATATTGTCGTTAGCTATCACGATACCGGCATCATCTTTTACTAAAGCTTTATAGTTAATGCCTTGCTGGGCTGTTGCACTAATTGTGAATACCAGTATAACTATTGAAATTAAATTTTTTATTGCTTTACTCACAAAATGTCTATTTGTGTTTTGGTGTTCGTGATTATTCTTTGAATAGTTCATAATACCTGAATTATTGATTGTTGTTTGTTTCTATTTGCTCTACTCTTTTTAATAGCTTTATATAATTGTTGTT
>CAVYHG010000025.1:0-107921 GCA_963768245.1 uncultured Flavobacteriaceae bacterium
GGGATAAGCGCTGAAAGCATATAAGCGCGAAACCCACCACAAGATGAGATTTCTTTAAAGGGTCGTGGGAGATTACCACGTTGATAGGCTACAGGTGTAAAGGCAGTAATGTCATAGCCGAGTAGTACTAATAACCCATAGGCTTATTGTACGGCTGTTTTTTTTAGAGTACAAACTAAAATTTATGTATGTTTTTTTAATATGTCAAGATATTAGTCACGCAAAGCGTGACAGTTGAAAAGTAGAAAGTATGAAAGTAAAAAGTGTAGAAAACTTTACGACTTTATGAACTCAAAACTTTTAACTTAAATTTTAAGGTGGTTATAGCAATGGGGCTCACCTCTTACCATTCCGAACAGAGAAGTTAAGCCCATTCGCGCCGATGGTACTACTATTGTGGAAGAGTAGGTCGCCGCCTTTTTTTGAAAACACTTATCATTTTTATGGTAAGTGTTTTTTTTATGGTTAAAATTCAATAAAAAAAGTCTGACTTAATAAGCCAGACTTCAGTTCGTTTTAGAACTTATTTAATGTATCAAAATAGGAGTCGAGATCAAAACAATGAATTTTAATCCCTCAAAATACTTCTCGAGATTACAATTTTCTGAATTTCAGAAGTACCTTCATATATCTGAGTAATCTTTGCATCTCGCATCATCCGTTCTACATGATACTCTTTAACAAAACCATTGCCACCATGAATTTGGACCGCTTCAACGGTTTGTTCCATAGCAACTTTAGATGCGTAAAGTTTAGCCACAGCACTTGAGAAATCATAGTTATTTCCTTGGTCCTTGTCCCAAGCAGCTTTCATAACCAAATGACGAGCAGCTTCGATTTCTGTATACATATCGGCTAATTTAAAAGCAATGGCTTGGTGGTTACAGATTTCAGTGCCAAATGCTTTTCTCTCTTTTGAATATTTTAGAGCAAGTTCATAGGCCCCTGAAGCAATCCCTAAAGCTTGAGCGGCAATACCAATACGTCCTCCAGACAACGTTTTCATTGCGAACTTAAATCCAAACCCATCTTCTCCTATCCGATTTTCCTTTGGAACTTTTACATCATTAAACTGTAACGTATGAGTATCGCTACCTCGAATTCCTAATTTATCTTCTTTAGGCCCGATTTCAAAACCAGGCATGCCCTTTTCAATAATAAATGCATTAATACCTTTATGACCTTTTTCTCTATCAGTTTGTGCAATGACTAAATAAATATCCGATCGCCCACCGTTAGTGATCCAATTTTTGGTGCCATTTATAATGTAATGGTCTCCTTTATCAATGGCCGTTGTTTTTTGCGATGTTGCATCACTTCCAGCCTCTGGTTCACTTAAACAAAAAGCGCCTATAAATTCACCTGAGGCCAACTTAGTTAAATATTTTTCCTTTTGTTCATCACTGCCATATTTTTCAAGACCATAGCAGACCAAGGAATTGTTTACAGACACTATCACAGAAGCGGAAGCATCAATTTTCGATAACTCTTCCATAATCAATACATATGAAATAGTATCCATTCCACTGCCGCCATATTTAGGATCAACCATTATTCCCATAAATCCTAAATCTGACATTTTTTTTACTATTTCATCTGGAAAAGATTGTCTATTATCCCTTTCAATTACGCCCGGAAGTAATTCGGTTTGTGCAAAATCTCGAGCCGCATCACGTATCATGATATGCTCTTCAGTAAGGTTGAAATTCATAAATTTAGTTAAATATTAATTTGACAATAATACTACTCAAAGATAAGTTTTAAATAACATTTTTTCAATAATGATTGCTATTTTTACAGAATATGATAAAAAATGAATACAAAGTTATAGGAGTGATGTCTGGTACCTCATTAGATGGAATTGACTTGGCTTATATAACTTTTAATTTTAATCAATCTTGCACTTTTAATATAGAAAAAACCGAAACCGTAGAATACGATATTGGATGGTTAGAAATTCTTCAAAACTTAGTTTCATGTTCAATGGGAGAACTCAAAGAAATTGATGCCAGATACGCAAAACTGTTAGTCAAAGTTATAGATTCATTTGTAAAAAAGTATAAGATTGAGACAATCGATGCTATTTGTTCTCATGGACACACAGCTTTGCATCAACCTGATAAGGGTTTTACATATCAAATTGGGAATAGAGAATTGTTGTCCAAAGAGCTTAACCTGAAGGTTGTGTGTGATTTTAGAGTTCAGGATCTTAAACTTGGTGGCCAAGGTGCACCTTTAGTTCCAATTGGAGATCAATTATTATTTGGAGAATATGATTATTGCTTGAATCTTGGTGGATTTGCTAATATATCCATGGTTAAAGATGGCTATCGAATTGCGTACGATATTTGTCCGGTTAACATAGTTTTAAATCATTACGCCAGAAAATTGGGATTCAATTTTGATGATATGGGAAAAATGGGATCGGAAGGTACCATCAATAGGGAATTGCTTAATGAATTAAATAAATTAGAATTCTATAACTTTTCATACCCTAAATCGCTGGGATATGAATGGGTTGAGACAGAAGTATTTCCATTAATTGATGGATATTGTCTTAAACCAAAAGATGTATTAAGGACATTTGTCGAGCATGTCGCGATGCAAATTTCTAAAAAAATGAACATGACAAATTCTACGGTATTAATTACTGGTGGAGGAGCGTATAATACATTTTTAATTAATCGCTTAGAGAGCATGGCAGATAGTAAGATAATTATTCCTTCAGAACAAATAATTAATTACAAAGAGGCCCTGATTTTTGGATTGTTAGGTGTGCTAAAATTAAGGGGAAAAATTAATTGTTTAAGCAGTGTAACAGGAGCAAAAAATGACCATAGTACAGGTGTAATATTTTGCCCATAAAATAGTTGGAAATTTAATATAATGGTTGGTTAGTTTTTTATCTTTGTTATCAAATTAACTACAAAAACTCCATGAAAGATTTACTTCACAAATTCGAAAACAAAGAACCTGAAATTGTGTTCAATTGGAAAGATCCAAAAACAGACGCTGAAGGCTGGACAGTTATCAATTCTCTTCGAGGTGGAGCGGCAGGTGGAGGCACCAGGATGCGTGAGGGTTTAGATATGAATGAAGTAGTGTCTTTGGCTAAAACCATGGAAGTTAAGTTTACGGTTTCAGGCCCGCCAATTGGAGGCGCTAAATCTGGTATAAATTTTAATCCTAAGGATCCAAGAAAAAAGGGCGTATTGGAAAGATGGTATGGAGCTGTTTCTCCATTGTTAAAGAGCTATTATGGGACTGGAGGCGATTTGAATGTTGATGAAATAAATGAAGTGATTCCAATAACAGAAGAGTCAGGAGTTTGGCATCCTCAAGAAGGCGTATTTAATGGACATTTTAAACCAACAGAAGCAGATAAAATAAATAGAATTGGTCAACTTCGGCAAGGGGTTATCAAAGTAATTGAAAATCCTGGATATTCTCCCGATGTAACTCGAAAATACACAGTTGCCGACATGATAACAGGATATGGTGTTGCCGAAGCTGTTAGACATTATTACAGTGTCTATGGCGGGGATATTGAAGGTAAAAAAGCTATTGTTCAAGGCTTTGGAAATGTTGGCTCTTCAGCTGCATTTTATTTATCCCAAATGGGTGCAAAAGTGGTTGGAATTATTGATAGAGTTGGAGGAGTTATTAATGAAGACGGGTTTTCTCTTGATGAGATCACAAAATTCTTTTTAGATAA
This sequence comes from uncultured Flavobacteriaceae bacterium, assembly GCA_963768245.1. GTDB lineage: Bacteria > Bacteroidota > Bacteroidia > Flavobacteriales > Flavobacteriaceae > Site-B1. The sequence continues at coordinate 3,716 of CAVYHG010000025.1, forward strand.
AGATGGAAATGCATTGAGAGTTAAGAATATGATACCTTTTGATGAAATGAATAACAGAATCTGGTCATTGAAAGCGGAAATTTTTGCTCCATGCGCTTCATCAAGATTAATTACTCAGGAGCAGATAGATCAATTAATAAATTCTGGATTAAAAGTTATATCTTGTGGTGCAAACGTACCATTCGCCGATAAGGAAATATTTTTTGGACCAATAATGGAGCATACAGATGAACGTGTAAGTGTTATACCAGATTTCATTTCAAATTGTGGAATGGCCAGAGTTTTTGCTTATTTTATGGAACGAAAAGTACAGATGACCGATGATGCCATTTTTGAGGACACATCTAACGTTATAAAAGAGGCTATTCAGGATGTATATAATAAAAATTCTTCTAAAACTCACATAAGTAAAACTGCATTTGAAATTGCACTAAACCAACTCATTTAACATATGGAAACCATCATTATTTGCGTATTTGTGTTAGGCTATTTAGCCATTACTCTTGAGCATACTTTAAAAATTGATAAGCTAATTCCGGCTTTGGTCATGATGGCCATAAGTTGGGCTTTAATTGCATTGGGAATAGAATCGTTTTCACAATGGTTTGATTCATCTAATCATACCCTTTTGGAGTCCTTCAATTTTCTTAGTCATGATGAGAAAATGCATTTGATGGAAGAAACCTTGCTGCACCATTTGGGAAAGACAGCTGAGATCTTGGTATTTCTTTTAGGGGCAATGACTATAGTGGAGATTATTGATTATTTTGATGGTTTTGCAACAATTAAGGGGTATGTAAAAACAAAAAGTAAGGTTAAAATATTATGGATATTTTCGTTTTTAGCATTTATATTATCTGCTATTATAGATAATCTTACAGCAACTATTGTTCTTATATCGATTTTGCAGAAAATCGTTAAGGATAAAAATGTAAGGCTTTGGTATGCAGGATTAATTGTTATTGCGGCAAATGCTGGTGGTGCCTGGTCACCCATTGGAGATGTGACAACTACCATGCTTTGGATAGGTAAAAAAGTAACTACAGGGCATTTGATAGGATATTTATTACTTCCTTCACTTGTTTGTATGCTTATCCCTTCAACTATAGCCTCTTTTCTACCTGCATTTAAGGGGGAATTAGACACAGATCTTAATGAGGTTGAAAAACCAAAAAGTAGATTTAGTTCTACGATGCTTTATTTAGGTTTAGGCGCAATAGTGTCTGTACCAATTTTTAAAACCATAACACATTTACCACCATATGTTGGTATGATGCTTGCCTTAGGTATAGTAGCAATTTTTGCCGAAATTTATAGTTCGACTCAATTTAGCCTTACAGAATATCCAACTGACGAAAGTGATGCTCATGCACATCATAGTCCTGTACATCGCTCATTATCCAAAATTGAAATGCCAAGTATTTTATTCTTTTTGGGAATTTTAATGGCAGTTGCTGCACTGGAATCATTAGGGATTTTATTTGGATTTGCAACTTCTTTAAAGGAAAATATGCCATTGCTCGGTACAGAAATGGCCACTAGTACAGTATCAGATCTTGTGATAATTTTGTTAGGTGTTGCTTCTGCAGTTATTGATAATGTGCCTTTGGTTGCAGCAAGTTTGGGAATGTTCTCTGAGGGTATAGATAATGAACTGTGGCATTTTATTGCTTATTCTGCAGGAACAGGTGGTAGTATGTTAATTATTGGGTCTGCAGCAGGTGTTGTAGCAATGGGAATGGAAAAAATAGATTTCTTCTGGTATTTAAGAAAAATAGCATGGTTAGCACTATTGGGATTCTTAGGAGGTGCAGTAGTATTCTTTTTTACAAGAACTTTGTTTTAGATATACGTTACTTTTAAAAAGAGCGTTATTACAATATCAAAATTTAATTTATGTTAAACATTTTATTACAGGATAATGCTCAGGATGGAGCAGAATTACTTACGGACGGAGAACAAGTTGAAAAAACTTTGTCTATTATAGAATTAATAAGTAGTGGTGGATTAGCAGGGCAAGTTATAATAGCTATCCTGTTTGTACTATTGATGGTGGCATGTTATATTTATTTTGAACGCTTATTTGCAATTAAAGAAGCCTCAAAAATAGATGCTAATTTTATGAATCAGATAAAGGATTATGTAAGTAATGGAAAAATAGATTCTGCTCAAAATTTATGTTCTCAGGTAAATTCACCCGTATCCAGATTAATTAGTAAAGGGATTACAAGAATTGGAAAACCATTGGAAGATATAAATACAGCTATAGAAAATGCAGGCCGATTAGAGATTTATGGTTTAGAAAAAAATGTAAGTATTCTTGCAACAATTTCTGGTGCTGCTCCAATGATAGGGTTTCTTGGGACTGTAATTGGTATGATATTGGCAATATTTGAACTTGCAAATGCTGGAGGAACCATACAAATGGATGTTTTGGCAAGTGGGCTTTATACAGCCATGACAACTACTGTTGCAGGTTTAATTGTTGGTATTATAGCTTACGTTACATATAACCATCTGGTTGTAAGAACTGATAAGGTTGTTTATCAAATGGAAGCAAATTCATTAGAATTCTTAGATCATTTAAACGAACCTATTTAGTATGAGATTTAGAGGTAGAAATAAAGTAACACCTGAATTCAATATGTCTTCAATGACGGATATTGTTTTCCTGTTACTTATATTTTTTATGTTAGCTTCTACTTTGGTTACCACGAGTGCTATAGATATATTATTACCGAAAGCAAGTGGTAAAACAGAAAATAAGAAATCTGTTTCGGTTAGTATCAAAAAAGACTTAACATATTATATCGACCAAAAAAGAGTTGGTGAAAGTGTATTGGAAAATCAATTGGTACAGTTATTGTCTTCTCAACAACAACCAACAATTGTATTAAGAGCAGAAAATTCTGTTCCGGTACAAAATGTTGTTAAGGTTATGGATATTGCTAATAGAAATAAATTTAAAGTCATATTAGCAGTTAAACCTAATTAATTCGTTACTGGGTGAAATATTTAAATACAAAACATGAACGAAATTCAGCTAAAATTACATCATTGTTGATGCTAATCTTAGTTTTACTATTCTTTGTGATGGGTCCTCCTTATTTGGATCCACCAACAGAATATGGTGTTGCCGTAAATTTTGGTACAACAGATTTTGGTAGTGGAAATGTACAGCCAAAAAAACCTATTAAATCTGAACCAAAAGAAATAAACAGACCAACTCAGGAAACTCCAAAAGAATCAATACCAGAAGAATCTATTGTCGATAAGGTAGAAGATGTAGCTACTCAGGAATCTGAGGAATCTATCAGAATAAGAAAACAAAAAGAAGCTGAAAAGAGAGCAAAAGCTGAAGCTGAGAGAGTAGAAAGAGAAAAAAGAGAGGCTGAAGAAAAGAAAAGAAAAGAACAGGAAGAAAAAAAGAAGAAGCTGGATGAATTAATGGGAGGTATTGGAAATTCTGATGGCGAAGCTTCTGGGAGTGAAGGAAATGATAATCAGACAGGAGATAAAGGTCAACCAGATGGAGATCCTTATGCTAACAGTTATTATGGTGATCCTGGAACAGGAAGTGGTGGAGTAGGTTATGGATTAAAAGGCAGAGGAGCTCCTACAAGAAAGATTTATAAACAAGATTGTAATGAATCTGGTTTAGTGGTTGTTAGGATAGAAGTAGATAGAAGCGGTAATGTTATTAAAGCAGAACCTGGAGTAAGAGGAACAACAAATAATGCTTCTTGCTTAATAGAACCAGCGAAAAAAATTGCTTTATCACATAAATGGCGAGCAGATTCTAAAGCTCCGGCTAGACAAATTGGATTTGTTAGTGTGAACTTTAAATTAGGTCAATAATTCATGAAGTATCAGGATACAATCAATTGGATGTTTTCTCAACTTCCAATGTATCAAAATCAAGGTAAATCTGCTTATAAAAAAGATTTAAGTAATACCTTAAAACTTGCAGATCATTTAAATAATCCACATCAAAAATTTAAATCCATTCATGTGGCAGGAACCAATGGAAAAGGTTCTACAAGCCATATGTTAGCATCTGTATTACAGGAAGCAGGTTATAAAGTTGGCTTATATACTTCACCTCATTTAAAAGATTTTAGAGAACGAATTAAAATAAATGGAAAAGAAATAACGTAAGCAATTTGTAATTGGATTTATTAAAAGAAATAAAGCATTTTTTGAAGCCAATTCTTTATCTTTTTTTGAAATGACTGTTGGTATGGCATTCGATTATTTTGCCAAAAAAAAAGTAGATATAGCTATTATTGAAGTTGGTCTTGGTGGCGATTAGATTCTACAAATATTATTACTCCAGAAGTTTCAGTTATTACAAATATTGGAATAGATCATACCCAATTCTTGGGAAACACTTTAGAATTAATAGCAAAAGAAAAAGCAGGAATAATAAAACCAAAAATTCCAGTTGTTATTGGTGAAACTCAAAGAGAAACAGAATCAATCTTTAAAGGTATAGCCAAACAAAATAATGCTGAAATTAGTTTTGCAGATAAAGAATCTAACAAACCATATAAAAGTGATCTTAAAGGAAGTTATCAATATAAGAATATTAAAACATCGGTTAGTACGATTAAAACTCTTAATAGAAAAAGGCTTTAAAATTTCTTCAAGTGATATTAAAAAAGGATTATTAAATGTTGTTAAAAACACAGGTTTATTAGGACGATGGCAAACTTTACAAGATAAACCCAAGGTAATTTGTGATACAGCTCATAATAAAGAAGGATTAGCCTATAGTAATGGACCAAATTAAAAAAGGAGAAGTACAATAAATTACATATTGTTTTTGGATTTGTTAATGATAAAAATCTGGACAATATTATAGAATTATTTCCTAAAAATGCTAAATATTATTTTTGTAAACCAGATATTGCAAGAGGTTTAGATGTTAATTTATTGAAAAACGAATTTGCCAGTAAGAACTATTTTGGTAAATCTTTTAATAGCGTTAAATGATGCATTGGAAAGTGCGCTTAAAAAGGCAGATCCTGATGATCTTAATTTATGTTGGAGGAAGCACTTTTGTGGTGGCTGAAATACTTTAGAATTTTGATTAATTTAATTTGGTAGATAAAAAAACTGACTTATATTTGCAGTCCAATATTTGATAGGGCGCATAGCTCAGTTGGTTCAGAGCACTTGGTTTACACCCAAGGGGTCGGGGGTTCGAATCCCTCTGCGCCCACAAAAGTTCGCCTTTTAGCGGACTTTTTCGGTTTTAAATATAGGGTCATTAACTCAGTTGGTTCAGAGTGTTACCTTGACAGGGTAGAAGTCACTGGTTCGAATCCAGTATGACCCACATCAAGCATAATCCCGATGCATAATTGCATCGGGATTTTAGTTTATAAAAATGTAACACTTGGGATTATAATTTTATAAACTAAAATCCAATTCAGCAAAGCTGACGGGTATTGTATTTGCCTTAGTGGATAAATCTGGATCAAAGTATTTAATCCAGTATGACCCATAAAAAACTAGAGGAGCTGGATTTTTTGTTTAAATATCTTGAAGTAAGTCGAGGATTCGCTCCAAGGCCATACCTCTTGAACCTTTAATTAGAATAGTTGAATTAAGTGTTTTCGAAAAATCGAATTTGTTTTTAAAATCCTCAAAGGTATTATAAGAATCTATTTTTTTAGAATCTAGTTTCGTTTTACTAAAATTTTCACCTATCAAAACTACTTGGTCTATTTCCAAATCAGAAATCAGATCGACAATTTTTTGATGTTCTTGTTTACTTTCATCTCCTAGTTCAAACATATCTCCAAGAAATGCAGTTTTGTGAGGTCTATCTAAATTAGTATAACTGGAAATAGCAGCAGACATACTCGTTGGATTGGCATTGTAGGCATCCAAAATAATTTCGATGTTGCCAATTTTTAAAATTTCTGATCTGTTGTTTTGTGGATTGTAATTTTCAATTGCTTCTTTAATCTTGTCTGCCGATATTTTAAAATATTCTCCAATGGCTATGGCTACAGCAATATTTCCAAAATTATATTGGCCAATAAGTTTACTGTTTATCGTCTGGTTTTTGTAGTTTAATATTACAAATGGATCGGTTTTAATAAACTTTACAATACAATCATTATTATTTCCTGAACCAAAAGTAATGATGTTAGGATATGATCCAATTTGTTTAAGTTGTTCCGCATCATCCGAATTAATAAATGCAGTTTTATTGTTATCTTTCAAATAATCATAAAGTTCACATTTTCCTTTAATCACACCTTCTATACCTCCAAACCCTTCTAAATGTGCTTTTCCAAAGTTTGTTATAAAACCAAAATCTGGTTTCGCAATATTACATAAAAATTCAATTTCCTTTAAATGATTGGCACCCATTTCTACAATACCAATTTCGGTATCCTTGGTCATAGATAAGTAAAGTTAATGGTACACCAATATGATTATTTAAATTACCAGTGGTTGCAGTTGTATTGAAATTTTTTGATAGTACTGCATTTATTAATTCTTTAGTTGTTGTTTTACCATTACTTCCTGTTAGTGCAATTATTGGTATATCTAAATATTTTCTATGATATGTAGCTAATTCTTGTAAAGTTTTAAGTACATCTTCAACCAGAATTGTACTTTCACTTTTATATTCAGCTTCATCTATTACAGCATATTTGGCACCCTTTTTAATGGCTTCATTGGCAAATTTATTACCATTAAAATTATCTCCTTTAAGCGCAAAGAAGATATCATTGTTCTTCAGATTTTCTAGTATCTGTACAAACAGAATTACTATCCTAGAAAAAGTTTATAAAGTGATTTTATTTTCATTAAATAAATGTAATAAAAAAGCCTTAACGATGGTTAAGACTTTTGAGTTTTTAATATATTTTAAACTAATTTCTTGCTTTTTTATTTTTACTTTTTGATTTAGAACCAACTCTAGACATTGCACATCTAAAACCAATATAGTCTGTTGCCATATCTTGTGGGAAATATCTGACGTTGTGCAGGATCTAACCAATACTCTCTATCTTTCCATGAACCACCTTTGTAAACTCTTACTTCATCATTTATTAAAGATGTTCTTTTATTTGATTTGTCATATTCTCTGACTAAATTTCCAAAAGTATCAGAATCTATTGTGTGCTTAGGTGAGTTATACATTTTTCTAGTATCCGCTGGATCTCTTCATCCTCATCATTAAAACTTTCGAAATAACGTGAAGATCGCTTATCACCATCTCTAAAGTTTCTATTATCACTTGTAGAAAAATTAGTTCTTAAATAAGTTTCATCTTCATCAACAGGTACCTTTAGAATTTCACCAGGTAAATTTCTAGCAATAATTTTACCATTACTTAATGTATCATATACAATCGAATCAACAGTAACAACTTTTACTTTTCCATCTTCATCCAAGTGCATTTTTAGTATATACATTACCTCTATAGTAGTTAAAATCGTTAAATTCATCATCAACAATTGGTCTGTAAACATCTGCTACCCATTCGGCAACATTACCAGCCATATCATATAAACCATAATCATTAGGTTCAAAAGATTTTACTTGAGCAGTAATATCTGCACCATCGTCAGACCATCCAGCAATTCCACCATAATCACCTTTACCTTGTTTAAAGTTAGCTAATTGATCACCTCTAATTTTTCTTTTTCCAGATCTTGTATATTGACCATCCCAAGGATATTTTTTACGTCCTCTATAAATATTATAACTTCTTAATTCACTCAATCCTAAAGCAGCATATTCCCATTCTGCTTCAGTTGGTAGTCTATATTTTGGAGAAATTATTCCAGATTCTCTTTTAGCATAAATATTAATTGGATTTCCATCAGCATCTGTTTGCACATTTCTACGTTTCCACCAGTTTAATACTTCTTCATTACCACCATAAGTTTGATGTTGGTGCATTAATATATGTATCAGTATTAAAATTAGCTATCTGCAGTTACATCAGTATATTTTTGCATCTCTTTTTAAGTAACCAGCTTCTTCTAAATATAATTCATTAACACGGTCTGTTCTCCAATTTGCAAATTCAACAGCTTGAATCCAACTTACACCAACAACAGGATATTCTCCATAACCAGGATGACGTAAATAGTTTTCAGTCATCACTTCATTATAACCTAAACGATTTCTCCAAACTAAAGTATCTGGTACTGCACCATTATAAATATTTTTAAAATTATCATCATCTGGAGGATAAACTGTTTTAATCCAATCTAAATATTCAGATACATTTTAGTTTGTAACTTCAGTTTCATCCATATAAAATGACTGAACATGTTGTTGATTTGGAGTATTATTCCAATCATGCATTACATCATCTTGTACTTTACCCATTGTAAAAGTACCACCTTCAACAAACACTAATCCTGGAGCAGTTTCTTGCTCTTTAAATTTTGTGTTGTATTGAAAACCACCATCTTTGGAATTAATTTGCCATCCAGTAGCTCTAGAACTATTTTTTGAGGAACTAGAGTTGTTTTTACAACTAAACATTGTCACTGATAACAGTGCAATAAGTAAAACCTTTGGTGTTAAGATTTTTTTCATATCCATACCTTTTAAGTAAGTTAATTTTAAATTTTGGTCTCGCAATATAATAATTAAAGCTAATATTACAAGTTTTTTTTCCATAAGATTTGCAAAAAAATGTGCATTTCACCCTATTTTTCAAACAGATAAACGGTATTTTTTAGTATTTTTGACCAATAATCGTGTTTTTAAAACGAGAGATTAAATGAATTATTATTAAGCCCTACGAATTTATTGTAATTAATATTATTAAGTCCATAATATCCAATACTTATTGGCGTTAAATATGCAATGAAAAAGAAATTACTATTAATAGTTTTATTTGTATCAGCTTTATGTTTTTCCCAACAAAAACAATTTAATATAACCTGGGAAGAAGCTAAGGTTTTAACTACTTCAACTTCAGTAAAAAAATTACCTTCTTTTAATAAAGAAAATTTTAGTTTTGATCCTGATATTGGGTTACAATTTATTACCCAATGGGAATCTTCAAGATATGTTAATGAAAAAAGTGCCATTATTAGTGAAGTCACATATACAACTATATCGAGATCTGACTTAAAGGACCTGAATATAAATACTATACCTTCCGAAATAAAATTTAGTTTAAAAAATTCAACTTCAAGAGATGAGAATTCTATTTATTTGGAATTAAGCCCTATAGTAAAAGATGGGAGTAATTATAAAAAAGTAACATCTTTAAATTGAATTATCAATTTTCTTCAGGAAATAGTGCTAATCGTTCTTCTTCTGCTCTCGCTATTTCAAATTCTGTTTTAAATACTGGATCATGGTATAAGTTTTATGTAGATACTACTGGAGTTTTTAAATTAAATAAAAGTTTTTTATAAAGTCTCGGTGCAAACCTAAATAATGTAGATCCCAGAACAATAAAAATTTATGGTAATGGAGGTTCAATGATACCATATAGTAATGCTAATGAATATCCTTTCGACCTTCAAGAAAATGCAATAAAATTTGTAGGAGAGGACGATGGGGTATTTAATGATGAAGATTATATTTTGTTTTATGCTGAAGGATCCAAGGGATATAGCCAGGAAAGTAATACTAATATCAATATTTATACAGATAAATCGTATTACTTTTTAAATATTAGTCCAGGAAATGGTAAGACGAATTGCATCATTACAGCAGCCTGAAGGGACGCCGGATTTAGTAATTGATACGTTTAATGATTATAAATTTCATGAATTAGATGAATACAATCTTGTAAAGGCTGGCAGACGTTGGTTTGGTGATCGATTTGATATAGAACCTCTAAAAACATTTCAATTTGAATTCCCTAACCTTATTGCCTCTTCTCCAATTCAATTTAAGGTTTATGCGGCGGCTGTGGCTCAATCTCAGACCAATATGCAGGTAAATGTTAATGGATCTGCCAGTTGAAACATTAATCTTTAGCCCAATAGATGGTGATACTCTTGGCAACAGAAGATTGGGTAAATAATGATATAAGTGTTTCTGGAAATACCATTAATGTTTCATTGGAGTACAATAATAATGGCAATCCAAGTGCTTTGGCTTATTTAGATTATATTTCCATTGATGCTTTAAGAAGTTTGACTTATACTGGAGATCAACTTATTTTTAAAAATTATGAGGTTACTCAAAGCTCAGGAATTGGACAGTACAATATTAGTAATGCTTCTGAAATATCAGAGGTTTGGGATATTACAGATAAATACAATCCTACGGGGATAATAAATTCCGATAGTGCGAGCTCATTAAGTTTTAATTCATCATTAGGGACTTTAAAAACCTATATTGCTTTTGATAATTCTAATTTATTTAGTCCACTTAAAGATGCTAATTCAAGTGTAGCAAATCAAAATATTAAAGGAACTATTTTTCAAAACTCACAAGGACAATTTGAAGATGTCGATTATATAATTGTAACTCCTCAGTTATTTATGACTCAGGCAGAACGGTTAGCGGAAATCAATAGGAATCAATATAATTTAAACGTAAAAGTTGTTGATCTGGACAGAATTTATAATGAATTTAGCTCAGGTAATCAAGATGTGGCAGCTATTAAGAATTTGGTAAGATATGTATATGAAAATGCAAGTACACCTGAAAATAGATTAAAGTATGTATGTTTATTTGGTGATGCTTCCTTTGATTATAAAGATAGAATATCAGGAAATACCAATTTTGTTCCTTCATGGCATGCTTATAGTAGCTTAAATTTACTAAATTCTTTTGTGTCTGATGATTTTTTTGGTATGATGGATGCTAACGAAGGAACAATGAGCAATAGTGATAGACTGGATATTGCTGTTGGCAGAATTCTTGCAGATTCACCTCAAAGAGCGATGGAATTGGTAGATAAAATAGAAAGATACTATAAACAGGCTTCTTATGGAAGTTGGAGAAATAGCTTTGTTGCTAGTATCTGATGATGTAAATGAATCATGGGAAAAAATCATTCAACAAACTACAAACGACATTGCAGATTTGGTAACACAAGAAAAACCAAATGTAAATGTGACTAAAATACATTCAGATGCTTATCAACAGGAATCTTCTGCAGGAGGAGATCGATATCCTGAAGTAAATAAAGCATTTGTAAATTCATTCGAACAAGGAGCTTTGGTAATTAATTATTTTGGACATGGAGGAGAAGATGGATTGGCTCAAGAACGAATTTTTGAAAAACCAGATATAAATAATTTACGATAATGTATGTAAATTAAGTTGTTTTGTTACTGTAACCTGTGAATTCACAAGATTTGATAATCCACAAAGAGAAACTGCTGGAGAATTAACTTTTTGGAATACAGATGGTGGAGCAATAGGACTTATTACAACAACAAGAAAAATATTTGTAAGTACAGGAATTATATTTAATACTACATTAAGTCAATATTTGTTTTCATTTGGTTCCAGTGATTTTCCAACAATTGCTGAGTCACTGAGACTTACTAAAACAGATCCAAGTATTGCAAATGCCACTCAAAGAAGACTGGTATTTTTTATTGGTGATCCAGCAATGAAATTATCTTTTCCAAAACCAAATATTCGATTAACGAAATTAAATGATGTGCCATTGGCTCAGGTTACAGATACTTTACAAGCACTAAGTAAAGTTAAATTAAGTGGAGAAGTAACTAATGAAGCAGGTAGTGGTTATGACTAATTACGACGGGATTCTTTCTGCTACGATTTACGATAAAGAGATAGAAAGACAAACTTTAGGAAATGATGGTACATCGGAGAATGGTCAACGCATCATATTAGACTTTACAACCTTAGGGTCTATAATATTCAGAGGTCAGGCAACAATAAATAAGGGTTTATTTGAATTTGATTTTGTTGTCCCAAGAGATATTAGTATTCCTGTAGGAAAAGGAAAAGTAAGTTTTTATTCCCAGACAGAAAGTCCACTTCAGGATAATGCTGGTGCAAACTTTGATCTAGACATAGGCGGTCTGAATGAAAATGCACCAGAAGATAATATAGGACCTACTATAAAACTATATATGAATGATGAAAATTTTGTCTCGGGTGGTGTCACAAATGAGGAGCCCTCCTTATTGGCTATTCTGGAAGATGAAAATGGAATTAATACTGCAAGTGGGATTGGTCATGATATTGTAGCAATATTAGATAATGACGAAACAAATCCTGTCGTTTTGAATAATTACTATGAAACAGATGTAGATGTTTATCAAAGGGGAACAGTAAATTATCCATTTAGAGATTTAGAACCCGGATTACATACATTAACATTTAAAGCATGGGATGTTTACAATAACTCATCCACTGCAGAAATTCAATTTATAGTATTTGATAAAGATGAAAAATTAAAAATAGAAAACGTTCTAAATTACCCAAATCCGTTTGTGAACTATACAGAATTTTGGTTTAACCACAATAGTTCGGAACCTTTAGACGTTTCTATACAGATATTTACTGTGTCAGGTAAACTGATAAGAACACTAAATGGTCAAACAGGTAGCTCAGAATGTTGCGATCAGAGCACTTCTTCGCTATCGAGGAGTATTATTTGGGATGGACGAGACGATTTTGGTGAAAAAATTGGAAAAGGTGTTTATGTTTATAAACTAACGGTAAGATCTAACACATTAAATAAAAAAGTAGAAAAGTTTGAAAAGCTTGTCATACTTTAATAAAAAATTATATTTGTTAACTAAATTAAGTACATGAGAAATCGATTTTTAGTATTAATAGCATTTGTATTTATTTTTAAATTAAATGCACAGGAAACTGTAGTTTTCGATAATCAAACATCTGTTATTACAACAGGCGTCCCATTTTTATTAATTGCCTCAGACGCCAGAGCTGCAGCCTTAGGTGATATGGGAGTAGCTACATCTGTAGATGCTTATTCACAAAAATGGAATCCCTCTAAATATGCATTTTCGACTTTTAAATCTGGTATAGGAGTCAGTTATACACCTTACTTAAGCAAACTTGTGAATGATATATTCTTAGGGAATTTAACTTATTTTAACCGATTAAATGAACGTAGCGCTTTTGCTGCCAGTTTCAAGTATTTTTCTTTAGGAGAAATAGAAATAACAGATTTAACCGGGACTGTTCTTGAGAATGTAAAGCCAAATGAATTTGCTATAGATGCAACATATTCCTTGCGATTAGGTGACCAGTTTGCAATGGCAGTTACAGGACGCTATTTAACCTCAGATTTAAAAATTAATGCAGTAGATCCGGATTCAGGTTCGGCCAGTTCATTTGCTGTAGATATTTCAGGATTTTACCAAAGTGAAGAAAATGCTTATAGCGATTTTAATGGCAGATGGAGAGCAGGATTCGCATTACAAAATATTGGGCCTAAAATTAAATACGATGATGCTGGTAGAGAAAATTTCCTACCAACGACCATGCGCTTAGGTGGAGGTTTCGATTTTATTTTTGATGAATATAATAAATTGGCTGTTACAGCCGAAATTGCTAAACTTTTAGTGCCGTCACCACCAATATATGGCTATGAGGATACAATCCAGGAAGGAGATACAGAACCTAACGGAACTCAGGATTTGAATGAGCCAACTATTATTGTTGAAGGTAAGGACCCTGATGTCAGTTTTATTTCTGGGATATTCCAATCCTTTGGAGATGCTCCTGGTGGATTTAGCGAAGAGTTAAAAGAATTTACATGGGCATTGAGTGCAGAGTATTTATACCAGGACTCTTTTGCAATTAGAGCTGGATTTTTCAACGAAAGTGATGATAAAGGTGCAAGAAAATTCTTTGGCTTAGGTGCAGGATTTAAATATAATGTGGCAAATATCGATCTTTCTTATTTGTTCTCTGCATCTAAAGTACAAAGCCCATTGGAAGGTACACTTAGATTTTCCTTATCATTTAATTTAGGAGATGGTGAATATTCAGAATATTAATAATAGAATATAATTCAAACACAAAAAAACTATTGCAATTGCAATAGTTTTTTTGTCTAAATTAGTTTCTTAACTTTATTATATGAAAGAAATTAAAATTGAATCTAATTTCCTAGCTTTCGAATCTAAAGAAGAGTTACCAGTAGACATAAGATCTCTTATGGATAGTGCGATTGAAGCAAGAGAAAAGGCATATGCGCCATATTCAAAGTTTAAGGTAGGCACAGCAATTTTACTTGAGAATGGTGAAGTTATAACAGGTAGTAATCAGGAAAACGCCTCATATCCATCCGGGTTGTGTGCAGAACGAACTGCTATTTATTATGCTGGAGCTAAATATCCTAAATCTAAGATCCTTAGAATGGCAGTTACAGCTTCTTCTCAAAATCAGGAGACGTCAAAACCTATACCTCCATGTGGGGCTTGCAGACAAGCAATATCAGAGTATGAAGTAAAACAAAACTCGCCTATAGAGATTTATTTTATGGGAAAAACAGGAGAAGTTATGAGATCGAAATCCTTAGCTAACCTTCTACCATTTGTTTTTAAAAAATCGGCACTTTAGCGATTTAGTGTAATTTTAACTCCTTACCGTTTTTTCATATCTAACTAAAATGCTATTTTTGTTCCTCGTTTTATAAATTAAACCAACAATGAAGAAATTAACAAAAGCTGTATATTTAAAGTGGTATGAAGATATGTACTTCTGGAGAAAGTTTGAAGATAAACTTGCTGCAGTTTACATCCAACAGAAAGTTAGAGGGTTTCTTCATCTTTATAATGGACAGGAAGCTGTTTTGGCAGGAGCATTACATGCCATGGATTTGACCAAGGATAAAATGATCACGGCTTATCGTAATCATGTACAGCCAATTGGAATGGGTGTTGATCCTAGAAGAGTTATGGCAGAATTGTACGGTAAGGCTACTGGTACTTCACAAGGACTCGGAGGATCGATGCATATATTTTCAAAGGAACATCGCTTTTATGGTGGACATGGAATTGTTGGTGGCCAAATTCCTTTAGGTGCTGGCATTGCATTTGGTGATAAATATCATGGCAATGACGCTGTAACCTTGTGTTGTTTTGGTGATGGTGCAGCTCGACAGGGATCATTGCATGAAACATTTAATTTAGCCATGCTTTGGAAATTACCGGTTGTATTTATTTGTGAAAATAATGGTTATGCTATGGGAACTTCTGTTGATAGAACTGCTAACCACCCTGATATATGGAAATTAGGAAGAGGTTATGAAATGCCTTGTGGACCTGTTGATGGCATGAATCCTGAGTCTGTTGCTAGGGCACTTGATGAAGCTATAGCAAGAGCTCGTAAGGGTGAAGGACCAACATTTTTAGAATTGAAGACCTATCGATACAGAGGTCACTCAATGAGTGATGCACAACATTACAGAACTAAGGATGAAGTTAACGAATACAGAAAAATTGATCCGATTACTCAAATAAAGGACCTGATCTTAGAGAAGAAATATGCTACTGAAGATGATCTTACAAAAATTGATAAACGCGTAAAAGCCTTGGTTAGTGAATGTGAGAAATTCGCTGAAGAATCTCCATATCCAGATAAGAGTTTAATGTATGATGCTGTTTACGAACAAGTAGATTATCCATTTTTACAACATAAATTATAAGACATGGCAGAAATAATTACAATGCCTCGCTTAAGTGATACCATGGAAGAAGGGACAGTTGCTTCCTGGTTAAAAAAGGTTGGAGACAAAGTTAGTGAAGGTGATATTCTTGCCGAAATTGAAACGGATAAGGCAACAATGGAGTTCGAGTCCTTTCATGAAGGGATTTTGCTTCATATTGGTGTGCAGGAAGGAGAAACTACTAAGGTTGATGAATTACTTGCAATCATTGGAGATGAAGGTGAAGATGTATCAGCTTTATTAAAACAAGAAATAAGTACATCTAAGGAAGAACCTAAAACAGATGAAACCAAGCCAGAACCTGTAGCATCTAATTCAGGCTCAACAGAAATACCAGAAGGAGTTACGGTAATTACGATGCCTCGTTTAAGCGATACCATGGAAGAAGGTACCGTTGCTTCCTGGTTAAAGAAAGTTGGTGACGAAGTAAGCGAAGGAGATATCTTGGCAGAGATAGAAACGGATAAGGCAACAATGGAGTTTGAATCTTTCAATGCAGGTAACTTGTTATATATTGGTTTAAAAGAAGGTGAAACCGCAAAAGTAGATTCTCTTTTAGCAATTATTGGCCCAAAAGGAACTGATGTTTCTGGAGTAGCCAGTAATTTTAAAGTTGAAAGTGAACAATCTTCTGAACCTCAAGAAACAGAAGCGCCAAAAACTGATTCCCCAAAAACTGAAGCAAGAGTTGAGTCGACTCAAACTCAATTAAATACTGCTAATGGTAGATTATTTGTGTCTCCTTTAGCCAAAAAGATGGCTGAAGAGAAAGGTATCAATTTAACTCAAGTTCAGGGTTCTGGTGAAAATGGACGAATCATAAAACGTGATATTGAAAACTTTACACCATCTGCGGCAGTAGCACAATCTTCTGCACCAGTTGCTAAATTTGTGCCATCTGGTCAGGAAAATTCAGATGAGATCAAGCATTCACAAATGCGTAAAGTTATTGCAAAGCGTTTAGGTGAATCTAAATTTACTGCACCTCATTATTATTTGAATGTGGAGTTTGATATGGATAATGCTATAGCATTTAGAGAGCAATTCAATTCTGTTCCAGATACAAAAATTTCATATAACGATATGATAGTTAAGGCTTGTGCTTTGGCATTACGCCAGCATCCGCAAGTTAATTCTCAGTGGTTCGATGATAAAATGGTACTGAACAATCATGTTCATATAGGTGTTGCAGTGGCTGTTGAAGATGGTCTTGTAGTTCCTGTTTTACGTTTTGCTAATGAGCAAAGTTTACAGCAAATAGGAGCAGCAGTTAAGGATTATGCAGGTAGAGCAAGAAATAAGAAGTTAGCACCGGACGAAATGGAAGGCAGTACTTTTACTATTTCCAATTTGGGTATGTTTGGTATTGAAAGTTTTACCTCTATTATCAATCAGCCTAATTCTGCAATTCTATCTGTTGGAACTATTGTACAAAAACCTGTTGTTAAAAATGGACAGATTGTAGTAGGAAATACAATGAAGTTAACTTTAGCTTGCGATCATAGAACAGTTGATGGTGTAACAGGATCAGAGTTCTTACAAACTCTTCAAGGATATATAGAAAATCCGGTTACTATGTTGGTTTAATCTGAAATTAACTTAGATATATAAAAAAACTATCATTTTCATGATAGTTTTTTTAGTGCTGTTGCAAATATTTAGAGGGTAAAATACCAAATTTAGCTTTGAAGCATTTGGTAAAATAGGTTAAACTGTTAAAACCTGATTTTTCTGCTATTTCTGTAATGTTAGCCTGTTTTTCATACAGCATGATCAATGCCTTATTTAAACGAAAATCCCTTAAAAAATGACTTGGAGATTTTCCCGTAAGCATTTTTAATTTTCTGTATACCTGAACCTTACTCAATCCTAAATTCTTACTGAAATCATTAACGTTAAAGGCACTATCAGTCCAGATAGTTTCAGAGAAATTCATGATCTCATTTATAAAAATTTCGTTTTCCGGTTTTAAGGTTTTTATATGATCCTTGTTAATAAAGGAATTCTTGTTTACCTGATCATATAAGTTTCTGACTTCGGTTGTAACTACAATTTGATCCTTCACCATCTCACAGATCCTTGTTGCAACTTTAATTATTGAATTTATATTAACTTTATTTCCTGAAGCAATTCCAATCTTGAGCTGCCTAATAGAGGAGTCAAATTTCGGTGTTATATATTTAAAGTTATCATGAATTTTTATAGCACATAATATGGTATTAGTGACAGATTTGAATTTGACAATGTACATATTGTCATTATTGACTAGAATCTTACCTTTAAAATGATTAAATGACTTTAATAAACTGTTATGAAGCTTTTGTGTGAAAAGGTTAAATTGATTCGCTTCCAGTCTGTTCAGGTAGTTGCTTGTTTCAATTACCATCACAAAGCGTTGTATGTCATCATGAGCTGCAGACATGTCAATCAATTTTCTACAATTTACTGAATTTTCGATTTAAAAGCTAACAGAAATGATATAGATTTGATCTAAGTACAATTAACTTTTTTATCTTTAGTATTAAATACAAAAGATCATAATGAAGAATATAATAATAACAGGAACGAGTCGTGGAATTGGATTTGAATTAGTGAAACTTTTTTCAGGAAAAGGTTATCGGGTTTTAGCATTATCGCGAAACGAAAAACCTGTTAGAGATCTTCATTTGGATAATGTTGATTCCTTCTCTTTCGATCTTGGAAAACCTGAAGATTACAAACAGGTACATCATTTTATAAAAAATGAATGGCAGCAAGTAGATGTTTTAATTAACAATGCCGGGACTTTACTTAATAAACCATTTGCAGAAACCACTATGGATGATTTTGAACTGGTTTATAAATGTAATGTGTTTGGAGTTGCTGAATTAACACGAATCGTTTTACCACATATGAACAAGGATGGTCATGTAGTAACCATAAGCTCTATGGGAGGCGTTCAAGGCAGTGTTAAGTTTCCGGGATTATCAGCCTACAGTTCAAGCAAAGGTGCAGTGATTTCACTCACAGAGCTATTAGCGGAAGAGTATAAAGAAACAGGACCAAGTTTTAATGTATTGGCTTTAGGTGCTGTCCAAACAGAGATGCTGGCTGAGGCTTTCCCAAACTATCAGGCACCAACAACAGCTTTACAAATGGCAGAGTATATTTTTGATTTTTCCCTTAATGGGAATAAATTTTATAATGGGAAACTACTTCAAGTTTCAAATTCTACACCTTAGTTTATGAGTAGATACAAATCTTTAATTCCATGGTTCAACTTAAAGCTACTATTTATGTTACTAAGTAAAGTAGTAAAGTTTGTTAATTAAAAGACTGATTTTTTTGTCATGAGCGTAAATGGTAGTTGTAAATAATTAGTAATTTTTTGAAAAAAATAAAAAATGGATTCAAAAACAGATATGGAAATAAGTATTATAATTCCATGCTATAACGAAGAAGGTAATATAACTGAGTTATATAAAAAGATTAAATCTATTTTAGACGAAAAAAAAATTGAATTTATTTTTATTGATGATAATAGTAAGGACAGTACGCTTTCAATTATTGAAAAATTAGCAGATAATGACAAAACAGTTAAATATGTTTCTTTCTCTAGGAATTTTGGTCATCAAAGCGCATTACGAGCTGGTTTAGAAAAAGCATCAGGTAATTGTGTTATAACTATGGATGCTGATTTACAACACCCACCTGAAGTTTTAAAGTCTTTATTCAGCAAATGGGAAGAAGGCTATGATATTGTTTATACAATTAGAAGAGATAATGCTATAAATCCTTTTAAACGCTTATCTTCGGCGTTTTTTTACAAATTTTCAAACTATCTTTCAGATGTGCAATTAGAAAATGGTTCTGCTGATTTTAGACTTTTAGATAAAAAAATAGTAGATATACTTGTTAATGACATATCTGAATATCATTTGTTTTATCGAGGTTTAGTTAGTTGGGTAGGTTTTAAGCAAATTGCGATTGAGTATAATTCTAATAAACGATTTACAGGAAAGACTAAATATTCATTTGGTAAAATGTTGAGTTTTGCAGCAAATGGTATTACATCATTTTCTGTAAAACCATTACGATATGCAGTTTTAATGGGCGTTTTTATTTCTTTTATTACGGCTATTTATTCCATTTATATCTTGTACGTTTCAATTTTTACAGATAAGACTATTGAAGGTTGGACTTCTGTAATTTTAAGTGTTCTTTTTATTGGTGGTGTAAATATGATTTTACTCGGAATTATTGGAGAATATATTGGTAAAATTTTTATGCAGAGCAAAAACAGGCCACATTATTTGGTTAAAAAGACAAACATTGAATAATATTACTTTTTAGAAAATTTTGTTTTAAATAATTCTTCAATATTTATTGTCTTGTTTGAGATTTTATTTTTTAGGTCTTCAATCGTAGAAACAGTTATATTACTAACAGGAAATATTTCTTCCTTTGTCTCAATTTTTTTCTGCTCCCATTTTATTTGAGAAAATAAATGGTTTGGCGCCCAATCTTTTGCAGATGATAGACGACCAAATTCATCTGAAAAACCATTTTTTAAATTTTGATATTTTTGTAAATGATCATATTTGGGTATAATGATAGTTAGTTTGTCAGTACTCTCTATATCAAAGTCCTCAAATGCTTTTTTTAATATAGTAAACTCTTCATGTTGTAAACCTGCAACATATTTTCTTTGGTTAAAAAAAGATAAGACTAGTAATGAAATAGTTAAAAAAATTAATCCAAATTTAAGTTTCACATATTTTATCGCTAAATACCTTAAAAAATAGAACTGATAAAAAAGCACAACTATTGCTGTAGTGGAAATTGTTCTTAATGAAAAATAATTTTGACCAGACAGTAGATAGGGTGAATAACAAAAAAGTAAAACTAAAACTAAACTAGCTAAAAAATGTAAACCAATTTTATGTTTCATTTTAAGAATAAAAAAACCAATAAATGAAATTAATCCAAAGACTAATGATAATTTAGGGAACAATAAGAAGCCACTATTTTTAATTAAAATCCTAAGTTCTAAAATAAAAAATTTGATAATTTTTTTAAGTAAAACTAAGAGGTTAGGAGATGTTCGATTTGCCGCATGGAGCCCTGAAATATCTGCTGTTAATTTAAATAATAAATAATAGAATAGATAGCAAAAAAAAGTAAAAACAATAAATTTTAGTGTAATTTTTACGTCAAAATTATTTGTCTTAATAGTTTTTATTAAAAATGGTAAAATAAAAGTTGTGGCAGTAGCCTGATATAAAAACATAGATGTAAGTATAATTAAAAAACTTACTACAACATTAACCCATAAAATTTTTTGTTTAGTAAAACCTTTTAGTAAAAGTTCCCCACCATAAAAATTGGTTATGAGTAACAAAGGTATTTGTGAAGTTGTACTCCAAGCAAAATATACGGTAAACGTCGGTAATGCTAAAACTAGAAGTGCAAAAATTCCAGATTCGTATGCTTTAAATCCTACTTTAATTAGAAATCTAAATAATTGTGTAGAAAATATAATACAGCATATAGTAGCAAAAACTCGAGGCCATTTTAATTCGGCAAGCTGAATTTGCTTTAACTGGTCACCAATTCTATAATGGCAAGTTGTTACAGGTTTCGAGTTCTAAACCTTAAGTTGTTGATTTTCGTTTAACTATCGGGTATACGATTAACCAAGGAGGCACTTTGCAGGACAGGACTGTCCGAGCGTGATTAATTAAAATTTACTATTTACTGCCTAATGGAAAAATGTTTAAGATTTATTGTGCACATTTAATTAATTGCACAAAAAAAACCTATCAGTTAAGACAGGCTTTTTCACTATAATTAAGTTAAAAAGTAATTGATTAAACTACCTTTACATTTACTGCATTCAATCCTTTAGGGCCTTCTTCTACGTCGTAGCTTACTTTGTCCCCTTCATTGATTTCATCAACTAGTCCATTTACATGTACAAATACATCTTTTTCACCTTCTTCTGGAGTGATGAATCCAAATCCCTTAGAATTATTAAAAAACTTTACTGTTCCGTTACTCATGATTAAAAATTATAAATTAAATGCAAATTTAAGGTTTTATCACAACCCTGACTAACTTTTTTACAAGTATTTAATTATCATGTAATTATAATTATTATTCTCCCCTAATTTCAAGTTCTAGTTAGCCAAGGAAGTATGCTCTTTTTTGTGGATCAAAGAGAGTTGTGCAAACCTTTAATAATTAAGAGCGACTTAATGATCTAAATCATCCGTTTCCTGCTTGTTCCAAGACTGGAATTAAATTATCTGTTATTTCTAATTAAGTCTGTTTGATCTATTAAGCTTAATAGTTTTTCTTGATTTAACACTTCTTCTTGCAGCATCGAGAATTTCCATGACTATCATATTGTTTTCTATAGAGGAAAGATTATAAGCTTGTAAAGTAATTTCTCCACTTATCACGGCTGCTAATAAAGTAAATGGGTCATTCAGTGGAGACTCACGTTCTTCAAGTTTATAGGATTTTTCCTGAAAGCCATCATAACCTTCGGCAATTCTAACTCGCAAGTCGGTTCTGTTATCAGCAAAAATAGCACCTTTTAAGCCATAGATTTCCATATCCTTTCTACCAATTGGCCAGTTCCATGAGGCCTGAATGATGACTGCTGCATCATCATAAGTTAGAATGATGTTAGCTTCGTCATCGACTTTAGGATTGTTCTGGGGCTGCAATTGCTGTGTAATTGCAGTTACAGTATTCGGCCTTTTACCATTTTGAATCCAAGTGGCAAGATTAGCACCATAGCAGCCAAAATCTGTAATGGCACCACCGCCATTTCGAACAGGATCTAACAACCAATCTAAAAATTCGGTATTGATGTCAAGTTTAACAGGCCCTCTATGTCCATCTCGAATAATAATTTTTCTCAAGTCACCAACTGTACCTTCCTTTAACAAGCTAAAAGCTTTGTGGTTGCTTGGGTACCAGGTTGTCTCATAGTTAGTTAGTAAGTGAATGTTGTGTTTTTCCGCAAGAGCTTTCATTTTTTTGGCATGTTTTAAATTTACAGCCAACGGTTTTTCAACCATAACATGAATGCCTTTTGGAGCGCATTCTTCAACAACTTCAAGATGTTCGTAGATACTTCCGAAGGCAGTCACAGCTTCGGGTTTTGTCTTTGCAATCATTTCTTCCAATGAACTGTAGACCAAATTCATATTAAAACCATGTTGTTTAGAATATCTTAATGCTAAATCTCTGTTGGATTCGGCTATGCCTACAATTTCGATATCACCAATATCTGCTCTTCCTAATATCCAATGAACATGCGTATGAGTCAATCCTGCGATTCCAACTTTTAGAGGTTCTTTTTGTGCAAGCAAATTCATTGAAAAGCTAATAAAAATGCAGAAGTAGATAAATTTATTTGTGATCATGGAACCTAATTTAGTTATTACAATCATGTTTCAATTTACAGTATTATAAATTCAAAAGTTATAGTATTGAAAAGAAAAAATAAATCTTGCTTTATTAACTTATTTTTGAACCGATTTAAAAAAAAACATGAAATCGATATCTTCCAATGGTTAAATACAAATGGTTTTGTGGCTTCTGGATCTTGATCATTTAGATAATAAAGAAATGAGTGATTTTCCTCGAATAATAGGTGATCTTTTTACATCGTTTTCGCAAAAAATACTGCATTCATTAGTAACTTATTTGTTCCGTACCAAAATGCTCTAAAATTAGTGTTATCTGTAAATACAATTACTTTACCTTTTCCTAATGGTTTAACCTGAAACGGAACCATTTCTTTTATTAGTTTTAAATTTTGTTTAGAAGCATAACCACTAATTAGAGGTTCTTTACTGTATTTTATTGGGTTATTAAAACTACTACTATCTGGTTTAATGATAATCTTTGTTTGTCTAAATATTGGTAGTTTATCATTTTTAAAGCCAAAATTAATTGGATGAGATCTATCTAAAACAGTTTCAAAAATTGAACCTTTTATCAATTGAGCTCCAGTGAATTCACTTTTTTGTTCAAAATTTAGATTTTTTGCTTTTAGTTTAGTTTCAGAATATTCCAATTTAATAAATTTATTGGCAGATAACCATTTAACGCTATTTTTATATCCTATAACTACACCTCCATTTTGAACCCATAATTTTAGTTTTGCAACAGTTTGTTCATTCATTTTTAATTTAGTACTTGGTAGTATTATAGTTGTGTATTTTGAAAAATCTACTCTATTTAAATAATCCACATCCAATCTTGTAACATGCATCTGGTACCTTTGGTCAAATAAATGCCATATTTCTCCTGCATCATACGGATTTATGCCTTTGCCAACAATCATTGCTACCTTAGGGATATTAATATTTTTAAATTGATTACTACCCAGGTCTATACCATTAGTTAAACCAGTAACTACTCCGTCTATATTTAAATTACTGTTCTCCGCTACTTTTTGCAAAAACGTATAAAGTTCGTTTTCATTTAGTATTTGTTTTTGCACAGGGATTAAAATAGTTCCAAAATCATATTGTTTTCCATTTAAGGAAAAAGTTTTCATACCAACTTTCGCTCGTATTCCTTTTTTTAAAATAGCATTTAATGCTTTAGGTGAATAATATTCATGCCATTCCATTAAATATGCATACGAGCTTTTATAGGATATTATCCCTTTATTTAATTCTAAATTTTCTACTAAATCACCAATTTGTGTGGTGGAATTTAATTCTTCATAATCTAAATTAAATGCTAAAGGAAATGTCCAGGCTGAAATATCATAAAATAAACTATCGGTAAATTTTGTTCGTTTTTCAAACATTGCTTTAATAAGCTTGGGATTTTTTTGATTGGTTGGGACTATAAAACTATTTTCTTTTTTAAATATCTTATCATTTACTCTATAATCTGATTTAAGTTTGTGAAATTTAATTTTGTGTCTTTTTAATATTTCTGCTAAATGATAAGTTTTGGCAGCATCTTTTTCATCACCAAAAACAATTGCTTTTATTGTTTCCTTCTTTGGAGTTGCAGTAAAAAAATTACGCTGATAATTTAATAGTTTAACACGCATTTCTTGAGCTGCTTTTAGAGTAGATAAAGCAACTGTAAATTGATTTTTAATTGTAAACGGAAATGTTAAAACTCCATTAATTGATTCTTGAGCATGACCACGAGAGCTAGCTTGTTCAAACAAAATTCCTATTGAACCATTTAAATCCGGGAATGAAGATCCTTTCCCATAATTATAATCATCGTATCTTTCTTCTGTAAAATAAAGGGAACCAATTTTATTTAATGCCTCTGCGTGATAATTACCAATTTCTTTTGTTAGTTCCTGATTGGCCTTTGGTGTTAAAGGATGAACTCTGGATTGTACTCCTGGCTGAAAAAAGAAAGTAGAATTTGTTCCCATTTCATGATGATCTGTTACAATATTTGGCATCCATTGATAAAAAGTTTCTATTCTAACTTTCGTTTCTGGTAACTGAACTGGTAAATAATCTCTATTCATATCAAACCAATAATGGTTTGTTCTTCCTCCTGGCCAGACTTCATGAAATTCTCTATCATTTGCATCAGTATTTAAGTTTTTACTTTTATTTGTGTTCGCCCAGTAAGCAAATCTTTGTAATCCATCTGGATTTAATGATGGGTCCAATAAAATAACTGTATGTTCCAATAGTTGTTCCACCTCAGGACTTTGTGCAGCAGCTAAATAATAAACCAATAACAAACTCGCATTAGCTCCACTTGGTTCATTACCATGAACTGAAAACCCTTCTTGAACAACTAAAGGCATTGTATTTAAATCTAATTTTTTACCATATTCTGGTTTAGTAATATTTAAGTGTTCTGATCTTATTTTCTCTATATTCTGGTGATTCTCTGTTGAAGTTATTGTTAATAGCAATAATGGTCTGCCTTCAAAAGTTTTACCTCTATCTTCTAAAGTAACTCTGTTTGAAGATTTAGCAATAGCTTTCATGTATTCAACTAATTTATCATGAGTTACATGCCATTCACCAATTTGGTGTCCAATAACACTTTCAGGTGTTGGAATTTCTGAATTATAGGTCACATTATTGGGTAAATAGTAAGATAGATCTAACTGATTTTGAGCACCTATTGTTATTGTAAAAAAAGTAAGGGAATAAATAAGAAAATATTTCATAAAACCAAGTTTAAAATCAAAGATATTAATAATATGGTTTTATTGGTGCAACAATTGTTATAGATGATAATACTATTCTTAAAATTAAAAGGCCTTCAATGATCATGTAACTTTTCATCTATTTTATCAATAGTGGTTGGAGAAATGCCTGTTCTTTTTGTATAAACAGATTCAAAGAAAAGCTAATAAAAATGAAAAAGCAGATCAATTTTTGTGATCATCGAACCTAATTTAGCTATTTCAATAATGATTCAACTTGTAATTTTATAATTATAAATTCGAAAGGTATAAATATTGAAAATAAAATATCAATCTTGCTTTTTTAACTTATTTTTGCACCGATGCAAAATGACCTACATCAATATCTTCCAGAGCAATCTTTATCTCAGGTTTTAAAACTTCTTGACGATGATCATTTAGTTGTGAAAATTAAGAATGAGCGTAAGACAAGACATGGAGATTATAAAAAGTTACCAAATGACAGACATCAAATAACAATTAACTCCAACTTAAATACCTATAAATTTTTAATAACGTTGTTGCACGAAATCGCTCATTTTGAAGTTTATAAACAATATGGAAGAGGAATAAAACCTCATGGTAAAGAATGGAAACATAAATTTCAGCATATCATGCTGCCTTTTCTGAATCCTGACATTTTTCCGGAAACTCTTTTACCATTGTTAGCAAATCATTTTAAAAACCCAAAAGCATCCAGCGACACAGATCAGCAACTCAGCTTAGCATTAAAGCAATTCGACGAAACCAATGATCTGCATTTTGTTTTTGAAGTACCTTTAGGCAAAGAATTTAAATTGTATAATGGCAAGATTTTCAGGAAAGGAGCAAAGCGAGTTAAGCGTGTTGAATGTATTGAAATTAAAACAGGACGAACTTATTTGTTCAATCCTAATGCAGAAGTAGAATTAATAAAATAATACCAATCCTGAATAAAGGACAAAAAAATACAATGAATAGAAATTATTATGCCATATTAATGGCTGGAGGAGTGGGATCAAGATTTTGGCCACTTAGCACAGAAAACAATCCCAAGCAATTTCATGATATGCTGGGAACTGGAGATACTCTTTTACAAAAAACGTTTTATAGATTAATAAAACTAATTCCACACGAGAATGTATTTATATTAACAAACGAACGATATAAAGATCTGGTTCACGAACAACTTCCAGTATTAACAGATCGCCAGGTTGTATTGGAACCTGAGATGAGAAATACGGCACCTTGCATTTTGTATGCATCACTAAAAATTCAAAAGGAGAATCAGGATGCTGTCATGATCGTAGCACCGAGTGATCACTGGATTGAAGACGAGGACAAATTCAATCAGAATGTAAAACAAGCTTTTGAATACAGTGCTAAAAATGATGCTTTATTGACATTAGGAATTAAGCCAACATTCCCGAATACGGGCTATGGATATATTGAGTATGATCAATCATCAAGTCAAAGCATCAAGCCAGTGAATCAGTTTAGGGAAAAACCTGATTATGCTAAGGCAAAGGAGTTTTTAGCTAAGGGGAATTTTCTTTGGAATGCTGGCATTTTCATTTGGAGCGTAAAAAGTGTAGTAGAGGCTTTTAAGACATGTGAACCCAAACTATATGAATTGTTCAATCAAGGAATTGATAGTCTACAATACGGAATTTGAGGATGATTTTATCCGAGATAATTATGGAAAAGCAGAAAATATTTCTGTGGATTACGCCATTATGGAAAAGTCTAAAAATGTATTCGTGCTTCCGGCCGAATTTGATTGGAATGATCTGGGAACCTGGGGAAGTCTATACGATAAGTTAGAGAAGGATGAGAACAACAACGCTCTTGTTAATGCTAAGATTTTAGCAGAGGATGCTTCAGGGAACATGATTAGAACGAAAAAAGATAAAATTGTTGTTGTAGATGGTCTAAATGACTATATAATTGTTGATAAAGACGATGTTTTGCTTATATTTCCGAAAGAAAAAGAGCAGGATATTAAAAAAGTACTTCAAAGTGTTAAAGAGAAATTTGGAGAAAATTATATTTAATTCTTAACTTTTCGTATTAGATTTATTTTAAAGTAATGGAAGAAAGTAAATTCAATTTTGAAGAAGAAGATGCCCAGGAAAAAGCCGTAGAGCAATCTAAAGAAGCAGTTAAAAAAGATGCTAAAGGATTGTGGGTGAGTACTAAGCAATTCATTAATGAATTGTTGGACTTTAGGCATGATACAGATCGTGATGCAACTATAGATGCTATTAAAGGTGATATACCATTTAAAGGTGCTACAGCTTGGATTTTAATTTGCTCCATTTTTGTAGCTTCCGTTGGATTAAATGCGAATTCAACTGCGGTTGTTATAGGAGCCATGTTAATTTCTCCCTTAATGGGTCCAATTCTCGGTATTGGTATGTCTATTGCAATTAATGATGTTGATACACTAAGGAAATCGCTGATCAATTTTGCTGTGATGGTGGTTTTAAGTGTGCTTACTGCTTACTTATTCTTTAAGTTTTTTCCATTACGAGCAGATACATCGGAATTATTAGGAAGAACCAAACCAGATATTCGGGATGTTCTTATTGCATTTTTTGGTGGTTTAGCATTAATAATAGCCAGAACCAAAAAAGGAACCATAGCATCAGTGATATTTGGTGTAGCTATTGCTACTGCCTTAATGCCACCGCTTTGTACAGTGGGATATGGATTAGCTAAAGCAGGACCTGAAGGATTCAGGTATGCTATAGGAGCCATGTATCTTTTCACAATTAATACAATTTTCATTGGTTTGGCAACATTCTTAGTGTTGAAAATTTTGCGTTTTCCAATGCTGAAGTATGCCAATTCTAAAAAACGTAGTAGAATATCAAGAATTGCTATGTTACTGGCAATTATTGTCATGGTTCCAGCGGTTTGGACCTTTTGGAATGTTTATAAGGAATCAAGATTCGACAATCAAATAACTACATTTATTGACAAGGAAATAAAGTCTAATGATGCACTGCAATTAATGAATTTTGATAAAGATTATAAAAAACAATCAATTTCGTTAAACTTTTTTAATGAGATATCAGAAGCTACTAAGCAAGATCTCCTAAATGAGCTAAGTAATAATCCTGAATATCCTAATTTAAGAGAAGTTTCACTTAAAATTAAGGGAAGTGATACTAAAAGCTACCAACTTATCTCGAATGCCTATCAGGATACTCGAGACGAACTTAAAGAAAGTAAAAATGTTATTTCAGGATTACAACTTGAAATAGAAGATCTAAAACAAGAAGTAACACAACTGAATCAAGAGATCGAAGCTAAAAGTGATGATGTGCCCTTTTCCTCTTTGGCAAGAGATGCCAAAGTAAGATTTAACGATCTGCAATATTTCAGTTACGCCAAAATGTTAGAGTCAAACGATTTTATAAAGGTAGATACAGTTACTGTTGCTAATGTTAAATGGAATCCTTCCTTACCAGATAGTTTAGTTATAGTTAAAGAAAAGCAATTGGGAGATTGGTTAAAACAGGAATTAAAGACAGACAATATAATTATTAAGCATAATTGATTATTGGTCTTCTTCTATATATAGTTTTCTTACTTTTTTAAATAACTCCGATGAATACACAAAATTGGTAATAGCCTCATTATCGGTTTTAAAAATAGTCTCATTGGTGCCTTCCCATTCTTTTACACCATCTTTAAGGAAAACTATCTTTTCACCAATTTCCATAACAGAATTCATATCGTGAGAATTTATAACAGTAGTAATATTATATTCATCAGTAATCTCTTGAATAAGGTTATCAATTACTATGGCCGTATTCGGATCTAATCCGGAGTTAGGTTCATCACAAAACAAATACTTTGGATTGTTTACAATGGCTCTTGCAATAGCAACTCGTTTTTTCATTCCACCTGATGCTTCGCTTGGCATTTTGTTATGAGCATCATGTAGATTGACTCTGTTCAATACAAAATCAACTCTTTCCTCCATTTCAGCTTTACTTAGTTTTGTAAACATCTGTAAAGGAAACATAACATTTTCAGCAATGGTCATAGAATCAAACAATGCACTTCCTTGAAAAACCATTCCCATTTCTGCTCTTAAATTTCTTCTCTCATCCACAGTCAAAGTAGAATATAATTTACCGTTATATGTAATTTTGCCTTCATCAGGCCTCAATAAGCCCAAAAGACATTTCATAAATACCGTTTTTCCGGAGCCACTTTGTCCAATGATCAGGTTTGTTTTACCATCTTCAAAAGTTGTACTAATCCCGTTAAGAACATGTGCTTCTCCAAATGATTTATGTAAATTTTCAACTACTATCATTAACTTAACAACATTGAGGTTAGTATATAATTAAATAAAATAATCATGACACTGGTCCAGACAAAGGATGTAGTACTGGCTTTACCTACCTCTAAAGCTCCACCTTTCATATAAAATCCATGAAATGATGGAATTGTTGCCAATAGGATAGCAAAAACCAATGTTTTTATAAAAGCATACGTAATATGAAAAGGTGTAAAATCCATTTGTACTCCTGTAATGTAGTCATCCATCGTTGTAAAACCTCCATATACACAAGCAGCTAAACCTCCTAAAACGCCTAAAAACATAGCTATAGAAATTACGAAAGGATAGAATAAGAGGGCAATAAATTTAGGAAATACCAGATAGTTTAAAGCATTAATCCCCATAACTTCCAAAGCATCAATTTGTTCAGTAACTCTCATGGTACCAATACTTGAAGTGATAAAAGACCCAACTTTTCCAGCCATTATTATAGAAATAAAAGTTGGAGCAAACTCCAAAATTACCGACTGTCTGGTTGCAAAACCAACTAAGGTTTTTGGAATTAATGGGTTATCTATATTCAAAGCTGTTTGAATAGTTACAACACCACCAACGAAAAATGAAATAAAAGCCACAATACCTAAAGATCCAATTATAAGGTCATCAATTTCCTTAAAAATTAATCCTCTCATAACCGACCATTTTGTTGGTTTTCTAAAGATTTCTACCAACATTAAAAAATATACACCAATATTGTGAAGGTAATTCATTTACATTTTTTACAATTGCTAAAGTAAAAAATAACACTTGATAATTAACTATAATTTAAAGATAAGGAAAAGTAAAATGTGTTATTTTTGCTTTAATTATAAATTAAGAAATGAAAAAATTATTATTCTACGTCCTGGCAGTTTTATTATTCGTGAATTGTAACGCTCAAGGCAATTCCATTAAAAGCAATAAGATATTCGAAACGAAAATACAACAAGGGAAACCAAAACTAGTGGTTGGTATTGTGGTAGATCAAATGCGATATGACTATTTAACTCGTTTTGAAAATAAATATGGAAATGGGGGTTTTAAGCGATTGATAAATGAAGGCTTTAATTGCAAGAATAATCATTTCAATTATATACCAACTTATACAGGTCCTGGTCATGCTTCAATTTACACTGGGACAACACCAAAGTATCATGGGATAATTTCGAATAATTGGTTTGACAAAGAAATTAAGAAAATTATTAATTGCGTTAGTGATACTTTATACGAACCTGTTGGGACTAAGAATAGTTACTCAAAGGTATCACCTCAAAAAATGAAAGTTTCTACCGTAACAGATGAACTCAGAATGGCTACACAAATGAAAGGGAAAGTAATAGGAATCGCAATTAAAGACAGAGGAGCTGCCCTTCCGGCAGGTCATTCTGCTAATGGTGCTTACTGGTTTCAAGGTGGTCAGGAAGGCAATTGGGTGACCAGTACTTTTTATATGAATGAATTGCCTAAATGGGTTGAGAAGTTTAACAATTCTGAAACTGCAGAAAATTATTTTAAAACATGGAACACTTTTTATAAAATTGATACTTATGGAGAAAGTGGTTTGGATCAGAACGATTTTGAAGGAGGGTTTAAAGGCAAACCGTTTGCAACGTTTCCATATGAACTCGCAAAGTTGAAAGACTTCAACAATGGATTTGATCTTCTTAAATCAACACCTTTTGGAAATAATTTAACTACAGATTTTGCTTTGGCAGCTATTGATGGTGAAGAATTAGGAAAGGATGACATAACAGATTTCTTGACTGTAAGTTATTCAAGTACAGATTATATTGGTCATAATTTTGGGGTTAACTCTAAAGAAATTGAGGATACATATATTAGATTAGATAAGGATATTGAACGCTTTTTAAATTATCTCGATGAAAAAGTTGGTAAAGGGGAGTATACTGTTTTTTTAACATCAGACCATGGAGCAGTAGATGTTCCTGCTTATTTACAGAGTATTAATATTCCGGCAGATTATTTTAATTCAACCGATTTCAAATCTAAACTAAATGAGTTTGTTACCAAGAAATTTAGGGCATCAGATTTAATTGAAAGCATTAGTAATAATCAAGTATTTTTGGATAGATCCACTATTGACCTATTAGAGTTGGATCTGGAAGATGTACAGGAAGCTATAGTGAACGAAATTATTAATTATAAGCACATAGACAAAGCCTTTACAGCAACTACAATGGGCAGTGTTTATTTTGACACCGGAATTGAAGCTATGCTACAGATGGGATTCAATCAAAAACGTTCTGGTGATGTGCTGTATGTATTCGATCCTGCTGTGCTTTCTTACAGTAAGACAGGATCTCAGCATGGTTCAGGGTTTAATTATGACACGCATGTTCCTTTATTATTCTATGGTTACGGAATTAAAAAAGGTAGTACAACGGTTAGAACTGAAATAACCGATCTTGCTCCTACAATTTCTGCATTACTGAATATTAGTTTTCCAAATGCAGCCACTGGAAAACCAATAAATTTTGTATTGGATTAGAAGAAGGACTTAAGAATTTTATTCCAGCGAAGTTTTCTGATAAATTTGCCTTGTTCTTTGGTAACATTGAATTCTGTTTTATTGAGTTTAGCTTTAATATAGCCTCTGAATGTATTAAAGCAATAAGATATACTTCTTTTATTTATGCAACTTTTTATGGCCGACAAGCACGATAATGTGAAGCCCATTCGCATTTTATATAACCCTTCACCAAATGAAAATTTCGACTCTTTGTTATAGTTTTTTCCAGTTGGTTTGAGGTGTTTTACATGTAGATTTTTATCTGTTTTAACCTTCCATCCATAGTATTGAGCCAGTAAAGTATCGACAGTATCCCAACCAATAGATTCTTTTAATCCACCAATGTTTGCAAAACATGATTTTCTGTAGGCTTTAAATGGTCCTCTTACATGATCTTTGGATGCTATGGTTTCATAAACCCATTTATCCTTCTTTTTAATAAAGGCTAACCCTCCAGCTATACCAATTTTTTTATCGGAATTAAATAAGTGAATAATTCTTTCGAGGTAGTCATCGGGTAGAATGATATCAGCATCAAATTTACATATTACATCAAAGTCGTTATCTAAAGTTTCTAAACCTGCATTAAATGCATTTATAATTTTACTTCCTGGAATGTGGTCCAATGATGAACTAATTTTTATTGCTTTTATCCAATCGTATTTATTAGCAAACATCGAAACTATTTCAGAGGTTTTGTCAGTAGAATTGTCATTAACAACAACAACCTTTTTGGGAAGTATTGTTTGTTTAGTTAAAGACTCAAGCATTAAAGCTATATAGTCTTCTTCATTATGGGCTGGAATGACAATGTAGATGTTCAACTTCGAAATATTAATTTTTCAAAGTTAAACTCTTTCCGCATAAACTATATAATATCTGGGCGTAAACCATCGTAAAATTGGTCTGAACCCAATTTTTTTGGTTGGATTCGTCCATTTTTTTCTTGCTTTTATAGTCCAACCAGCCTTTTCCAATAGCCAATCGAATTGCCAATCTTCAAATTCGTGATAATGCCTGTCCCATTTATCAGTTTTACTTTTATAAGCTGATGCAAACCAAAGTTTTAATGGAATACTGGCTACTAATTTATTAGCCTTTATATCCTTAAGAACTGTAAAGGGTGAAACCAGATGTTCAAATATTTCAAAGGCAGTGAGAACTTCGGCTTCAGATTTAGTAATTGAAGATGTATCGAGATCTAAATCTTCACCTTTAGTATTTTCTACCTTATAACCATGTTCCAGCATGACTTTGGTAAAAGGATTTTCAACTCCTAAATCCAGAATAGTAGATGATTTAGGAATGTGTTCCTGCAAAAATTGTAATGTAAGTTTATATCTTTTGTGAGGAAATTTACCTTCGTACATTTGATGTAATTCCGCAAATGCGGTAATTATTAATATTTGTAAGTCATTGCGTTTATGTGCATTCCTGCGCCTACACTTGCAAATATAACAACATCACCTTTATTTATGGAGTGCTCTTTAAGATTTTTGTTTTTAATTAGATCGAATAATGTAGGCACTGTTGCCACAGAACTATTTCCTAATTTATGGATGCTCATAGGCATAATATCTTCTGGCATTGGCGTCTTATATAGTCGGTAAAAACGTTTAATAATAGCTTCATCCATTTTTTCGTTAGCCTGATGAATCAGTATTTTTTTTACATCCTTTATATCTACTCCACTATTATCTAAACAAGTTTTCATTGCTGCTGGGACATTATTTAATGCAAACTCGTAGATTTTGCGACCATCCATTTTTATATATCGAGTGTCCTTATCTAAATCTGGATTATTAGAATGACCAAAGTAAAGGTAAAATGCTTCATCATACGTGAATGATCCTGTTTCGTGTGACAGGATTCCACCTTCTTCATCTGTAGCTTCAATAATAGCTGCACCTGCACCATCGGAATATATCATAGAATCCCTATCATATTTGTCAACAACTCTCGATAATGTTTCTGTTCCAATTACCAAACATTTTTTTGCTATCCCTGATTTAATAAAGGCCTGTGCCTGAATAACACCTTCTATCCAGCCAGGACATCCAAAAAGAATGTCGTAAGCAACACATTTAGGGTTTTTAATACGTAAACTGTATTTAATTCTAGAGGCTAAACATGGTAAAAGATCACTTTGTATAGTATTTGCTTTTACATCTCCAAAATTGTGAGCAACTATAATATAATCTAATTCTTCAGGATCGATATTCGCATCTGAAATAGCACGTTCTGCAGCTATTGCTCCTATATCAGAGCTCACTAAATGTTCTTCTGCATAACGACGTTCAGCAATACCTGTAATAGCCTTAAACTTGTCTACTATGACCTCGTTTGGGTGTTCAATCGTTGTGCCATCAGTATTTAAAAATGTATGTTGATGGAAGTCTTCGTTTTTCTCTATAATGTCAGGAATATAGCTACCTGAGCCAGTAATTTTGATATTCATAAGAATAATAAAATTTTAATAAGTTGCTAAATTAATCATTATAGCCAAATAGGTAATTCTAATTTACAAATTTTTACGATGTTCAAAATCCCCTGTTAACTATACATAGGCTTCTATTGGAACACATGTACATATTAAATTTCTATCTCCATAAGCATCATCAACACGCCTTACGCTTGGCCAGAATTTGTTGTCTTTAACATAATCCAATGGAAAAGCAGCTTTTTCTCTTGAATATGGAAAATCCCAATTATCAGCTGTCAACATTTCTAATGTGTGAGGTGCATTTTTTAACAGGTTATGCTGATTTTCGATTTCCTTTCTTATAGAAATCATTGCATCGCAAAACCGATCAATTTCTTGTTTACTTTCACTTTCTGTGGGCTCGATCATAAATGTTCCTGCAACTGGAAATGAAACTGTAGGTGCATGAAATCCGTAATCCATTAGTCTTTTTGCAATATCAATAACTTCTATTCCTTGCTCTTTAAATGGTCTACAGTCAATTATCAATTCATGTGCAGCACGACCAAAAGAACCAGAGTAAAGCGTTTCAAAATGACCATGCAATCTTTCTTTTAAATAATTGGCATTCAAAATGGCTATTTTAGTCGATTCTGTTAATCCATCGGAACCGAGCATTCTTATGTAGCCATAGGAAATTATACATGCCAATGCAGATCCAAATGGAGCAGCTGAAATACTGGTTATAGATTTATCACCACCACATTTAATAACTGGATTACCAGGCAGAAACGGAACCAATTGTTCGGCAACACAAATTGGTCCAACACCTGGACCACCACCGCCATGAGGTATTGCAAAAGTTTTGTGTAAATTAAGATGGCAGACATCAGCTCCAATATTTCCAGGATTTGTTAACCCAACTTGAGCATTCATATTTGCACCATCCATATAGACCTGACCACCATTGTCATGTATTATTTTTGTAATTTCCTTTATCGAAGCTTCATAAACTCCATGCGTCGAGGGATACGTTACCATTAATGCTGAAAGATTGTCTTTATGTAATTCAGCTTTTTCACGTAAATCGATAACATCTATATTTCCCTCGTCTGTAGATTTCGTTACGACTACCTGCATTCCGGCCATTACTGCACTTGCTGGATTAGTACCATGAGCTGAGGATGGAATAATACAAATGTTTCGGTGATGATCACCGCGAGATTCATGGTACGCTCTGATAACCATCAATCCGGAAAATTCACCTTGAGCTCCAGAATTAGGCTGCAAAGATGTAGCAGCAAATCCTGTAATTTCAGTTAGTTGGTCCTCAAGTTCTTTTAAGAGCTCTAAATAACCCTTAGCTTGTTCTGCTGGTACAAAAGGATGAATATTGGCCCATTTATACATACTCAGAGGAAGCATTTCTGCAGCAGCATTAAGTTTCATAGTACAAGACCCTAACGAGATCATGGAATGATTTAAAGACAGATCTTTACGCTCTAACTTCTTTATGTATCGCATCAATTCCGTTTCTGAATGATGGGAGTTGAATACATCTGATGTTAAAAATTCTGATTGTCTTTTTAATGCATGTGGAATTCGGTTTGCTGAGGTAATCTTTTCAATAGAAATTGTTTTTTCTCCAATAGATTGGGCAAAAACTGAAATGATATCATTTAAATCTGATAATAAAGTAACTTCGTTTATGGAAATACAGACAGTATCAGAGTCAGGATAATAAAAATTTATTTTCTTTCCTTCAGCAATAGATTTGATTTTGTCTGCATCAGCTTTAATCCTTAATGTGTCAAAATAATTCGTATTTAATTGCTCGAATCCCAGATCGTGCAAAGCGCTCTCTAAAGCCGAAGCATAATTATGAATTGTATCAGCAATGTATTGTAATCCTTTTGGACCATGATAAACAGAATACATACCAGCCATAACCGCAAGTAATACCTGAGCAGTACATATATTAGATGTTGCTTTGTCTCTCTTTATATGTTGTTCTCTTGTCTGAAGGGCCATACGCAATGCTCTATTCCCTCCAGCATCTTTAGTCACACCTATTATTCGTCCGGGTAAGTGTCTTTTATAATCCTCTTTCGTTCCAAAATAAGCTGCATGAGGGCCACCAAATCCTAAAGGGATTCCTAATCGCTGAGTAGTTCCGACAACCACATCTGCTCCAAACTTTCCTGGGGCTTCCAGTTTTATTAATCCTAAAATATCTGCAGCGACGGCAACTTTAATTCTGTTTTTTTTTGCGTTAATAATGAATGATTCAATGTCAGTTATCTGTCCGTACTTTCCAGGATATTGAAGGATTGCTCCAAAATATTCAGTTGAAAAATCAAACTTACCCTCATTACCAACAATTAGTTCTATACCTATAGGAATTGCTCTGGTTTTTAGAACAGAAAGAGTTTGTGGTAGTACCTCTTCAGACACAAAAAATTTATTAATTCCTGCTTTTTTCTGATCTCGTTCTCTGACCGCAAATAATAAACTCATTGCTTCAGCTGCTGCAGTACTTTCATCCAACAAGGAAGCATTGGCTATTTCCATCCCGGTTAGATCTGTAACCATGGTCTGAAAATTTAAGAGGGCCTCTAATCTTCCTTGCGCAATTTCAGCTTGATAAGGAGTGTATGCGGTATACCATCCTGGGTTTTCAAGAATATTTCGTTGAATCACGGCAGGAAGAATAGTTGGATGATATCCCAATCCAATGTAAGTTTTGAATACTTTATTTTTTTTTGCTAGATTATTTATATGAACTAAATACTCTTGTTCGCTTATTGGTTCCTTAAGATTCAACTTATTTTTCAATCGAATGTCATCTGGAATAGTTTCAAAAAGCAATTGATCCATACTTTCTGCGCCAATAGCTGAAAGCATTTTGGTCTGATCCTCTTTATTGGGACCAATATGGCGCAGTTTAAACGAGTTTGTATTCATGGAACTTTTGTTGTGAGTTTTGACTGCAAAAATAGGTAATACTTCAATCTTTTTTGTTAATGAAAACCAAAGTTTTTAACCATTTAATTGCTTTATTAACACTTTCGTTATTTTTGTTTAATGCGAATGTTTAAACATATTTATGATTTTTATATTAATGCCAGTATTCACGTGGCGTTAGCGGTATATTCGTTATCTCTAATAACTTTAAAGCAGTTAAACATTCCTTACGATGAATACATATTGTATTTTATTTTTTTTGCGACTGTAACTGGATATAATTTTGTTAAATATTTTGGTTTAGCAAAATTTCACCACCGGAGTTTAGCAAATTGGTTAAAAATTATACAAGTATTCTCTTTAGTGTGCTTTTTCCTTATGTGTTTTTATTCTTTCAAATTGAGGAGCAATACCTTGATAATTATTTTGATAATGGTATTAATTACTTTTTTTTACGCTACTCCTCT
Organism: uncultured Flavobacteriaceae bacterium; assembly: GCA_963768245.1. Taxonomy (GTDB): domain Bacteria; phylum Bacteroidota; class Bacteroidia; order Flavobacteriales; family Flavobacteriaceae; genus Site-B1. The sequence goes on from CAVYHG010000025.1 coordinate 42,246, forward strand.
TTTGCCAAAAAAACTTTTTATAGATAGTAAATATAATTTAAGGACTGTTTCGGGTTTAAAAGTCTATGTTATTGCTTTTGTTTGGACCATTGTCACAGTTATATTACCCGCTGCTAACAATGAATATTCAATTGATTTTGATGTTATTATAATGGCATTTCAGCGATATTTATATATAGTCGTTCTAATACTTCCATTTGACATTAGAGATTTGCACTACGATAGTTTAAAATTGGCTACTATACCTCAAAAAATAGGAATTAGTAATACAAAATTACTTGGGATACTGTTCTTAATTATGTTCTTTTTAATGGAATTCTTTAAAGATTCCTTAAGTAATAGACAAGTTCTAATAACAACTGCAATAACATTAGTAACAGGATTATTTATAATATTTTCAAGCAAAGATCGAGGAAGAAGTTATAGTGCTTTTTGGGTAGAAGGATTGCCAATTGTATGGCTAGGTTTAGTCCTGATGTTTAGTTAATTCTTTTTTTAAGTTACTCTTCATGTTTTTTTTAATGGACTCATCTAGGACTGTAATTTCAGATTGCTTTATGCATTCAGTTAATTTTGCATTATGTTTTGAGTATTTTCTGCATATGCTACAATACAATAAATGAATTGTTAATTTAATTTTCTCAAAAAAAGAAGCTTCATGATACTGTGATTTATCACAAATATGATTTGCTTCTTCACATTTTAAAAACAGTTTACTCATATCTAAAACCAATTGTTTTTCAGGCATTCACCCATAGCAGTACGAGCCCTATGTATGATTACCCATAAATTAGACGCCGTAATACCTAATTCATTACATATAACCTCAGTGTCATATCCCTGAATTGTTTTCATTTTAAACACTAACGCTTGTTTGTCGGGTAGTTTTTCCAGACAATCCAATATAGCTGATCCTAATTCTTCATTTATAAGGGCATCCTCTGCATTATTTTCAAATGAATCTTCCACTTGCTCTTCGAGCCAATCGCCTTCAGAATCAGATTCGGAATTATAACTCATTCTTACTTCAGCTTTCCCTTTTTTTGAATTAATCTTACGGTAGTGATCAATTATTTTTCTTTTTAAAATAGAGATCAACCAAGTGCGCTCACTGGCTTCGCCCTTAAAGTTCTTCATAGATTTCAATCCGGCAAAAAAAGTATCCTGAACAATATCCTGAGCAATTTCTCTATCACTTACTCTAGATATAGTATAGTTGAACAAATAATCGGAATAGGCATCTATCCATTTATTTGGGTCTATCATATGTTTAGGTGAAGTGCCAATACTCATAATATCAAAAATAGAATATTTTTAGTTATAAATGCTTATCACTTTATCAATCCAGCACGTTTCAGTAAAGCTTCCGGTTTAGGTTCTTGTCCTCTAAATCGTTTGTAAAGAATCATGGGATTTTCAGTCCCTCCTTTACTTAAAACATTTTCCTTAAATTTTTTGGCAACATTTTTATTGAAAATGCCTTTTTCTTTAAACAATTCAAAGGCATCGGCATCCAATACTTCAGCCCATTTATAACTGTAATACCCTGACGAGTAACCACCTTGAAAAATATGTGAGAATGAAGTGCTCATACAATTGTCTTTAACATCAGGATACAAGCTAGTATCCTTAAATGCTCTTACTTCAAATGCTTTTACATCATTAATATTAGATGGATCTTGGCCATGCCAACCCATATCAAGTAAGCCAAAACTTATTTGTCTTAAGGTTCGCATACCTTCATTAAATGTGGCCGATTCTTTTATTTTTTTTATTAAATCCATAGGAATAACCTTGCCAGTTTGGTAATGTTTTGCAAAAACTTCCAAAGCTTCTTTTTCATAACACCAGTTTTCCATTACTTGACTTGGTAATTCCACAAAATCCCAATACACATTTGTACCAGATAGACTCGGATAGGTCGTATTAGCGAGCATTCCATGAAGAGCATGTCCAAATTCATGGAATAATGTAGTCACTTCATTAAAAGTTAGAAGGGAAGGCTTACTTTTTGTTGGTTTGGTAAAATTACATACTATAGACACGTGTGGTCTTTCCATTTTGCCGTCTATAACAAATTGTGGCTTGAAGCTTGTCATCCAAGCTCCATTACGTTTTCCTGGTCGCGGAAAAAAGTCGGCATAAAAAATAGAAACTAATTCGCCTTTCTCGTCAACAACCTCGTAAGTTAAAACATCTTCATGATAGGTGTCTATGTTAGTTATTTTTTTAAATTCTAGTCCAAATAATTTTTTTGCAACAATAAACACACCATCAATTACATTTTCCAATTTAAAATATGGCTTTAATTTTTCATCGTCCAGATCAAACAATTTTTGTTTTAGCTTTTCTGAATAGTAAGCAGAATCCCATTTTTGAAGCTTTTCAATTCCATCTAATTCTTTAGCAAAATTCTGGAGGTTTTCAAATTCTTTTTTAGCAGCTGGTTTCGCTTTTTTCAATAATTCAATTAAAAATTCTGAGACTTTTTCCGGAGTTTCTGCCATTCGTTCTTCTAGAACAAAGTGGGCATGCGTTTTGTAACTTAAGAGTTTAGCCCGTTTATGCCTTAGATTTACAATATCTAGCACAATTTGCTGATTGTCCAGTTTGTCGTTCTTAAAACCTTTGCTGCCGAAAGCTCTGGCCAATTTTTCACGTAATTTTCTATTAGCTGCATAGGTCATAAATGGAATGTAACTCGGATAATCTAGAGTGAATAACCAGCCTATTTTATTTTTAGATTCTGCCAAGTGTTTAGCCGCCTCTTTAGCGCCATCAGGCAGTCCGGAAAGATCTTTTTTATCCGTTATAAGCATTTCAAACTTATTGGTTTCAGCTAAGACATTTTCTCCAAATTTTAATTTAAGTTGCGATAGTTTTTTGTCTATCTCTCTCAACTCTAGTTTTTTATCGTCAGGTAAATTGGCTCCATTTCTTGAAAAGCTTTTGTATTTTCTATCCAAAAGCATTTTCTGTTCGGGCGTCAGGTTTAATTTGTCTTTAGCTTTATATACAGTTTTAATGCGCTCAAAAAGTTTATTGTTTAAAGTAATATCGTTGCTAAATTCTGTAAGTAAAGGAGAAATTTCTTGTGCTATTTTTTGGATTTCATCATTGGTTTCAGCGGAATTCAAATTAAAAAAGAGGCTTGTTGCACGATCAAGTTGTCTTCCTGCAAAATCCAATGCTTCTATTGTATTTTTAAAAGAAGGCAATTCCATATTATTGGTTATAGTCGTCAATTTCCTTTTTAGAATCCTTTATGAGTTGTATAATAGCCGGTAAAAAATCCTGATTTTTGATCTTTAGAAAATGGAGCAGTATTAAATGGTGTTTTGAACTTTTGAGTTAAAATATTCATTAATGTTTAAAATTTATTCAATTTAAAGTCAAAATTAAAATTTAGGTATGACTTAGCAATTATAATATTTCTTTAATTGATTTGTGAGGAAAAACTAACTTTTCTTGTACTGAATTAATGTATGACGTGTAGGAAGTTTCTAATGTTTAACTATTCTGTAATTCATTTAAACGATAAAAGGCGTATTTGGTGGTTAAAAAACAGCATATAATCGAATAAGTATCATAAATACTACAAATTAATTGTGGTTTTCCCGTAAAATATATATTTTCGGCTCCGAAAAACCAAGGACTAATAAATGAAAAGATTATTTCAGATCTTTTACTTCTTAACTTTTTTCTCAAATGCCCAACCTTGCGACCTTGGCTATAATCTAAATGGCTCAAATGATTACTTAGTTATTCCCAATACAACTTACATTAACTCAAATAATACGGCTGTTGCTAATAGGACAATTGAAACTTGGTTCAAGACGAATGATGCTACAACTAAACAGGTTATTTTCGAAGAAGGAGGAGGAGTTAATGCAATCCTCATTTATTTAAGTGGAGATCAGTTGTATTGTGGAGCGTATAGAAGTAACGGAAGTACTGCTGAATTTTTTAGATCGGCAACTGGAGATATTTTGGATGATACCTGGTATCATGTAGCTTTTGTAATTAGTACATCGGGAGGGACCACAACCTTTTTATGGTATTTAAATGGAGTTTTACAGGATAGTCAAACTGGTTTTACTATACCTAAGCACACAGGGGCAATTGAATTAGGTAGAAATGGCAATATGAGATATGGAAATTGCGGAACATGGGCAATAAGTTCAGTATCAGGATCAAACAGCGAACACTGTGCTAATACAACTACTGGTAGTTTGACTACTAGTTATTATTTTGATGGAAATATTTGGGGATTTAGAATATGGAATTCTGGAAGAACATCAACAGAGATTAATAACAATATTAATTCAGAATTGAGCTCGGGAACTAATTTAGTTGCTTATCTGGATGATGACAATGTTGAATATTTGAACAATTCCGGTAATTGGACAACAGCCTCTGCGAATGGTAATGGGACTACATATAATTGGTCGGCAACAGCAGTCTCATCTGTGTGGAATTTTCCGGGAAATTGGCAAGGAAGTAATGTACCGTCAACCACGAAATTACAAAAAGTCGTGATCCCATCATCCTCAAATTATCCTGTTATTTCAACTGAGGTACGAATTGGCAGACTCGATCTTTCTGCAGCTACATCGGAAATAACAATTCAGGATGGAGGCACTCTTAATGTTTATTACGATGCTGCTAATTCGGGAACAGTTAACAGTAGAGAATAATGGATCGTTTATTTTACAAGATAACGAGGCGGTTTCTGGAACAGGTTCTTTTGTGATAGAAAGAGACTCACCGGATTATCCTGAAGATTATTATTCTATTTGGGCTACACCTGTTAACCAATCAGATTCTCAAATTAGTTCAATATTTACAAATCCTGTAATAGTTTATGAATATGATTCATCTCAAAATCCTTCAACCTACGTACAAGTTGGAAATACTCATTTTATGGATGTTGGCGAGGGTTATTTTATCCGTTCAGATAGTCAATCAGGCAGTTTTTACAAGAACTTTCACAGGTAATGTTAATAATGGTTGTTTAGATAGGTCTGTTTATTATAATGGCAGTACAGATAATTTTAATTTAATTGGAAATCCATATAGTTCGGCTCTAAGTTGGACCTCTTTTTATTCAGATAATTCTGATGTCCTTGAAGGCACGATGTATTATTGGAATCAAAGTGAAGTAGGAGTTAATAATTCGGCATCAGACTATATAAGTTATAATTCTACAGGTTCCAGTGAACCAGGAACAACTGGTGATATAGCAACCGGATTGGGAGTGTTTGTAAAAACATTACAAAACGGTACAGTTACATTTAGGAATATCCATAGGGTTGTTGGTAGTAATGATCAATTTTTTAGAAATTCAGCGAATCCTGATGAAGGAAAATCATGGTTCAGGTTATCCGGTTCATCGGGTTACAGCCCAATACTGATAGGTTTTGTGCCGGGGGCAACTGATGGTTATGAAAATACACATGATGGAATATTTGTTAATGAAGGCGCAGCAATAGAGTTTTATAGTTTTATAGATTCTGATAAATACGAAATTCAAGGTAGGTCAGAATTACAACCAAATCAGTTTATTTCTATCCCATTAGGATACCAGGTAACAGCTTCCGGAGATTATACAATTTTAAAGGTTCTGGACTATATCGATCCTAGTTTTGATATTATTTTAGAAGATACTTTGCTGAGTATAATGACAGACCTACGTTTAGGGGATTATACTTTTAATGTTCCAAATCCGATTGAAGATAATAACAGATTCATACTTCACTATAATTACAATGGAACCCTAGGAACTGTAGATACCATTCAAATTTCAAATAACATTAGTACATTTTTCTTGGATGACCAGTTGATTAGTAAAACAGAAAACAATACTGTACCTGATAAAGTTCAGCTTTATGATTTAACTGGTAAGGAGATATTAACTACTGATTTTAAGGAAAACATATTTTTACCCAATCTTTCATCAGGTATTTACTTAGTTAGATACACTTTCCAATCGTCAGAAAATATTTCCAAAAAAGTAATTAAAAGATAATTAAGTTGTTAAGAAGCACTTAATTCGTTGCAGTAATTACTATTAAAACGTTAAAAATCAGTGCATTTCATCGAAAAGATTATTTTGTATTTATTATGATATTATATTTGTGTTCAAAAAAAAATTGGTCAACCAAATATTTTTATTGAGAAAGTGTATTTCATCGACATGAATGTATTATATCGATGAAATTAGTATTTCATCGATTATTACTAATATGATTGAAAGAATTCTCAAGAAATGGTCGAAAGAAGTACAATTTTTGTATTGAAACCCTCAAATAGATAATATATGAATAAATTTTTACATATTTTTTTATTAGTGTCTGCAATAACATTTGCACAACCTTCTTCAGAAGGCATGTACTTTGATGGTGTAAATGATAACTTGACAGTTCCTAATACTTCTAATATTAATAGTACAACTACTAATAATAGAACCTATGAAACTTACTTTAAAGTAACATCCACAGCTTCCAGACAAATTATAATGAAAGAAGGTGGAGGTACTAGAGCTGTAATTCTTTATGTCGAGAATGGATATATTGTATTAGGTGCCTATAATAGAGCTGATTATAATCCGCAATGGCAAGGAACCTTCTACAGAAAAGCAATTTCTGCTAATACTTGGTATCATATTGCTTTACTATTTGATAATGCACAACCTGGAAATAATCCGGCTAATCCAATGAACGCAACAGCAAATACGGCATTAAAATTCTATATGGATGGCGTTTTAGAGGCAGATAACTCAGGTTATCAACTTGGTGGTCATAATTCTATTCGTTTAGGATATAAAAATGAAACATTGCGATTTCCCAATTGTGGAACTTGGAATGCCACTTCAGGATCTGCTGAATATTGCTTTGGCTCCTTAGCAAATGATGGAGGTGGAAACGAATATTACTTCCAAGGCAATCTGTGGGGATTCAGAGTTTGGAATGATGTAAGGACAACTACAGAAATAAATGATAACATGGATAACATCATCACTACCGTTGGTACTGATGATCTTGTAGCTGCATTAGATGGTGATACGTTCACCTACTTAAATAGTAGTAATAACCCTGTAGATGTTTCTAATCCGAATGCTCCTGCGCCTATTACATGGAGTGCAACGGCAGGTTCATCAAATTGGAACGATGGTGCCAATTGGGTTGGAGGGGTTGTTCCAAATGCTGCCAGACTGGAGAATGCTATTATTCAGGCATCTACAAATTACCCGGTTATTACATCACATGTTGTTGCAGGAGATGTACAAGTACAGACTGGCGCAGAAATTATTATTAATGATGGTGGAACACTAGATGTTAGTTACGACTTGGTTAACAACGGAGCTATCACGGTAAATTTATACAATACAGACTCAGCTGGAGGAGGTTCTTTAATAACAAGGGAAGCTAAAGCGGTCTCAGGTACAGGTAATTTTATAATTAATAGAGAGACTCCTAATTATCCACAAGATTATTATTCCATTTGGTCAACACCTATTTTTGAAACGGATTCTCAAATAAATACCATATTTACGAATGGTATTATCACATACAAATACGATTCGTCTCAAAATCCATCAGCCTATGTTCAGGTAAATAGTGCTGATAATATGGCTACTGGACAAGGGTATTTTATCCGATCTGATAGTGATGATGGTGTATTAATGAGAACATTCAATGGAACTCTTAATAACGGAGATCTGGTTCATCCTATTTATTATAATGGTCCAACGGATAATTTTAATTTAATTGGAAATCCATATGCGTCAGCCTTGAGCTGGACAGAATTTTATGAAGACAACAGCGATGTTATAGAAGGAACTATGTACTATTGGAATCAAAGTCAGGTAGGACCTAATAATTCGGCATCAGATTATATTAGTTATAACAGTACTGGTTCTAGTGAACCAGGAACTACTGGTGACATAGCAACTGGTCTTGGAGTTTTTGTAAAATCTATACAACCTGGTTCGGTCACTTTTAAAAATACGCATCGAGTAGTTGGAAGCAACGATCAATTTTTTAGGACATCTGGAAATCCTGATGATGGTAAATCCTGGTTTAGGTTATCCGGTTCAACTGGATATAGCCCAATCTTAATAGGTTTTGTGCCAGGAGCTACAGATGGATTTGAAAACACACATGATGGGATATTTGTGAATGAAGGTGCGTCAATAGAATTCTATAGCTTTATAGATTCGAATAAGTATGAAATACAGGGTAGAGAAGAGCTACAGCCTAATCAATCTATTGAAGTCGCTCTGGGATTTGAGGTAACAACAGCTGGAGATTTTACTATTTCTAGGGTTTTAGATTATATTTCTACAGATTTCGAGATCCTTTTAGAGGATACACTATTAAATACAATGACAGATCTTAGAACTTCAGATTACACGTTTAATGTGTCAGGTCCGACAGAGGATAATAGCAGATTTATTATGCACTACAATTACAGTAGCACATTAGGTGTAAATGATCTGATTGATGAATCTAAACAAATTCGTTCGTTTTTCCAAGGCAGTAATTTAATCACTACAACTAGTATTGATAGTGAAATAGAAAATATTCAATTGTTTGATATAAGAGGTAAGGAACTTATGAGATCCTCTTTTGATGAAACTTTAAATACAAGAAACCTTTCTTCTGGAATGTATATTGTAAAATATTCCTTGCTAGATTCAAGGATAATAACTAAAAAAGTCGTTAAAAATTAACCTTTTTTGCTCCCTTTAAATTATAAAAGCCATAAACTTATTATGGCTTTTTTTGTAGTTTATTATTGACAATATCATGTATTTCATCGAAAAGAATTGCATATAAACCTATTTTTCCAGTAACATTTGTTACATTTAGTATACAATACCCTCAAAAAATGTTGTTTTTATAATTGCCGCTTCAGCACTTTTTAAGGATTTGTAAAAGTTTAATTGCAACCAAATCCCAAGTCTATGAGAACTTTTACTTTACTAGTGGGTCTCATTTTTTTAACTTCAATAGGTGCTGCGGCCCAGGCACCTAACAATGGTTTTTATGTTAACAGTATAGAAAAGGACGTATTTAAAATTCCTGATTCTGATAACATTAACCATACACAGATAAACAATCGCACTTACGAAACCTATTTTTACGCCAATTCTACAGTTGCCCGACAGTTCATTTTTATGGAAGGAAATGATAAAAGAGGTATTCTGGCATATATTGAAGCTGGGTATTTAGTAGTAGGTGCTTATAATATAGATAACGACTATACTAATTTATGGACAGGTACCTATTTTAGAAAGCCTATTACAGCTTCTACATGGTATCATGTAGCTTTAGTGTTTGATAATCTGGCAATTCCTCCTGCGGCTCCGCCAGTTACAGCTTTAGACAATACAAATCTTAAATGGTATTTAGATGGTGTATTACAAGATGAAAAAGCCGGATTTCAAATCGGAGATACTGGAGGAAATCACAATAACTTAAATATAGGATTTAAGGATGACAAATTGTTTTTTCCTACAGTTGGTGCAACCTGGACACCTTCAGGTCTTTCTGAATATTCATTTGGAGAACAAATAAATGAAGATGGTGGTGGTGAAAATTATTTGGATGGATATTTATGGGGATTCAGAGTCTGGAATTCTGTAAGAACCCAAACTGAAATCGATGATAATAAGAGTAATTTAATATTGCAGTCTGAAGACGCTAATTTATTAGCTGTTCTTGATGGCGATACAGTAACTTACCTGGACAATAACAGTTTACCTGATGTTAGAGATAGTGAAGGTGGTCTTACAGTAAAGGAATGGGAAGGTAATACGAATACAAGTTGGACAGAACCAACAAACTGGAAAAGTGATTTGATACCGGATAATGCTAAACAAGAACCTGTATTGATCAAAAAAGATGGTGGTTTTTATCCTGTGATAGATACAACAGTAGTAGTCGGTGACATTGAACTTGAAGAAGATGCAACTGCTCCTGGTACTATTACTATTGCAGATGGAGGTACATTGGATGTAGCATATGATCTTTTAAATGACGGAGATATAATTATTGAAGATAATGGTGCTTTACAAGTAAGAGAAACTAATCCAATTACTGGTGTAGGTTCTGTAAGTATAAGCAGAAATACACCTGATTATCCGGCTGATTTTTATTCCATTTGGTCTACTCCGGTTTCAGAAGGAGATTCACAGTTAAATACTATTTTTACGAATGCTATAATTACTTATGAATATGATGCGTCACAAAATCCATCGGCTTATGTACAAGTTTCTAATACTGCCAATATGGAAGTTGGGAAAGGTTATTTTATTAGGTCCGACAGTGATTCAGGCGTTATAACAAGAACCTTTTCAGGAACTTTGAACAACGGAAATATAGACGTACCTATTTATTATAATAGTGATACAGATAAAGCTAATTTAATTGGTAATCCATATGCCTCAGCAATTAACTGGAAAACATTTTATGAAGATAATAGTGATGTACTGGAAGGTACAATTTATTATTGGAGTCAAAGTATAGTAGGTCGCAAATAATAATGCAGGAGATTACAAAAGCTACAATTATGGAACAGGTTCTCCAGAACCTGGAATTACAGAATTTATTGCGGCAGGATCTGGTGTTTTTGTAAAGTCCTTGCAGGCAGGAACAGCAACATTTAAAAATTCGCATAAAGTTATCAGGAAACAACGATCAATTCTTAAGAACTAATGAAAATGAAGACGATGGTAAATCATGGTTCAGATTGTCTGGTTCTATGGGTTATAGTCCAATATTATTAGGGTTTATTCCTGGTGCAACGGATGGGTATGAAAGCAATTATGATGCAACATTTATAAGTGAAGGAGCCACGATAGAATTCTATAGTTTGATGGGTACCGGAAAATATGAGATACAAGGCAGGTCTGAGCTATGCTCAGAAAATAAACCAAAGGAAGAAATTCCATTAGGTTTTCAAGTGACAAGTGCTGGTGATTATACGGTCTCTATCGTATTGGAATACATAGATCCAATGTTTGAAATTCTTTTAGAAGATAAATTGTTAGATATCACAACTGATTTGAGACAGATGGATTATACATTCAATGTGCCAAATCCGATGGAAGATCATAATAGATTTGTATTGCATTATGATTATAATGCCTTTTTAGGAACTGAAGATATTAATACAAATACAAATGAAGTTCATGCTTATTTTGTAAATAACCAACTTGTCACGAATTCTGGAAATATGGAACCTAAAACTATTCAATTGTTTGATGTTTTAGGAAAAGAATTAATTAATTCCAAGTTTGAAAGGAAGTTATCAACAAATGGAATAAATAAAGGTTTATATGTTGTTAAGTACTCATATGAAGATTCTAAAACTTTATCTAAAAAGGTAATTAAACGATAATTCAGGTGATATAACGATAATCAGGATTCTTTTTATCGATAATAAATGTATTTCAACGGTAAATTATTTTTTTAATTGTTAATAACTTGGTTAATTGCTTAAAATTTAACAACTTAGTAACTTCAATTTTTTCAGTTTAGATAAAATATTCTAATATTAAGAATCAATTGATTAATAGCAGTAAAAGCCTCGACACTATCGGGGCTTTTTACTTTAACTTTTTTGAAGATTCTTCTACTTTTATTTTAAGACTATTTTTATAATCAATTATAATATTCTGCACAATATTATCAGATGAACCAATTATTTGAGCAGCCAGGATGCCTGCATTTTTGGCACCATTCAGTGCAACAGTCGCTACAGGAACTCCTCCTGGCATCTGTAAAATAGACAGGACAGAATCCCATCCATCAATGGAATTACTGCTTTTAACAGGAACACCAATAACAGGCAAGGGAGATAATGAAGCGATCATTCCCGGTAGGTGAGCAGCTCCACCTGCTCCTGCAATTATAACCTTAATGCCTCTTGTATGTGCATTCTTTCCGTAATCAAGCATTTTTTCAGGAGTTCTATGTGCCGAGACAATATCCACTTCGACCTCAATATCCAAATTCTTTTAAAATGTCAATAGCATCTTGCATGACTGGAAGATCACTATCACTTCCCATAATTATTCCAACTTTACTCATTTTATTCACTTATTACTTTAATTGTTCGTTTTACTTCTTCAGCTATTTTTCTAGCCATTGTAACATCTTCATGCACAATAGTAACATGTCCCATTTTTCTGAAGGGTCTGGTTTGTTTTTTACCATAAATATGTGGTGTTACACCTTTCATATTCAAAATGCTTTCAATATTTTTATAAACCACATTTCCAATATAATCTTCTGGCCAACCAAATTAACCATAACACCTCCGGCTTTATTTTCTGTATTTCCCAAAGGTAAATTTAAAATCGCTCTAATATGTTGTTCAAATTGTGAGGTATAATTGGACTCGATAGTATGATGACCAGAATTATGTGGTCTTGGAGCCACTTCGTTAATTAATATTTCATCATCTTGTGTCAAAAACATTTCTACTGCCAATAGACCAACATGCTTAAAGGCCTCAGATGTTTTTAAAGCTATCAATTCAGCCTTTTTTGCAACTTCATTAGAAATTCTTGCAGGACAAATAACATATTCAACCTGATTTGCTTCAGGATGAAATTCCATTTCTACAACAGGATAGGTTTTTATATCTCCATCTACATTTCTCGCAACAATTACTGCCAGTTCATTTTTAAAGGGCACTAAATTTTCAATAATACATTCTACATTAGGTAAACTTTCTAAATCTGTATAGGTCTTAATAATTTTAACTCCATTCCATCATACCCAAACTGAGCACTTTTCCAAACAAAAGGAAAATTTAAGGTTTCATGTTTTATAGAGGTCAACAATTTCATCCTTATAAGCAAATCGTGAAAATGGAGCAGTCGGTAAATTATTATCAACATAAAACAATTTCTGTTTGGCCTTATTCTGAATGGTTCTAATAGTTTTAGACTATGGATAAACTTTAATACCTTCTTTTTCAAGAGTTTCCAAAGCATCCACATTTACATTTTCAATTTCAATAGTTAAGACATCAACTTGTTTTCCAAAATTAACACTGTATCATAATCCAATAAATCTCCCTTAAAAAACTCATTACATCCTATTTTGCAAGGTGCGTCATCACTTGGCATCTAAAACACAGGTGTAAATATCAAATTTTCTTGTTTCATTAAGAAGCATTTTTCCCAATTGTCCACCACCAAGAATACCGAGTTTAAAATTTGAAGAAAAGTAGTTCATTAAGTTATTTCTCGCTAAATTTATATAGCACTACACAAAAATACATTTAAATATTAAACTAACTTATAAAAATCATAAATCAAAAAATCGTTATTCGATAATCAATTGATTATCTTTGCATTTCTTAAAAAGTTATAAACATTGATTAAGCTTCACGATTTATACTTTAAACCATTTATTTCTGCAGAAGAAATAGATAATGCTGTTCAAAAGATGGTAGATGAAATATGCTAAAGATCTAGGAGATGAAATTCCTGTTTTTGTAGGTATTTTAAATGGTTCATTTATGTTTGTGAGTGATTTTGTAAAAAAATATCCAAAACCTTGTGAAGTAACTTTTATAAAATTAGCATCTTATGAAGGTGTAAAATCTACAGAAGATATTCAGCGATTAATTGGTTTAACTCAAGATCTTAACAGGTAGAACAGTTGTTATTTTAGAAGATATTATAGATTCAGGAAATACTTTAGAAGAAGTACATAGGATTTTTAAAAATGAAAACGTAAAATCTTTAAAAATTGCTACACTTATTTTATAAGCCAGAAGCTTATAAAAAAGATTATAAATTACATTATATTGGTATAGAAATTCCTAATAAATTTATTGTTGGTTATGGATTAGACTATAATGGATTAGGAAGAGATTTACCAGAAGTATATCAATTAAAAACAAACACAACACATGACAAATTTAGTGTTATTTGGACCTCCAGGAGCTGGAAAAGGAACACAAGCAGATTTTTTAAAAGAAAAATACAATTTAGTTCATATCTCTACAGGTGATGTTTTTCGTTATAATATTAAAAATGAAACTGCTTTAGGAATGTTGGCTAAATCTTATATGGATAAAGGTGATTTGGTTCCAGATCAAGTAACTATTGATATGTTAAATGCTGAAGTTGAAAAAAATGCAGATGCAAATGGATTTATTTTTGATGGTTTTCCACGAACAAATGCACAGGCAAAAGCATTAGATAAATTAATGGAAAGTAAAGACTCTCAAATTAATGCGATGGTTGCTTTAGAAGTAGATGATGAAGTTTTAGTACAACGATTATTAGAACGAGGTAAAACAAGTGGAAGAGCAGATGATGCAGATGAAAATATTATTAGAAACCGAATTAAAGAATATTACTAATAAAACAGCAATTTTAAAAGATTATTATTCTGCACAAAATAAATATTTTGGAGTAGATGGTGTTGGAAGTATTGAAGAAATTACAGTACGTTTAAGTGCTGTAATTGATACACTTTAAATAAAATTCTTATCGAGAGTTTAAAATTCCAATCTTTTAAACTTATAACGTTTAAACTTAACAATATGACTGAAGGAAATTTTGTTGACTACGTAAAAATGTATGTAGCTTCTGGAAATGGAGGTAAAGGATCTGTGCATTTACATCGCGAAAAATATATTACAAAAGGAGGTCCAGATGGTGGTGATGGTGGTCGTGGAGGTCATGTTATTATTAGAGGTAATTCAAATCTTTGGACACTTATATCATTTAAAATTTAAAAGACATTTTAAAGCAGGTCATGGTGAACATGGAAGTAAAAGTAGAAGTACTGGTGCAGATGGAGAAGATATGTATATAGATGTACCATTAGGAACTGTTGTTAGAGATACAGAAACCAATGAAATTATTTTTGAAATTACTGAAAATGGTGAAGAAAAGATTATTTGCTGAAGGTGGAAAAGGAGGACGAGGAAACTGGCATTTTAAAACCTCTACAAATCAAACACCACGCTATGCACAACCAGGAATTCCTTTTGAAGAAAAAAATATTACTATTAGAACTTAAAGTTTTAGCAGATGTTGGTTTGGTTGGTTTTCCTAATGCAGGAAAATCAACTTTACTATCTGTAATGACTTCTGCAAAACCAAAAATTGCAGATTACGAATTTACAACTTTAAAGCCTAATTTAGGAATTGTAGAATATCGTGATTTTCAATCATTTGTAATGGCAGATATTCCTGGAATTATTGAAGGAGCAGCAGAAGGAAAAGGATTAGGTTATTATTTTTTACGACATATTGAACGTAATTCTATTTTATTATTTTTAATTCCTGCAGATGCTAATGATATTAAAAAGCAATATGATATTCTATTAGATGAACTACGTCGTTACAATCCAGAAATGTTGGATAAAGAACGATTAATTGCTATTTCTAAAAGTGATATGTTAGATGATGAGCTAAAAGCTGAACTTAAAGAAGAACTTGATAATGACTCTACCAATTGACTACATGTTTATTTCCTCTGTTGCACAACAAGGAATTATAGAATTAAAAGATAAACTTTGGAAAATGTTAAATGATTGAATAGTCATATGAAGGAGTATATTAAAAGTATTGTAGAATATTAATGATAATAAGCTAAGTAGATATTTTGCTTTTTTTATTCAAGCTTTAATCTTACTATCAATTGTTACTTTTTCTATTGAAACCATTCCCAGATTTAAAACCACAAACAAGAACAATTCTTAAATCAATTGAAATTTTTTGTGTTGTTAGTATTTACAATAGAATATTTCTTAAGAATTTATGTAGCAGATAAGTAAACCAAAGTTTATTTTTAGTTTTTTTGGTATTATCGATTTGTTGCCATTCTTCCTTTTTATTTATCCTTTGGAGTTGATTTACGATCACTAAGGGCATTACGATTTTTACGTTTATTTAGAGTGCTTAAAATTGGTTCGATACAACAGAGCGATGAATCATTTTACAAGAGCAATAAGATCTTCGAAGGAAGAAATATTCTTATTTATTTTTATAACACTTATTCTAATTTATTTTTCTGCGGTAGGTATTTACTACTTTGAAAATCAGGCCCAACCAGAACATTTTTCATCAATTTTCGATAGTCTATGGTGGGCGATCATTACTTTAACAACTGTTGGTTACGGAGATGTCTATCCTATTACTGTTGGTGGAAAAGTATTTACTTTCATGATATTAATGATAGGTTTGGGTATTGTGGCAATACCAACCGGAATTATTTCTTCTGCATTGACGAAATCTGTAGATAAAGACGAAGTGGAATAATTTTTGATAGTCTAATTGTAAGAGAAAAAGAAAATGAGACCTAAAATAGCCTTAATTCTGATAATATTTGTGACTTCATGCGCGCCTATCTACGTAAACTATGATTATGAAAAAACCATAGATTTTAGCCAATATAAAACCTATAACTATTATTCCAATATAGAGACCGGTTTAAGTGAGTTAGATTCTAGTCGACTCATGAATATTTTAGATTCTGAAATGAAAGTTAAGGGATTTAGTTTATCTGAAACACCAGATTTTTATATCAATATTAAAACTCAGGAGTTTCAGGGAGTTCAACAGAAGTTCGGTTGGAGTTGGGATTGGTAGTACAGGAAGAAATTTCGGCGGAGGCCTTTCGATGGGAATTCCTATAGGTCAATCCAATATAAACAGAGAAATTGTCATCGATTTTGTAGATGAAAATAAAACGGGTTTATTTTGGCAGGCTGTTACTGAAACAAATTACAACCCAAAATCAACTCCTGAAAGAAAAGAGGAACGATTCAGACTTTTGGTAAATAAAGTTTTGGATGGTTATCCTCCTAATTAATAGAAGCAAGTTCAGTATTTTTCTTAACAATTTAGTTTATTGTGTCA
This sequence comes from uncultured Flavobacteriaceae bacterium, assembly GCA_963768245.1. Classification (GTDB taxonomy): domain Bacteria; phylum Bacteroidota; class Bacteroidia; order Flavobacteriales; family Flavobacteriaceae; genus Site-B1. The sequence goes on from CAVYHG010000025.1 coordinate 59,146, forward strand.
GTATTTGGTTTTGTAACTTTGATCAAAATCAATTAATATAAATTATGATATCACTCAAAAATAAAGTTGCACTCATTACAGGAGGCACAAAGGGAATCGGGTTTGGAATTGCCAAATCATTATTAGAAAAGGGTGTTAATGTTGCAATTACAGGAAGAAATGCAACATCTGCACTAGGAGCTGCTAAACAATTAAATGATTATTCAACAACGAATGCCAGAGCTATTGGTCTGGAAGCTGATGTTCGAAATTTAGAGAATCAAAAACAAGCTGTAAAGGAGGTTTTAAAAAGCTTTAATCAATTAGATTTTGTTATAGCGAATGCAGGTTTAGGTCATTTTGGAAATATTGAGGATCTTACTTCAGAACAATGGAACGAAGTTATTGATACCAATCTAACAGGTGTATTCAACTCTATAAAAGCAAGTGTTGATGAGCTTAAAAAGTCAAAAGGATATTTTATTACAATTTCGAGTTTAGCAGGTACTAACTTTTTTGCTGGAGGTTCCGCTTATAATGCGAGTAAATTTGGTGTTACCGGATTTTCACAAGCTATAATGTTGGATCTAAGAAAATATGGAATTAAAGTGAGTACCATTATGCCTGGATCTGTATCTACATATTTTAATGGAAATGAACCAGGTGACAAAGATGCCTGGAAAATTCAAATTGAGGATATTGGCGAATTAGTAGTAGATTTTTTAAAGATGAATCCAAGAACTTTACCAAGTAAAATTGAGGTGAGACCAAGTATGCCACCATCTAAGTAATTTTTAAAGGTAAGATATTTTTTAGTGAGAAATAATTGAGATTCTCACGTCGTTTCACTCCTCAGAATGACAATTCAAAAATCGTTAATCCTTAATCGTAATTCGAAATCCTTCACTATGACTGCTAAATTCAGGAGCATACATGCTTTGTATGGTTGTAATTCCATTACTCATATTTCCAGCATTATTTACTCGTAAATCATATTCAAAAACATAAACTCCTTTTGGTAAATAATCAAAAAAGAAATTAGTAGATGCATCTTTGGTGCTTTCATAATAACCCAAACCATCTTGCCATTTGTATTGTGATAATACATTTATTGGTTCTAATCCAGAAGCTCGCATATCTTTCATATGTACAAATTCCATAGCTCTGTCACTTCGTAATTCAATTCTTACTCTAACTAAATCACCAACTTTTAATTTGGTAGAATCTGATGTAATTTCAGATAATTTCTTCACCTATATCTGTATTTGTTTTTAAGAATAGTTTCTTCTTCAATTTAAGAGGTGTTTCCGCATGACAGTAATTTTATCTAAATCTTCAAAATATTGCCAGTACAAACTTCCCCAAGCAATACCTTTTCCTTTTTTGGTGATTTTTACATCAGCCATTTCAGGTTTAATTTCATCCGATTCCAGGAGGTTTTATAATAACCAGTTCCAGCTTCAACTTTTACATTTTCTAGTTTGAAGGTGCTATTGGTTTCATTGCCTATAACCACATCAACCATATCTGTTACACTTAACCAATCACTTCCTTGAAACAATAAAGCATAAACAGCTTCTGTAGTTGCTTTAGTTGTTTTCCATCGATTGGTTTGCTTATTTTTTAATAACCAAATTTTTAAATTGTCAATGGTTTCATCGATAGTCATTTATCAATTTCAGAAAACGCTTCAATCAATAAAGCTTGTGTTTCAATTGGTGCTTGATACCAATACCATGAATTGGTGTTTTCTTTCCAATACATGCCTAATTCTTCAGAAGTGATACTATTTTCTTTTAAAGATTTTAAAATTTTTGCTGAAGTGGTTTTATCATCCATTCTGTCAACAACTAAAGCCATTAATCCTTTAGCATATAATGAACGACTCAACCAATATTTTTTAATTTGAGTATGATAATATGCTGTAATCTCTTTAACTTCTTTAGATTTTTTAATCTCAGGATAAAAACTTCGCATGTACAAATAATGCAATTGTGTATAGCTTAAATGATCTTTGCTTAAATCAACATCTTTATTATATTTTCTGATGTCTTTATATTCCTGAACAAATTCAGCATCTAAATAATTAATTGCTTTTTCAATCATTTGTGATTCATCTGATGCATTCATGACATTAAGTTGTTTTAAATGTCCAAAACCAGTTATAATATGTTGTGTAATATATCTGTTTTCTCGTCCACCATTAAACCAAGCCCAGGCACCATGAAGACATTTGACTTCTTTTTAATTTTCGTATTGCTGATTGCAATTCGTTATTCATTTTATTTAAATCGAATAATAATGCAATACGTTTTTTTTGTTCGGTTTCACTTTGTGCATCACGTAACCAAGGTGTTTCTTGAATTAAAATGGATTTTAATTCTTGATTTTTTTCCAGATTACTCAACAAAGCATCTGTATTTTTCCATTGATTAAAAACTTCTTGAATTCTCGGATTGGAATTTGCAATATGACTTGCCAAAGCATTCGCATAATATCGAGAAAATGTTTGTTCATTACATTCATAAGGATATTCCATTAAATATGGTAAAGCTTGAACAGCATACCAAGCAGGATTGCTTGTCATTTCTAAAGTTAATTTATGATGTTTTAAACGTTGTTGATGTATTGTTTTTTAACTTATCTAAAGTAAATGTTTTAGTTTGATTACTTCTAATCCACATTGGTAAGGTTTCAGTAACCAACATTCTGTTAGTTAAAACAGGTAATGCATTTTGTTCACCATCACTAAAATCACCTGCTTTTGCAATGATTTTATATTGAACAGCTTGAACATCATCTGGAATAGTATAAATTCCATGAAACTTGTGTATTTCCTTTAGCATCAACACTAAATGTCTTTACTGACTATTTGTGATTGACCTAATTTTTGAGTCGATTTCATTTCCAGTCAAAGCATCGAATAATTGTAGAACTGCTTGTCCAGATAAATTCTTTATCTGAAAGATTAGCAATTTTAGTACTAATAGTTATTTGGTCACCTTCACGTAAAAAACGAGGTGCATTTGGAATCACCATTAATTCTTTTTGAGTAACAGTTTCTAACGTTGAGGTTGCACTTTCCAAAGTCTTGGTATGAGCCAATAATTGCAATTTCCATTTGGTTAAGGCTTCAGGAGTTGTAAAACTGAAACTCACATTTCCTTCTTTATCTGTTTGTAATTGTGGAAAGAAAAAGGCAGTTTCTTGAAGGTTTTTACGGATTTGAATGCCATCAGATTCAAATTTATCTTCTTCTTGTTCCTTTTGATTTCCATTCAGAATTCATTGCAATTGGTATGTCTACATCTTCAGCTATCTTCATTTTTTTCACTATAACCAGTTGATAACAACTTCATCTAACAGACTTCTTCAGCATCAATGACAGCTTCTTCCATCTTGATACAACTTCAGAAACTATTACCTCTCAATTCTCTAATCATCATTGTATTATCCATATCCAAAATGAAACCCAAACCAATTCAATTGGTCATATTCTTGTTGAGGATAACTTGCTGTAGCTATTATGTTGGTTGTAAATTCTAAATCCACCTTGCCAAAACTCTTTCCTGAATTATTTACGATTTCTGGAATAATAAATCAGGATTGTTAATTGGATTAAAACTCCAGCTATGTGGTTTAAATTGGTCTAAAGACGCATCATACATACTCGCTAATAATTCAGCAGTTACTTTATCACCTTTAGGACCTTTAATTTTAAAACTCCAGGTTTCATCTGTTCCTGGTTGTAGCTTATCTCTAAACGTTAGTGGTTTCAATTTCTAAATCGGTTTTAGGATAAGGTACATCAATAGCATGACGTTCCTGATTGAAAACTATTAAAAGCAGCAAAACTATAGTGTACTGCAAATCCACCAATATCTTTAGTGGTTACAGGAATTCTAATTGTTTTTTTATTGTTGTTAAGTGTTGAATTTGTAACTGTTAATGATTTTATGGTCTTTCTCAACATCCACAAATACAGTAATATTGTTCGCAGCAGTTGCAATGCTTAATTCAACTGTTTCATTTGGTTGGTATTCAGATTGTTTATGAGTGATGCTAAACAATTGTTTATCTGCAAGTACATCATCTTTTTCACTAAACAAGGTAGTTCTGGTTTCATCTTTTACCTTTTGACCAAATTTATCTTTGCTTTCCAGTACAATAATATATTGTCCAGATTCCCATTTTTTCATACTTCCAAGTGCTAACTTCTTTAGATTTGTTCGTATCAAATTTTTCAGAGAACATCAAGTCTCCTTTTTTCCAATTCTTGCTATCGTGTTCATTGTTATAAGCATCATGTGGAAACAACTTTTTGAATTCACTTTCTGAAAATTCTTGATAATCTGGAGCACTCCAAGGTCTTGGTCTTAACACCTTATTTGGAGCTTGTAATTTGTAAATTTTAATAATACCTTTTGCTGGCACAAATTCACCATTTAGGTTTTTAGTATCAATAGTAAGTTTGTGGTCTTTTTTGGTTTTATCCAACTTTACCGTCAACAGAAATATTAGCAATTAAAGCATGATAACCAACATTAACTATTGTTGTTGCACTTCTGGTTTCACCATTTAAATCTGTTACATCTGCAGTAATTTCGTAATTAAAAACAGGTAAGGATGTTTTATCAACACTTTCGTCTGGTAGTGCTTTAAAAGTAATTTCAAATTCACCTTTATCATTAGTGGTTGTTTCACCATGAGAGATTTCTTGTGGTTCACTTGTAAACCATGGACGATACCAATAATACCAACGCGGATATTGTACTTTTCTGTGTACTCTATAAACCACTTTAGCATCTGTAATATTACTGCCTGCAAAAGCCAATGCTTCACCTTTTACAGTCACAGCTATCGTTGACTTTAAAAGTTTCTGTTACTGGATTGAATTTAGTTTCAAACTTTGGACGTTTGTATTCTTCAACTGAGAAAAAAGTTCTGGTATCCATATCAATTCCTCCAGATTCAGCATCAAACTCGATATGATATTGACCAGTTAAACCATCATTTGGCAAGATGAATTCACCAGCTATGGATCCAAATTCATTGGTTTTGAATTCTAATTCTTTTACTTCTTCATGATTAACATTGTAAAGAACTGCATATACTAATTCATTTTCTAATACTTTAGATTTTCCATCTGAAGTTTGCATTGCAATCCCTTTAAAATAGACTGTTTGTCCAGGTCTGTAAATGCTTCTGTCAGTAAATAAAAATCCTTTGTATTGGTCTTTTTCGTTGTTATCTCTATTATATTGCTTGTTGATATAGTAATCACCAAAGTATGCTTTTTGGTTGTTGTGGGTCACTTCAACTTTTACATTGGTAAATCTGCTGTTATCTTTTTTGATGGCTACTTTTCCATTACTATCAGTTACCAGATTTTTAGTTTTAACAGCATCTCTATAATTTTTTTTATAGCTTACTTTTACCTTGGCGCCAACAATTGGAGAACCATTATTTCTGTCGATGATCTGATAGATGTTCGTATCATTTTCAACTTGTTCAACCAATGCGAAATCAGTTACTTGAATTGTTTTAAAGGCATAAATTGAACTGTCAGTTGCAGCAGAATAAATCAGATAAATACCATTATCAAGCTTTGGGAACAATACTTCGGTTGTATGGTTTTGATAATCGTTCTCGTTACGTAAACTACTATGCCATTGCGTTGTAACTTTTAACTTTTTGATAAATTTTAATTGCTCATCTTCTCTATATGTTTTATTGAATTGAACATATTCACGATGAGTTAGTTTGTAAATATTAAAATCGAGTTCTGTTAGGTTTTTATAGCTCACCAAAACTCTTGTATGCTTTTGTATTGGCAGAAAGTTTTCAGCAGTTAACTGTAATTGCTTATTAAGAATTTGCTCCTTTAGGATTGTACATTTTTCAGCTCCTTTACTTTTTGGAAATTTAGAAATAACATCATTACAAATGCCTATAGCTTCTTTAATTTTCCAACGCACATCTTCATTGGTCCCGATAGCTATCGGGATTGAATTGTATTGCAGTCCTTGTTGGTTATAAATAGAAGCTATCTCAAAATTGTATAATCCTGAAATATTAGAAGAAGAATTCTGCTCAACCTCCTTTTTAAGAGCCTCTAATAATATGGTTTCTTTATCATTAAAAGTGGCATGTTGCTTCACAAACAATAGGCGTTCAATATTAACATCTGCTAACGCAGAAGCATCTTTATCTTTTAAATGAAATTGAATGAGGTCCTGATAGATCTTTAAAGCATTCAATTGTAAGGAAGTAGAATCTTTCGATTCAATTTTCTGTTTTGAAAATGTGTTAGCATCCCCTAAGAATTCTGGATTGTCAATCTCGAATTTATAAGCAGGTTTAGTGATGCTTGTTTCATTGGTCTTATAAAAATCCAATGCATTATGATTTAAAAAATCATATAAAGTCGGTCTGTAAAGTTTTGAGCCTTTTTGAGTTAATAGAATATCATCAAAAGCACTTAATTGTTGCAGTTGAAGCAATAATCCACTTTGTAACGAATTCTGAAAATGGAGATGCACTTCATCAAACAAGGTTTGTAGATCCCAAGTCCTGAAATCTTCAGCATCTACTTTCTCCTCTGTATTGGTTCGGTTATAGAATTTGTATCTGTTCTGATTAAAATATTGCCAATACAAATTGGCCAAAACGCTTTCTAATATATTCTTTGTCGGGAATTCATTTAATGCAATTTCCTTCTTAAAATCCTTTACAATATTCAGTTGCGCATCTTCTTCAAGAGTTAAAGCAAACTTGCTTTTATACATCAAGGTTTTAACTATTTGAGGTGTATTGTTATCATTTTTGGCCTTTTTAGCTATATCTTCAACCACTTTTAAAGCCGATTTAGGTAAACCGTCCTTTTCAAATTGTTCAACGTCTTTCCAGAGTTTGGAGTATTTGTTGTAATCAGGTTCTTGTGCTATGGACATATTAAATACTAAAATGATGGTTAAAAGTGAAATGAATTTTTTCATTTGAAAATGATTTGTACTCCAATATTAATGCAATTAGTACGTTATTTAAAATTAAATAAAGTTAAGTGCTTTTATTGAGTAATTCAATGAGAGAATATCAAAAAGAATACCAAAAGAAACCTTTCTAAAAATAATAATTATTTTAGATTTGCAATCATAGAAATTCATTAATAATTGAAACCTGTATTATATATATTATTGCTTTTTTCCTGCTTTTCTGTGGCTCAAAATAGTTATCAGAAAGCAGAGTCACTTTTTATAAATAATCAATTTGAAGCTGCTGAGCCAATATTCAAAGAGCATCTTTCCACTTACCCTAACGATTTAAAAACATTGGAGTATTTAGGTGACATAGCAGGACATAAAAAGCAATGGGATATGGCCATTGGTTATTATAAGAAACTTGTCGAATCACAAGACGATAATGCTAAGTACCACTACAAATATGGAGGCGTTTTGGGTATGAAAGCTTTAGAAGTGAATAAGCTTAAGGCACTTACTATGATATCAGATATTAAAAGTTCCTTTCTTAAAGCCGCGGAATTAGATCCCAACCATATAGATGTGCGTTGGGCTTTGGTGGAGTTTTATATCCAGCTACCTGGCATTATTGGTGGCAGTGAGAAAAAAGCAATTAATTATGCAAATGAACTCGAAAACCTATCTAAAGTTGATGGTTATTTATCAAAGGGTTACATTGCAGAATACAGTAATAGGCCTAAAGATGCAGAGATGTATTATAGAAAAGCCGTGAATCTTGGAGGCTCTATAACTTGCTATCAAAAACTAACAGATCTTTATGAGAATACCACGAAAGAACCCGAAAAAGCCATATCTGTTATTGAGGAAGCACAAAGTATACATCATCGCAACGCACTTCATTACCAATTAGGAAAAGTGAGTGCCCAATATAATACCCAACTTGATAAAGGTATGGCGTGTTTAGAAAAGTATATCGAGAATCATTCTGAAAAAGATGGTGTTCCAAAATCATGGGCTTACTACAGGATAGCACAAATCTATAAACATAAAGGCAATAAAGATCAAGCCATTAAGTATATTGATCTGGCTTTGTCTGAAAAGGATCTAAAACCTTTTAAAAAAGAAAAAGATCATATTTTAAATATGTAGAAATGTTCTAAAATTCTTTTTCCTAAAGTCTTATCTTTATCCTTTACAAAACCCATTTTAATGAACGTACATTTTATTGCAATTGGCGGTGCTGCTATGCACAATTTAGCTATTGCTCTTCATAATAAAGGTTATCATGTTACAGGAAGCGATGATACCATTTTCGATCCATCAAGATCTCGGTTAGAATCTAAAGGATTGCTTCCAGAAACATTCGGTTGGTTTCCAGAAAAGATCACTGAAAATTTAGATGCTATTGTATTAGGAATGCATGCGAAAGAAGATAATACAGAATTATTGAAAGCTCAAGAAATTGGATTGAAAATTTATAGTTACCCTGAGTTTTTATATGAACAATCTAAAAATAAAACCAGAGTGGTTATTGGTGGTAGTCATGGAAAAACGACTATAACATCTATGATCTTGCATGTGATGCACTATCACGATAGAGATGTCGATTATATGGTTGGAGCACAATTAGAAGGTTTTGATGTCATGGTAAAACTAACCGAAGAGAACGATTTTATAGTTCTGGAAGGTGACGAATATTTAAGTTCTCCGATAGACAGACGACCAAAATTTCATTTATACAAACCAAATATTGCTTTATTAAGCGGAATTGCCTGGGATCATATAAATGTGTTTCCTACTTATGAAGGTTATGTAGAGCAATTCAGCATTTTTATAGATAGCATAGTAAAAGGTGGAAGCATAACTTATAACGAAGAAGACCAAGAAGTGAAACGAGTCGTAGAAGCAAGTAAAAATACTATTCGCAAATTACCATATCAAACACCTGTATATACAGTGGAAAATGGACAAACCTTACTAGAAACTCCAGAAGGATCATTGCCTATAGAAGTATTCGGAAAACATAACTTAAACAATCTTGCTGGCGCAAAATGGATCTGTCAGCATATGGGAATTGATGAAGACGATTTCTATGAAGCCATTTCTACTTTTAAAGGAGCGAGCAAACGATTGGAAAAGATTGCCGAAAGCACGAACAGTGTGGCTTACAAGGATTTCGCACATTCACCAAGCAAAGTGGGAGCAACTACACAGGCAGTTAAAGAACAATACGAAAACAGATCTTTAGTAGCCTGTTTAGAACTTCATACATACAGCAGTTTGAACGCTGAATTTTTAAAGGAATATAAAGGTGCCTTGGATGCAGCAGATGTAGCTGTTGTGTTTTATTCACCTCGTGCAGTAGAGATAAAAAAATTAGAAAAAGTCACACACTCGCAAATTGCCAACGCCTTTCAGAGAGATGACTTGATCATTTATACTAATCCCGACGACTTTAAACAGTTCTTATTTTCTCAAAACTTTGATAACAAAGCATTATTACTTATGAGTTCGGGTAATTATGGAGGCCTGGACTTTAATGAGGTTACAAAACTAATTAATTAGGGTTCTCATCTTGAACTGTAATCCTGAACCTGTCGATGTGTTGTTTCAGGATCTCAATAACATTAAATTCTTTTTAGTAAAAGATTCCACATCAAGAGCGGAAAGGCAAAATTGTTGGACTAGGAATAGATTCAGGGTTTGAATCAATAAAGAGATTATTTATCCAGATAAGCTAATATTATATTTATAAAAGTGTTTTTATAACCTCCAAAGCCCTTTCTTCATCTAACACATTCACATATATTTCTATGTTACCAAAAAGTTGAGCATAAGATGAATCGGTTTTGTCTATTTCAAAAAAGGCAATACCTTCTTCAGTTAAAACATTTTTTATTCCCAAGACTTTTACTTGGGACTTTCCTGAAAAGATCTTTTTTCTATCTTTTTCCATAATTTTAATTTGTCTAACTCAAATTTATTTAAGTTTATTATTAAAGAAATCTATGGTTCGTTTCCATGATAAGTCCGCTGCTTGCTTATCAAATCGAGGCGTTGTATTATTATGAAAACCATGATTTACTTTCGGATAAATATATGCTTCATAATCAATATTATTCGCTTTAAGAACAGCTTCAAATGCTGGCCAACCTGCATTCACTCTTGTGTCCAATTCAGCATATTGTAATAATAAAGGCGTTTTTATTTTGACAGCGTCTTCATCAGAAGGTTGCCTTCCATAATAAGGCACAGCTGCACCCAATTCAGGAATTCTTACTGCCATCATATTAGAGATCCAACCTCCAAAACAAAAACCAACTACACCTATTTTACCGTTGCAATCCTTATGTGATTTTAGATATTCGTAGGCTGCAATAAAGTCCTCAAGCATTTCATTTCTATCTCGTTGTTTTTGTAAAGCCCTTCCATCGTCATCGTTTCCAGGATAACCACCAAGAGGCGTAAGTGCATCTGGAGCTAAACTTATGAATCCTTCAATTGCTGTTCTTCGGCCAACATCTTCGATATATGGATTTAGACCTCTGTTTTCATGGACCACAACAATTCCTGGCAATTTTGTTTTGACGTTTTTTGGTTTTGATAGTAATCCTTTTATTTTTCCACCACCTTTTGAAGAATCATAAGTAATATAATCAGAATCTATTCTGGGATCATCTTGTTTTACCAATTTTGTGTCCTTATAGTTTGGAGACATAAAACTCAATAGAGATGGTACTGTTAATCCACCAACTGCATACAAGGAGAGTCTTTCTATAAATTGTCTGCGTTCTAATTTATTATGGGCATAGTCATCGTATAAGTCAAATACTTCCTGACTGATATCTTCTTTTTTTATTTTTTTCATGGTAACTAATTTAATGTTTATTATAAAACGGTATTTAAAAAATCTGCAAAACTTTGTTTAATTGCTCTTATCAATTCTGCTTTAGCGTTCGGTATCATTGAGTTTTTACTCTTTTATTAAGAAATACATTTGAATTCTTTCTTATCTTATATTTTCACTATTTGTAAGATTATTAATTTATGATTAACACAATAAATTTATAATCAAACACTTAATTATTTATATATTTAAATCTTAAATGATAAAAAACTATTCGGCTTTTTAGTTTTGGTTACCTATATATTTGGTTTAATAAGAGTACATAAATGAGTTAATAATGAAACAGATTTATTTAATAATAGCAATTGCAGCATTAGTTTTTAATAGCAATGCGCAAATTAGTTTTGTAGATCAAGCTACAAATTTAGGATTAGGAACTGATTGTGGAACCACTTATTTGGGGAATGGTGTTACATTTTATGATTTTGATAAGGACGGTTGGGATGATATGACTTTGAATACAGAAACTGGTCGGTCTATTAGTTTTTATAAAAATGTGAACGGAAGTTTTCAAGAATTGACATTAGACATCCCTGATATTGATTACCAAACCAAACAAATAAATTGGGTAGACTTTGATAATGATGGTGATATGGATTTATTTGTGACAAGTGATACAGATGGAAATAGATTATTTGAAAATAATGGTAGTTTAGTCTTTCAAGACATAACAATAGCTTCCGGTATACCTTTGGATAACATGTTTTCTTATGGTGCTTCATGGGGAGATATTGATAACGATGGGTATTTAGACCTTTTCGTTTCTAATAGAACGAATACAATACCAAATAAACTATATAAAAATGATGGTGATGGCACTTTCACAGATGTAAGCGTTTTAGCAGGAATTGACCAAACGGCAGTGGCTTCATTTTGTGCTGCATTTCTTGATATTAATAATGATGGGTTTCAAGATATCTATGTATCTAATGATAAGCCTCAGAACCCAAATAAATTATATAAAAATGATGGCGATGGGACATTTACGGATATAAGTATTAGTTCAGGTACTGATATTGGTATTGATGCCATGACCGTAACTGTTGGAGATTTTAATAATGACAGTTGGTTTGATATTTATATTACTAACAATCCGGATGGTAATGTATTATATAAGAATAATGGTGATGAAACCTTTACAGATATTGCACAAAGTTCTGGAACCATATTTAATAGTGTAAGTTGGGGCGCTTCGTTTTTTGATTCGGATAATGATATGGATTTAGATTTATATGTTTGCGGTATGTTTGATGCCACAGAAACCACCTTTTTAAAAGGGGCCTTTTACGACAATAATGGTGATGAAACCTTTACATTAAGTAATTCAAGTTTTCCTGGAGATGATAGAGCAAGTTTTTCAAGTGCAATAGGAGATTTAGATAACGACGGTTTACAAGAATTGGTTGTCTCTAATAATAATAATGAAAACCTCTTTCTATGGAAAAATAACACAATAACCTCAAATAATTGGTTAAAAGTAAATCTAGAAGGTACTTCAAGTAATAAAGACGGTATAGGATCTGTTATTGAAATGTCCGTGAATGGAAATAGTTACTATAGATATTCACACTGCGGAGAAGGCTATTTATCGCAAAATACTGGAACTGAAAGTTTTGGATTAGGGTCAAATATGTTGGCTGACTATTTGAAAGTAACATGGTTAAGTGGGCTAGTCGATATTTTTTACAACGTTAATGCAAATCAGGTATTAAATATAGTGGAAGGGTCAAGTCCATTAACTTTAGAAGATTATAATTTAAGAAATATAAAAATTTACCCAAATCCGGTTGAGAATATACTTTTTGTTAATTCTAATACTGTATTAGATCTCGAGCTTTATGATGTTTTGGGAAGAAAACAAAAAATAAAATACTTAGATAATTCTATGAATATTGATGTTTCAATTTTAAAAACTGGATTATATTTTCTTAAACTTAAAAAAGATGAAGAGAGATTAATTTATAAACTTATTAAGCAATAAGTGAATAAATGTCCAGTTTGAAAAATTCTATAAGAATAAAAATTAATATACAGAAATTTTAAACCTATCATTGGGGATATATTATTTACAAGTTCAATGATTATTTATTACTGCATACTTTAATGATATTGTTAGCCTATTGTAATTAAAGTAATAGAACTTTGTTTATTTAATTAGATTAGTGCGTGGTTTCATTTCTTGCAGTGACGCTAAAATTCATAATTTAAAACTCTTCTATAAGTTTTAAGTTCTTTAGACTAGGGCCAACACATAACCGCTTAAAGCTCCACCCAAAACAATAAAAGCACTGTTTAGTTTTTTAAAATAAAAAACAAGTATTAGGCTAACAATTGCGATCAAAATGGTTCGCCAATCGGTAAGTGTGTCTTTTCCCATTTGTATGCAAACAGCTAATATTAGGGCTACTGCTGCGACGTTTACAGAATCTAAAAAAGCACTTATAATTTTCGATCTTCGCATTTTTGGAATCATAGGGTTCAATATCAGAACAAATAAAAATGAGGGGAGGAAAATCCCAATAGTTGCAGCTAATGCTCCAGAAATTCCATCCATTTGCCAGCCTATGAAAGTGGCTGTAGATAAAACCGGGCCTGGAGTAAATTGGCCAACTGCTACCGCATCAATTAGTTCTTGTCTTGTTAACCATCCATTGCTAACCAACTCTGAATCAAGAAATGCGAACAGAACATATCCACTTCCATATAATATGGCTCCAACCTTTAAAAAGCTTAGGAATATTTTTAAACTACCAACTTTTATTGGGTCTGTAACCTGAATTAATAATAACGGAATAAATGTGTTTAAGTTGGTTTTATTCTTCTTTAAGAAGTAGAGAATCAAACCTGCAATTCCACAACCAAAAAGAGCGATTATTTCGTTAACTCCCAATAAGCATATTATTAAAGTAGCGATTCCTAAAATAATAAGTTCAATGGTTTTTATTGCTTTTTTTCCTAGTCTGAAAGCGGCCATAATAATTATGGCGATTACGGCTGGTTTTATTCCATAAATAAAGGGTTCAACTTGAGGTAATTGTCCATATTTCTGATAAAGCCCGGCGAATATTGAGGTAATGACAACGGCAGGAAAGATAAAACTGAATCCAGCGATAAATAAACCTTTCCAACCTGCTCGTTCATGTCCACAGTGCATGGTCATTTCGGTTGAATTAGGTCCGGGAATTAAATTTGTAGCTCCAATTAGATCCAGGAAGTGTTCGTGAGTCATCCACTTTCTTTTTTTTACAACTTCATCTTCCATCATGGCAATATGGGCTGCTGGACCACCAAAAGAAATGCATCCTAATTTAAAAAACAGTTGAGCTATTTCTATGAGCTTGTTTTTTTTGGACATAGATTCTTAACTTAAAAAATGGTATTCAAAAAATCCTCAATGCTTTTTTGATTGGCTCTTATCATTTCAGCTTTAGCATTGGCAATATCACTTGGTTTTTTGTCTTGTGAGAGTTTGAATTTTCCTTCCCATTCTTCAATACTAATTTCAAACATTTTAATATAGTCAAGATTTCGTTCCATTCTTGGGTTATCAGGTTCAAGCACATATTTATGTTCTGGTGCTTCCAGAAACTCAGTCATTTTAATAAGCGATTCTTTTAATGCTTCTTTACTTTCAATTGCTATTAACTGTACCTTTTAAATGAACTTTTATATAGTTCCATGTCGGCAATTGTGTTGTACCATAAATGCTTGGAGATATATAACATTGCGGACCGGAGAATATAATAGTAATTGGATTGTTATTCTTTCAATAATTCAGCTTGAGGATTAAATTTATCTATATGTCCAATAAGTTTTCCGTCATTTCTATAGATCAAAGGTAAATGGGTAATAAAGGGCTTATTATCCTTAACGGAAATGACAGTTGCCAAAGGATAATTCTTTATCACTTCAACCATATGAAGTTTATCGTTATCCTGATGGTGTTTTGGTGGATAATTCATTTTATTAAAAATTGCTTCTGAAATTTACAATAATTATATTTATCGCATGTCTGAAAAACCATCATCCTTTTCTATAAAAAACTGGTCACAAGATGATCAACCAAGAGAAAAATTACTATACAAAGGCAAATCTGCTTTAAGTGATGCAGAGTTAGTTGCAATCCTGATAGGTTCTGGAAATAGAGAAGAAAGTGCAGTGGCATTATGCAAACGTATTTTGGCCAGTGTTGATAATAATTTGAGTGAGTTAGGAAAACTATCAATCAACCAATTAATGGAGTTTAAAGGAATTGGTGAAGCTAAAGCAATAACCATTGCAGCTGCTTTGGAACTGGGTAGAAGACGTAGAGGAGGAGAAGCACTTGAAAAGAAAAAGATAGCATCAAGTACTTCTGTGTACGAACTCATGCAACCAGTTATTGGAGAATTGCAGCATGAAGAATTTTGGATTATTTATTTAAATAATTCTAATAAAGTCCTCCAAAAAAATCAGTTAAGCAAAGGTGGTATTACAGGAACTCTTGTAGATGTTCGATTAGTTTTAAAAAATGCATTGGAAATTGGGGCAACGGGAATAATTTTAGTTCACAATCATCCTTCTGGGACATTAAAACCAAGTACTGCAGATAAGCAATTGACCCAAAAACTTAAATTGGCAGCAGAAAGTTTGGATATAAAAGTTTTGGACCATTTAATTGTAACAGAAAAAGCCTATTTTAGTTTTGCCGATGAAAACATACTTTAAATGTTACTAGTTTACTCCCATAAAATAACTCCACGATTAAAATATATTTTCAAGCATATTTGTACTCGAATTTTAGGTATTCCAGTAATATTTTCGAGTAAAGTAGAAGATTTTATAGCACATACGAGCCTAAAGATGTCTTACACAAATCAACCTTTGGCGAATGAATTTTTTATTCGAAGTCATCAGATATTATTCGAACAAGGATTGTCTGATCTGGATATTAATGTTCATGATTGGGAGGAGACTAAATGTTTTTTCTCTACCAGTGAAAAAAGCTTTTTACCATACGATATATTTGCAGCTTCATTTTATTTAATTAGTCGTTATGAGGAATATTTACCACATGTAAAAGACGATTATGGTCGCTATATTGTAACAGAAAGCATTGCCTACAATAATGGATTTTTAAAGAAGCCAGTTGTAGATATTTGGGCCTATAAATTTAAATCAGCCTTACAGGAGAAATTTCAGGATTTTAAGTTCCCGACCAGAAAATATAAGGTTCAGCCTATTATAGATGTTCCGATATCACATAATTATAAACTAAAGGGTATTATGAGGACAATTGGAGGAACAATAAGAGATCTATTTTCGTTTAAATTTTCTCATTTATACGAGCGATATGCGGTATTGTTCGGATTGATAAAAGATCCTTATAACACATTTAGTTATATTATTAATAAGCAAAAACATAATAAGAATAAATTCATAGTATTTTTTTTAATAGCCGATTATTCAACCTATGATAAAAACATAAATATAAATAAGCGGGAGTTTCAAAGTTTAATAAAATCAGTAGCTGATTATTGTGATGTCGGTTTAAAGGCATCCTATTTATCTATTGAAAACGAAATGCTTTTAAAAAAAGAAAAATCAACTATGGAATCAATTACAAATACAGATCTAAAACTAACTCGATTCTCTCACAATAAGTTTAATTTACCAGAATCTTACAGACAATTGATTGATCTGGAAATATCTGAAGATTATTCAATGGGCTATTTGAATAATATTGGATTTAGGGCGGGAACTTGTACACCATTTCTATTTTATGATCTGGATTATGAAATTCAAACCCCATTGCGGATATGTCCGTTTCAGGTAATAGATTTTGCCTTGCTGCCTAAGGCCTCTTTATTAGATAAAAAACAAGAATTATTAAAAATAATTAATGAGGTAAAAAAAGTAGGAGGTACCTTTACACCAATTTTTCATAATTACACATTTAGTAATGATAATCGCTGGAGAGGATTTAAGGAATTGTTTAATTTAATTTTAGAATCGGAAGATGAAATTGAATAATATAAAGGATGTTTTTTTTGATTTGGATCATACCCTATGGGATTTTGATAAAAATTCTGCATTAACTTTTAATAAAATATTTAACGAAAATAATATTGATATAGAATTACAAAGTTTTTTAACAGTTTATGAACCATTAAATTTAAATTACTGGAAACTTTACAGGGAGGAGAAAATAGATAAACCCAGATTGCGTTATGGACGTCTTGCCGATACTTTTAAAGCTTTGAATATTTCTATAGATGATAATGCTATCCATCAATTATCGGAGGATTATATTACCAATTTAACCTCTTTTAATCATTTGTTTGATAATACAGTTGAGATATTGGAATACCTAAAACCAAATTATAGATTACACATTATTACTAATGGTTTTAAAGAAGTCCAAAACGGCAAATTAAGTAAAGCAAACATCGATCATTATTTTGAAACTGTTACAAATTCGGAAATGGTAGGTGTAAAAAAACCGAATCCAATAATTTTCAATCATGCCTTAAAGTTAGCTCAAGCAAATTTAGAGGAGAGTGTTATGGTAGGCGATAATTATGAGGCAGATATATTAGGAGCCTTAAATGTTGGTTTGGATGCTATATGTTTTAATTATCATAAAGAGGAATTAGATGGTCAAATTAAGAGAATCGACCATTTATTGGAATTAAAAAATATTTATAATTTAAAATTATTAACCACATGAAAACAAAATATATTTTAACTCTACTTACTTTATTTATTATACTTGCACTTCCGGCACAAACCAATTTAAATGATTATAAATATGTTGTAATGCCAAGAAAGTTTGATTTTCTTAAAGAAGTAGATCAATATCAACTAAATTCATTAACTAAATTTTTATTTAACAAAAATAAATTTAATGTGTTCTTTGATGACGAAAATTTCCCAGAAGATCTCTCTAAGAATAGATGCTTAACATTATTTGCAAACGTTTTGCAAAGTAAAAGTTTATTCACTACTAAACTAACTGTTGAATTAAAAGATTGTTATAATAATGTCGTTTTTGTGTCTAAAGAAGGCTCATCAAAGGAAAAGAATTTTAAAAAAGCATATCATCAGTCAATTAGAGAGGCTTTTGAATCGTTTAAATCTGTAAATTATACTTATAGCCCAAAAGATGATTAATAATCAAGAGATTGAAAACATAACAACAATCAAAGAAAACCAATTAGACCCAATTCCTGCTCATGAAAAGGTTATAAAGGTTATAGAAACAAAATCAGATTCTGAACTAGCACTTCCGGTTCCTGTTACTCCTGAAATTCCAGAAAAAGCTGAGGTTAAAGATGAGTTAAAAAACAATGATAAAAAACCATCCTCAGAACAAATCATTCCATCAGATATATTGTATGCACAAGCAATTCAAGGAGGTTTTCAATTGGTAGATAAATCTCCAAAAGTTGTCTATACGATTTTTCAGTCTGGTAAAAAGGAAGTATTTATTGTTAAAGGTAAAGACGCTATAATTTACAAACTAAATGATATTTGGGTACTTGCTGAACAGTTCGATGATAATTTGAAAGTTAACAGCATGAATATTAAATTTTAATACTCATATTTATCTTTCCATCGTAATTTTAAAAACTCACGTAAGTGCATTTTCTCTAGTATTATTACCAGGATCGTAAAGCTTGGTATTTTTAATTTCATCTGGTAAAAATTCTTGTTCTGCAAAATTATTTTCATAGTTATGAGCATATTTATAATCATCACCATAACCTAATTCTTTCATTAGTTTTGTTGGTGCATTTCGTATACTTAATGGTACCGATAAATCTCCAGTTTCTTTAACCAATTGTTGCGCTTTATTAATGGCTTGATAAGCAGCATTACTTTTTGCAGAACATGCTAAATATGTAGCACATTGGCTTAAAATTATTCTGGATTCTGGATAACCAATTGTTGAAACAGCCTGAAACGTATTATTTGCAATAACCAAAGCAGTAGGATTAGCATTTCCAATATCTTCACTAGCCAGAATAAGCATGCGTCTTGCAATAAACTTTAGATCTTCACCACCTTCTATCATTCTTGCCAACCAATAAACGGCAGCATTAGGATCACTTCCTCTAATCGATTTTATAAAAGCAGAAATAATATCATAATGCTGTTCACCAGTTTTATCATATCGTAACTGTATTTTGCTGTACTTTCTCTAAAACCAGATCATTTGTTATAGTTAATGAGTCAATTCTTCAGAATTCACAATCAGTTCAAAAATATTTAGCAATTTTCTGGCATCACCACCGGAAAGCCGTAATAAAACATCAGTTTCTTTAAGTTTTATCTTTTTTTGGGATATTATATCATCTTTCTTAATTGCACGCTTTAAAAGGGTCTCTAAATCATTTTTCTCAAATGAATTTAAAA
Organism: uncultured Flavobacteriaceae bacterium; assembly: GCA_963768245.1. Classification (GTDB taxonomy): domain Bacteria; phylum Bacteroidota; class Bacteroidia; order Flavobacteriales; family Flavobacteriaceae; genus Site-B1. Next base: position 78,409 of record CAVYHG010000025.1, read on the forward strand.
TATAGACTTGACATCGGGACAATAGTGCAGGAATAACTTCAAAACTTGGATTTTCAGTTGTTGCACCAATTAAAGTTACCCAACCTTTTTCTACAGCCTGCAATAATGAATCTTGTTGAGATTTACTAAATCTATGAATTTCATCAATAAACAAAATAGGATTTTTAGTAGTAAACAAACCACCACTTTGTTTGGCTTTTTCAATAACTTCTCGTACATCTTTTACACCTGAATTTATTGCACTTAAAGTATAAAATGGTCTTTCAGATTCAGTTGCAATAATATTGGCTAAAGTAGTTTTACCAGTTCCAGGAGGACCCCAAAAAATCATTGATGGAATAAGACCCATGTTTTATTTGTTTTGTTAATGCACCATCTTTTCCAACTAAATGATCTGACTCAAGAAGTCTTTCAGTAATTTAGGTCTTAATCGTTCTGCTAAAGGTTCATTCATATTGTAAAATTAAAGTATTTTTATTTATTGGGCGTGTCCCTGAAATATATTCTAGGTCGCACTTTATTCGTTGATTTTTATTATATATTAAGGAACTCATGAATATAAATTTCGGTACTCAATCTTCTCGAGCTGAATTTATTTCAGCTTCTCAAAGGATTTCAAACATGCCGTTCAATCCTTCACGCGAGCCAATCATGACAAATTATCATTAAAACTTAAATTGGTTAACTATTTGCTATATTTAGTTTAGTAATGAAAAAACAGGAACATTTTAAATTTTCTAATGGAGTGATAGTATATCCAATACTATTTGTATTGCTTATATGGATTGTATTTTGGTACGAAATTCGATTTGGACAGAATTTTACAAGTTTTGGAATTTATCCTCAAAAATTAAAAGGACTTATAGGGGTTGTTTTTAGTCCATTTATTCATGGAGATATTAAGCATTTATATCATAACACAATTCCTTTATTTATTTTATCCTTAGCGTTATTTTATTTCTATCGACCAATCGCTTGGAAAGTAATAGGATTAGGGATTTTATTGTCTGGATTTTTGACTTGGTCTATTGCCAGACCAGCTTATCATATTGGAGCCAGTGGATTAATTTATGTGCTTTTTAGTTTTATATTTTTTAAAGGTATTTTTGCCAAACATTATAGATTAATAGCCTTGTCTTTATTGGTCATCTTTTTATACGGAAGTTTAGTTATGTATGCATTGCCTATTGAAGAAGGTATTTCCTGGGAAGGGCATTTGTCAGGATTAATTACAGGTTTAGTATTTGCTTTAATATTTAGAAAAGAAATTGCTAAACCTAAAAAATATGTTTGGGAACATGAAAATTATAATGAAGAAGAAGATGAATTTCTTAAACATTTTGATGAAGACGGTAATTTTATTGAACACAAAAAAACAGAAGCAGAAGAAGACTTACCAAAAATAAAATATACAATTAAAAAAAATAAGAATTAAAGACGTTGTCTTACTACTTCATACAAAAAGGCACCACAGGCAACAGAAACATTAAGCGAATCAATTTCACCTAACAAAGGTAGTTTAGCTTTGGCATCTACAAGTTTTAAAACCGAAGGATTAATTCCTTTGCCTTCCGAACCCATAATAATTGCACAAGGCTCTTTAAAAGAAACATCATAAATTGTTTTTTCAGTTTTCTCGGTAGCGGCAATAACTTTAATACCACTGGCTTGTAAATGGAATACTGCATCTTTTATATGATCTACTTTACAAAGAGGTACTTTAAATACAGCACCAGCACTTGTTTTTATTGTATCTCCATTTACTGGTGCACCACCTTTTTTTTGGATTATGATTCCGTCAACACCAGTGCATTCTGCGGTTCGAATAATAGCACCAAAGTTTCTAACATCGCTTATTTGATCCAATAATAAGAATAACGGAGTTTTTCCGGATTCGATAACATTTAGCACTAAATTATCCAGATCATAAAACTCAATAGGGGAAATACTTGCAACAACCCCTTGGTGATTATTATTTGTAAGTCTGTTTAATTTTTCAACTGGTACATATGAGGTATTTATGCTTTCTTTCCTCAATAAGGTCTCTAATTCCTGAAATAATTCACCTCTTAATCCTTTTTGAATAAATACTTTGTCAATAGTTTTATTGGCGTTTATTGCTTCAATAACAGCGCGCAATCCATATATTTTGGTTTCTTTTTCCATTGACACAAATGTATAAAAAAACCACCTGATACCAGATGGTTTTAAATTTTGAGAATTATTATTTTATTTTTTGATTATTCGTTTACTTATTACACCATTATCAGAAAAAACTTTGGCAATATAAATACCTGTTTCTAAATATGTCAAATCAATTTGATATGAATCTCTTTCAGTTTTAATTAATGTACCAAGTACCGAATAGATTTCAATTCTTGTTATTGGTTGTTTCGAATTAATTTTTAGGTAATCTTGTATAGGGTTAGGATATAAAGTTGTGTGGGATTCCAACGCCTCGTTAACACCCAATAGAGCACACCCACTCAAATCGGGGTTTAATTCAATCGGATCACCAGGAGTTAGATCTTTACCTGCAAAGGCAGGATAATCAAAAGAAAATTTTAATGCTCTAAATACTATATTGAAAAAGGGCGGTGAATCACCTTGACTTAATATTCCGTTAGTAGAGTCCGGATTTACATACTCCCATACAATATTATTGCTTGGATCTATTTCAAAAAAATACCCTGAATCTCCGTCGCAAATGAGTGTATTACCGTTCGGAAGTCTTTGAGCACTGGACATAATTGCAGAGAACAAATTTTCTGGATCATCCGGATCGGTATAACTCCATTCTGCAGTTGCAGGACCATAACCGGCAATTGCATCGTAGTTATAAAACCCAGGCGAGGTTGATGGTGGTGAAATAATATCTATAGAAGAAAATCTAATTGAATTTCCATTATTAAAAATAAGAATTTTACCTGCATCTATCAGTCCATCTGGGATCCAATGTGGATAGTGTTGGCTGAAAAGGGTTTGATCATCTGAATCTCCAATATCATAGGAAATTGGATTACCCCAACGGTACAGAAAATCTCCTCCTTTGCCATAGATTCCTCCTGCGCTGGAAGCTGCTTCCAAAGTTGTAGTAGAATGATCTATAATATAGATCTCACTCAATACTCTTGAACTTAGTATAATTTGATCCAAGTTGGGATTATATTGTAAAGAATTAATATGCATCCAATTTGCTCCACCACTATCTTGATGTAAGAAATTAAAATCTAATAGTTCAGGATGGTCGCTTACAACACCAAAATTGGACTTTGTGTTATCAAAATCTTGAATTAAATGGTCTTTAATATTCCATTCCCAAACTACATTTGCTTGGTTTGTGCCAACTGGTTCAAGCTCGAGTATTTGTTCATTGTATACTTTTCCTTCTGTAATCAGACTTGGATCTCTTCCTGCTGCTATGGCCTCAGACTGAGTCATTGTAGAAACAGCTAACATCAATATATTTCCGTTAGGTAATGGAAATATGTCATGATGTTGTGAGACAGTAGGTGACGAATACGTGTATTCCCATATTAAATTGTTGTCCCAATCAAAAAGCTCAATTTTACCTCCCACACCTCCAAACTGAATATCGGGATTTGTAATTCGCCCAGTTCGTAATAAATTTCCATTTTCTAAAAGATATACGGACGCACCTGGAAAAAATGTGCTTGTCCATTGATGAACTACTTCTCCACAATTATTTATCAAATAGGTTTCTGTTGAATTTAGAGGAGAGAACAGTGTATATGCATTATATGCAGCTATTTCATTTCTCAAAATACCAAGAGTGTTTTGTGCATTTATTAAAAATACAAATTGCAGAAATAATAAAAGGAAGTAAAGTTTTTTCATTTTTTATTTCAAATATAAATAAAAAAACCACCTGTTAAGGTGGTTTTTTTATAATCTATTTTAATAGAATTAATCACATACACTTGTACCACTAGTAATTAGTCCAGGGGTAGGAATACCTGAGTAATCCTGCGTTCCATCTATAAATTGAGTTCCATCAGGAGCTGTTAATTCATAGTAGTTTTCACTTTCCCATCCCGGGCCACCACCAGTTCCACCACCAGACACGTAAGTCCATGAATAGTCGTCACCAACAGTAACTGGAATATCGAAAGATGATTCACTACCACTTGACGCATATTGGGTTGTAACACCACCTGCTACAAGTTCAATATAACCTCCGTTCCATCCATCACCATAGGTGTCAGAACAATAAAGTGTCCAAAGGCAGAAAACATAATCTTCAATAGATAATGAAACAGTACCAGATCCAATTACCTCATATTGGTCGGGAATTGCATTAGCAGAAACTTGCAGATCCAGTGTTTCTGTACCTTCTACTTCGATATCTTTAGTTATAGATATAGTTAACTGTCCTTCGGTTTCATAAGCTGGAACTACTGCATTAGTAGTTTCGTAGTCCTCATGCAGTACAGCATTACCACCTATTTGATCAACACGAAATGTTGTTGAAGTACCAATAGCTCTATCCATAGTGATGTCCACTACGACAACAGTTTCATCTAATTCAGAAACTGTTCCACTTATGTTAAATGAATAAGAAACAATTGGTTTAAGGCTTTCATCTGTAATTCCAGCGGATTCTTGTTTTTGTTGCTCTGCATCACATCCCAATAATACAAGTGATAAGATCGCAGCGCTTAATATATATTTAATGTTTTTCATTTTATTATATTTTATTTAAAATCTTATTATAGTGGAATATAAGTTCCTGTGCAGAAGACTGGGTCTCCAGAAAATTCGACTGCATAGTTAATTATCATTATTCCAGTGTCCGGATCTACAGCACTAGGTGTAGTTCCGTATACAGGGTTACTATAGAAACCTTGAGCTAATCCTTGTTCAGGCACGGATATTACATTACAAACATCGAAGAAATTAAATCCCTGGTCTGGTGCAATACTTCCAACAGCCCAACGGTAAATACTTTCTGTTTTATAATATCCAGAAGCTACCTCAGTAACTAGTTCATTAGGAAATAAAGCATCTGGGCCATTATCTCTAACAGTAGTTAAATCATAATTTCCAGCCAAATCCGAGAAGCACAAATATGCGAAATTTACTGTAAGTAATTTTCCATTGGCCACGACGTTATCACCTGAAGCACTAGTTACCATTAATTTTGCAACCGGATCTACATCTAAAGGAGCTGTAATTCCTTCTGTTAATAAAGTTATAGGAAGTAATCCTAAATAATTATTAGATTTACTCAAAGTTATTGTCGTTTGATCCAGTCTAAAATTAACTCCTTCAACAGCAGTAGAAGCTGCTGCATCTGTAGCGATACTTAAAGTTACATCGCCTTGTAAATCTACTAGTCCAGGTCCTTTAACCTCAACTCTTAGATTAAATGAATATTCTGAATCATTAGTAATACCAGAAATGGTTGTACTATTATCTGTAAAACCAGCTACATTTGGTCCTGTGTCGTTGTTGTCACTTGGTGCCTCATCATCTACTAAACATGATGTGAACAATAGTGAAACAAATAAAATTGCGAAATAATTATTAATTTTTTTCATGTTCTTTTTTTTTATTAATTAGCCCAAAAGATTTTTTCTGTAAAAGCATTTGACTGTTGTGGTACGTTTGCATTATTTGCAGTAACTTCACTTGCAGGATAGAATAACCTTACTGGCCTTTCCGGAGTTGAAGCTAATGCAGATAGTGGCAAGTCTGATGGGAAGCCCGTTCTTGAATAATCGAACCAGGACTGTATTGCATCTACACTATTTAATCCAAGCCATTTTTGCGTAATGATCGCCTCTATTTTATCCGGCGAACTTATATAACTTACATTTGCTACAGGTTGTGAATAATAACTACTGGCATCACCTACTCCTAAATAATCAAAAGAAGCCTGAATCCCATTTTCATATGCACTTTGAGCACTACCAGTAATAAATCCTCTTTCAATAGCTTCTGCTTGTAAGAAATAAGAATCAGCAGCCATAAAAATGCCAGCTGGTTGACTTGGACTTTTTAAGATACCAGGTCCTAAGTTAGAAACTTTAGACGGTTCAAATTGATCTACTACAGGAGAATCATAATCTAACAGTCCCTGAAAAACTCCCAAGTGACCAGTAGCTGGCTGCTCATATATAAAATCTATTCTAGGATCGTTTCTATCCTGCATGTATTGCAGGATATAATCTGTAGCACATGTTGCATCATTATTGTTAATAATACCTCCCGCTGGATCAAGGCCATAGTTGTCCCACATAGGACTTTGTCTGTTTTCTTCTTGTAAGTATCCTGGTTGCACAAATACATCTTCTGTCATAAACCCAATAGCAGTCATACCAGAGAAATCTCCGCCACCTTGTCTTACTAATACTCTTAATTTAATAGTATTTGCAAACACTTTCCACATTGCCATATCGCCTCCAAATGTTATATCATCAGCTCCCGGCACTCTTGCAGTGTCACCAGCCTCATCTATCATCATCATGGCTTCATCTAAAGTGGCAATAATACCTGCATACACTTCTTGTGCATCATCATATTTTGGAGTAGGGAATTCACCTCTTCTTATTGCTTCGCTATAAGGAATGTCTCCATAAATATCTACCAATATTTGGAAATGGAAACTTTCCATGATCTTACCTATAGCACGATAATTAACATATTCGTCACCAGTATAGCTCCTTAGAACAGCGTACTGCTTCAAGCAATTTCTGTAAGTAAGATCCCAAATCTGGTCGTAAAAAGATGATGTTACATTATATAAAAATTCATCGTTGTACCAGGAGAAACCATCACTTTGGCTCCAGTTATACATGAACATGTTACCCAGAGTGTTTGTGTATCTGTCTCTAAACATAGTTTCTGCTGTGTACCACTGAGCACCAGGAAGAATCAATTCCGGTTCTACAACGGCTGATGTAGGACTGTTTGTGTCAGTATTCACATCAAGAAAACTCTCACTACACGACACCATGAATAAAGTGACGAATAGTATACTTAAGTAAATTACATTTTTTTTCATTACATTTCTTTTTTTTAAAATTCAATATTTACATTCAATCCATAAGATCTGGTTGGAGGTCCTTGGAAATAACCACCAATCCCTATACCATTACCAGCCGGACCGTTATTATTACTAAATTCCGGATCGGAGAATCTGTTCTCTTCTGGTAACCAAGTAAATAAATTTCTTCCTATAAGTCCTACACTAACTCTTTGCAAAGGTGTTTTGTCCAAGAATTTTTGAGGTAAGTTATAAGTTAAAGCAACTTCTCTTAATTTAACAGCTGTTGCATCTCTTACATAATTCTCTTTAATTTCATTGTATATGTTAGTCCAATAATCCTGATTACCATTTGTAACAGGTAAATTGGTATTTTCAACAAATACACCAGGACTTGTTTCAATTACAGAGTTCGGTATCACAAAATCTTGTCTGTTTGTTGATACACTTTCTTTTGAACGACCAGTAAATTCCATAGCATCCGAACCTTGTGCATAGTATACATGACCAGTTCTGTAGTCAAAAGTTGCCGCTAATCTGAAGTCCTTGTAATTTACAGAGGAATTCAAACCTATAACATAGTCAGGAACTGTTGTGCCTAATTCTTTCAAACTTCCATCTCTTTCCGTTGTACTAATTGGATTACCCGTATTAGGATTAACCACAATATTTCCGTTAGGATCTCTGAAATATGCTGAAGCCTTTATTAAAGGGAATTGCTCACCTTCAACCGCAAAAACTCCAAATTCACCTGAGGAAGCTAAAGTAATCTCTGTCAGACCTCCACCAATTTCATTTACCGTAGTTTGGTTTGTAAAGTAATTAACATTTACATCCCATGAGAAATCATCGGATTTCAATATGGTGGCACCTAAAGTGACCTCAAAGCCATCTCCTTCTAATTCACCAATATTGGTTAATAAACCACTACCACCGGCAGAGTTAGGTGTCGTTGTATTTACAATGTTATCTGTAGTGATTGTTTTGAAATATGAGGCATCTATAGTTACTCGATTGTTTAACAATCCTAAGTTAATACCAAATTCCGTTGTTGCAATTTTTTCTTTCTTGATTCCGGCATCTATAAATCCATTAGGTGGCGCAAAAGAGTTTAGCGTTCCAAACGGGAAAGAAAATATCTGACCATAAGATTCAATTATTTGTTCTGAACCTAGATCATTATACACTGTTGAATTACTTCCTGTAATTTTTAAGTAATTAAGCACGTCGCTCTTAAGCTCTGGAATCGCATCTGTTAAAACAACTGATGCACCAAAGGCTGGATAGAAATAACTGTTGTCCGCAGTAGGAAGCGTGGATGTGTAATCCTGTCTTCCTGAGAAGTTTAAGAATAACCAGTTCTTATATCCAAGTGTTACATCACCAAAAAGACCATAAGTTCTTCTTTGGGTTTCAAATGCAGTTGGAGTTGGAGCTCCAGTGGAATTTGTGATATCATATAATCCAGGAATACTTAAGTTGTTACCTTGTATGGTACTTCCTCTGTTTTTCGTATAGAAGTTTGTGGCACCCAAAATGGTTTTAAGTGTGAAGTCTTCCTTAATTGTAAAGTCCAATGTTGCTAAAAAGTCAACTGTGTATTGTATGAATTGACTTTCAGAATCCCGCACAAACGACGTGATATCACTTGGTCTTGTATAGGCAGTTGTATATGCAAAAGCATCTCGCCACTCTTTACCGTACGCATTCAATATGTTTCCACCTAATCTTGTTGTCAGGTTCAACCAATCAAATGCCTGGTAACTAGCACTTACATTACCCACAAGTCTGTTAGTTTGATCTGTATCCCTACTGGAATCAACCATATAATAAGGATTCTGGTAATATCCATTAAAATAACCATTATTAGAAGAAAAAAGATCGTTTCTCCAATCCTGATAACGATTAATAGGAATATTAGCTGGCTGGTTTAGTACAAACCAGTACAACGTACGATTCTGTGAACCTAAAGTATTTCCAACTTCATTAATATCTTCTCTGGTGAATGTTGAATTAACAGCTATTTCAAGGTTACCCAATTTTTTTGAAGCATTCGCTCTAATAGTTGTTCTTTCGTATTTATCGTTAGGCGTAATACCTTTTGTGTCTTGGTTACCAATTGACAAATAGACTCTACCACTATCATTACCACCACTTAAATACATGGTATTTTGAGTTGTAAAACCAGTTTCAAAAAAATCAAGGGCATTGTCCTTTACCGGAGCATAAGGCAAAGTTTGAAACGTACCGTCTGCAAAAGTTGGTCCTACTTGTCTTATGGTGCCGTCAAAACGTGGTCCCCAGTTTGTGTTTTCTATAGGATCGTAAGCCCCTTGCCATCCAGTTCCGTATTCTGACTGGAAATCCGGCATGTAAGCAACCTCTTCAACAGTTACTGTTGTATTAAACCCTATCGTTATGCTTTCACCTATTCTACCTTGTTTTGTAGTTACAATTAAAGCTCCGTTAGATGCACGAGAACCATAAATGGCTGCAGCCGTTGCACCTTTTAGAACGTTTATATCTTCAATATCCTGTGGGTTAAGATCGTCAAAACTACCAATTGTAGCGATTGCACCATCTATAACAACAAGGGCCTGGTTACTTTGACCAATAGATCTTAAACCACGCAGTAATATCTGACTACTAGGGTTAACACCATTATTTTGGACGTTAATCTGTAAACCTGCAACCTTACCGGCAAGAGAGCTTGCTGCTCTGGTAGCCTGTGCTTGATTAAGAAGTTGTTCATCAACAGTTTCAGTTTGGTAAGTGATTTCTCGTTTCTCCCTTTTAATACCAAATCCTGTTACAACAACTTCTTCCAAAAGGTTGTCTGGTTGCAGTATAACACTGATTCCTCCAGAGGCTTCAACTTTAATTGATTGGGTTGCATACCCTACATAACTAAAATTTAGAACATCACCAACACTTGCATTGATAGTATAATTCCCATCAAAATCTGTTGATGTTCCGGTTGAGGTTCCCTTGATTACAACGGTAGCTCCCGGAAGAGGCAAACTATTATTATCAGAGACTGTTCCGGAAACAGCTCTTTCTTGCGCAAAACTCATTTGCACAACAACAAACGCTAGCAATAGCGTTAAAATTCCACTAAACTTTGTTTTCATTTTATCATTTATTTGAATTAGTCTAGGCCAAAAATCATAATAAAAAGTTAATTAAACAATAAATTATGGTTAAATTTTTAGTTTTTATTCTAAAATAATGTTTTGAAAGTACTGAAATACTTAAAAAAATGCGTTTAAACTAATGTGAAATCTGGAGTTACTAAATTTAAAAGGTTGAGTTTCAGATAAACTATTCGCCTAGTCTAAATAAAATAAGTGATAGCGGATGATTTATATATTAACAAAAAACTCCAGAAATATTAGTATTCCCGGAGTTTTTTAAATAGACTATCTATTTATAACTTAAATCTACATTAATTTTGATCACCTGGGCCTAAATTAGGATTGGAATCAATTTCCAATTGAGGGATTTTAAAGATCCAATCATTATTAATTGAAGGCTTATCTACTTGGAATGCATTTTGATAAAGTACTTCTGAAGCTCCTGAGCCTCCATTAGCGCCGTGGTCTATGCCTTCATCCCAACGAATTTTATCAGTATATCCAAATCCTTCTCCCCATAATTCTAGATTTCGTTGAAATTTAATTTGGTCCATTAAAGCCGCTTGGGTACCAAAAGCAGTTGCGTCATATGCACTATCTCGCTCCCCACCTAATGCTTGAAGCGCAGCTTGAGCTGGTCCAATATTACCTAACATAGCCTCAGCTTCGGCTTCAATTAAATACATCTCAGAGGAACGCATTAAAATAATATCATCCGGCTCTATACCTCCAGGAGATTTTTGTTTCATCTTAAAATGCATATAAGGATGGGTGTTGTGACCGGAAGCCAAACCATACTCACTCTTGATGGCAGCTATTGCATCGTCAAATTCATCTTCAGTAGTATACAAAGGGTTCGTATTATTGTCCCAACCGCCTTCTCCATTGGCTGCTGAACTATTTGAATTTGGTGCATCTATTAAAAATACATCCTTTCTATAATCCGTATCAGGAATTGCGTCAACCAATCGTTTATCTGCGATTTTAGGATTATTTCTAATCTGACTTCCATTAAATGTATTACTCATTAAGTAAAAATAAGAACGGAAGAACGTGGTTTCTGTAGTTATCACATTGCTACCCCATATAACTTCTGGAAGAAGGGTAGTATTGAATCCAGCTTTCCAATCCTCTTCAGACATTATTGGATAATCCTGACGTGCTGCAATTGCAGCATCAGCAGCTATACGCCATTGCCCGCTATTTAATGCGATACGTGCTTTAAGACCGTAGGCAACATCGATATTCAGTTGAGATTTATTATCTGCAGTTCCTGACGGTCTTGGAGTGGCTTCCTCAAAATAGCTTATTGCAGTATCAACATCCGCCATACATAGGTCGTAAACCTCTTGCACTGTAGATCTTGGTGCACTCGTAAACGGAGCTTCAGAAGCAAATAATATGGGCACTCCTGGGTCCGTAGCAGGGCTTCCAATTAAATAACCCTTGGCATAATGCTGGACCAAAGAAAGGTAAGCATAAGCTCTGTAGGTATAGGCTTGTCCTATTATCTCTTTTAATCTGGCGTCTTCCGGAATACTTCCGTCGGTTGCTTTATTAATAATCGCATTGGCACTGGCAATAATGTGGTATCGTTGATACCATAATTGTTCTGAAGTTAAAGACGTTTCTAAGGTATGTTCTACCCATTGCATAGTGTCTCGCCAACCTAAATTGTTAGCATTAGCTGAATGAATTAATCCGCCTGCTAGATTATCGCCAATCGGCACCCAAACGTGGTTGCCGGACCTTGTACTAGTACTTCCTGATATTAAAGTTTGAGGTTGCGCATATAAAAAACGATGTAACCCGTTAAGGATCAATGCCATATTTTCAGCTGTTGCTAAGGCATCAGCAGAAGAAATTGCGTCTGTTGGACTTGTTTCCAGAAAATCTTCTGAACACGAGTTTATTGAAAGAGCTGCTATTACGAATAATAAAATATTTATTTTTCTAAACATAGTTGTTATGTTTTAATTATTAAACTGTTAAAATGAAACATTTAAACCTAAAGAGAAAATTCTTGAAGGGTTAAAATCATTACCTGCAGGTGTTCCCGCTAAATTATATTGTGGGTCTAAACCATCTCGCTTACTTTTTACGAATAAGTTTTCACCAGTTACATTAAGTCTTAAGCTATCTACTCCTAGGACGTCTGTTACGTTACTATTAAAAGTGTATCCTAAGTTAATATTCTTAAGTGCCCAAAAATCTGCATCTGTTAAAAACCTGGTAGATTGTGTTCGTACCAGATCTACATTTCCATTTTCCAATCTAGGAACATCTGTAATATCACCTGGCTGGCGCCATGCATTTAAAATATCAGGGTGGTATGACCTTCCAAAGGAACCACTATGCATCATTGCAGAATACCCATTATCTAAGACTTTACCACCAATGCCATAGGTTATTAATACGCTTAGATCTATTCCCTTATAACTAAATCTATTGTTAACCGATCCTAAAAGATCTGGAATTGTACTATCTCCTGTATAGGCTCTTTCAGTTTCTTCCCAATCATTAGTAGTTTCTTGAACCCCGGATGCATCCAATACAGGAACACTATTACCATCATCATCTATTTCAAATAACAAAAATAACTGATCTCCTGTATCAGGATCTACTCCTGCTGTATGCAGCAAGAAGAAATCATATCTTGATCTTCCTTCTGCCCATCTTTTAGATCCATTAATAAACGGATCAGGGATGCTAGTAATTTCATTTTTAAATGTTGAGGCCTGTAATGTTAAGTCCCAAAGAAAATCATTATTATTTATGAGATGTCCGGTTAATCCAAGCTCCCAACCCGAATTATACATATCTGCAATGTTAGAAGGAAATTCATTTAAACCATTACTAAGCGCAATAGGTAAATTATATAGGAGATCTGAAGAATTTCTCTTATAATACTCTATTGAACCGTCTATTAAATCATTGAACAATCCAAATTCTAACGCGACATCCCAGCTTTCAACCGTTTCCCATTGTAATTCAGCATTTCCTATTTCATTCCATATAATGGCCGGATTTCCTGCGTTTGATGTTAAGCCGTATCTTGGTTGAGATAGGAAAAAGTCTCCTAAGTCATCATTTCCGACTTCACCATAAGAACCTCTTAGTTTTAGGTTGTCAATAAACGATATGTCTTGCATAAAGCTTTCCTGGTCTATACGCCACGATGCACCAACAGAATAGAAATTACCCCATCTTGATTTTTGATCAAACACCGAGGAAGCATCCCTTCTTGCAGAGGCACTTATATAATATTTATTATCAAAATTATAGTTGGCCCTTAAAAAATATCCTTCTACAGCTTTCACTGTAGTGGATCCACCTAAGCTAACTGGAGTTGCGAAGTTGTCAAACTCGTAGATTCCTTCTGCAACTTGATCTATTGCTAAAGTGTTAATTCCTGAGAAAGTCCTTTCAAAACTCTCATGTCCTGCTGTAATGTCTATATTATGAAGATCATTAAAGCTTTTGGTGTAAGACAAAATCTGATTGAAATTTTCTACTTCTCTTCTGGATCTGTCTCCAGAAAATCTTCCAGTTGGTTGTGCATCACCAATAATATTGTTTTCATATTCTTTCGCCAGCAATTCATTAATATCTCTACCATAGTTTATCTTAAAGTTAAGACCTTCAATTATTTTGAAACCTGCATAATATCTAAACCCGTAAGTATTATTCTTAGTACGTTCATCGTTTAAAAGAAGCTCTTGAAGTGCATGACGACCTTGGTTGATTGGCCTTGAGCCAATATTGTACTCTGAATATCCTTCTCCAGCATCAAATATAGGATTCCCGGCTGCATCACGTATTAAGTTTCCATCTAAATCGTTTACATATACCGGGTAAATAGAACCTATACCTTTAGCAAAACCAAATGGATTCACAATACTACCTGTACCTGCGGAAGTTGGTCCTGAAGATTCGGAAAGTGCAAGGTTCACACTACCTCCCATTGTAATCCAATCATTAAGCTCAAAGTCTGCATTTAAACGTGTTGTTAAACGATTAAACCCTGTTGTAATTACATATCCTTCTTCATCTAAATACGAAGCAGAGAAAAATAGTTTATGCTTTTCGCCTCCGCCTGATACGTTTATATTGTAATTCCTTCTAGTTGCAGATTGCTGCAATACATCATACCAGTCTAAGCTTTTATAAATTACACTTGCATTCGGATTTAAAGTTCCATCTATTCCTACAATTTGATCGTTTGGAACATTAAAAGGATTATAGCCTAAACTATTGTAAATGTTTGCTGAAGCAAAAGCTGGATCGCCTCCACCTGCACTTGAGTTTTTTAAGGCCTCCCACATAGTTTCGTAATACTGACCCGGAGTAATTTCATCGTAAAAAGGAATACCGTTATCTACAATACCAACCTGGGTTGATAAGCTTGTTTTTATAGCTCCTTTTTTACCCTTCTTTGTAGTAATCAGAACCACTCCATTTGCCGCTCTGGAACCATATAAAGAAGTAGAAGCAGCATCCTTAAGAATTGTAAACGATTCGATGTCTTCCTGGTTTATGGTATTTAAATCACCTTCATATTGCATACCGTCAACGATATAAAGAGGAGTTGCCTCGCCATTAAGGGTTCCAACTCCACGAATAATTATCCCTGGAGATGATCCTGGTTGTCCTGACGATGACGTAAACTGTACTCCAGTTGCATTTCCTTCAATGGCAGCAATAGGAGATGTTACGTTCCTTATAGCCAGTTCTTCAGAACCAACAACACTTGCTGAACCGGTAAAAGCTTCTAAAGTGGTTGTACCATAAGCTACAACAACAACTTCTTCCAGCTGATTATCTGTTTGAAGACTTACATTAATTGGACCGGATGGTCCAACTGTAATTGATTGAGTTGAATACCCCACATAACTAACTTTTAAAACATCACCAACATTGGTGTCTATTGAATAGTTACCATCAAAATCTGCTGATGTTCCTGTTGTAGTTCCTTCAATTATAACAGTCGCTCCAGGCAGGGGTAAACCATTATTATCTGAAACTGTTCCTGAAACTGTCCTTTGCTGTGCAAAAGAAAATTGCACACTTAACGCTAGAATTAGCGTTGTGATTACACTTAACTTTAACTTCATTTTTTGCTTTGTTTGAATTAGTCAAATCAAAACTCTTAACAAAATTTGAATTATGTAATGATATTTATCATATTTTGGGTTAAATATAATTAACTACTTTAGAAGTGAATAATTGCACAGGTTATACTTATATTTTCAATATCTAAAAAAATGCGTTTAAGCTAATGTGAATTTTGGAATTACTAAATTTAAAAGGTTGATTTTCTGATAAACCATTAGCATAGTTTAATTTAAATAAGCCCGCTCTAGTTGCTATTCCTAAACCAAAACCGAATCCAAATAATTTCTCTTTAACTTTATTAATGTCGTTTTGATAATACGCTGCATCTATAATAGAATGAATGTATATATTTTGATTTAAGGCATATCGGTATTCACTATTTAGTACTGAATATAGCGATGCAAAAATACTATTCTCTTCAAACCCTCTAATAGAATTTATACCTCCAAATCGCTTTAATTCATTTGTGAAGAAATTGTCAGAAAATAAAATATCACCATTAACATTTAGGTAAAGACTGTTCTTGGTATTTAAATTAAAAATTTTGAAGGTTTTAAATTTTATGGATGATTGATCCTGTTTAAGGTTCACAAAATTTCTGCTACCCAAACCACCTTCAATAAAGAAATAAGATTGTATTGGAAATAAAAAATTGGAAGTTCTGTTTAAATGCTCAAAAGAAACATTAAAAAAAGTAGATTTGTAATCTTCGACTGATGTTGCTGAATTCGTTTGGTTTAACAGGTTCTCGGAGTTGATCAGATCAATTCCACTGTATATTTTATTTTTACTATCAATAGTATAGAACAATTTTGCAGTTTGATTTACAATAGTAAAAGTTGAATCCTTTTTAAAAATATTCAAATTCAAATTTATCCCCACAGGAGAACCAAATAGATATGGCAGTTCGGTTGTAACATTAAAAGTACGTTGTTCGTTTTCATCACTTTTATAGATCAGGTTGAATGATTCACCATAATTTAAATTATTTATTAGGTTAAGATTTAAATAACCATCAAATTCTATCTTGTTAGTGGATTCATTATTACCAAATCCCAGAAAGCCATCAAATGTATTACTCTTGCTTTTTGCCAAATACAAATATATGTCGGTAGAATCTTTTGTAAATAATATTTCTGGATCCTTGATCTGGTTAGCAAATGATAAACTATTTAAGTTATTTGTTTTTGCTTTTATTTCATTCAAATTTAATTCTTGGTTAGGCTTTATATTCAAATATCTTTTTAAAAAAGATTTTGGAAAGTTTTCATAGCCTTTAATAATTATGTTATTTATTATTCTTCTGTTTGAAGAATTTATAACCAAATTACCTTGGAGTGTTTTGTCATTTCTTTTAAAAATATCCTTAATTTGAAAGGAGATAAAAGGTTTCCCGTTTTCTGATTCTTTTTTATTTAAAAAATCGATTACTTGATTACTTCTTGAAATTGGTATTTCAAAATACTCAGAGGTAACATTGTCCGATACTTCATTTAAAATGCTTATATCCAAATACTCTTGAGGATAATAAATATATATTGAGCTATATCTGTTATTAAGATGAATTTTAGCAATAAACAACGAATCATTTTCTTTTTTTAAAGTTGCAAGTTCACTTTCTATATAGCCTGTCTTTTGAAGTCCATACAAAGTTGAGTCAATCACAGACCTCATAGACTTATAATCTATGAATGAATTAGAATTATTTAATGAATCAAGAAAGGTAGTTTCAGTCTCAGTTTTACCGACTAATTTTAAATGCAGATTTTGAGCATTTAAACTTGCACAAAAAAAGGTATATATAATAAGGTATAAAAATACAATTCTAATCACTTTAAAATAGGGTAGCTGATTTATTGTAAAACTAACGCAAAATTGAAGCAATTTGTATTGGGTTTATTTTTTTTTCATGTAAAGAGGAAAATTAATTTTATACTATTTGAATTATTCATTTAAATTTCTACCTTTGCAGCCCTCTAAAGAGAGGGATTTTAAAAAAATATATTAAAATATATGCCAACAATTTCACAATTAGTACGAAAAGGAAGAGCCAAAATAACCAAGAAGAGTAAATCGGCTGCTTTAGATTCGTGTCCTCAAAGACGTGGAGTGTGTACTCGTGTTTATACTACAACACCAAAAAAACCTAACTCAGCAATGCGTAAAGTAGCAAGGGTAAGGTTAACAAATGGTAATGAGGTAAATGCATACATTCCTGGAGAAGGACACAATTTACAAGAGCACTCGATAGTATTGGTTAGAGGTGGAAGGGTAAAAGATTTACCAGGAGTTAGATATCATATCGTTCGTGGAGCTTTAGACACTGCAGGTGTAGAAGGAAGAACACAACGTAGATCTAAGTATGGTGCAAAACGCCCTAAAAAGTAATTTAAAACTTTTAAGAAGAAGACATGAGAAAAAGAGAAGCCAAAAAAAGACCACTTTTACCAGATCCAAGATTTAACGATCAGTTAGTAACACGTTTTGTTAATAAGATGATGTGGGATGGTAAAAAGTCTGTAGCTTTTAAAGTATTTTACGATGCAATTGATATTGTAGAAGCAAAAAAAACAGACGAAGAAAAAACAGCTTTAGAAATTTGGAAAGATGCATTATCTAATGTTATGCCTCACGTAGAAGTACGTAGTCGTAGAGTTGGTGGAGCAACATTTCAAATTCCAATGCAAATTCGTCCAGATCGAAAAATTTCTACAGCAATGAAATGGTTGATTAGCTATTCTCGAAAAAGAAATGAAAAATCTATGGCGCAAAGATTAGCTGCAGAAATATTTAGCTGCTGCTAAAGAAGAAGGTGCTGCTGTTAAGAAAAGAGTAGATACTCATAAAATGGCAGAAGCAAATAAAGCATTCTCACACTTTAGATTTTAATTGATAATGGCAAGAGATTTAAAATATACAAGAAATATAGGAATTGCTGCTCATATTGATGCTGGAAAAACCACAACTACAGAGCGTATTCTTTATTATACAGGTGTTTCTCATAAAATTGGAGAAGTACATGATGGTGCTGCAACAATGGACTGGATGGAGCAAGAGCAAGAAAGAGGTATTACAATTACTTCTGCTGCTACAACTTGTACATGGAAATTTCCAATAGAAAATGGGGAGCCAACTGCTGATACAAAAGGATATCATTTTAATATTATTGATACTCCTGGTCACGTTGATTTTACGGTTGAAGTAAATCGTTCTTTACGTGTATTAGATGGTTTGGTATTCTTATTTAGTGCAGTTGATGGTGTTGAGCCACAATCTGAAACTAACTGGAGATTAGCAGATAATTATAAAGTACCAAGAATTGGTTTCGTAAATAAAATGGACCGTCAAGGATCTAACTTTTTGATGGTTTGTCAACAAGTTAAAGAAATGTTAGGTTCTAATGCTGTGCCAATTGTTATTAAAAATTGGTGATGAAGATAGATTTTAAAGGTATTGTTGATTTAGTAAAAAATCAGAGCTATTGTTTGGCATGATGAAACTCAAGGGGCAACTTTTGATGTTATTGAAATTCCAGAAGAATTAAAGAAGAAGCTAAAACAATATAGAGCATTACTTATTGAAGAAGTTGCTGGTTATGATGAAAATCTTTTAGAAAAATTCATGGAAGATGAAGATTCTATTACTGAAGATGAAGTTCATGCTGCTCTTAGAGCTGCTGTAATGGATATGTCTATCATTCCAATGATTTGTGGTTCTGCATTTAAAAATAAAGGTGTTCAATTCTTATTAGATGCTGTATGTCGTTATTTACCTTCTCCAATGGATAAGGAAGGTATTATTGGAATCAATCCAGATACTGAAAAAGAAGAATTACGTAAGCCAGATGTAAATGAACCATTTGCTGCTTTAGCATTTAAAATTGCAACAGATCCTTTTGTAGGTCGTTTAGCATTCTTTAGAGCATATTCAGGTCGTTTAGATGCAGGTTCTTATGTTTTGAATAATCGTTCTGGTAAAAAAGAACGTATTTCTCGTATCTATCAAATGCATGCTAATAAGCAAAATGCAATTGATTTTATTGAAGCAGGAGATATTGGAGCTGCTGTTGGATTTAAAGATATTAAAACTGGAGATACATTGTCTGATGAAAAACATCCAATTGTTTTAGAATCTATGGATTTCCCAGATCCAGTAATTGGTATTGCGGTTGAGCCAAAAACTAAAGCAGATGTTGATAAATTAGGTATGGCTTTAGCTAAATTAGCTGAAGAAGATCCAACATTTACAGTAAGAACAGATGAAGCTTCAGGACAGACTATTATTTCTGGAATGGGTGAGCTTCACTTAGATATTATTGTAGATCGTTTAAGACGTGAATTTAAAGTTGAAGTTAATCAAGGTCAACCACAAGTAGAATATAAAGAAGCTATTACCGCAACTGCTGAACATAGAGAAGTTTATAAAAAACAATCTGGTGGTCGTGGTAAATTTGCTGATATTGTATTTACTCTTGAACCAGCTGATGAAGGTAAAACAGGTCTTGAATTTGATCAATAAGATTAAAGGTGGTAACGTTCCTAAAGAATTTATTCCTTCTGTTGAAAAAGGATTTAAAGAAGCAATGATAAATGGTCCTTTAGCTGGATATGAAGTTGATTCTATGAAAGTTACTTTAACAGATGGTTCTTACCATGATGTGGATTCTGATCAGTTATCTTTCGAATTAGCTGCAAAAATGGGATTTAGAAATGCTGCAAAAGCTGCAAAAGCTGTGATCATGGAACCAATTATGAAATTAGAAGTTATTAACTCCTGAAGAAAATATGGGTGATATTGTAGGTGATCTTAAATAGACGTAGAGGTCAAGTAAGTGATATGGGTGATAGAGCTGGATGCTAAAATTGTAAAAGCAACTGTGCCATTATCTGAAATGTTTGGATATGTAACAACATTAAGAACATTATCTTCAGGTAGAGCAACATCAACAATGGAATTTTCACATTATGCTGAAACTCCTTCAAATATATTCAGAAGAAGTGATTAAAGCAGCAAAAGGACGTTGAAGCCTAAAATTTAAAGAAAATGAGTCAAAAAATTAGAATAAAATTAAAGTCTTACGATCACAACTTAGTAGATAAATCTGCTGAGAAGATTGTAAAAACAGTAAAAAGTACAGGTGCTGTTGTAACTGGACCAATTCCATTACCAACACACAAGAAAATTTTTACTGTATTACGTTCACCACACGTAAATAAGAAATCTAGAGAACAATTTCAATTAAGCTCTTACAAGAGATTACTTGATATTTATAGTTCTTCATCAAAAACAATTGATGCCTTGATGAAACTTGAATTACCAAGTGGTGTTGAAGTAGAAATTAAAGTATAATAAATAATCAAGGATAAAATCCTTGAAACATGTCCTGAGCTGCGAGCGAAGGAAAAACGGTAAAAATACAATTCAGGGTTGAAACGTATTTTAACCCTGAATTTTTTTAAATAAAATAATAATAAAATAAATTAAATAATTATGTCTGGGTTAATTGGAAAAAAAATCGGTATGACCAGCATCTTTGATGAAAATGGAAAGAATATTCCATGTACAGTAATCGAAGCTGGTCCATGTATCGTTACCCAAGTCAGAACCGAAGAAGTTGATGGTTATGAAGCTATTCAACTAGGTTTCGATGACACGACAGAAAAAAGTGCTACTAAAGCTGACCTAGGTCATGCTAAAAAAGCAGGTACTTCTGTAAAACGCAAAGTCGTTGAATTCAAAGGTTTTGAGGAGGAGTACAAATTAGGTGATGCAATCACTGTAGAGCACTTTACTGAAGGAGAATTTGTTGATGTTGCAGGAACTTCAAAAGGAAAAGGTTTTCAAGGTGTTGTAAAACGTCATGGTTTTGGTGGTGTTGGTCAAGCTACTCACGGTCAGCATAACCGTTTAAGAGCTCCAGGTTCTATTGGAGCAGCTTCTTATCCTGCAAGAGTTTTCAAAGGAATGAGAATGGCAGGACGAATGGGTGGTGAAAAAGTAAAAGTTCAAAATTTAAGAGTTTTAAAAGTAGTTCCTGAAAAGAATCTACTTAGTTGTTAAAGGATGAGTTCCTGGACACAAAAACGCTTATGTAATTATTGAGAAATAATGAAAGTAGCAGTTTTAGATATTAACGGAAAAGACACAGGTAGAAAGGTAGACCTTTCTAAAGATGTGTTTGCTATTGAGCCAAATGATCATGCTGTTTATTTAGATGTGAAGCAATACTTAGCAAATCAAAGACAAGGAACTCATAAAGCTAAGGAAAGAGCTGAAATTACTAGGAAGTACAAGAAAGATTAAAAAACAAAAAGGAACTGGTACTGCAAGAGCAGGTAGTATCAAGTCTGGAGTTTTTAGAGGTGGTGGTCGTATGTTCGGTCCAAGACCAAGAAATTATGGATTTAAATTGAATAAAAATTTAAAACGATTAGCACGTAAATCAGCCTTAGTCAATTAAAGCAAATGAAAAGGCTATAATGTTCTTGAAGACTTTAATTTTGATACTCCAAAAACAAAAAATTTCACTGCACGTTTTAAAGGCATTAGAATTGGAAAACAAAAAATCTCTGTTTGTGTTGGGTGACACAAATAATAATGTATATTTGTCATCACGCAATTTAAAAGGGCTCAGAAGTTGTAACAAACTCATGAATTAAGTACTTACAAGATTTTAAATGCAAATCAAGTAGTATTTATTGAGAGCTCTTTAGAAGGAATTGAATCGAATTTAAGTAAATAGAAAACATGAGTATCTTAATTAAACCTATTATCACAGAAAAAGCGACTGCAAATAGCGAAGTAAATAATTGCTATACATTTCAGGTGAACAAAAAGGCGAATAAGGTTGAAATCAAAAAAGCAGTTGAAGCTGCTTATGGTGTTTCTGTTGAAAAAGTTCGTACTATAAATGTCCGTCCAGACAGAAGTACTAAGTTTACAAAAACTGGTATTCAACATGGTAAAACAAATGCTATTAAAAAAGCAATTGTACAACTGGCGGAAGGTGAAACTATTGATTTATACAGTAACATGTAAATTAGACAAAAATGTCAGTAAGAAAATTAAAACCAATAACACCAGGTCAGCGATTTAGAGTAGTAAATGGATTTGACGCCATTACTACTGATAAGCCGGAGAAAAGTTTATTAGCTCCGAAAAAAGGTCTGGTGGTCGAAACAATCAAGGAAAAATGACCATGCGCTATATAGGTGGTGGTCATAAAAGAAGATATCGTATTATTGATTTTAAAAGAACAAAACTGGAATTCCTGCAGAAGTTAAAACAATTGAATACGATCCAAACAGAACTGCTTTTATTGCATTAGTTGAATTATGAAGATGGTGAAAAAAGATATATTATTGCTCCAAACGGACTTAAAAGTTGGTCAGAAATTAGTTTCAGGTGAGAAGAAGTTGCTCCAGAAATTGGAAATGCAATGCCCTTAAGTGAAATTCCTTTAGGAACTATTATTTCTTGTATTGAATTACGTCCTGGTCAAGGAGCTGTTATGGCAAGAAGTGCTGGTTCTTTTGCTCAATTAATGGCAAGAGATGGTAAATATGCAACTGTTAAATTGCCTTCAGGTGAAACAAGAATGATTCTTAGTTAACTTGTATAGCAACAATTGGAGTTGTATCTAATTCAGATCATCAATTATTAGTATCTGGTAAAGCAGGTAGAAGCAGATGGTTAGGAAGAAGACCAGAGTAAGAGGTGTAGTTATGAATCCTGTTGATCACCCAATGGGTGGTGGTGAAGGAAGATCATTCAGGAGGTCATCCAAGATCAAGAAATGGAATTCCTGCTAAAGGATATAAAACTCGTTCTAGACTAGAAGCAAGTAATAAATATATTGTTGAACGTAGAAAGAAATAATAAGAATGGCAAGATCATTAAAAAAAGGACCTTACGTTCATTATAAACTTAGAAAAGAGTTGAAGTAGCTTCAAACGTTGAATCTAACAAAGAAAACAGTGATCAAAACTTGGTCTAAGAGCTTCAGTATGATTACTCCAGATTTTGTTGGACAAACAATTGCTGTTCACAACGGACAGTCAATTTGTTCCAGTATATGTTACAGAAAATATGGTAGGACATAAATTAGGAGAATTTTCACCAACAAGATCGTTTAGAGGTCATGCTGGTGCGTAAAAATAAAGGTAAAAAGTAGTAAGCTATGGGAAGTCGTAAAAAACAAATGGCAGACGCTATAAAGGAAGGAAAAAAGCATATCGCTTTTGCAAATTGAATAATTGTCCTACTTCACCTAGAAAAATGCGTTCGTAGCGGATTTGGTAAGAGGAGAAGATGTAGTTGAAGCGCTTGAATATTTTAAAGTTCAGCCAAAAGGAAGCTTCAGATCGATTGGAGAAATTGTTGATTATCAGCAATTCACAACTGGCAAGCAAAAAATGAAGATGCAGATGTGTGGAGATGCTGAATTAGTTGTTAAAGAGATTAGTGTGGATGTGGCGAGAATGTTAAAAAGATTACGTCCAGCACCTCAAGGTCGTGCACACAGAATTAGAAAAAGATCAAACCACGTAACTGTTGTGGGTAGGATCTTTTTCTTATTCTGTGTGCACGACCTAGGTGCTGGACGTAATCTTTTTAACATTGTGCCACTATCCACTCTGATCTCCTTAACAATTAATTGTGCTTGCTCTACATCTGCATCTTCATTTTTTGTTTCCAGTTAGAAATTGCTGATAATAACAACTTCTCTAAACGATTAGACGCTTCCTTTTGGCTGAATTTAAAATATGAAGCGCTTTTTCTACTTTTTCTCCTCTTACCAAATCCGCTGCTGATTTCTGGTGATGTAGGACAATTGTTAAGCTTTGCAAAAGCAATTTGCTTTTTTTCTTCCTTTATAGCGTCTGCCATTTGTTTCTTACGAGTTCCCATAGCTTCTTACTTTACCTTTATTTTTCGCACCAGCGTGTCTATTTAAAGGATCTTGTTGGTGAAAATTCTCCCCTAATCTGTCAGTAACATATACTGGAACAAATTGACGTCCGTTATGTACAGCAATTGTTTGTCCCAACAAAATCCGGAGTAATCATATTGGCTCTTGACCAGGTTTTAATTACTGATTTTTTGTTAGATTCAACGTTTGAAGCTACTTTACTTTCTAATTTATAATGAACGTAAGGTCCTTTTTTTAATGATCTTGCCATGATTTATTATTTTCTTTCTACGTTCAACAATATATTTATTACTTGCTTTAGATCGAGAACGAGTTCTGTATACTTTAGCAGGAATTCCTTTTCTGGAAATTTCGTGGGTGTCCACCGATGATTTTCCTTCACCACCACCCATTGGGTGATCAACAGGGTTCATTCTTCGTAGAGTCTGGTTCTCTCTTCCTGCCTTATCAGAAACCAATAATTGATGATCTGAATTAGGATCTACTCCAATCGTTGCTTTACAAGTTGATAATACTAATCTTGTTTCACCAGATGGTAATTTAATTGTCGCAAATTTTCGTCTCTTGCCATTAATTGTGCAAAAGTTTCCAGCACTTCTTCGTGGCTGCTCCCTGACCAGGAGCATCTACAGCAAATTCATAGTTCCCAAAGGAATTTGACTTAATGGCATTGCATTACCAATTTCTGGAGCTTCATCACCTACTTTCTGTCCAACTTATCCATTTTGGAGCTATTATATAGCTTTTTTCTCCGTCCTGATAGTTTAACAATGCAATAAAAACAGTATGTTTGGATGCATATTCTATCGATTTAACTTCTGCTGGAATTCCAGTTTTAGTTCTTTTAAAATCAATAATTCGATAACGTTTCTTATGACCACCACCTAAATAGCGCATGGTCATTTTTCCTTTGACTGTTTCTACCACCAGACCTTTTTTTTCGGAGTTAAGAGAACTTTTTCTCCGGCTTATCAGTAGTTATGGAGACAATCCGTTAGCTGGTGTGATTGGTTTTAATTTTCTTACTGACATTTTAGTCTAATTACATATTCCTGTATAAATCAATCATTTCACCTTCCGCCAGTTGACTCCCCTTTAACGGCATTTGTTTTACCATGTTGAATACCAGTTTGTAAACTCCTAGCTTCTTTTGGACGGACGTTTATTTGTCGAACTTTTTCAACAGAAGCACCATAAGCAGCTTCAACTGCCTTTTTTATTTCAACCTTGTTGGCTTTATTTTTGCACCTGGAATGTATAGCAATTATTTACTTCGCTATTTGCAGTCGCTTTTTCAGTGATAATAGGTTTAATTAGATACTCATGTTTTCTATTTACTGGATTCAATTCCTTCTCAAGAAGCTCTCAAATCAATACTACTTGATTTGCATTTAAAATCTTGTAAGTACTTAATTCAGAGTTTGTTACGACCTCTGGCCCTTTTTAAATTGCGTGACGACAAATATACATTATTATTTATGTCGCCCAACACAAAGAGAGATTTTTTGTTTTCCAATTCTAATGCCTTTAAAACGGCAGTGAAAATTTTTTGTTTTCGGGGTATCAAAATTGAAGTCCTCAAGACGGTTATAGCCTTTTCATTTGCTTTAATTAAAACACGATTACGTGCTAATGGTTTTTAAATTTTTATTCAATTTAAATCCATAATTTCTAGGTCTTGGGCCGAACATACGACCACCACCTCTAAAAACTCCAGACTTGATACTTCCTGCTCTTGCAGTACCACCTTTTTGCTTAATCTTACGTGTACTACCTATGATTTTGCTTTATGAGTTCCTTGTCTCTGATTTGCCAAGTATTGCTTCACATCTAAATAAACAGCATAATAGCGAACACATCATTACAAAACATCTGCTTCTTCTGTGTCTTTTCCGTTAATATCTAAAACTGCTACTTTCATTATTTCTCAATAGTTACATAAACATTTTTGTGTCCAGGAACACATCCCTTAACAACTAATAGAGGTTTTCAGGAACTATTTAAAACTCTTAAATTTTGAACTTTTACTTTTTCACCTTCCTGCCATTTTCATGCCTAAAAACTCTGCGCAGGTAGATGAATTAGGACTCTTCAACGGTTATGCTGACCATGAGTAGCTTGACCTACACCAGCAAAACCATGACGTTTTACAACGCCTTGAAACCCTTAGTTACAGCAACATCCACAAATTCTCGTTCTCATTAAAGTGCTCTACAGTGATTGCATCACCTAATTTGTACCCCTCCTCAAAACCTTTGAATTCAACGACTTTGCGTTTTTACAGAAGTACCTGCTTTTTTTGCATGACCTAGGTCTGCTTTTGAAGCGCTTTTTTTCTCTGTCGCGTCATGAAAACGGGATCACTTTATAGCCATCAACTTCTTCGGTTCTGACTTGGGTAACGATACATGGTCCAGCTTTTCGACTACTGTACAAGGAATATTCTTCCCGTTTTCATCAAAGATGCTGGTCATACCGATTTTTTTTCCAATTAACCCAGACATAATTATTTAATTTATTTTATTATTATTTTATTTAAAAAAAATCAGGATTAAAATACCTTTCAACCCTGAATTGTATTTTTTCCATTTTTCCTTCACTCAGCGGCTCCAGATGTCTCAAGGATTTTATCCCTGATTATTTATTATACTTTAATCTCAACTTCGACACCACTTGGCAATTCAAGTTTCATCCGAGCATCAATTGTTTTTGATGAGACGAACTATAAATATCAAGTAATCTCTTGTAAGAGCATGATTGAAATTGTTCTCTCGATTTCTTATTTACGTGTGGTGACCGTAATCATAAAAATTTTCTTGTGTGTTGGCAACGAGGAATTGGACCTGTTTACACAGCACCCGTACTTTTTACTGTTTTTACAATCTTATCAGCAGATTTATCTACTAAGTTGTGATCGTAAGATTTTAATTTATCTATTTAGCTCATTTTTTCTTTTAATTTTAGGCTTCAACTCCTTTTTGCAGCTTAATCACTTCTTCAGATATATTTGAAGGTGTTGCAGCATAATGTGAAAACCCAGTGGTTGATGTTGCTCTACCAGAAGACAAATGCTCTTAATGCTGTCACATATCCAAACATTTCTGATAAAGGCACATTTGCCTTCACAACTTTAATCCAGCTCTATCGCCCATGTCACTTACCTGACCACGACGACGTTTAAGATCTCCTACAATATCTCCCATATTTTCCTCAGAGTAACCTTTCTAATTTAATTATCACTGTCATGATCACAGCTTTTGCAGCTTTTGCCGCTGCTCGGAATCCCATTTTTCAGCCCAGTTCGAACGAAAGATAACTGATCTTAATTTTCATGGCATCCATCTCATAACCTGCCAAAGGACCATTCTTCATCGCCATTGTAAATCCTTTCTCAACGGCTGGAATAAATTCTTTAGGAATGTTCCCTCCTTTAATAGAGTTCACAACTGAAGTCCAATACCTTCAAAGTCATCATCCGCAGGACCCATTTCAAAAATGACATCAGCAAACTTACCTCGACCACCAGACTGTTTCTTGTAAACCTCTCTGTGCTTGGCATTTCTTGTCAACGCTTCTTTGTATTCAACCTGAGGCTCACCTTCGTTTACTTCAACTTTAAATTCTCTTCTTAAACGATCGATCAATACTTCAAGGTGAAGTTCACCCATACCAGAGATAATGGTCTGACCCGATGCATCATCAGATCTAACCTGAAAGGTCGGTCCTCTTCCGCGAGTTTAGCAAGACCCATACCCAGTTTATCAACATCGGCTTTAGTCTTCGGCTCAACAGCAACCCCAATTACGGGATCCGGAAAATCCATACTCTCTAAAACAATAGGAGCATCCAATGATGACATCGTGTCTCCTGTTTTTATATCCTTAAAACCAACTGCTGCACCAATATCACCAGCTTCGATGAAATCTATAGCGTTTTGCTTGTTGGAATGCATTTGATAAATTCTTGAAATACGCTCTTTCTTACCTGAACGGTTGTTCAAAATGTAAGATCCTGCGTCAAGGCGTCCTGAATACGCTCTAAAGAAAGCAAGTCTTCCTACAAAAGGATCCGTCGCAATCTTGAAAGCAAGTGCAGCGAATGGATCTTTTACTGTAGGCTTACGCGATACTTCCTCTTCTGTATTAGGATTGATACCGATGATCGCTTCTTTATCAAGTGGTGAAGGCAGATATCTGCAAACACCATCTAACAAGAATTGAACACCTTTATTCTTAAAAGCCGAACCACAAATCATCGGAATAATAGCCATATCCATAACCGCAGCTCTCAATGCATTGTGCACTTCCTCTTCGGTAATAGAATCTTCGTCTTCCATAAACTTCTCAAGAAGGTTCTCGTCATAAGACGCTACCTCTTCAATAAGCATGGCTCTGTATTTCGCAGCTTCCTCTTTTAATTCTTCGGGGATTTCGATTATGTCGAAGGTAGATCCAATCGAATCTTCATTCCAAACGATAGCACTGTTCTTCACAAGATCCACAATTCCTTTAAAGTCCAATTCGTCTCCGATTGGCAAAACGATTGGTACCGCATTGGACCCTAACATGTCTTTTACCTGGTGACAACACCTAAAAAATCAGATCCCTGACGGTCCATTTTATTTACGAAACCAATTCGAGGTACTTTATAATTATCAGCAAGTCTCCAGTTCGTTTCAGATTGTGGCTCTACACCATCAACCGCACTAAAAAGAAATACTAAACCATCCAGTACACGCTAATGAACTGTTTACTTCAACGGTAAAATCAACGTGACCCGGAGTATCGATTAATATTAAAGTGGTATCCTTTAGTGTCTGGGGCAGGCTCTCCGTTTTCAATGGGAACTGCCAGGTACAAGTTGTTGCAGCAGAGGTGATCGTTATTCCTCTTTCCTGCTCCTGCTCCATCCAGTCCATCGTTGCAGCACCATCGTGTACCTCACCAATCTTGTGTGATACACACCGTATAGTAAAGAATACGCTCAGTTGTTGTGGTTTTACCCGCATCAATATGCGCGGCAATCCAATATTTCTCGTTAATTTTAGATCTCTTGCCATTTGTATTAGAATCTAAAGTGTGAGAATGCTTTGTTTGCATCTGCCATTCTTAATGACGTCTTTCTTCTTACAGCAGCTCCTTCTTCTTTCGAAGCGGCAAGAATTTCACCAGCAAATTGTTGAGCCATGGATTTCTCATTACTCTTTCTCGCATAACGTATTAACCACTTGATTGCCATGGAGATCTTTCTATCTGCTCTAATTGGCATAGGGATCTGAAACGTCGCTCCACCAACTCTTCGGCTTCTAACTTCAACGTGAGGC
>CAVYHG010000026.1:0-105647 GCA_963768245.1 uncultured Flavobacteriaceae bacterium
GAATATCTGGACTTGCAACGAGAACGAAATGGAAGTCTGGAAGGTCGAACGGCAAGACTTGCGTGACGTTCCTTGTCAACTCAAATCGAAACACGAACACAGCCAGGGCGGTCGGGAAACAACGACCATCGTAACCAACGGAGACATACAAGATGCTGCGGATGCCAAGCTACATCACTAACGTATTGCTGCTGATCTTTGTCGGGGGCTGCGGCAAGCCAGAGCCCCCGCTCGACGCAGGACAATCGTCAAGAGATCCCGCTAACTCATCGGCAAAGCCTGAAACGGCGGTGCCCGAGAACGCTTCGCTAACAGAAAGCCAAACGCTGAAACAAGCAATGGTAGATGTGACGATGGAGTTGATGAAGGACAAGCAGCCGGACGTCAACATTGATGATGTTCGTGACCAGGTAGAGAAAGGAATCACTCAGATTCGAAAAGACGTGCCGGGATTCTTGATGGTTTCCGTGGAGACAGAAACCGACTTGCAATCAGGTGCGCAAAGCGAAAACGCCGGAATGCGAATTGCCGACGCGGAGGCCTTTCTGAAGGAATTCGGAATCCAAACTGGCGGACTGGTCGCTTCGTTACTGGCTAAGCACAAAACCGGAGACCTGTCGCCCGCTCACACGGAATTGCTTGCCCAATTAATGGTAGCCGACAAAACAAAAGCGGAAAAAGCGCTAAGCGATTAGCAAACTGAGTAAACTCGAGCAGATATTCTGAGTCAGAGATGCGTTGCCGATGTTTGACTAACTTTCACAATGTCATCTGTTGGCTGAGCTGAGTTCTCAGTTGTTTCTGAGCGAGGCAGGATTGCGTAAATGGTCATTACGTTTAGTAAGATTGCGGCTATGTGTCTGGCAATTGTCTACACTGCCATCGCGGTTTTCATGTCAGGTTTCGCCGCCATCCCAGGCATGATGATCTTGCTGATTCCGCCGCTCGGGCTGATTTGGCTTGCGGACGATCTCAGCGAGATGACTGGCTACGTTGGCAAGGGAGGCACGATCGATCAGTCTTCGCCTGAGTTTCTGATCGCGGCGTTTGGATGGCTGGTTTTGATTGGACTGCCGATATACGTGTATTACGCAAGTTGATGAGAAAATGCAGCAAAAGAAACGTAGACGGTTGATTATTCTTGCTTGCCTAATTGCGTTACCCGTAATTTGCTTACGCATATATTTTGAGCTGGTGCCCCGCGGCGCTTCACTCATCCCCTTCGTTGGCTTTTCACGCGAATTGCCGGCGATCACTTCTCCGACTGGTTACACCTATCGCGTGTTTGTGAACGACGCTGGCGGTATGCACTCAGGAAACCATACAACCTGGGTAGTCGACCGACATTGGCTGACGGGCCGCTTCGTCGTCACCAAGGGTTACGTCACCTCAGCGTGTGCCACCGGCAAAGCTGCGTTGGTCGTCAGGTGGAACGGCGATCAACCGCTTGTCCAATTTGAGAAGGGCCGATATTGACACGTCCGATATTTGATTGACGACATTCCTGGCACGACCGCTTCGGTCAATAGGTGGCAACGAGACTCATCAAGCGTCGAGTGGGATGAAGACAGAAAGAGAGAACCATGCCAAGTTTGAAACGTAGGATTAGCTTTTCGATTTCCGCTACCAGTCTTGGGCTATCGCACTGCACGTGGCTACTTGGCTAGATTCTGTTTCGCCATGAGCGCGCCGATACTGAGGTGAGCTCGCTGAAATGGACCAATGTCGTTTCGCCATTTTGAGGTTCGTAGTAGTTGTCCGCGATTTGATTTGATCATCGCTCGTCCGGCGATTTCACAGGCAACGGCGGTCAGCTCAATCGGCTTGCTGGTTTTCACTAATTCATGAGCAGCTTGTATTTCGCCCGCCTCGATAAAGCACGATATGACGGCGCTTTGGTTAGTTTGCGGTGCGTTAAAGGCTGGTCCGGTAGAGAGCGCTTGCTTGGCAAGCTTCTTGGCTTCGTCGACATTTCCTGAAGACAGCACTTTCGCGACGATTGCATCGGCTGACATTAGCCACAATTCAGGTTGGACAGCTGCTGCTGCACGAATGAGTCCGTCAACATCATCCAGCGCAATCTGCGTTCGCTGTAACTGGCCAAGCGCCATCATCGCTGCAAACGCATCCTCTCCAGCCACGGTTTTAACTGCCTCTTCGGCAATTTCCATTTTTCTATTCGCTTCATCGTCATTCCCCGCTTTGCGATAAAGCGCGGCTACCATCGCGTATTGCATCCGGATCCTCGCTACCTGCGCCTCTTGACTCCAGGGGCCAAATTGGCCGGTCGTCGATTCAACGGGGTTCTTTTCTGCGTCTGCGATGGTTGCCTCAAGCAACCGTTCTGCCTCGTTGGGATCCTCTGGTAATGGCTCGCTGGTCACAGTCGACTTTGACTTGTACGTGCTAATGTCGGGAGTCGTCGGTGGCACGCCATCGGTAATGCGACACCACTGATGGTTCGATCAAACGTCAATCCCGATGTCACAATCAACTTGCCGTCTGGACTGACCGCGACGGCGCGTCCGCCGATGGAGTGTTTGTTGTCGAATAGCAGTTCGTGCTGGGCGCGATAGAATCGAGCATGCAGATAGCCATATCCAAAGCCACGTAGTTCGGGCTTGGTCTGACCCAGGATTTTACGTGCCGTCAGCACTTGGTCGGCCTGCCAACAGTCACTGGCACGGCGCAACTGCAAAGCGTGCAATCGGATCTCGGCAAGTTCGCGTTGCCGTCGCTCGCGCTGTTGACGCTCTTTAGCTGTTTCAGTAGCTGCGAAATCTTTGATTGCCCGGCGGCATCTTGCCGATCGGCAGGTGGCTGATCAGGCGATTGAGCAAGCGTCAACGTCGGAACTGACAACAAGGTCATCGCCGACAGCAAAATAGTGCCTTTCAAACTCATCATTTACATGTTTACCTTTCTTTTTCTGTTGGCAACACCATCTTGGCATAGTCATCCAGCTCGGCCCAATTGTCTTCACCTAGTGCGGCAATGAACTCCCGCTGCGTTGTCACTGCGGGGAGGCTGTTGGGGTTAATCATCCTAGCAAAGACTGTCTCCAATTTTGCACCCTTCGCTTGAATGGATCTTTTGAACAGATTGTGAGCGGCAATCTGCTGCTGGCTCGTCAGGGGAAGCTGCGATAAGTAATCGCCCAAGGCGAAAGCTTCCGCATCAATCGCAGCTTCACGGCGTCGATCCGTAAACCGCGTCCAGCGATCGAACTGTTCTTCGGTGGAGTGTCGCGCCAATGAATTTTTCCCAACGCTCATCAGCGAAGAAGAACGGAATCCTAGCGTCAGAAAGATTGATCGTGTCAAAGATTTCTGTATTGGACAAAGTTCTTGGTTTCTGGCCCACCAACATCAGTGCGAATTCTTTGGCTCTTCCGCAGAATCTGTGGGTTGATTGTTGAATGATTCGGTGTTGTTGTGGCTCCGCTCCGGCCTCTCCAACAAAGGCAGACGCTGCACTCCGTCTACACCAGCCATCGGTCGCCCACTCGCTTCGCTCGAACAGGGCGAGCGACCGATGGCCGGCTCCGACGAAGGCAGCTAGCCAACTCTTGTTTCAAAAAAAATGCATCCTGTCGGCAAATCGGTTATTGATGTTGTTGTTCACACAAAAGCAACGACCTACCCACCGAACAAGATGCAACTTAAGACTATCCTCAATCACGTCGAAAAGCAAAAGGGCTTTGTTTACCACGCGATCTTTTGGAACGACGACCGCACAGCGCTGCTCGCTTCGCTGCGACCTCACTCGCGAAGTCGACCTGTTTGCAGTGGCTGCGGCCGCAAAGGTCGCGGCTATGACACGCTTGCCGAGCGACGCTTCGAGTTCGTGCCGCTGTGGGCTATTCCAGTGTTCTTCCTCTACTGTATGCGCCGCGTGGACTGTCCTCGCTGTGGCGTCACGGTCGAGAAAGTGCCGTGGGCCGACGGGAAGCATCAATCCACATTCAGTTACCGTCTCTTCCTGGCCTCTTGGGCCAAGCGGCTCAGCTGGAAGGAGACCGCGATGATCTTCGGAACAAGCTGGGACACTGTCTTTCGCGCCGTTGACTGGGTCGTGCGGTGGGGCTTGGTGCATCGAGAAATCGGGGACATTGAGGCGATCGGAGTCGATGAGATCGCCTATCGTCGTGGCCACAAATACCTGACGCTGGTGTACCAGATCGATGCCGATTGCCGCCGTCTGCTGTACGTCGCCCGTGACCGTACCGAGGAAAGTTTGCGAGGATTCTTCAGCAAGATTCCCGAAACGGCGGTGAGGGGATTGAAGTTCGTTTGCACGGACATGTGGCGTCAGTACATGACAGTGATTGCCGAAAAGGCCGAAAACGCTGTTCATATTTTGGATCGCTACCACGTGATGAAGAAATTTGGCGACAAACTCAACAAGGTGCGTGCCGAAGAAGCTCGCCAAATGAAGCAGGATGGCTACGAACCGGTCTTAAAGAACTCGCGTTGGTGCTTGCTGAAGCGTCGTGAGAACCTGACGGACAATCAGACGGTCAAGCTGAGGGAGCTGCTGCAGTACAACCTTCGCAGCGTCAAGGCGTATTTGATGCGTGAGGACTTCCAGCGGTTCTGGGAATACGAAAGCACGACGTGGGCTGGCAAGTTCTTGGATCAGTGGTGTCTGCGCGATGCGATCGAAAATTGAACCGATGAAAGAGATGGCCCGGACGCTCCGCAACCATCGCGAGCTGTTGCTGAACTGGTTTCGTGCTCGTGGAGAGATTTCCAATGGAAGTGTTGAAGGGATGAACAACAAAGCGAAGCTGGCGATGAGAAAGGCATACGGTTTCAAATCCTACGAAACGATCGAAGTTGCCCTTTATCACCAGCTAGGAAAGCTTCCTGAGCCAATTCAAACCCACAGATTCTGCAGGCAATTCTTTAAAGTCTTTTGTTACTTTGATCCTGCGCCCAGTGGCGTCGGGAATGATCGTCTTCTTGGCAGCGAACTCCAGTTTCGTTCGTTGTGCTGGGCTGAGCTGCACGACCGCATCAAGCTGCTGCAATCTCATCTCCGAGACTTCACGCATCACAGGGGCGAGATCCTCCGGACCATCTCCGCCGGTCCACTTTGGTTTGAACTTCTGAAGATAGCGAAGTTGCGCGCTTGTGAGAGATCTCGTTTTAATTGCTCTCGTTCCGCTTCCGTTTCCGGTGAGTCGACCCACCTGCGACGAATATCACCTTGACGATAGAGTTTTTCGCAAATCTGTCGTACGGCTTCCCATTGTCCAGCATTCAATCCGACATAGGAGTCGACGTGGTAGACGTAGGACTGCATCGCCATCTTCTTGGCAAACATCAGGCGAGCATCGCGATCTGCTCGGTATTGCGCCAGCAGCTGCTGGTCGCTGACAACCGGTTTGGCCGATTCGATGAGGACGTCGAGAATCTGATCCGGCGGTATTCTCAGTCCGATTAGTTCGGAATGTTCTTCGTACGTTGATTGGATCAGCGGTTTCAGCTCGAGCAGGAGTTGGCTAACCGCTTCGTCGCTTAGCTTGGTAAAGTCCTGCAGGAGGGCTAACTCCCTTTGGACTTTCTCCGTCAAACCGAACTTGTTTCTCTTTAGTCGCTCATTGACAGCCAAAGCAAATGGTATTTCTTCGGCTTGGATGTCATCGCGCTGCGCCGCATTCTCTTGCCCGCAAAGGCTCGGAGCCGTCCAGACACATATCAGAGTCAGGAACCAATGTCGCATCACTACATGTGTTTTGAGTCCGGTAACCATCAATCGATTCACTGGGTGTAAGCTTGCTTTCAGCGGAAAGACGCTAGACATGGTAACCCTGCATCGATCTATGCGATGTCTGGCTCACGTGAGTATCAGGGATTTGCGGAAATGATGTGATGATGAAACGGTTTCGATTTCGACTGAGCACGTTGCTGCTGCTGATGCTTTGCATCGCCGCCGGCTTTGCCGCCTGGATCAATCGCGACGCTTGGTACGTAGCGAAACGGATACCGACCGGATTTGCAAACCACCTGCAAACTGGCGGCGTTTGAGCAGCAAGATCTATTGGTCTGCCTGAAGACGTCGATCCCAGAACGGTTGGTTGTGCGGCGGCTCAGCACGGGTGAATTGTTACACGACTTTGACGCTGACCCGCTGCGCGTTTCGTACTTGCAGTCGGGCCAGAGGGGCGGCTGTATGGATTTCGCTGGCATCGTTTAGCACGCATCGACCCGACAGACAGCAACCAGCAGCGAGTTGATGACAACACCGCATGGGCCGCCGGAATCGGAGAAACTCGTAGCGGTTTCTCCCGATGGTCGACGTGTCTTGATCAGCGCCAACGAAGTCGTCGGTCGCGGCAAACTTTCCTCGGCGACGGTGACGTATCGTGTTCGCGATGTTGCCAGTGGTGATCTGCTGTGGGAGTTGCCGACGACTGACACGAGCAATTCGATGGGAGCTTTTTCAGCCGATGGCCAGCGAATCGGGATGCAGATCGGTTCCAGTTTCCAGGTTTGGGATTACGGGAAGAACGGGCAGATCTACGATTCTCCTTTGGGTCTGAAACTCCATGGTGCCGCCAATCCTGTTCCCCGATGGTCGGCGGGTCTTTGGAAGGTATGCGATCTGGGACTTGTCCACTGGCGCGGAGTTGGGTCGTGTCGACTTCGGCAGCCACTTTGCGGCGATCGTGAACGATTCGTTCTTGATCGCCGAAAACGACGGCGAACTTGCGTTACTGGCGCCGTCGCCGCGTGGAAGGGTCATGGTCACCGATCCATTTTCCCGGTTATCCCATAGAAGAAATTGCAAAATGAAACTGACGTTTTCCGCAATCGTGATTTATTTTTCGCTGACGTTGCCATGCCTGGCTCACAACTGCTTGTTCATCCCCGGAGACGCATTTTTCTACTTCGAGATTGATCAAGCCGAATGGGAAGCTCTCCAAAGCGGGAAGCTGTCGGTCATGAAGTATGATCGTCCCGAAGAGCTGTCTTTCATGCTCTGCGGCTATGGAGGTTATGAGAATCTTGATATCGCAAATCTGCCTGACGAGTATCGGACTCGACTTATTGAGGCCGTCGCCACGATGAAGAAAAAGTATCCCACCAAAATCGTGGAGATCGATCATGGGAACCCGGGCTTGTTTGGTGCGCCATCAGGGATCGAGAAAAAAGAAGTCAACAAAATCCGCATCTTCGTCTGCGACAAATCGCTCGATTTTAGCAAACATCGAATCGCACTTAAGTACAACGAATCGTGGCCGGAAGCTGCCGTTGCATTAGGGCTTAAAAGAGACACTTTCCATTACGATTTTTTTGTTGGGTCATCTCAGGGTATCGTTGAATCTTGGCGGATGGGTACGGACGTGCCGCCACTAAGCGTTCACTTGCCGAAGCCAGGCCGCATATATATCAAAGAGCCGATGAAACTTGATCCAGCAGAAGTCAAGTTCTTAATTTGTCCACCGGAATCTTTGTCATCCCTTTGTTTTCCACCTCGTGATTCGGACCTTGAATGCTTCTCCGTTTCAGAAGACGGCACTGCAACACTGACGGTTGATAAATCAAAAAAATCAATTTGGACGGAAGTCAAATAGCGGCGTCGGTCGCACCACCGACCGCACTCACTCGACAGCAAAAGGCGATTGCTAACCTCGAACTGGATCCCCCGCGGCGGTCTCAATCCGAACCGGCGACAAACGCCGTCTCCGCGAAGGTCTAATGGGAGACCAGCAACTCGTTTGAATGGGAGCTGGAACAGTGTTGTCTGGTCTGCGTTTCGAGGAGCCCCGCTGACACTGATGGTTTTGAGTTCATAGGCGCGTCGGCCTCGATTCAGGTAGGCCACGGTTTCTTTGTCGGGTGACATTCGTAAAGCAATCGCGTCACCGCGACCATCCATGCGAGCCCACATTCGTCCTCCCGTGTCGGCTGACCACATCTGAACGTGTTGTCGGAAACCGCCCTTATACTTTTCACTGACAGCCACAAAGAACTGTTCATCCGTCAGTGGAGCAACGCCGCGAAAATACTCTGTGTGGGCCGCAGGCACGAACATTTTTGGCGGGTCGTTTGAATCGAGCGTCGCGTACCAGATTCTTCCCGTCGGACGACAGCCCTCTCCACTCGGCTTGCAAAACCCTCCCACAGCGATCAGATGCCGGCTATCGGGCGTGAATGAGATTTCCAACGCGAAGCCCGGAGAAAACGAAATCCTGCGTTGCTCTGACCAGTCTTCGGTCGACACCAGCAGCAAGCTGCTTCCCTGACTATTGTTCAGGCCAAGCGCGATCGCCAACTGCTTGCCGTCTGGTGAAAACGTCACGCAACGGCAGTTGATGTCGTCATAGTTGAGTCCGAACAGCCGTTTTCCGGTCGCCACCTCCCAGACATCGCAAATGCTTTTATTCACGACCCCCTTTGCGTATCGACAACCCGAGGCAGCAAGGAGTTTTCCGTCCGGCGACCAGGCGAGGCTGCGAATGCTGATGTTCGGCTGAGTCGACGGGGGAAAGTTCTGACGAGGTTTCGACTTCCCGATTTCAAAAATCGACACCACGCCATCTTCATCGTCGATGGCGAAGACTTCCCCATCGACCGGTGAACAGCGCACGGAAGTGGATCTTGAAGTTGTCGAGATCGTCTGCACCAGTTCCTTCGACGCAGCGTCCACAACGCGAATCGAATCACCTGCCAGCACAATTCGTTGTCCATCCCGGGAATAGTCAAGGTCACTCAAAACGTGAACTTCTCGCTCCATCCTCGGGTATTGCGCCGAGACCGGCTGAGTCGTGTAGCACAACAACACCAACAGAATTGTGCTGACGGCCACGCGGACCGCATACCTTGGTTGCGAAAGAATCTGCATCTCTTTTCCTCCCGTTGCAGAATTGATTAGCTACTTCCCGTTCGTATTGATCGGTCGACTCTGAATCTTGTGAGCCTTCGTCCGTGATGTCATCAGGCAACGTTAACGTGCGTTGTCTGAATGTTCAACAATATTGGCACTGTCCCAGATGGTGGCAGGAACTTGCCACCCTCCGGCGGCGATCTTCTTTCCATCCGGGCTGAACGCGACAGTGGTGATGGCATCCTTTTGGTTTTCCAGGGCCAGCAGCTCGACGCCTGTCTGCGCATCCCACAGCCGGACGCGATTGTCCCAACCGGCACTGATGACCCGCTTGCCGTCGGGGCTGAATGCACATGATTTGACGTCTTCTGTGTGCCCTTTCAACTGCAGCAAGCGCTTGCCGGAATCAACCGCCCAGACATTAAGCGTTCTCTCGTGTTCACTGGCGGTGACCAAGCGTGCTGCATCGCCACTAAAAGCAACGGCAGCAATCGCACCTCGGTGCGCCTCGATGGACTTGAGCGGCCGGCCTGTCTCAGCATCCCAGATTTTGACCAGATCATGGTCGCCGGTTGCAACCAGCTTTCCATCATTGCTCCAGGCGACTGTCTTGATGCCAAACTGATTTGGTAAGTAACTCAAATCGAATTCCAAAATCGCTTTCCCTGACTCGACCGACCAAATGTGCAGATGCGGTTTGATCGACGTCGCACCGGGGTGGCTGGCGTATGCCGCACTGATCATCCGTTTCCCATCCGGACTGAAACAGAACGTAACATCGGATCGCGTCGTCCAGCCGCCCGAGCTTAAGTTCTTGGGATTGTGAGCGGAATACTCAATCAGCTTTTTGCCTGTTGCCGCATCCCACATGTAAATCTTGCCTGCGGAAGTTCCCGTCGCAATTCTCGATCCATCCAGGCTAACCGCCACATCGGCACAATGGGTGTCGTGAACGAGCAGCGTCTTTTGATTCTCTTCGTAGTCCCAAATCATGGCGTTGTCGCGCGCGTTAAAAACGAGACGGCTGTCCCCTGCAAATGCCAATCTGCTGTTCACTCCACTTTTTGAAAACGTGCAAATCTGCGAACGTTGTGCGTCGCCCTTATCGAGTCGCTTGGACATGCGCAGCAAGTAATCGTATTCCCAGCTTCGCAGCCTGGGATCGGTTAGCGCCAGGTGGTTGCGAATCTCTTGGCCGCTGACCGGACCGAGTGTCGCTTTGGCAACAGCAAGGTCAAGTGCCCCGTGCGCCGCAGCAATACGTGACGCGTAATCACGACTGGCCGTTTCGAGTAATCGGATGGCTGACTTCTGTTCGTTTGGCTGATGGACAAATCGAATCGAGCTGACTTCGATCACACCGTCCGACGCTGCGGATTTCCCATCATCGTACGTCCGCATGCGACAGATCCCGGTCAGGCTGATCCAAGCACGCGCACCGGAGGCGAGTTTGCCGTGCATTCCTGTCGGCAGGTCCGCTGTGAATGTGTCATTCTGAATCAGCACCTGAATTGTCGTTGTCGCTTTGCTAACTCGAGCCGGTGCGGTCAACGCAATCCGTTTGCCATCGAGGTCGACTTTGGATAAGTAGACCGTTGCTTGTGATCCATCGACGTCATCCGCCGTATTCGGCTTGCCGTCGGGTCCGTTTGACCACAGCTTGCTGCGCCCTGACCTGCGTTTGCCTTCGGGTCGTAGCGATACCTGTAAGGCTTGCCCCATGGATCGACGCGGCTGATTACCGGATGAATCGAGTCCAGGATACTTAAAGCGGAATCGTTCTTTGGGTATTCTCCGTCGTACAACGAGACGAGTCGTTTCAGCAACGCTTTGATAGCCGCCGCGGCTTTGGCGCTCTTGCGGTCGTCGCGTTGCTTCACCGACTCGTCCTCGCGGGAGATCATGGCGGGGAATTGATCGACTTGGCTACTCCAAATCGTCGGTTTGAATGTCGAGTCCTTTCGATCGCCGGCGGCGGCAAGTTGCTTGCCGTCAGGACTAAAGGCAATCGCCCGGACTCCCGACGGCAAATGATCGATCGAGAACACTTCGACGCCGGTCTTCGCATCCCAGAATCTGATCCTCTGACTCCAGTCTCCCGTCACAATTCGTTTTCCATCGGGACTATAGGTAACGTTTGGATAACTTCCCAATCCGCTCTTGCGGAACACTTCGCGTCCTGATGACACGTCCCAGACGGCAATCGAGTTGTCCTTGCTGGCCGTCACCAACCGGTCACCCTGGGGACTGAAAGCCAATGAGATGACATCGTCCTCGTGTCCTTTGATCCCTCGCACCTGCTTGCCTGTTTTGGCATCCCACAGCCTAACCGTTTCCTTGTTTTCTAGAGGTGGGCCACCTGTGGCGATTAACTGCCCGTCGGGCGCGAAGGCGACGCATCGAATGGCACCGTTGCTTGGGTCATCACTTAAATCAAGCTGTCGACGCGTCACGCTGGTTGTACTTTTGGGAGACCAAAGGTGAAGATGTGGTTTGACGTTTCCCTTGCTGTTGGACGACGCGATCGCTGCACTAGCGACCAACGTTCCATCTGGACTTAAAGCAATGGCAACACATCTGCGACTTTCCGCAGCGTCGCCACGCTTTTTCAAAGGGCTGTGTCCTTCATAGTCAAAACGTTTCTCCCCACTGGCCGCGTCCCAGAGTTGGACTTTACCATCGTCGCCGCCGGTGGCAACTTGTGTCCCGTCGACGCTCACTGCAACGCAAGCATCTCCGGTTGTGGGCAGCAACACCTCGGAGTTATTCAATCTGTAGTCCCAGGCGATCGTTCCACCTGTGGTTGGAAACAGCAATCGTCCATCATGCGTGAAGGCGAGCCCAGAAGCTCCGAACTCGACCGCATCGCACACCTGCTTGCTCTGGTGCCTCTCTTTCCCAAAATTCATGGCCTCGCTCAGCAGATAGTCGTATTCCCAGCCGCGCAGCTGAGCAGCCGTCAGCGACAATTCAACCCGCGCCTGGGCAGCCTTGCCGTACTGGAGCGCTAGCTTCACCACTGCAATGCGAGCGGCATACGTCCGCATGGCCGCTTCGGCTGGGTTGTCGGCAGCGGCTGAAATGTCAGTTGACTGCTGATCGTTTGCGATCGCTGAAGGCAAACACAACACGAGCCAAACTACCAACGAGATCACAGCGGTAGCCTTCATGTTGTTGCTCATGGAGTTAATTTTCGTTAACCGCATCTTTGTCATTTTTTTGCCCGATACTGAATTGCTTGCGAACCACCTCGTCTACCTGCGGCCAGTTTTCTTTGCCGATTGTTTCTTCGATCTCCTGCTGTGTTAGCACGGAAAGAATTCCCGCTTTGGTGACCAGGGAAAAACTATTCTCCAGCTTTGCCCCCTGCGACTTGACCGCTTTGCGGAACAACTGATGAGCAGCAAGCTGTTGTGATCCTGTCAGATTGATTTCCGAAAAGTACCTGATTAACTTGGCGGCTTGCGCATCGATGGCAGCATCGGTGCGTTGATCGATAAATCGTTGCCAGTTTTTCGCTTGTTGATCGGTCAGCGTTGCTGTGACGAATTTCTGCCAACGCTCGTCAGCGAACAGATGTGGGAGTCGTGCCGTCGAAATGTTCATCGCTTCCGTTATCGACATTTCCTTCAGCAACGGTTCGTCATCCGGGTTCTTCATGATCTCGCCGAAGTTGAGTAATATTTTGCGAGCTATCATCCGGCGCCGGACCACGTTCGGAATCATCGTTTTCTGGGATACAAATGCGACTCGCTGTCGTTGTGCTGGACTGAGTTGAACAATTTCATCAAGCTGCTGAACTTTCATCTCGGCCACGTCGCGCAGCCCGCGAGTGAGATTCTCTGCTTCGCGGCCTCCTCGCCATAGGGGAGTGAACTTTTTAAGGTCTCTAAGCTGCTTCTCCGTGAGAATCTCAATCAGCTCGCGAAGGTCAGCTTTGGGCACTTGGTGGTCTCGATAAGTCAGCATCATGGGACTGAGATCACCCTGTCGATGAAGCTGCCCGCCCGCTTGACGCACGGCCTCCCACTGGTCGTTATTCAAACCAACCAACGAGTCGATGTAGTACACATAAGTCTGCATCGCCATCTGCTCAGCGAATGCTCTGCGTGACGCCATGTCTTCCAGATACTTCGCCAGGGCATCCTGATCGGTGACAGCTGTCTTCGCTGATTGGGCAATCGCATCCAGGATTGCACTGGGCGGAATTCTCGGTTGCAGCAGGCCGGGGTGTGCTTTCGCAGTCTTGGCAATCAGTGGCTTGAGACCAAGTTTCAAATCAGTGATCGCTGCGTCATCGAGTTTGGTGAAATCTCTCAGTCGGTCGATTTCGCGATTGGTGTACTTCGTTAGCGCTTCAACGACCCTCTCTTCTTCGCTCTGTTTAGCCCGCTCTTTCGCTTGACCCGGTTTCGCGAAGGGCACTTCTTCCGCCTTGGTTTTTTCCAAATTCGCGGGCTTCTGCGGTCGAGCCGATACGATCGCGGGATTCAGTAGACAGACCAAAACGGTTAGCAGTCGGTTATTCATGGTGAAGAATTATGGAAAGGTGGCAACAGTACGCCTCCACAGATGGCTCCTGCCGACCCTATTCTTATCCGCCATGATCAAGACGGTGCGATAACTGTGGGAGCAGATCCAGGTTCTTGACGTCAAGAAAGGAATGGCTGGTCCATGGCGTAACGGGAGGGAAATACGGGCACGAAAGGTCGTGCTTGCCATTCTTCACCTCTACTCTGATCTTATACCCCTTCTCCGTTAGCCATTCGCCGAACTCCTGTAATAGCTTCTCTTCATCGTCAACTGATTGAATTTTGGTAAGCGCGTCAAAGTACTCGTTGACCTTGTCGCGATGGACGTTTTCGACTGTTCCACCGTCAACGACTTCGGCATTTGATTCACCAACAACGGCGTCGGTATCTCGTGCACGAGAACACCCAACGTAAGAAAATACGCATAGTACGATCGCAAAACGGCTCATGCTCCTATTTCCTAATCCTGTTGTCCGGTTGGAAACGCCTGATTGTATCCAGTAAACTGTCAGCACCCCAAGACTGCGACCACGACTTTCGCGGACAACTGGAGCCGACCGGCGCGAAAGACGTTCAGAAGCGGCCACCATCGTTGAACGTAGGCTCCACACCACCTTGCGTCCGATCCTGCAGACAGTTGTTCAATGAAACGCACACCAAAAAGTGGCAATTCGATGACAAACAACACCTCACTGAAAAACATCGCGCATTATGTTCTTTGCCCTGCCTTATTCGTTTTGCTTGGCAGCGGAACCGGGTGGTCGCAAACAACGTCCGAACTCTTGCTCCCAATATACAAAAGGCCAACGACGAAATCGAATGCCACCGACAAAGACAACGCCAGAAAACCAACCGGCGTCAATTTCTGCCTCTATCAAGAGGACCATGTCAAGGGCGTCACCCACCCCAAGGGAATTCAATTGAGCGAAGCTGGTCCCCTCAATTACTTCGTTCTGAAACCAACGTTCACACTCACGCCGAAACATGTCAAGAAATGTGAACTGAAAGACAGAGGAAGTCGTCGAAGTGCCTGCCGGAAGGTTTAAGGCGATCCCGGTCCATCAAAAGTACGTCTGGAAACGCAATGGACAGCAGGTGGCGAAGTCAAAGAGCACGACTTGGTACGCGATCGGAGTGGGAGTCGTGAAGCATGTGTCGGACAATGACGGAGAAAAAAGGGTGACCGAGTTAAAGGAATTCACCCGTGGCAAGGCGAATTAATTCGAGCGTTCGTTGGCACCCAGGAGAAACAAGGGGTCTGTGTCTGG
Organism: uncultured Flavobacteriaceae bacterium; assembly: GCA_963768245.1. Taxonomy (GTDB): domain Bacteria; phylum Bacteroidota; class Bacteroidia; order Flavobacteriales; family Flavobacteriaceae; genus Site-B1. The sequence continues at coordinate 14,636 of CAVYHG010000026.1, forward strand.
ACAACTCCCCGGCATTCGATCGAGAGCGAGAATCGCTTGCGCACCCCGCGATGGAAATCCCGGGTCATAGAACTTTTGCGGTCTTCACCCAGGGCGGATTCCAGCACGGCGTCTGTCCACAACAATAGGTACTTGTTGAGGAATAACTTATGCACTCGCGACATACGCTCCTTGTTGTTGCTTTGGTCGCCTGGCCCACCGCCAGCTTCGCCCAGAGCCAGAATCACAAGAAAACTTCAGCGGCGGGATCGATCACAGCAAGAATCGTTTCCACACAACTCGTCAAACGGCGGCAGGATACGAGATCGTCAACAGACCTTGCCGTGTTCAAGGATCAACTATTCCTGACGTTCCTTGATCGTTGGACAGCGGGCTCGGGCGAAAGCTGTATTCGGGTCATGACATCGGCGGATGGATCAGCCTGGACCACCGCGGCGACGATTCGACAACAGGAACAGGATCATTATCTCGTGCGACGGCACCCGGGCGAATACAGGGGTCTGCGTCTGGATGACACTCCTCGGTTTTCCATTGAATCGGAAAATCGATTGTCGATTCGAGCCGTCGACGCCAAGTTCAACTCTCGCGAATTCGACACCAGAAGGATGGTCGCGTGGTCCTCAAGCAACGGGACGGATTGGAGTTATCAAGGCTGCGCTCAACGAGATCTTGCAATGGAGCGAAATGGCGTTCAGCGGTGGAAAGGGATACGCCTATGAATACGGTGGCCCGTGCGGTGAAGGGTTCGCGATGAAAATCCTCGCGACCGACGATGGCAAGGAGATGCACGAACTGTACGAATATTTCAAGTTCGAAGGATCGACGCCAGAACGTGCCGGACTGTTTTTCGACGATGCCAATCGCATGGGATGTTTGGCGCCCATGTATGGCGGAAAGAATAAGATCGAAAGTGTCAAAAAAGGTGACTACGCCCTGGCGTTCCTGGGCACGGCAGCACCGCCGTATGAGAATTGGACCTGGACGAAAACGAACATGGCGATCTGGTCGCCACGTGTGGTTTCCGTGCCCAAGGTAGGCTTGATCGTCGTCGCGGAAATCAGGTCGGATCCGATCCGAACGTCGCTCTGCAGTTTGGACATCGACTCTGGGAAGTTGACGGAATTGCTGAGTTTCGGGGATCTTCGCCCGCAGCAGTTAGGTATCGACAATCACGAACCGCTTGGCGCGGAGGACCTGCCAATTGGACTTGCCGCACACCAAGGACACGTGTGGGTCAGCTACAACCGCGGTAGCGCTGTGTACCTTGCCAAGATCTTGCTCTCCCCAATGAATTGACTGACTCGTTTCGGTGTGTGCCGGAGACATCGGACAGCAATTGTTCCTCTCTTTCTATAGCTGTTCAGCCGTCGTCCTGATCATTCTGCCGTTCGTCCTTCAAAATCCTTACCCTGATCGGCGGGAAATCTATCTGCTTGCCTTTCCACAGCTCTGCGACCTCCGGTCGTCGGCGATCGGGACTCGTCGCCAATCCTTCGGGCCGTCAGACCGCTTCCAGGACATATTCTCCCGGCTCAGTCACCGAACCGCTGGTTTTTCGCGACCTCAGGTGCATCGCTCTATGCGAGTTGCGTTATTCGCTTGGCTGCAGTCCTCACAAAATCTCGCAAGGGATTGAGCTAACCTTGCAGGGAAGACATCTGAGTTATGATTTGCGTCATCCGCTCCATCTAAAATATGTGTGCGCGGCCATGATACGAAAAATTGAAATGAGACATCATGCTTGGAAGAAAACTGATCGCTGGTTTTTAACCGCGGCGGCGTTCCAGCAGCACCATCATCAGCAGCGCTAGCAGCGAGCGCAGTTCGTCGTCTTCGGGCATCTCGTTGAGCTTTTCCAGGGTGAACAGACCTTCCCAGATGGCTGGTCGCTTGGTCAGCTTCAGCAGCGGTGTGCCGTCGGGGCGAGAGACGATGTAGCTGGGATTGAGCAAGTAAATCGCCGCCAGACCGACCAGAGGGATTTCGCCCAAGATGCTTTCCATGACCTTCTTCATCGGACTCTCCTCCCTGATCGACATGTCGATTTCGCCATCCTGAATCACGTCATAGTGGGCCGCCCACAGCGACCGCATCCCTTTGCGGCGGACCGAGCCCCAGTCATTGCCGGCCGCGTCGGTGAAGTGATAGTTGGCTGACCAGTCGATCATGCGGTCGGCTTCGATGCGAAAAATCAAACTGCTCTGCGAGTCGTCGCTGTAGATCTCCACCTTCTCCTTCAGCTTGAACATCTTTTGTTTGATGAACATCAGCATCTTGCCGTCGGCATCGGTCGCGGTGATGCGTTGGCCAAAGGTCAACAGTTTGAAACGGAGTTCGAGTGGGTATTTCATGAAGGCGAATGGGGTAGGTCGATACGAAAAAACCGCGTCATCCAACCAGGGATGACGCGGTTCATGATATCGCAACTCGCCGCGGCACTGTCGCAGCCGGCGGCGGTGTGACGAGAGTCCTGCGAAACTACTTCTTGGCTGTTTCGGCTGCTGCGGGCGCTGCCGCCGCCGCCGCTTGCTGCATCGCGGCCTGCTGTAAGCCTGGGCGAACGCGCTTGTTGATGTCGGTTTCCAGCACGCCGAACACTGATTCGTGACGGGCGACGGACATTTGCAATGCCGCCAGCAAGCGTTTGGCGGTGAAAAAGTTCACGATGATCCGCTGCTTGACTTGAATGGGGTCTTTGGGCACACCGATCGGTTGCGGATTCAGACCGAAGTCGATGATCAATTCTTCGGGTGACCCGGTGACGCGGCAAAAGTTGGCGTAGGTCGCCATGCAATCGTCGTCGGTGACTTGGACTTGGACCGGTTGCTGAGCTTGGGTTTGCGCTTCGGCTGCCGGTGCTGCGGCTGCAGGCTTATCGGACTTTTCTGCCATGGTTTTGATTCTCCAGATGGGATTGTCGAAAGGATTGTAGAAAACGACCGGCCAAACGGTCAGTCGTCAAACGTGATTGGATGTGCGTCAAGGCACGCGGCATGGGCCGGGAAGGATCGATCGGTCCTGTGGGTAAGTCGTCGGAGGAAGTAATCGTAACGATTGACCTTATCACTGCAATGTGAATCAATCGGGATGAGGGCATAAAAGGGTACGTGATGTTAAAAGACGCGAGCTGCGCAGTTTTTCGCTTGGCTAAAGTTCAAAGTTGAATGTTTTGGCTACGAACCGCCACAACCGGCTGCCCAGCGACATCGGGTCGACATGCACCTTGGCTGATCCGCGATATCCGGGCCGCAGGGGCACATCCAGATCCTCAGGTGCTATTGGGACGCGCGCTTGGTAGGTAACGTTCCGAGGTTTGACCATCCCGGTGGTGGGATCGATTTCCGTCTGCAGGTCGCCGCCGGTTTGGCTGGAAAGTGATGTGCTGGTCACGTCGAGCGGTTGTTGTGATTTTTCCAGGATCGTGCCGTGGAAGGTCTCCAGTCGTCGGGAATCCAATTTCAAATCGACTTCTTGTCCTTCACGGACCAGTTGCACGTCACCTTGATCGATCACCAGGATTGCTTCGAATTCATCGTCTGTACCAATTTCGCAGATCAAGTCCTCGGCCGTCAACAACGCGCCGCGATTGCATGTTTCCAGCGGCGAACCATGCCAGCCGGGCAATTGGTTTTCCTGGTCATCCTGCGGTTTCCGTTCCGGCGGCGGCAAGATGATCCCCGCTCGCGTCGCCCGCACGGTCAGTCGCTCGATTTGCTCCTCGGTTTTCTTTCTCATCGAAATGACCGATTCCAGCAATTCGGCTTGGGTTTCCAACTGCGCCGTCAACGCGCGGTTGTAACGACTGCGGATCGCCAGATTGCTCAACTGCAAGCGGGCGATTTTTTCTTCACCTTGGTAATCGGCCAGGCGGATTTCCAGGTCGGGGTTGTTCAGTTCCGCGATCACGTCATCTTTGCTGACCCGGGTGCCGGGCTGCAGCGTGGACACGATTTGCCCGGGCGTACCGGCGTAAATCCGTCCCGCCTCGCTGGGGCGAATTTCAAACGCAGCATCGATGTGATGGGGCAGCGGTATGTAACAGACCGCGGCGATGATCGCGCCCAAGATCGCCAGGGACGTAAACAGGGGAACACGTTTCACTTTCGAGAGCCTCCCAGGAGTGCGACAGAATTTCCAGGTTTGAATCACGGGCTGTGCGACCAAACCAAAGAAACCAACCACGGCGACCATCCGCCCGATGACTTGCAGACCGTACGGTTCCAGGACTTTGATCACGAACCAACAAATCGAGAACACGACGACCCAGCGGTAGATCACGCTGGCAATCGTGAACAATCCAAACATGAATTTTCCGCGTGTCGGCAAGAACGGATCGTCTTGAAGTTCCAGGCCGAGACAGGTTTCTTGGAACCATCGCTTCAGGACTTCGGTGCTCTTTTGCCGCAGGTTGGGGATCTCCAAGAAGTCCATCATGATGTAGTAGCCGTCAAAACGCAGCAGCGGATTTCCGTTGACCAGGATGGTGCTGACGACATTCAAGAACATCATGTTCAAACACAGGTCGTTGATCGTGGTGCCCGATTCGGTGAACCACCAGACAAACGCCGCGATCGACGCCAGGATCATTTCGACATAGATTCCCGCGGCGCCGATCCAGACTCGTTTCCATTTGTTCGGCAACATCCACGAGTCGGAAACGTTGCAATACAGACAGGGCGTGAAGACCAGCAGCATGAAGCCGATTTCGTGGCATTCGCCGCCGAACTTCTTGCAGCTCAGCCCGTGCCCGAATTCGTGCATCACCTTCACGATCGCCATCGTCACCGCCAGGATCAGCCAGCGATCGGCGGCGAAGAACTGTTGGAACGTCGGCAGCCGCGAATAAACCGTTTCGTACTGGCTGGCCAACAGCAGCGACGAGGAGGTCAACAACAGACCGGCAATGATCAGCATCGGAATGCTGAACATCCAGCCGAACCAAGGCAGGATCCAGTTGAGAATTCGTTCCGGGTCAAAACCGCGATAACGAATCGCAAACAGGTTGCTGACTTTGCCCATCAACTCCTTGTTCTTCTTGGTGCGTCCGCGTTTCCGCAACGCTTTGCCCTGGCCGGGCGAGTTGCTGATCACCAGCCCGCTGCGGTGCAGCATGCCGATGAATTGTTGCAAGTCGCCAAAGGTGATCTTTTGCGGTGCGAATCGCTGTTCAAAGCCGTCTTTGTTCCCACTACCTTACTCGCCATGGTAGATGCTTCTGTAGGTGGAAAAACTGGTGTTGATCTTGGTCCATTAAAAAATCAAATAGGAATCATAAATTCAGGTGATTTTGTGTTAGTCGATACTGATTATCTAATTACACTTCCAAAAAATCAGCTTAACTCAGGAGTATCAGAAATGTTAAAACATGGCTTAATTACAAGTGATGGGTATTGGTCAAAGATGAAGAATTACCTTAAAAATTCTAATAACTTAGACAAATTGATTCATGAATCCATTGAGATTAAAGGCCTTGTTGTCGAAAAAGATCAAAATGAAACTGGAATAAGGAAAAGTTTAAATTTTGGACATACATTGGGACATGCCATTGAATCTTATTTTCTTGAAAATACTCAAAAGAAGGAATTATTGCACGGTGAAGCTATTGCTATTGGTATGATCCTCGAAACCTATATCTCCCTAAGTTATTAAACTTTCCGAAGGATAAATTGGATGACATTAAGGTAACAATATTGAATTTATTTCCAAAAGTGAGGTTCGATAAAGAGGACTATTCAGAAATTATAGAATTATTAAGATTTGATAAGAAAAACCATCACGGAAATATAAATTTTGTTCTTTTAAAAGATATTGGTAATCCTAAATTGGACTGTCAAGTTGAAAATGAATTAATTTTAGATGCCTTTCAATTTTATAATAATTAATTTTATAAAAATTTACTTGGTGATTCAAAAATAATTGTAAATTTAACTTAATAAAATTATTAGCATTCTAATTATTTATAACTGCAAAATAGTTTATTATGCAACGCCTCATTATTGATTATAAGAAGTTAACCCAGGACATCTTGATACTTCTCAATGAAAAATTTCCTGATGGATACGGTGATTCCGACATTATTACATTTAAAAATCACAATAGCGAAACTATTGATGCTGTCGAAGTGAGAACGGAAGACACAATTTACTTGGTTAAAATTGGTAAACATTTAATAGATTCTATGGCAAATTTTGATTTTGATGATGATGATGATGATGAAAACGTTACTAATACTGATTCAATTAAAGTTGAAAATGATTCCGAATTTATTATAAAGGATGAAGAAGAATAATATCTTTCTTAAAGATATCTTTCAGTAATTACTTGACAATGATGTTTACAATGTCCAACCATTATAAATCCAATGGCTCTCACAGATATTCCATTACTATTGGCTATCCCCGAATTCAATAACATTTCTTCCGTAAAACTTTTAAATAGAAAAATTGAAGCTTTTCTAACGCTAATGTATTCTTCAATTAATTCGGAGTAATCTCTTCTGTTCGATATAGATTCCGGTACATAATTATTGTGATCGTATCCTTTTAATTCTGTTTTATCATTTCTAGCAAATCTTAATGCTCGATATGCAAAAATACGTTCACTATCAATTAAATGCTGTAACAATTCTTTAATAGTCCATTTACCTGTATCATACCTGTAATCTGTTCTATCGGTAGGAATAGAAAGGAGAAAAGAGCTTGTTTCATTAAGATTGAATGTAAGCTCCTCTAGCAGTTCCTTCTCTCCACAAATATCAATATAGGGTTGATAAAAAGATCCATATTCACTTGTATTTAAGTCTCTTACATTCATTTAAGCAGAATTTCTGGCCGCATTAATATTACCAAATAGGGAACGCGTAACCATTTTTTCATAGACTTCAAAATCTTTTTCGGATTTACCAGATTCTTTCAATTCCTGGATTTTTAATAAAGCATATTGTTGAATCGTTAATAAAGGCAAAACAATTTTCTCCCTTATTTGAATGGATGCCTTTCCAGCCTGTTCACTTTCCATAAGTTCTTTATTTCCAGAAATTTTTAGGAGTAATTCTTTAGTTAACACGTATTCGTTATAAATAATCGTCCAGAATTCTCCAAACTCCTTATCCTTTCTCATATATTCTGTCAAATCAAAGAAAGATTTTGTTAAACTCATCATACTATTCCCTATTAAGGTCCTAAAAAAGGCAGAATTTTTATAAAGATCTTTGACCTTTTTCAAATCTCCAGCATCTTCAAATTGTTTAATTGCAAATCCAACGCCATAAAAACCAGGAACATTTTGTTTTAATTGACTCCAAGAACCAACAAATGGAATTGCCCTTAGATCAGAAAAATTAAGCTCCTCTGATTTGCCACGCTTCGAAGGTCTTGACCCTATATTAGTCTTTGCGTAGTATTTTAAGGTACTCATTTGTTCAAGATATGGCATGAACTTCGGATGATTTTTAAAGTCAACATAGGCCTTGTAACTAATTTCTGCAAGTTTATTCATTGTCTCTCTATCGGAATCAAATAATATTCCTTCAGACTCCGATAAAACCTCATTAGAAATTCCTGAACTAATTAATTGTTCAATATTATACTGACTGGAATTTAATGTCCCAAAATTCGAGCTAATTGTTTGGCCCTGAATAGTCAACTGAATTTCATCATTTTCTATAGTTGGACCCAATGAAGCATAGAATTTATGTGTTTTCCCACCTCCTCTTGCAGGTGGACCGCCACGCCCATCAAAGAAGATTACTTTTATTCCATGCTTCCTCGAAATTTCTGTTAATGCCTCCTTAGCTTTATAAATACCCCAATTCGCCATTAAATAACCACCGTCTTTAGTTCCATCGCTAAATCCAAGCATAATAGTCTGTTTATTCCCTCTTTTTTGTAAATGTTTGCTGTATTCTGGGTTAGTATAAAGTGTTTCCATAACTTGATGTGCACCTTGAAGATCTGGAACGGTTTCAAATAATGGAATTATATCAACTGTAGGGTTGGTCCAACCACATAATCTAACCATAGCAAATGTTTGCATTACATTTAATGCTGACTGGTTATTACTTATTATGTATCTATGAGCTCCTCTTTCACCATTTTCTTTTTGAATAGATTTCATAGCATAAATGGACCCTAATGTTTTCCGAACTAATTCATTTTTAAAACTCTCAGGGTCTAATTTTCCTTTTACACCATTTATAACCATAATTTGTTCTTCTTGGCTCAGATTTAGAAAATTGTCTGGAAATAAATTTAAATTTTGCTTTTTGGTTTCCTGAACAATTGATTCAAAAACTGAAAGGTGTACTCGAGAATCTTGCCTGATATCTAGAGTAGCAAAATGAAAACCAAACAATGTTACCTTATTTATTAAACTTTCAATATCACTTAAAAACAGTGACTTATGATCTTTAATAATTAGATTTTTGATTTGTTCAAGCTTAGACAAAAATAAATTTAATTCGAGCTTGTTTCTTCCTTTTTGATCATGGACATTGTTATACAAGTCATTTTCAAGACCTGCAATAATTGTGTCTACTTTAGGAAATGTAATTCGACGTTTTAGTTTCCTTATGTCTCTGTAATAATTTAATAGAATTGTTTTTTTTAACCTCTCCGCAACTTTTAGAGTAATTTCTGTTGTAACAAATGGGTTGCCATCACGATCTCCACCTGGCCAAAATCCCAGGTCTATTACATGATTGTTTAAGGCTTCTCCTTTTAAAATATTATGTTGAATGTAGTCAAATATTTTACTTACTGAATGATAAAATACATTCTCTAAATACCAGATTAAACGAATGGCTTCTTCATATGGTGATGGCTTCTCCTTTTTAAAGAAAGGTGTCTTACCCAATTGAGCTAAGAGCTTCTTGATAGTTAACAAATCACTTTGCTGTATTGCAATATCCAGATCCGTTATTATTCCTAATACAGCTCCAGGATAAAATTGAGTAGGATGTGCTGTTAACACTGGTCTTACTTTAAATCTATTTAAATAAGATTTTAATTCATTAACCTTATTCTTGGCTTTGGCCTCTTCTTTTATATTTCTTAATGTTCCTAATCCATCCATATTAGTTACAATAGGAAAAGCGGCATCCTCTATAGCATCAAACAGAACCACTTGCCGTTCGATATACTGGATAAATCGGAAGAGCAGGTCATTCTTTTCTTTATCTGAAGGTTTTTGATGATATTTTTTAAAAAATAAACTGACAATTTGTGTTGGAGTTTTTTTATTAGAATATCCTTTTTCACACTCATCGCTGAAAAGAGGTAACATTACACCTGTATTTGATATAGTATCAAAAGGAAGGGTTAAAAATATACTATTATAAATTTGATACTTAGATAATACATTTTCATTAAATCGTTCTATTTTAGCTTGTCTTAGCATTGTTTTTACCTTAAAAAACCCTTTACTGAGATTAACAATAAAGGGTTATATCTATAATTCTTTTATATTATTATAACTCTTTAAATATAGAATGCATTAAGCGTTTTTTATCGTTAATACTTTCTTCAAGAGATATCATTGTTTCGGTTCGATAAACTCCTTCAATATCATCGAGCTGGAATATTATATCCTTGGCGTGTTCGGTGTTTTTTGCTCTTATCTTACAGAAAATATTAAACTTACCAGTAGTAATATGAGCAACTGTAACAAATGGTATCTCATTTATACGTTCCAGAACAAAATGAGTTTGGGAAGTATTTTGAAGATATATTCCCACGTAGGCTATAAATGCATAACCTAACTTTTTATAATCCAATGTTAATGAAGAACCCTGAATTATCCCTGCATCTTCCATTTTCTTAACGCGCACATGAACAGTTCCCGCCGATATTAATAATTGCTTCGCAATATCTGTAAACGGTGTCCTTGTATTCTCGATTAACATATCTAGAATTTGGTGATCTACTTCATCTAGTTTAAATTTAGCCATTTTTTGGTTATTTAAGGTTTTTAGTTGATTTAATAGATATTTCGCAACAAAATTAACGAATTAATTAGAATTCTTTTAAAATTAATGGTCTATTTTCAGAATATTTATTAACTAAAACGATTTCGACACCTTTGATGGAGTCGTTTTTTACAATTTTGATTTCTTTCTTGTTCAATTTTATTTCTCTATGACCATAATAAGAATCTAAATTCCCTACCTGTTTTATAGTTGGAACAAATTCTATTTTATTATTATTCAGAACCTCTTCAAATTGAATCGCAATATCTTCCAAAGTTCCCTTATATCTTGCCATTCTCAATATAACATCAAAGAATAATTTATTATTTTCTGGAATTAATAAATAATCTTTATAATTCTTCCCAGTCACTTGATTATCAATTATATACTCTAAGGAAATAATTAATGACTGATATATAAATTCTCGTGTTTTCTCTCTTAAATAATCATTCGGGTAATGACCTGCTTCAAATAATATAGTAGGCACATTCAAACTTTGAAACGTATCACCTACACAATTAATATTGTAGGCATCATCGTAAACGCCAACCTGATCTGGAATTTGTTGCTGTAAGTTCTTATTCATAACACTTACAATCTCCATGGCGACCCTTCTTGTATCTGTTATTGAACAAGCCTTATCTTGCGCTGGCGCTAAAAAGGAAACTACCGAAGATTTGTTTATTTTTCCGGCGCTAAAAATAGTACGCTGACCATGTAGATTGAAGCAATAATGAGGCTTAAAATCTTCAAAAACTTTTCTCAATACTATACTTTCCGGTTGAGACAGGTTTTGTGCGTCTCTATTCAAGTCTATACCATTGTGATTTGAACGGGAGTAAGTCTCAGCTCCATCTGGATTTAGAAGTGGGATGATACTAATAGTGCAAGAATCTAATATACTTACCATTTTCTTAGTTGAATCCTTAAGCAAAGTGTTAATAAGATCAAAAATTGCCTTTGTAGTGGTACTTTCATTACCATGCATTTGGGACCAAATTAAAATACGTTTATTACCTGTACCAAGGTTAATAGAAAAAATTGGTTTATTTAAAACGGATTTCCCGATTTCAATAATTTCTACCTTATCTTTTAAGTTATCCAACAATGGCAAAATATGCTCATTATGAATATATCGACCAAATAAATTTTGTTCCTTATTATAAGAAAACAATGCTTGTAATTCTGTAACTGTTATCACCTATGGTAAAATTGAGCTACAAAAATAAACAATAATAAAGTTACATTTGTAAACAACTAATTTATCAATTTTGCATACAATTATTTAAAAAATTGATTCAAATCTTAAGATAATTATTAAAATTTAATTTAATTTTAATTAAGTAACTTTAAAATACTGTATATCATTAATTTAATTAATTTTAATTCAAGTATAACTTCTATAATATTTTAAATTTAATCATAATTTTTTTGAGAATAATTATGTAAAGTTTACATTTGTAGTCTATGTTTCTTAAAATATAGAGTTTACAATGATAAACACTTCAGAATTCATAAAAAGACTGGAAAAAATCATCCAATATTATGGGTTGACAGCTTCTTCTTTTGCAGAAAAAATTAGTGTTCAGAGATCTAGTATATCTCATATTCTTTCGGGAAGAAATAAACCAAGTTTAGAGTTTATAATGAAAGTCCTCTACTCTTTTCCGGAAGTTGATCTATATTGGTTACTTAACGGTAAAGGCAGTTTTCCTCCAAAGGATGTTTCCTTAGATGATACAAGTGAAATTCCAATACCAATTCAAATAAAGACTTCTAAGGGTGATTCATCAGACAAATCGATACAACGTATAGTTATTTTCTATTCTGACGGTAGCTTTGAGAATTTTGAGTCGTAAAATGCTTAAGATTAAACTCAAATGCCCTTAGTATTTCTAATTCTTGATTAATTTTGTGAAAATTCTAATTCATGAAATATTCTTCTATTGGTTTATTATTAGTTTTAATTACGGGCTGTTACCCTGTAGAACGTAATTGCAATGATTACAAAACCGGAACATTTAAAAGCACGATAACAATTGAAGATATAGATTATGTATCTACTTTTAAACGTTTTGATACTTTACAAATAGAAACATTTGAGAATAAAACAGACTCAGCTTCTGTTCGTTGGATAAATGATTGTGAAATGGTTTTTAGGACTATGAATCCAAAAAATATGGCAGAGCGTAAAGATGTGCATTTAAAGATATTAGCTACAACAGACTCTTCATATACTTTTGAATATTCCTATGTAGGAGATACCAACAAACAAAGGGGAACTGCAATTAAAATTAAATAGTTATGTTAGATTTCTTATTAACAAGTGATGCTATAATGGCATTAATAACCTTAACCTTCTTAGAAATTATTCTAGGTATAGACAATATTGTATTTATCTCAATTGCAGCTAATAAATTACCCGAGAATCAACGTGTGAAGGTAACTAACATAGGTTTAGTTCTTGCTATGGTGCAACGAATTGTATTGTTATTCTTTGTTTCTTTCCTAATTAGTTTAAGTAATCCTTTTCTTAATATTGAAACAAGTTGGCTAAAACTGGCCTTAAGTTGGCAGAGTATTATTTTATTTGCAGGAGGCTTATTTCTTATTTACAAAAGCACTTCCGAGATACATGAAAAGATAGAAACACCTTTACATGATGAGGAGGCCATAAAGAAAAAACATATAAAATCGTATTCACAAGCCATTATTCAAATATTGATAATCGATTTTATTTTCTCTATAGACTCTATTTTAACAGCAGTTGGGATGACCAATGGCTTACATCCAAACCATTATTACACTTTAATACTTATGATCATTGCTGTAGTTATATCTATTTTTATTATGATTGGGTTTGCAAATCCAATTCGTAGATTTATAGACAACCATCCAAGTATGCAGATATTAGGTCTATCTTTCTTAATATTGATTGGCTTTATGCTGATAACAGAAGCCGCTCACCTCTCTGAAACCGAATTGTTTGGCAACTCTGTTGGAGCAATCCCTAAAGGTTATCTCTACTTTGCGATAGCATTCTCTTTATTTGTGGAGTTTTTGAATTATAGGATTAAAAAGAATAACGATAAGAAGAAATTAGCTAAGTCGAAGATTGACTAAAATTCATAAAACTACTTAAAACAAAGTAATCTGTCCTTCATCATCTATATCTAAGTCAATATTATCTTCTTCTTTTGTAGTTTCTGGTTCTTCCTTAACTACATTTTCAGGTTTTTCATTTACTTCTGGTGTAACGGTTTCTTCGTCAACTACTTCCAATTCATCTGCATGTATTTCTTTTGGTGCTTCATAAGGTAATGGGTCCAATAGATTTATTTGGTTCACTTTTTCTTTAGTCAATTGATTTCCTAAAGCCGTAATACCTTTAACTGCTATAAATTCTTCAATATTTACAGTTAAATTATCTCTTCTGTCCTTACCTCTTTCTTTTGCAAATACAACTTCTACCATTGGTTTCCAATCTGTCGAAACAATTTCTAATTGCGAATCTTTATGATCCGTTATAAATACTTCCTCTTTACCTTCGTTTTCAATAATAAATCGCTTTACAAAATAGCGTTCTTTCTCACCATCATAATATATGGCTGAAATAGGTTTTTTAGGAATCCATTTCTCCAAAACAATCATGTCATCATCAAAATGCGTGGTTAACTCTGGAATAATAGTTTTAATAATTCCTGATTGCTTTACTATCAACAATCTGTCTTCTCCTCTAAATTCACCTATCAATTCTCCTCTTCCATCTACATTCAAACGCTGAACTGTATCATCAAACCAGATTTTTCTGGGTTTTAAAGTAGAAACACCTTTTTCTTTGAGTTCAATTCGTTTTACAGAATATTTGGTAACTATATTTCCTTTAGATGCTCTTCCTTTAATTATAATATCCGCAAAATCTAAATCCCATTTCAACTTTTTAATACTTCCTACTTGTCGTAGCAAAACAGTTACCACTTCTGCCTCACCATTTGGGTTTGCAGAAAAATACCAAACTTTGGAACCCTTATTGCCTGCAGTTAGATCGTATTCTTTATCTCTGGTTACTCCAGTAACCGCAAATCGTTTGACATATGTTGCACCTTTGCTTCCATCCCTATAAATCATATTATAAATAGTTCGTTTATCTTTCTTTTTAAATACAGCAACATGAATAATATCTTTACCAACAAAAGTTTTGGCATCTACTTTAGTTATCATCATTTTACCATCGTTGGTAAACACGATAATATCATCTATATCACTACAATCGCAAACATATTCATCCTTTCTTAAAGACGTACCAACAAAACCTTCTTCCCTATTTACATAGAGTTTTGTATTTCTAATTACTACTTTGGTTGCATCAACATCATCAAAAATTCTAATTTCTGTTTTTCGTTCTCTTCCTTCACCATATTCTTTCTTAAGTCTTGTAAAATAAGCTATTGCATAATCAATCAAATTTGTCAAGATGATGTTTTACTTCAGCAATTTGATCTTCTAAAGCATCAATTTTTTGTTGTGCTTTATCAATATCAAATTTTGAAATACGTTTAATTCTTATTTCTGTTAAACGGGCAATATCTTCATCAGTAATTGCACGTTTTAAATGTTTAATATGAGGCTTTAAGTCCTTTATCAATAGCTTTAATAACACCTTCCCAAGTTTCTTCTTCTTCAATATCACGGTAAATTCTTTTCTCAATAAAAATACGTTCTAATGAAGCAAAATGCCATTGCTCTTCTAATTCATTTAATTTAATTTCTAGTTCATTTTTTAACAATTCTAACTGTATTATCAGTAGACCGACGCAACATTTCTGAAACACCAACAAAAAGTGGTTTATTTTCTTCAATAACACAACCTAAAGGCGAAATTGAAGTTTCACAAGCTGTAAATGCATATAAGGCATCTATAGTTTTATCTGGTGAAATACCAGAAGGTAAATGCACTAAAATTTCTACATCTGCAGCTGTATTATCTTCAATTTTCTTAATCTTGATCTTACCCTTTATCATTGGCCTTTAAAATAGAATCTATTAGTGATGATGTATTAGTTCCAAAAGGAATTTCTGTAATAACCAAAGTAGTTTTTATCCAATTGAGAAATTTTAGCTCTAACTCTAACTTTTCCACCACGATTACCATCATTATAATTAGTAAAATCTGCAATTCCTGCTGTTGGAAAATCAGGTAGAATTGTAAATCGTTTTCCCTTTAAATGCTTAATAGAAGCATCAATTAATTCTATAAAATTATGTGGTAATATTTTTGTTGATAAACCAACAGCAATACCTTCACCTCCTTGAGCTAAAAGTAATGGAAACATTACTGGTAGATTTATTGGTTCTTTTCGTCTTCCATCATAAGAAGCTTGCCATTCTGTTATTTTGGGATTAAAGACAACATCTAACGCAAATTTAGATAGTCGTGCTTCAATATATCGGGAAGCTGCTGCTCTATCTCCAGTTAAAATATTTCCCCAGTTTCCTTGTGTATCAATTAATAAATCTTTTTGACCAATTTGAACCATGGCATCAGCAATACTTGCATCTCCATGAGGGTGATATTGCATAGTATGACCAACAATATTTGCTACTTTATTATACCTTCCATCATCTAAATCTTTCATAGAATGCATAATACGTCGCTGTACAGGTTTAAATCCGTCTTCAATGGCAGGAACAGCACGTTCTAGAATTACATAGGAAGCATAATCCAAAAACCAATCTTTATACATACCAGTTACTCTGGTTATGGTATCATGACTATTACTATTAGAATCGTTTAATTGCTCGTTATTTAATTCACCGTTACCTGAATCCATTAACGTTTTCGTTTATTATTTTTCACAATCTTATCCAATGACATTTTTAAATATCTCAGTTTTCTGACAGGGACCAAAGTCACATTAAACTTAATTCTTTTCTGATGGTAATCCCCTGACCTAATATATAGATTTAAAGATTTATAAATTCCGTAATCCTTTATTTTATAATAAATCAATTTACTTTTAGGAAACTCTACTATTTTTTCTCTATAATTAATAAATTCTGAAACAATAATTCCTCTATTAATTATTACTAAAACATCACCATCACTATCATATTCAAAATATTTCGCAACTGAATGCAAAACTATAAATATAAATATGAAAAAGACTATAATAAGAACCCATTCTAATGTTGAATTATTTATCCAATCTCGGAATAATCCAAAAACAATCATATTCAATATAACAGCAAAAAGTAATAAAAAATAAGCAGTTATTATTGTATTCTTAATTTTAGAATTGTTTATTCTCATAAACCTTTTTATTCTTCTATTACATCAAGTTCAACTTTCAGGTTATTAATAATAAATTCTTGCCTGTTAGGTGTATTTTTTCCCATATAAAATTACAATAATTCCTCAATGGACATATCTTTATCTAACATTACTGGATCTAATCGAATATCTTCACCAATAAAATATTTGAACTCATCAGGCGAAATTTCACCTAAGCCTTTAAATCGGGTAATTTCAGGTTTAGGTTTTAATTTTTCTATTGCTTCTCTTCGTTCTTGTTCAGAATAGCAATAAATGGTTTCTTTTTTATTTCTAACTCTAAATAAAGGTGTTTGTAAAATATACAAATGCCCTTCTTTTATTAATTCCGGAAAAAATTGTAGAAAGAATGTTATTAATAATAATCTTATATGCATACCATCAACATCAGCATCAGTTGCAATAACAATATTATTATATCGTAAATCTTCAATAGATTCTTCAATATTTAATGCTGCTTGTAATAAATTAAATTCTTCATTTTCATAGACAATCTTTTTACTTAATCCATAGGAATTCAAAGGTTTTCCTTTTAAACTAAATACTGCTTGTGTATTTACATCTCTCGATTTTGTAATACTACCAGAAGCCGAATCTCCCTCTGTAATAAATAAAGTTGTTTCTAAACTGTCTGTCCTTTTTAAGTATCACCAAAATGTACTCTGCAATCTCGTAATTTTTTATTATGAAGATTTGCTTTTTTTGCACGCTCTCTTGCTAATTTTCTAATTCCTGATAATTCTTTTCGTTCACGTTCAGCTTGAAGAATTTTTCGTTGAATTTTTTCTGCAGTATCTGGATTTTTATGAAGATAATTATCTAAATATGTTTTTACAAAATCATTTATAAAAGTTCTTACTGTTGGAAGGTCTCCTCCCATATCAGTAGAACCTAATTTGGTTTTTGTCTGACTTTCAAAAACAGGTTCCATCACTTTTATGGAAACTGCACTAACAATAGATTTTCGAATATCTGATGCTTCATAATTTTTACCATAAAATTCTCTAATGGTTTTAACCAAAGCTTCTCTAAATGCCACTAAATGAGTTCCTCCTTGAGTTGTATTTTGACCATTAACAAATGAATGATATTCTTCACAATATTGTGTTTTACTATGTGTTATAGCAACTTCAATATCTTCACCTCTTAAATGAATAATTGGATAAAGCATATCAGATTCATTAATATTCTCTTCTAATAAATCTTTTAGTCCATTTTCACTATAAAATTTTTCACCATTAAAAACTATGGTTAATCCTGGATTTAAATACACATAGTTTTTTAAGCATTTTCTCTACATACTCATTTCTGTATTTGTAATTTTTAAAAATTACTTCATCAGGAATAAAAGATACTTTAGTTCCTTTTCTTCTTGTGGTATCATTTAGTTTCTCTTCGATCAGTTAAGATTTCCTTGTTCAAACTCTGCAGATGCCGATTTACCGTCTCTATTAGATTCAACTCTAAAATATTAAGATAAGGCATTTACCGCTTTTGTACCTACTCCATTAAGTCCTACTGATTTTTTAAAAGCTTTAGAATCATATTTTCCACCAGTATTCATTTTAGAGACTACATCTACCACTTTACCCAAAGGAATACCACGACCATAATCTCTAACAGTTACTTTATTACCTTGAATGGAAACATCTATAGTCTTACCATCTCCCATGACATATTCGTCTATAGAATTATCTAAAACTTCTTTAAGAAGAATGTAAATACCATCATCTGGTGAAGAACCATCACCTAATTTTCCAATATACATACCTGGTCGCATTCGGATGTGCTCTTTCCAGTCTAGTGAACGTATATTATCTTCGGTATAATTGGATTTTTGAGACATAAAACTATTAAAAAATTGATAAGTTGCTAATATAGAATATCAGTATAAAATATAAAATATAGATAATACAAAGTAATTAACAAAAAAACAAGATAAATGTTGAGAACATCAAAGCTATTAAAATGGCCCTAAATAATGGTTTATACATTAAAAAGAAAATGCATCACATCACCATCTTTTACAATGTAATTTTTACCTTCAACTCTCATTTTACCAGCTTCTTTTACTTTAGCTTCACTGCCATAAGAAACATAGTCATCATAGCTTATTACTTCTGCCCTAATAAACCCTTTTTCAAAATCAGTATGAATAACACCTGCAGCTTGTGGTGCAGTTGCACCAATATCAATTGTCCAGGCTCTAACTTCTTTTACACCCGCTGTAAAATAAGTTTGCTGATTCAGCAATTTGTATGCAGATCTAATCAATTTAGAGGAACCAGGTTCATCTAACCCAATATCCTCTAAAAACATTTTTCGCTCTTCATAATCATCTAATTCATTAATATCTGCTTCGGTTCCTACCGCAAGGACCAGAACTTCTGCTTCTTCATTCTTTACAGCTTCTTTAACATTACTAACATAATCATTTCCTGAAACAGCAGATTCCTCATCTACATTACACACATATATAACTGGTTTATCAGTAATTAATTGCAATGGTTTTACAAAATCTTTATACTCATCTTCACCAAAATCACACACTCTAACGGATTTACCAGCTTCCAAATATTCTTTTATATGCAATAGAGCAGCTTCTTCTTTTTGTGCTTCTTTATTTCCTGTTTTTGCTGTGCGTTTGACTTTATCCAATTTCTTTTCTACAGTTTCAAGATCTTTTAATTGCAATTCTATATCTATTACTTCCTTATCTCTAATAGGATCTACACTACCATCTACATGAACTATATTATCGTTATCAAAACATCGTAAAACGTGAAGAATGGCATCTGTTTCTCTAATATTTGCCAAAAATTGATTACCCAGTCCTTCTCCTTTACTGGCTCCTTTAACCAATCCGGCAATATCAACTATATCGACAGTTGCGGGAACAACACGTTCAGGTTTTACCAATTCTTCCAGCATTTCCAGTCTTTTATCTGGAACAATTACCACTCCTATATTAGGCTCTATCGTACAAAACGGAAAATTAGCACTCTGTGCTTTCGCATTAGATAAACAATTGAACAAGGTTGATTTTCCTACATTGGGTAATCCTACAATTCCTGCTTTCATTCGTATATTTTTTATGGCTGCAAATGTACTATTAATAAGTTGTTTTTAAAATAAAAAAATCTCAAGGTAGACTTGAGATTTTTTGTTATTTAACCAAATTCTAAATAATACTAATCCTTATGCATAAACTGTTGTTTTGCCAATAATATTTCTTCTGCCTCAACGTGGTCTTCATCCGGAACACAACAATCTACAGGACAGACCGCAGCACATTGTGGTTCATCATGAAAACCTTTACATTCTGTACATTTATCTGGTACAATGTAATAATACTCATCACTAATAGGCTCTTGAGCTTCATCAGCATCTACTTCTTTTCCATTAGGTAAAACTCACAGTTCCTTCTAAACTTGTTCCATCATTATATCTCCAATCATCAGCAGCTTCATAAATTGCTGTATTAGGACATTCTGGTTCACAAGCTCCACAGTTAATACATTCATCTGTTATTATTATAGCCATAGCATTTTTTCAGTTTAAAATTTTTATTCATTAAATTAAAAAAATAAAAATTTCATCACAATCAAGGATTCACTAAAATTTTTTTAAACCACTTATAAATTAGGATTAAAAAAATTTCGTTCATTTCATTTTTATAACTTTGGCGCAAAAATAGAACCAAAATAGGTGAATTACAAATATATATGAAATCTAACCAAAATATTATAAATGCATTTGTAAAACTTGGTGAATTTTTAAGTCAGTTTAAAGAATTCGGAATTCAGAAAAATCCTAAATTAATTGCTAATGATTTGTTTTTTGATGAGATGAAACATCAAATTAAACTGACTATGATCCATAATGGCTGGTTTACAGAAAATAATATTTTATTTGCTTTAGAAAATTGGTCTAAGTCATTGACTGATAATAACATTAAGTCATGGTTAGCTAAGTATAACTTGAACTCAATTAATCCTAAGGAAGTCGCAATAATTATGGCTGGAAATATTCCTTTAGTAGGTTTTCATGATTTTATTTGCGTTTTAATTACAGGTCACAACGTTTTGGTTAAACAATCATCAAAGGATAAACATTTATTACCTTTTATGGCTAAATTTTTGGAAAGTATCGAGTCCTCTTTAAAAGGGAAAATAAGATTTACTGATGAAAAATTAGATTATTTTGATGCTGTAATAGCAACGGGAAGCGACAATACGGCAAGATATTTTGAATATTATTTTCGTAACAAGCCTTATATAGTCAGAAAAAACAGAAATTCTATTGCAATATTAACAGGGAATGAAACTAATGATCAGCTGGTGGCACTTTCTGAGGATATTTTCAGATATTATGGTTTAGGTTGCCGAAATGTGTCGAAATTATTTGTGCCGATAGGATATAATTTTGATCTTTTCTTTAAAGCAATTTATAAGTGGCATCCGATCATAAATGAAAATAAATATGCTAACAATTATGATTACAATAAAGCAGTTTATTTAATGAGTGAATTTGATATGTTAGAAAATGGGTTTTTAATGATAAAAGAGGACAATAACTATGCATCTCCTATTGCAACTTTATTCTATGAAAATTATAATAATTTAGAAGAATTAAGAGATAAAATAAATAAGGACAAAGATAAAATCCAATGTGTTGTTTCTGACGGTTTTTTTAAAAAAGAGGTGAAATTTGGACAAACTCAAAAACCCAGCCTTTGGGATTATGCAGATTCAGTAGATACTGTTGATTTCTTGTTAAAAATATAGTATAAAATTATCGATTTAATAACATAATTTAACCAATTAATTACCACCTTTGCATCTTAAACTTATCAAAAAATCATGAAAAAACACAATTTTAGCGCAGGACCTTGTATATTACCTCAGGAAGTACTTTTAAAGGCTTCAGAAGCCGTTATGGATTTTAATAACAGTGGTTTGTCTTTAATAGAAATATCGCATAGAAGTAAACCATTTGTAGATGTCATGGAAAAAGCAAGAGCCTTAGCTTTAGAGTTATTAGGGCTTGAAGGTAAAGGATATAAAGCCTTATTTTTACAAGGTGGTGCCAGTACCCAATTTTTAATGGTGGCTATGAATTTGTTAGAGAAAAGAGCAGCCTATTTAAATACCGGAACCTGGAGTGATAAAGCAATTAAGGAAGCTAGGATATTTGATGATATTCTGGAAGTAGCTTCTTCAAAAGAAGCTAATTTCAATTACATTCCAAAAGGATTTGATATTCCTGCAGATTACGATTACTTTCATTGCACTTCAAACAATACAATTTTTGGAACCCAATTAAAGTTGTTTCCAAAATCAAGTATTCCAATGGTTTGTGATATGAGTAGTGATATTTTTTCAAGAAATCTTGATTTTACTCAATTCGATCTAATTTATGCAGGAGCTCAAAAAAATATGGGACCTGCAGGTACGACCTTAGTAGTTGTTAAAGAAGATATTTTAGGCAAAGTATCTCGAAAAATACCATCTATGATGGATTACAAAGTGCATATTAGCAAAGGTAGTATGTTTAATACACCTCCTGTTTTTTCGGTTTATGTATCTATGTTAACAATGGAATGGTTCAAAAATTTAGGAGGAATTGATGCCATCGAAAAAGAAAATGAGAAAAAAGCAAGATTAATTTATTCTGAAATTGATTTGAATCCTTTATTTAAAGGTTTTGCGGCAAAAGAAGATAGATCAATGATGAATGCTACTTTTACTTTAACAAATGAAAATTTAAAGGATACATTTGATACTATGTGGAAAGAAGCTGGTATTAGTGGTTTAAATGGCCATAGAAGTGTTGGAGGTTATAGGGCTTCCATGTACAATGCATTACCTTTAGATAGTGTAAAAGTACTTGTGGAAGTAATGAGTGAATTAGAAACAAAAGCATAAATAAAATGAAAGTATTAGCAAACGATGGTATATCTAAGAGCGGAATTGAAGCATTAGAAAAAGCAGGATTTGAAGTTAGCACAACAACAGTACCTCAAGATCCGTTGATTAATCATATTAATAAGAATAATATATCAGTATTATTGGTGAGAAGTGCAACAACAGTTAGAAAAGACCTTATTGATGCTTGCCCAGGGCTTAAAATTATTGGTCGTGGTGGTGTTGGTATGGATAATATTGATGTGGACTATGCCAGAAGTAAAGGTATCCACGTCATAAACACTCCAGCTGCTTCATCGCAATCTGTTGCTGAATTGGTATTTGCTCATCTTTATGGTGGTGTAAGATTTTTACATGATTCTAATAGAAATATGCCTTTAGAAGGTGACACAAAATTTAAAGCTTTAAAAAAGAACTATGCTAAAGGTGTTGAACTTAGAGGGAAAACCTTGGGTATTGTAGGTTTTGGACGAATTGGTCAAGAAACTGCAAAAATAGGAATAGGAATTGGAATGAAAGTGATTGCAAGTGATATGTATGTTGAAAAAGCAAATATTAAACTTGACTTCTTCGATGGACAATCAGCTAATTTTGAAATAAAAACAATTCCAATGGAAGAATTGTTAAAACAATCAGATTTTATATCTCTACATGTGCCAGCACAAAAAGAATATGTCATAGGAAAACCACAATTTGATCTTATGAAGGATGGTGTAGCCATAATTAATGCTGCACGTGGTGGCGTTATCAATGAAGTTGATTTGGTTAAAGCATTAGAAAGTGGAAAAGTGGCATTTGCTGGTTTAGATACTTTTGAAAACGAACCAACACCAGCTGTCCAAATATTAATGAATGGAAGAATTTCTTTAACGCCACATATTGGAGCTGCAACTAATGAAGCACAGGATAGAATTGGAACTGAATTGGCTTCTCAAATAAAAGAATTACTTCTCGTCGGAAAAAACTAACCGTTTATAGATAAAAGAATATTTTCTTGATAAAAAAAAGTCTTAACAAAATTGTTAAGATTTTTTTTTGATTAATTTGAAAACAAATAATAATTAATTTTTAAAAAATGTCAGGAATTTTAGATTTATTAAACAGTGACTTAGGAAAAACAATCATTAGTGGTGTTGCAGGTCAAACAGGACAAGACACTAATAAAACAAGTGGCTTATTAACAATGGCTTTACCAGTTTTAATGCAAGCTATGAAACAAAATGCTTCTACACCTCAAGGTGCAGAAGGGTTATTAGGTGCTTTAAACAACAAACATGATGGAAGTATTTTAGATAACCTTGGTGGTTTATTTGAAGGCGGAGTAGATGCAAATGTAATGCAAGATGGTGAAAAAATATTAGGTCATGTTTTAGGAGGAAAACAACAAAATGTACAAAATGCATTAAGTCAGAAATCAGGTATTGATGCTGGTTCTGTAGCAAATATTTTAAAAGTTGCTGCTCCAATTTTAATGGGAGTATTAGGTAAACAAACTCGTCAAAATAAAGTAAGTAGCCCAACTGACCTTGGTGGATTGTTAGGTGGAATGATGAAAGGAAACTCACCTCAGCAAGAGCAAAGTTTTTTAGAATCAATTTTAGATGCTGATGGAGATGGAAGTGTTATTGATGATGTTGCCGGAATGGTACTTGGAAGTGGAAACAAGAAAGGTGGTCTTGGTGGATTATTAGGTGGATTATTTGGTAAAAAATAGAAACATTCTCATAATTAGATATAAAGCCAAACCTACGTTTGGCTTTTTCTTTTAAATCAATTAAAATTAATTCCATATTTTCTTAACTTCATATAAAACCAGGGTTATGAAAAACTTATTATTCATTTGTTTTATAACTTTCTTAGCATTCTCTTGTAATACTTCGAAAAAAAGTGTCAATTCAGATACAGAAATGTTAGTATCAAAAGATCAGGACACTGTAAGAATAGCAAATGAAGAATTGGAGTATGAGATAATAATCATAGATCCAGGATTTAATGCCTGATTAGTGACGCGAGCCCGACCCAGAAATTATCATGATCAAATTTATTTAGAGTCAAGAAATAAAGTAATGGTAACCGAATGGAATGCCAGAGTACTCCAACCTAGACAGTTTAACCCTGATTTGTACGAATTGCAAATAAATTATGATCCCAATATGGATTATGGGTACGAGGTGAATTATTTACTCTATAATTATTTTCTATACTTCCAGATAAAGTATAAACAACGTTTATCGTATTTTGTTCCAAGAATTTAAATAGTTGGCTTATCTTTGCAAGGATTTTAAAAAATTCATGAAAAAGTTTAAGCAAAAATGGGAGATTTCTAAAAACTGGCAATTGCTATATCCTTTTTTTGGTGTTTTAGGATTAATATACAGTGCTTACAAATTATCTGTACTAATCTTTAAAGACAATATACTTTTAAATATTCTTGGTTCTTCAATTCTTTTTTATGCTTTATTAAAACTTACTGTTTTTGTCTTAAAAAAATTAGAAAAACGCTGGATCGTTGAGGAAAGATGGCAGATTACAAGAATTTTTATCATTTTTGCTATTACAGGTACATCGTCCTTATTTATTGCAAATCCCATTCTGGAATTAATCGGATTTACTAAAGAGGTTTTTAGTGACAACGCATTATATCTCTCATTTTTCTATATAATCAAATTCATCGCGATCCTTCCACTATATCAAATCTTACTGCTCTTTTTTGGATGGCTATTCGGAGAATATAAGTTTTTCTCTTCTTTCGTTAAAAAGATGTTGAATCGTTTCAAACGAAGAAAATCCGTTAAAGAAGATTAATAATGTATACACTAAGAAACCATATCCTGAGTAAAGCATTAGTGATTTTACTAAGTATGGTTCTTGTAGCACCTTTATTTGTTAAATTAAATCACCTTATTGAAGATCATAAGCACGAGATTTGCAAAACACCAAATAAATTGCATTTCCATAATCTGGAACTTGACTGTGATTTTTATGATTTTAGATTAAATACTTACCTCTACATTGAATTTGAATCTATAGAAATCCCTCTTGTAAAAGATATTCGAGTTACAATAGATTCACAGTACGAATTCATTAGTAATTATCAGAGCTTACAATTTTCTTTAAGAGGCCCACCAGTGAATGTTTAAAACTATAGAATAATACCATTATTCATTCTTAAATTTTAAACTAAATGAAAACAAAAATCTTTCTGTTACTTATTATAGTAACAAACTTAACATATTCGCAAAATACTATTACTGGTCAAGTTTTAAATTCTGAAAATGAAACTCTTTCAGCATTTGCAAATGTTTATTTTCCTGAATTAGAGAAAGGAACTATAACAAACGAAAATGGGAATTTTACAATTTCGAATTTACCAAATGGCAGATTTAATCTATTAATTTCACTATTAGGGTACGAAACATATTCAGAAGAAATAAAAATTTCACAAAAAAACGAGCCCTTACTCATATTTTTAAATCCATCTGCTGTCGAAATGGATGAAGTTATTATATCCACACCATTTCATAAACTTCAAGCAGACAATGTCATGAAAATTGAACAAGAAACGATTTCCAATCTAAAAAAGAATGGTGCAACTACCCTATCACAGGGAATTACCAATATTTCTGGAGTAGAATCTATTAGTACAGGTAACAGCATTGGCAAACCTGTAATACGAGGATTAAGCTCCAATAGAGTTTTAGTTTATAGTCAAGGAGTTCGATTAGAAAACCAGCAATTTGGTGCTGAGCATGGATTGGGATTAAATGATGCCGGAATAGAAAGTGTTGAAGTAATAAAAGGCCCTGCTTCTTTGCTTTACGGAAGTGATGCACTTGGAGGGGTCCTCTATTTTAATCCGGAGCGATTTGCCAATTCAAACTCTAATAGTGCAGACGCAAATTTCAATTACTTTTCCAATACATTAGGTAAAAGTTCCAATATAGGATTTAAGCAATCGTCGGATGATTTTAAATTCTTAATAAGAGGAAGTTTTGCAGAACATGCAGATTATAAAACAAACCAGTATCGAGTTACTAATACTCGTTTTAATGAAAAAGATCTAAAAATTGGCTTAGGATATCAAAAAACCAATTTTAAGACCGAATTACGATATAATTTAAACAGTTCTAAATTAGGTATTCCTGAAGAAATGGGAGTTCAAAATAGGAATACAATGCCATTACAGCCTTATCAGGATTTGAACAATCATTTATTCAGCAGCAAGACCAGTATTTTCTTTAAAGAATCCAGTTTAAATATCAATTTAGGATATATATATAATGATAGAAAAGAATTTGAAGAACATCATGACCATGAAGATGAAGAAGAGGAAGAACATGAGGAAGCTCTAGATGCTGCTTTGCACATGAAGCTTAAAACCTTCAACTATGATGTAAAATATAATCTGCCACAAACCGGAAAGTTAGAAACTATTATTGGTTTACAAGGCATGAACCAAAATAACAGTAATTATGGCGAAGAATTACTTATTCCGGATGCCACTACAAATGATATTGGCATATTGGCTACTTCCCATATACATTTTGAGAAAATGGCCCTACAGTTTGGCGCACGATTTGACAATCGAACTATCAATTCAGCTTTAATAGAAAGTGAAACTGAGCGTTTAAATAAATCTTTCAATAGTATTAATGGAGCAATAGGTTTAAAAACTGAGTTTACTGACAAACTGGTTAGCAGACTGAATATTGCCACAGGATTTAGAGCACCTAACTTAGCCGAACTAACCTCCTATGGCTCGCATGAAGGTTCTAACCGATTTGAGATCGGAAACAGCAACTTAAAGTATGAACAAAATTTACAAACAGACTTGGCTTTAGAATTTAATAGTGACCATTTAGAAATATCTGTAAACGGATTTTATAATAGCATAAGTAACTATATTTTTCTATCTCCAAATGGAGAAGAAATTAACGACGATCCAGTTTATTTATATATACAAAACAATGCCAAATTATATGGTGGCGAAATAGAATTGCATTTCCATCCTCACCCATTCGATTGGCTTCATTTTGATAGCAGCTTTTCAACAGTCACCGGCAAATTGGATAATGGCTCATATTTACCATTAATCCCAGCCAATAATTTAAACAATACTGTGAGAATTGAGTTTGGCAAAAGAAACTGGGTCCAAAATGGGTATGCTTTTATAAGAATGAATACCACTTTTGAACAGAATAATATTAACGAATTTGAAACTGTCACTGAAGATTATACCTTGTTGGATATAGGATTTGGAGGAAGTCTAAAGCTCTTCAAAAATGATTTGGAGATAAGTATATCTGCAACCAATTTAACAGATAAAGAATATATCAATCATTTATCCAGATTAAAACCAGACGGGATACTTAATATGGGACGAAGTGTGAATTTTGGAGTTAGTTATAAACTTTAGTTTTTACTTTATTTTTTAATTAATTTTATATTCATGCTGAATCTTATTAAAACCAATTCTTCAAATCAAGATTTTAAAGATCTTGTAAAATTGTTAGATGCAGATCTGGCTAAAAGAGATGGCCAAGACCATGCCTTCTATGACCAATTCAATAAAATAGACAATATTCAACATGCCCTGGTAATCTATATCAATGACCAACCTGTTGCTTGTGGTGCCATTAAGGAATTTGATGCTGAAAGCATGGAAGTTAAACGTATGTACACACTTCCTGAATTTAGAGGTCAGGGAATAGCGAAAAAAGTATTACTGGAGCTGGAAAATTGGTCAAAGGAATTAGGTTATAAAAAATGTGTTCTTGAAACCGGAAAGCGACAGCCAGAAGCCATTAATCTTTATAAAAAGGCTGGTTATAAAACCATCCCAAATTATGGTCAATATACCAATGTGGAAAATAGTGTTTGTTTTGAAAAACAATTAAACTAATATGGAATACAAGACAATTGGTGAGGTTAAAATTCCTGTATTGGGCTTGGGAACCTGGTTAATTGGTGGTGCTTCTGAAGCTGATTATTCCGAAGACGAACAGTCTGTCCATGCCATTAAAAAAGCCATAGAATTAGGCTACAATCACTTGGATACAGCAGAATATTATGGCAATGGTCATTGTGAGGAACTGATAGGAAAGGCCATTAAAGATATAGAAAGGCAGAGTTTGTTTATAACATCTAAAGTGTGGGAAACAAATCTAAAATATAATGATGTTATTAAATCTGCAAAAATGAGTTTAAAGCGATTACAAACGAATTATATTGACCTATATTTAATCCATTCACCAAGTGCTACTATTCCAATAGAAGAGTCAATGAGAGCCTTTGATTATTTGGTAGATCAAAACATTATAAAGTATATTGGCGTAAGCAATTTTAAAGTGAGTCAATTAATAGAAGCGCAAAAGCATACTAAACATAAAATAGTCGCTAATCAGATTGAATACAGCCTTTTAACCAGAAATAAAGGAAAGTACTCAGGAAATATTAATATGGAATCTGAAACCATTCCTTATTGCCAGAAAAATGAAATTATTATTATGGCAGAAAGACCTATTGAACGAGGTATAATTTTGAAGAGTCATCCACTGTTAGACGGGTTAGAAAAAAAGTACTATAAAACAAAAGCTCAAATAGCCATGAATTGGTTAACATCTAAAAAGAATATAATAACAATCCCAAAATCCATCAATGAGAATCATTTAAAAGAAAATCTTGGTTCAATTGGTTGGAGATTGGAAATATCAGATATTAAAAAATTAGACGAAATTCAATTCGATCTGTAATCGAGAAAGGCAAATACATGTTTTAGCTTTTACTCTGCCTCTACTTCAATAATAGTTTCTTCCTTTTTTGTAGCCAATACAAACGTGTAGAGCCACATAAGTGTAAAAGTAGGAATGACGTCCACAAACGGTAAGGCTTCCTCAATAAAAGTTATAATACCTGCTATTTTACCTGGTTTCCCCTTGTACAGTTTAGTCATCAAATATCCTGATAAAGGAGCCCAGATAATATCTATGAACGGAAAAATAAAGGATAAATAACCTAAGGCATCCAAAATTAATCCAATTACTAATTTTTTATTTTTCGAGAAATTTTCTAATTGCATATTATTAATTATTACTACCTCTTTAATTGCAAAAAATGTTCCAAAAAAAACTAGGATAACTTGTCGCTGATAAGCTTTAAAAATTCATTTCTGGTTTCCATATTTTTAAACGTTCCCCTAAAACCCGAAGTAGTTGTAACCGAATTTTGCTTTTGTACTCCACGCATCATCATACACATATGGGCAGCTTCAATAACAACAGCAACACCTTGTGGTTTTAAAGTGGTGTCAATACATTCTAGAATTTGTTCAGTAAGACGCTCCTGAACTTGCAGCCTACGTGCAAAAACATCAACAATTCGAGGGATTTTACTAAGCCCAACTATATGACCATTTGGTATATAGGCAACATGTGCTTTGCCAAAAAATGGAAGAATATGATGCTCACATAAAGAATACAACTCAATATCTTTAACAATCACCATTTCGTTATAGGACTCCTCAAACATTGCACTATTCAAAATTTCTGCCGGATTTTGGTGATATCCTTGAGTTAAAAATTGCATGGCTTTAGCAGCGCGTTCTGGTGTATCCAGCAATCCGTTTCGTTCTGCATCTTCTCCTAAATCCTTTAAAATGTTTTTATAACGTTCTTTAACATCATCTGTAACTTTAATGTTGTATTCTTCTAATTTTCTGTAAGGCATATACTAAATTTTTGAATTCTAAGGTTTAATTTTAGGTTATTCATTTAGATTTGAATTGTTAAATTAGGTAAATAGTATGTAATAGTTAAATATGCCTACAAATTTGTTCATTTTTTTAACTTTTAATTAGGATAAAAACAACCCATCAGTTTTAATTTTGTAGTAAAGACTCTAACATTCATTATTGAATATAGTCTTTATTTTATTGATTGACCAATCAAACAATTTATGACCCGATTCTTACTAATCATTTTTGTGCTAAGTTTATCTTTCAGTCATGCACAAGATAAAAAGGTTCTGAATATAAAGCGCACAAGCATAGCACCAAAAATAAATGGAATTCTTGATGATGAAGCATGGTTAGCAGCTGAAGTAGCAACTGGTTTTATTCAATTCCAACCCGAAATGGGTCCTACCCTACCAGAAAATGAACGTACGGAAGTTAAAATGACTTATGATGATCATGCCATTTATGTTGCAGCTTATCTCTATGATGACCCAGATAAAATGCTCACACAATTAACAAGTCGTGATAATTTTGGACAAACTGATTTTTTTGTTGTTGTCTTAAATCCTAATAACGATTCTCAAAATGATACACAATTTTTTGTATCAAAGTTCTGGACACAAGCTGATGCTATTGCGTCACCAAGTATTGGAGAAGATTTTAGCTGGAATGCCGTTTGGGAAAGTGCTGTAAAACTTCATGATGATGGATGGTCATTAGAAATGAAAATCCCTTATAGAGCTTTACGATTTGGCAATCAGGAAGAACCTATTTGGGGATTACAATTTCATAGACATTTTAGAAGGTTTAGATCACAATATACTTGGAATCCTATTGATGTCACCAAAGGTAATATTGGCTTATATCATGGCGAATTAAAAGGGATAAAAGGACTTGAACCACCTGTGAGGTTGAATCTGTATCCATTTTCAACAGGAATCCTAAATAATTATGATGGTGAAACAGATACGGATCTTACCTTTGGAATGGATGTAAAATATGGAATTACAGATAATTTTACATTAGATGCTACTTTAGTTCCCGATTTTAGTCAGGCTGGTTTTGATAATGTTGTTTTGAATTTAGGACCATTTGAACAAACATTTTCTGAACAGAGGCAATTTTTTACCGAAGGAGTTGATTTGTTCTCTAAAGGTAATCTGTTCTTTTCCAGACGAATTGGAAATGCTACCTTCACGTGAATTAGAACTTAATGAAAACGAAGAAGCAAATGTGCCAAATGAAGTAAAAGTATTAAATGCTGTAAAAGTTTCAGGAAGGACAAAAAAAGGTTTAGGAATTGGAATCTTTAATGCCATTACAGAGAAAACAGATGCAACTATAACCGATACCATAACAGGTGAGACAACGAACAGAAATTGTAGAATCCTTTGCAAATTATAATATTTTAGTAGTAGACCAACAATTTAATGGCAATTCGTCAGTCAGTCTTATTAACACTAATGTAATGAGAGAAGGAGATTTTAGGGATGCTAATACAACTGCATTTGTAGCCGATATCGTTAACAAACGAAATACATATAAAATCTATTCGGAAATAAAAATGAGTCATGTGAATTACCAAAGTGAAAATCCTGAAACAGGATTTAGTAGTTTACTTTATGTTAGGTAAGGTACATGGAAATTTACGCTATAGTTTTGACCATAGATATGCAGATACTAAATTTAACATTAATGATTTAGGACTTAATTTTCGAAACAACTTTAATAATTTTGGCACAGATATTTCTTATCAGATTTTTGAACCTCAAGGAAAGCTTAATCAATACAGGATAAATGCATGGGTAAATTACCAGCGCTTGGCTGATCCCAGTGTATATACAAACATAAATTTTGGTGCTCGGTATTTCGCAAATACAAAGAAACTAAACGCATATAGTATTAGATTTAATGTTGAACCAGGAAAACAAAAAGATTATTTTGAGTCAAGGGATGGCAGACCATTTATTTATGAAAACTTTGTTAGTTTAGGTGGTTTTTATTCTTCAAACTACAATAAAAAATTTGCTTTTAATCTTGAATTAAACCTAAGCACTTTGTTTGAAGAAGAGCGGGATTTGTTTTATTATGAAGTTGAAATTGAACCCAGATTCAGAGTTAATGACAAACTTTTGCTCGCTTACAGTTTTGAATATGAACACTTCAATGGTGACAGAGGATATGCGACAGAGTTCAATGATGAACCAATTTTAGGAGAGCGTAATAGGCAGATTGTTGAAAACAGCCTTTCAGGAAATTATACCTTTAATCCGTTTCATTCTTTAGCTCTTACATTTAGGCATTACTGGGATACAGTTGATTATGATTATGAACTTTTTACACTTTTAGATAATGGCCGACTTACAACTGACTCTGGATATACTATTGATAACGTTGGTGAAAGTCCAAACATTAACTTTAGTACCTGGAATATAGATCTCAGTTATTCCTGGCAGTTTGCTCCTGGTAGTTTTCTTACGGCCTTATATAGAAATCAATTGTTTAATCAAGATATAAATGCCAAAGATAATTTTTCTAAAAGTCTCGATTTTTTATTTGAACAGCCAAGTCAACATACTTTTTCATTGAGGCTACAATATTTTATTGATTATAATGGTATGAAATCAATTTTTAAGAAAAATAAAAAGACTTCCTGATAATTGTTTATTTATCCTTAATATACTATTTTCACATCTTAATGGAGGTATTAATTTCAGCAGAAAATATATCATAAATCATTTAGTGATCTTCAAGTTTTAAAAGGTGTTGATCTATTTAATCAAATAAAAGTGAGATCATATCAATTGTTGGT
Organism: uncultured Flavobacteriaceae bacterium; assembly: GCA_963768245.1. GTDB lineage: Bacteria > Bacteroidota > Bacteroidia > Flavobacteriales > Flavobacteriaceae > Site-B1. The sequence continues at coordinate 47,402 of CAVYHG010000026.1, forward strand.
CCTTCTGGAGCTGGTAAAACAACACTTATTACAAATTTTAGGGACATTAGATAAACCAGATAACCAGACTAAAACAAAATTAGCTATTAAAGGATCTAAACATAAATGGATTAAATGAAAAAACACTAGCTAAATTCAGAAATGAACATATCGGTTTCATTTTTCAATTCCATCAATTATTACCAGAATTTACTGCTCTAGAAAATGTTTGTATTCCTGCTTTTATAAAAGGAAGTCAATAAATCTGAAGCAGAAAGAAAAGGCTAAAGAATTATTAGATTTTTTAGGTCTCTCGAACCGATATAGATCATAAACCTAATGAACTATCTGGTGGTGAACAACAACGAGTAGCTGTTGCTCGTGCCTTAATAAACAATCCAGATCTAATTTTAGCTGATGAACCATCTGGTAATCTTAGATAGTGAATCTGCAGAGAACTTACATAAGCTATTCTTTAAATTACGTGACCAATTCAAACAAACTTTTGTAATTGTAACCCATAACGAGGAATTGGCAGATATGGCCGATCGAAAACTAACGATGGTTGATGGTAAAATAGTAAACTGAATTATTCCCGGATCCGGAATTCTTAAAATCAAAATTTAATATTGTAAAAGAATGGCAATGGATATTAAACAAGACTGGAAGACAATTAGAAATCATTTTTATAAAAGTTTTAGTCAAAATTTGTTTATTCCTGTTGCTTCAGTCAATACTGATAACAATCCAACAGTTACTCCAATTGGTTCCTTATTTCTAAATAATGACCAAACAGGTTTCTATTTTGAAAAGTTCCCTACTAAATTGCCTCTACATGCAAAAACAAACCCAAATATTTGTGCCTTAGCAGTCAACAGTAGCAAATGGTTCTGGTTAAAATCTCTTATAAAAGGTAAATTCAAAACCAATCCTGGAATAAAATTATATGGTCAGTTAGGTGAAAAGCGGAAAGCAACTGGTAAAGAAATTAGTAGACTTGACCGAAGAATGAAATCAACAAAAGGATTGAGGGGCAACATTTACCTATGGAAAAAAATGGATTATGTTAGGGACATTACCTTTACTAAAGTTGAGACAATCAATTTAGGTAAAATGACAGATTGATTTCCTATTACCATAAAAATAATTCACTAAATATCAATTATTTATTTTATCTTTAGTAATCTCCTTTTCTGATTTTACAATCGTTTTAACGTTGTAAATTCCATTTTCTTTATTAAATTATGTTATAAAATGTATTGCTTCATACAATACTTTATTACTAACCAAAACCAACCAATTATGAAAAAAGTATTAATTTTATTCGTGGCTGTACTATTGTCTACAGTTACAATTGCACAAGATAATTTATTTCTCGTATTTGAGATGATGGATGTTGATAATGATCAGGAATCGGCCTATTGGGACACTGAAGACTTCTGGGAAAAAATTCATCAGCAAAGAGTTAACAATGATGAAATTATTGGCTGGGATCTATGGCAGCTTCTTCCTGGAGGAGAGGATCAAGGCTATCAATATGCAACCGTAACACTATTTAAAGACAAAGTAAGTATGTTTAAAGGAGGAGGTGACTTATGGGAAAATGCAAAAGCTGCTTACCCTAATATGACAGAGGAGGATTTAAATAAGAAATTAAACAGTGCTGGTGACACAAGAGATCTGGCCGTAAGAATCTACATGGAAGAAATTGCTACAACTACTGGAGACTTTGAATTGAAAGTTGGATCTGTTGCATTCTTTGATTTTATGAAAGTAGAAATGGGTAATTATGCCGCTTACGAAAAGGCGGAAATGGAAGTTTTTCAGCCTAATCATCAGAAACAAGTTGATGCTGGCAATAAAGGATCCTGGAGTCTGATTCGATACGTTCTTCCAGTTGGAAGTGATACCTATGCTTCACATATGACTGTTAATATGTTCAATGATGTAGATCAGGCATTCGCATCTAATACTGGAGGTAATATGGAAACGACTCCTGAGCAACAAATAGCCGTAGAAAAAGGTTTAGCTTTAAGAGATATGAAAATGGTTACCATGGCACGTTTAGTTAAATTGGTTCGAAAACAATAAGACCATTTAAAACTTTTGGATCCAACTCACATCGTGGGTTGGATTTTTTATTTTCTAATTAACACGTCTTCGTTCTTCTTCAGATCCAGTTTCACGTTCCCGTTTAGAGGCTAGTTTCCTATTACCAAAGTTCCTGGAATAAGTGAGTGTAAATGTTCTGTTCCTGAAATCGAATACGTTTCTAGTAATAATATTTTGCTCTGGTAAATTTGTTCCTCCGACAAACTCAACAGAATCTAAAATATCTACAATTGCAAACTTTAAAGTTCCCCACTTATCGCCAAAATTTTGTTGAGCACCAAAATTAATGCCATAAATCTTCTCATTCGTTCTAGCACCTGAGATTTGTGGCCCTTGATAAAAGCCTGAAATCTCAGTTGAAAACCTTTTGGAAATTTTAAAGGAATGAGAACTATTTGCTGAGAAATTACCCTGAGATAATTCTACGGATTCATTATTGTAGAAAGCGCTTACTTTTTGTTGAACAAATGTCAGATTATTTTGAGTTTTCCACCAATAACTTATTTTTAATGGAAAGCCTACAGAAACAGAAAATGTTTTGGTATAATCAAGATTAGCAGCTTCAAATATTAATCTACCAGTGGTCTCATCTATTGTCTCTTGAAAGCGTGCAATAGAGGCATCCTCATCGGTATAATCAAGTGAGAAAAAATAGGATTTATAATTTATGGCATACTTAATAGAATTAGATGTTGCTGGTTGTAGAGAAGCGTTACCTGTTATAAAAGTATTTGGGTCGAAGAAAATAACGAAAGGAGCTAAATCGTTAAATGTAGGTCTGGTAATTCTTCTTGAATAGGAAATATTCATACTAAGATCATCACTAAATTTTCTATTTAGAAATATACTAGGAAATAATTGACCGTAATTCCTGTCTACTACTGCTCCTTCGGTATCAGTTTCTAGAAACGTATCAGTATATTCGTAACGCAGTCCTAATTTAATACTAGTCTTGTCAGTAAAATTATAATCCACGGCTCCATAACCAGCATATATCTTCTCATCAAGAATACTTTTATTGGTTAAATCTGGGTCTATTATCCAGTCTTCTCCAATTAGGTCTTCTATAGATACATCATTTTCAAAATTATTCTTTGTAGCCTTACCACCAAACTCATACTTAATTTTATCATTAACTTTGTTACTATAATCAAATTTGCCAACCCATGTTTTTAAAGGCGTATTTTTTCTACTCCTTAATTTTGCTTCATTTATAAATTCTCTATTCTCATCATAAAAACTGTTGATGTAATCATTTGGATTATTAAAATTATATTTAAGATAATCCAGATCAAAGCTTATAAATTTATCTTTGGTAAAATCATGTTTGATATTAAAATTTGCTCCAAAGTGCTTTTTATGATTAATTTCAGTATTGACCAAATCTAGGTAGGATGTTGGCATTCCATTTTCGGCATCAAATCTTTCATTAAAGGCATCCATAGTCCATTTATTATCAAATCCATTTATCAAAATACCAAAAATTGTTTTTGATGTTGCTTGAATATCTAGCCCAAATCTATAGTTGTGATTAGGTTGACTGGGATTTCTGTCTGTAACTGTTTGGGTAAAAAATAAATTATTATTTTCCTGATATTCTCTGCTGGTGCTTATAAACTGGTTTCTTTTATCATTGGAATAGGAATAACTGCCAAATAAATTGATCTTGTTCTTTCTATAATTAAAATTTAAATTGTTTGAGGTCGTTTCTCCTTTGCCATAGCCGGCAGAGAGCGAGTAAGAACCGTTTAAGCCCAAGTCAGCTCTTTTTTTAAGAATTATGTTAATGAACCCTGCATTTCCTTCAGCATCAAAATTAGCTGGTGGTGTAGTGATTAGTTCAATGGATTCAATATTATCCGCACTCATCCCTTCCAAGACTTGTACAATGGAGGAAATAGGCACATAACTTGTCTTACCATTAATCATAATTACTACACCATCTTTTCCCGCTAAAGAAATAGCATTACTTTGCCTGTTTACCAATACACCTGGAGATCGCTCTAAAATCTCTAAAGCAGAACTTCCAGACGAAACAATACTGCTTTCAACATTAATTACCATTCTATCAATTCTTTGTTCGAATAATTGCTTTTTGGCAACTATTGTCACTTCCTGTAAGGATTCGAAATTACCTATTGTGATATTTTCGACATTATAATCCTTATTTAAATTAAACGGATTGGAATTGGCAGATTTGTACCCGATCATACTGCCTTGCACAAAGTACTGCCCTGAAGATACATTTTCAATTTCGAAAGTACCATCCTCCTTCGCTAATCCTCCTTTAACTAAAGTAGAATCGTTTGCCTCTAAAAGCAAAATATTGGCATATGCCATTGGTTCTCCACCCTTATCTTGTATTAAACCTGAAATTGTGTAAGAAGATTGCGCATTTAGATTTAAAGAAAAAATAAAAAATAGCAAGAATATGCTCTTATCAATTCTCATGTTGGTTGGTTGTTAAGGTTGATAATAGTTTCCAATAAAAATCATTTAGTATTTGTGCAGTACCAATAGGACCGCAATACTGAAATGCCTAAAGTAGAAAGATAATAAAATTTAATTGCAAATTTCTGTTGGAATTTAAACTTAAGACACAGGTGTTTTTAACTACTCAAAAAATATTACTGTCAGAATAAAAAATTATAGAATTAACAATTCACAGGTTTTTAACTTTCGCAATTGTCAAATTAAAACAAACTATTCATTAAAGTGTAGAAATTGTTTTTTGTGAGTTCTATTAATTTTTATTCCTCTATCGGAATCCCTAATTTGGTTAAAACGGTATTGGTAAGATCATAATTAGAATCTAAATATGCTAAACCACTATTGTTAACACTAAGTATTTGAGTATAACCTTCTGCTTTAGCAACTTCTTCCAGCGCTGTGCCTATTTTTTTATATAAAGGTTGTAAGAGATTATTTTGTTCTAATGGAACCAATTTTGATGCGTTTTGACGAAAATTTGTAATGTCGTTTTCCAACTTAATGATTTCATCTTGCTTTAATTTTTTCATAGGGTCTGTCATTGTTTCAAATCCATCCTGAAAATCTTTAACTTTTGACTGATAAACTTTAGCTTTTGCATTTAGTTCTTCCTCTAATTTAGAACTATAAGCATTCAAATCGTCTTGTACCTTTTTAAGCTCAGGCATTTTACCAAGAATATACTCTGTATCAATCGTACCTACTTTAGACTGACCGACTACATTTAAACTAATTAAAAGTAGTATTATTGGGAAAATTATTTTATTAATCATTTTTTTAAAAAGTTTTTGCAAATATAGATATATAACTAATTATAACAATTTCAAAATTGTTAAATCGTGACTAAAAAATTAACAAGACAAGAACTTAAAGAATTTTTGGATGCCAAAGTGGTTCAATACAACCATCCTAAATTTATTGACAGCGATCCAATTCAAGTTCCTCATCAATACAATGCTAAGGAAGATATTGAGATATCTTCTTTTTTAACAGCAACTATAGCTTGGGGAAATCGGAAGAGCATAATCAAAAATTCGAGGTATTTAATGAAATTATTGGATAATACACCTTACGATTTTGTTATAAATCATGAAGAATCCGATTTAGACAAACTTTTTCCGTTTGTTCACAGAACATTCAATGGTCAAGATTGTATTCAATTTATAAAAAGCTTAAAACATATTTATACATGTCATAATGGATTGGAAGCTATTTTTATTAAACATGCCCAACCAAATTCATTACAACAATCCATTCATCATTTAAAACAATATTTTTTTGAAATAAACCATTCCAAAAGAACCCAAAAACATATCAGCAATCCACTAAAAAATTCAGCAGCTAAACGCATTAATATGTTCCTGCGCTGGATGGTTAGAAAAGATGATGCCGGAGTTGACTTTGGTATTTGGAAACACCTCTCTCCTGCCCAGTTATCATGTCCTTTGGATGTTCATTCAGGAAATGTTGCTCGAAAACTAGGATTATTAAAACGTAAACAGAACGACGGGAAAGCTTTGCAAGAATTAGATGTAAACTTACGAAAGCTGGACCCTTTGGATCCTGTTAAATATGATTTTGCATTATTTGGGCTTGGTGTATTCGAAAAGTTCTAATTAAATTATACAAAAAGACCAATTATCTTAACGATTATTGGTCTTAACGTTATGTAATTTTATAAGATTTTATTTCATCATTTTCTTTTTCTGAGCTTGAAGCTTCTGAAATAATTTTTCTTCACTTGCATATTTCTTACCGCTCATTCCTAAACATTCACCTTCTTTTAATTGAAATTTTTTGTTTTTACTACAAACATAGCTTCCGTCAGGCTGCACTACCGAACCATCAATTAAGGTTACCGCTTCTGTAATATTTTCAGGCATTCCTTTAGTGTATTTAACAATCTGATTGTCTTGCATTATGACATAATCCTGATCTACTAATTTATCCTGAGCTAATACTGTTCCTGACACTAGGAATAAAGCAAAAACTAATAAAACTAATTTCTTCATTGTATTTAAATTTAAGTGATTAATAATTTAGTATTACAATTTACAAAAATCAAGCCAAAGAATTTGTTTTGTTATCCTTTAAGCCATGCATTTCTTAATTTATCCTGTGTTTCTGTTGAATCTTCTGATTTCATTAATTTCCTTCCAATTGTATACGATTGAACTGTTTCAGCCTTAATATTTACTTCTTCACCATTTCTGTCCAGTTTAACATCTATATCAATTCCAGGTTGCCACATGTATACTTTGGTAAAGACAGATTGCGCATTTTGAAGACTAACCACGTCTCCATTAATTTCTTTTATGATGTCTCCTTCCAATACTCCCAGATCATTCCAAAAACTATTTTCCTTAACCATGTTATTAAATGCAATAGAACCGGTTTCCATATTTGGTTGTAAAATTAAAGCGCCATCGTTCATAATATAGTTCGTTTCAATTTTGCTTTCAACTTTATTTAGTCCAACTTTATTAAAAAATTCATCGTAATTAATTGGAGTAGTTCCTATTACATGTTGTTTAAAAAAGTTTCCAACACTTGGATATGTCATGACTGTAATTTCATCTATTATTTGATCATCGTCAAATGGTTTATTTTTTCCATATTTTAATGATAATTCCTTCATAAGGGATAAGATGCCTCTGTTACCATTACTTTCTTCTCTAATTAAAATATCCATACACATATCTATTAAGGCTCCTTTTTGGTAAACATTAAAATAATTTCGTGCATAAGGTTCTTCCAGAACATTTTCACTCATTATGGTGAAACTCATAGAATCATCCATCCCAGAAGCCGTTTTTATTTTGTTCATAATCCTGGTATAGAATTCATCTTCTGTAATCAGCTCTTTATTGATCTGAAAATGATCAGAGAAATACTCCGTTACACCTTCATACATCCATAAATGTTTCGAAAAAGTAGGATTATTATAATCAAAATAATGTATGTCTTCAGAATGTACTGTTAAAGGTGAAACTATATGAAAAAATTCATGAGAAACCATATCGGTCATACTCTTACCCAAAGCCTCAGTTGGTAAACTTTCGGGATACACTACTACAGTAGACGTATGGTGTTCCAGAGCTCCAAAACCTTTGGGAGCGCCTTCTCCTTGAGAAGATAAGTAAAGAAATATATCGTAACGAGGTGTTGTGTTCAAATCGCCCAAATATTCTTTTTGAGCTTGCATCATTTTAAGCATAGCATCTTTAATACCAGATGCAGAATGAACTTTATTTGGCGAATAAACACTTAGAACAATTTTAATATCTCCAACTTGAAATTCTTCAACATCTAGATTACCATACATCATAGGGTTATCGGTTATTTCAAAATATCTTTCGGCCGAATAACTAGTGGTAATTGTTCTACCTAAAGGACCAGATTGTAATCCGGTTTCAGGTAAAGCTGATATACGCTTAAAAGTAGCTGGAGAAACTACATCCAATTCATATTGATTATTGATCAAAGAGTCAAAGTAGCCTACAAATCCATGCAGATTTAAAACAAAATTATCATCATCAATATTTGTTCCAGCTGGAGAAAATGGGATTTCTTGTCCAATTCCTCCCATAACTTCCTTATCAAACGTGTCATTTACCAAGTAAGTCAATTTATCAAAATTAGTGGCATTTTGTATTGACCAGGAATTATCATCCAATTTGGAAACCTCCAGTTCATCACCATTATAATCAAAGGCCTTTAAATCTTCTATATGCTGACCAAAATTGCTAAGTGAGTATGTTCCTTGAATAACTCTTGGCAACCTGAAAACAACTGAATCCTGATTAAATTCTCCAGGATCAATAATTACAGGTACTTTATCATCAACAACTTTTGTAAGATCTATATTAGCTTTAATTGGGTTACTAATAACCACAGTGTTCGGGACTACTGCTTTTTGAGTAGATTTACATCCAACCAACAAAAAACTTATACTAATAAGTAATATTAATTTCTTCATTGTTATAATTTTGGTTTACTAATTGACGCAGAAAGATACAATCTGTTACAAATTATTGCCTTAAGTTTATGTTAAATAGTCAGTTAATATCTTAGCCAATGCAAAAACCACTAATAAGTATACTTACACCATTTAAAAATACAGCTCAATTTTTACCTGATTGTTTAAATTCTATTATTGGGCAAACTTACCAAAACTGGGAACTAATTATTGTTGATGATCATTCCACAGATGATAGTTATAATGTTGTTAAAGGCTTTCAAGAAATAGATTCCCGCATTAAACTATTCACAAATGATGGAGTCGGTATTATTGACGCTTTACGATTTGCTTACAGTCATAGTAAAGGTGGCTATATTACCAGAATGGATAGTGATGATATAATGGATCCTGAAAAACTGGAAGTGTTATTGAAAAATTTAACAACTTTCGGCAGAAAACATATCGCTCTTGGATTAGTAAAATATTTTAGGTTAGATGGAATTAATGAAGGCTATTATAAATATGAAAAATGGTTGAATGAACTTACTGAAAACGGAAATAACTATTCAGAGATATATAAAGAATGTGTAATACCTTCACCCTGCTGGATGATCCATCGAGATGATTTGGAGACTTGTGGTGCATTCAAACCTAATTTATATCCGGAAGATTACGACCTAACTTTTAGGATGTATAAGTTTAAAATTAAGTGTATTCCTTGTAAAAAATTATTACATTATTGGAGAGATTATGACAGCCGGACTTCCAGAACATCTCACTACTATACTCAAAATTACTTCTTGGATATTAAAATAAAGTACTTTTTAGAACTTGATCATGATTCCTCCAGACCCTTAACAGTTTGGGGCGCAGGATTCAAAGGTAAATCCATAGCCAAATATTTAGTAGATAAGGATATTCCATTTACCTGGATCTGTGATAATCCCAAAAAACTTGGTAAAACGATCTATGGTCAAAAAATGCATCATTTTGCAACCCTAAAGGAACTTGAACATCCTCAAAGTATTGTAACGGTAGCCAATGAAGCTGCTCAAAAAGAAATAAAAACATATTTTATTGAACACAACTTATTCTCTATGGTTGATTATTTCTTCTTTTGTTAAATTCTACTGGATTAATATTTTAAAAATTATTTTATTTCTGTTCTTTACCAAGGAAATGTTATTTTTGTAGTCAAAATATTAGGAATGCAGTTTAAACATCCGGAGATTCTATATGCTTTATTACTTCTGCTCATTCCAATTATAGTTCATCTTTTTCAACTAAGGCGATTTCAAAAAGTTGCTTTCACTAATGTTGATTTCCTTAAAAAAATAACAATACAAACACGAAAAAGTTCTCAAATCAAAAAATGGCTAACTTTAATTACCAGATTACTTCTTCTTTCCGCCATAATTTTTGCATTTTCTCAGCCTTATACATCAAACATAACCGACTATAAAACAAGAAAAGAGACTGTTATATATTTAGATAATTCCTATAGTATGCAAGCTAAAGGGAATACCGGAGCCTTGCTTCAGCGCGCTATTCAGGATCTTATAAAAAATCTGGAAAAGGAAGAAATTGTCTCGATTATTACCAATAATGCAGAGTTTAAAAAGGTATCATTAAGCAATGTTAAAAACGAACTGATACAACTTGGATATTCATCTAACCAACTGGACTATAAATCTGCTTATCTTAAGGCAATAAATTGTTTTAGTAAGGATGCTAATAGTTTGAAGAATTTAATTTTTATTTCAGACTTTCAGGATCAGAAAGAGTCCTTGGATTTTGAAAAGAATCCTTCCTACAACCTAAACTTAGTACAACTACAACCATTAAATGTTAACAACGTGAGTATTGATAGTTTATATATAAGCGAAAAAAATCCCTCAAACCTGGAGTTAACGGTTGTTTTGAATAATCAAGGAGAAAGCATTCAGGATTTATCGGTTTCGCTTTTCAACAAAGAGATTTTAATAGCTAAAACATCTACTAATATTGATAATAATTCACAAATTACATTCTCTATAAATACGACTGATTTAATTAACGGAAAAGTTGAAATTAGTGATATACAGTTACAGTTTGATAATACTCTGTACTTTAATATCGACAAACCTAAAAAAGTTCGTGTTCTATCTATCAATAATTCTGAAGATAATTTCTTAAAGAAAATTTACAGCAAATCAGAATTTAATTACCTGAGTACCAGTTTAAGCAAATTGGATTACAATATTTTACCCGATCAGAATTTGGTTGTTCTTAATGAATTAAATAGTATTCCTAATTCGCTACAAGTTGCTCTAAAATCTTATGTAGAATCAGATGGGTTTATATTAATTATACCTTCAATTGAATTAGACTTAACTTCTTATAATCAATTATTTAGAAAAATATCTACTGTTCGTTTAGATGCATTAAAAAACGTAGAAAGGAAAATTTTTAAAATAAATTTTTCCCACCCCATATTCAATGGAGTTTTTAGTAGCAGAATAAGTAATTTTCAATATCCCAAAGTAAATAATTTATATCCTTTAAACTCAATAAATAAAGCCAATATTATTGCTTATGAAGACGGGAGTTCGTTTTTAATAAGTTCCAATAACCTGTTCGTTTTTTCTGCTCCTTTAAATATTAAAAATTCAAACTTTCAGAATTCTTCTTTAATCGTCCCAACTTTATATAATATTGGTAAACAAAGTTTACAATTTTCAAAGCCGTACTATATTGTCGGGCATGAAAATCAAATAGATATCAATACAAACATGGGTCAAGATGAGGTTTTAGTTCTGGAAAATGAAGGGACAAAAATAATTCCAGAACAACGATCATTCAATAGTAAGGTTTCAATTATTACCTCAGAAACTCCTGAATCTGCAGGGCATTATACGATTAATAAGAATTCTCAAATAATAGGAACCGTTAGCTACAACTATAATAGGAATGAAAGCATTTTAAATTATTTGACTTTAAGTAATAATGATAACATCCAAGTATCAAATTCCATTGCCAGTGTCTTAACTAACATAAAATCAAACACAAAAATTAACGAGCTATGGAAATGGTTTATTATTTTTGCCTTAATAATGTTAATTATTGAGATGCTTATTCTAAAGTTTTATAAATGAACATACTAATAAAGTCCGCAACAATTATTGATTCAAAAAGCGATTTTCACAATCAAACTCAGGACATCCTGGTAGAAAAAGGACTAATTACCAAAATTGGCAAATCAATTAAAAATCCGAAAAAGTATAAAGAAATAAAGTTTGACAACTTGCACATTTCCCAAGGATGGTTCGATAGTAGTGTTTGTTTTGGAGAACCTGGATATGAAGAGCGAGAAACCTTAGACAATGGACTTAAAACTGCAGCAAACTCAGGTTTTACAGCAGTTGCTGTAAACGCGAATACTAATCCTGTTGTTGACAGTAATTCAGATATTACATTTCTAAAGAGTCGGGCAAAGAACAATATTGTAACATTATTACCTATTGGTGCTTTAACTAAAAGTTCTGAGGGTACAGAATTAGCAGAATTGTATGATATGCAAAATGCAGGTGCAGTTGCATTCAATGATTATAAAAAATCAATAAGCAATGCAAACTTGTTAAAACTAGCACTTCAATATTCCTGTGGGTTTAATGGCTTGATTTGTTCATTCCCTCAAGATGATAACATTGCAGGAATTGGGGTTATGAATGAACATCAAACAAGTGCTACACTGGGATTAAAAGGAATTCCGAATATTTCTGAAGAATTGCAAGTGGCCAGAGATCTATTTCTCCTTGAATATTCGGGCGGAAGGTTGCATATCCCTACTATATCCACTGCAAAATCAGTGGATCTTATAAGACAAGCTAAAAGTAAAAAACTTGATGTTAGTTGTAGTGTTGCAATTCATAATTTGTGTTTAAAAGATGAGTTGGTTTCGGAATTTGATTCAAAATACAAAGTACTACCACCTCTTAGAAGCCAGACAGATATTGATGCCTTAATTGAAGGAGTAAAAGATGGCACTATAGATATGGTTACAAGTGATCACAATCCATTAGATGTGGAACACAAACGAGTGGAATTCGATCATGCCTCGTATGGAACTATAGGCTTGGAAAGTGCTTTTAGCGCCTTACAGACCATATTTACATTGAAGAAAACAATAGAAATTTTAACTAGGGGAAAAGAACGATTTAATGTAGGAAATGACTCTATTAATATCGGTAACAAATTGAATATCACCTTATTTAATCCGATTATAAATTACACATTTTCGATCAACGACATTGTATCTAAATCAAAAAATAGTATTTTTGAAGACCAAAGTTTAAAAGGTATTGTTTATGGTGTAGTAGCCAATAAACAAATACATCTAAATCATTAAAAATGACTGACGAAACAATCCTCAATGGCAGATCTTATGCGATAATTAGTTATATTACCATAATTGGAACCATTATAGCTTTTTTTATGAATAATGACAGGAAAAATGAATTTGCATATTTTCACATCAGGCAGGCTTTAGGATTGTGGTTAACTTTTTTTGCCTTGGGATATATTGTAGGCATATTTGATAAATGGCTAATTACCTTTGCCTTCTGGTTGTTTTTTGGCGTTTTGTTTATTTATGGATTTATAAATGCTGTAGCAGGTAAGCCTCAGATTGTACCAATATTAGGTGAATTTTATCAAAAAATATTTTCAAGCATTGGAAAATAATATAACTCAGCCGAACCTATCATTATATCACATTGTAAGGGAATCAAGTATAAATTCAGAAAAAGCTCCTTTACTCATCTTGTTACATGGTTATGGTAGTGACGAAAATGATCTGTTTTCATTCGCTTCAGAATTACCTGAAGAGCTTTTTATAATTTCTGTAAGAGCTCCTTATCCGCTTGACCCATTTGGCAATGCATGGTATGCCATCAATTTTGATTCTGATCAGAATAAATGGAGTAACAACGAGCAAGCTGAAAAATCCAGAGATCTTATTTCAAACTTTATAGATGAAGCCATAGAAAATTATCCTGTAAAAAGTAATTCGGTTACGCTTTTAGGTTTTAGTCAAGGCACTATTTTAAGCTATGCAGTCGCATTGAATTATCCTGATAAAGTTAAAAATGTGATTGCATTAAGTGGTTACATTAACAAGGATATTCTTCCGAACCAAGCCGATATATTTAGCTATAAACATCTAGATTTCTATTGTTCTCATGGGACTGAAGACCAGGTTATTCCGGTTGATTGGGGACGAAAAGCACAACCTTTCTTAAACTCTTTGAATATTAGTAACAAATATTCAGAATTTCCGGTTGGTCATGGAGTTTCTCCACAGAATTTTTTTGAACTTAGAGAATGGCTTAAAAATAGAATGTAATTATCTAAGAGGATAAAGAAACGACTCAACCAGTTTAAATTTAAGCTCTTTTTTGTCCGTTATTTCATAAGTTAAAAACAATTCTCCCCAAAACTCTCCATCTGAAAAATCAGTAATTATCCATTTATGATTTAACAGCTTGATATTATTGATCATGAGTTTCCTTCCTTCAGAAGAACCATATGGAATTAAAGGATGTTCACCCTTGAATTCATTAAGAGTATACAATTCATCTTTAATAAAAGGAATAAGTTCAGAGACAATGTATCCCTTATTTTCAAAATAGGATAAAGCATCCTCATTTCTTTCTAAATCAAAATATAACAGATCCATTACTTTATCATCTAAAACAAGCACTGAATCCTTTAAAGTTTTATTCTCTTCTTTTAATGATCTTATATCTGTTTCATACTTATCAAGCACGTTTTTCGAATTCACATACTGGAATACCACCAGTAAGACCGAAAATATAAACAGATACATAAAAATCTTATTCTTCATAATTAAATATTTATTTGGAGATTATCATATGCTAAAAAAACACCTTTAGGTAATTTTTGTTGCACATCCTTATGAAAGCCCATATAATGGCTAATATGAGTCAAATAGGATCTTTCTGGCTTTACCTGTTCTATAAATTCTAAAGCCTCTTCCAGATTAAAATGTGAATGATGAGGCTTCTCCCGTAAAGCATTAACAACAAGAACTTTTACACCTTTAAGCTTTTCAATTTCTTTCGCCTCCACTGTTTTTACGTCTGTCAGATAAGCAAATTCGTTAAATCGAAAACCAAATACCTGAACCCTGTTGTGATATGTGTTAATAGGCATTATATCTAAATTCCCTAGTTTAAAAGGTCTGTTTTCAATAACAATTTCTTTTACACCTGGAGCACCTGGATATTTATCTTCGGTCACAAAGATATAATCAAAACGGCTCCTTAGTGTATCTAAAACTCTTTGGTGCGCGTAAATAGGTATATCTCCCTGATTAAAGAAAAAAGGTCTTATATCGTCTAATCCTGCAACGTGGTCACTATGCTCATGTGTAAATAGGATACCGTCAATATGCATACAATTATTGGTTAGCATTTGTTGCCGAAAATCAGGCCCACAATCAACTACAAAAGTATAGTCATCCCACTCTATTAAAACAGATACTCGCAATCGTTTGTCTTTAGGATCAGCACTCTTACAAACAGGATGTTCACTGCCAATTACAGGTATACCTTGAGATGTTCCAGTGCCTAAAAAAGTAACTTTCAAACTTTTATTATTTTACACAAAAATAGTGTTATTTTTTTGTTTGGATCAGAGATAAATTATATAACCTGGATATTAAAGAATTAAAGACAAATTGTAACTCCATGGCTCTAAATAATTTAGAAAAGGTCTGTTTTTTTTTCTATTTTTGTCACAACACAAAAAAAATGGCATTAAAACTTAAAGGTGATAGAGAAATAAGTAAAACTCTAACGATCAAGCAGAAAGCTCTGCAAATAAATCTTAACGAACATATTTACGGAACCTTTGCAGAAATTGGTGCAGGTCAGGAAACTGTTCGTAATTTTTTTCGAGCTGGAGGTGCATCAGGAACGATAGCCAAAGCTATGTCGGCTTATGACAAAGATTTCAGTGATGCTATATATGGTGTTGGGGATGACAATCGTTATGTTTCTGAAGCTCGATTACGAAAAATGCTGGACCATGAAGTGAATTTGGTAGAAGACCGGATAAAAAGAGATAAACATCCTGATAAGTTATTTTTCTCTTACGCCAATACAGTAGCTACTATAGATTTTTCTAAAAAATTTAAAGGGCATGGCTGGGTAGGTGTTAAATTTCAATTGGATGCTTTAGAAGATTACAATGACATAATAATTCATATCCGATTTAAGCAAACTAATAGCCAACTACAACAGGAAACTCTAGGAATGTTAGGTGTTAACTTAATTTTTGGTGGTTTCTACATGCATGACGATCCTAAAGGAATTGTTAAGTCTTTGTACGATAATCTAGAAAGTGACCAAATAGAAATAGATATGATCAATTTATCAGGTCCAAGATTTGCATATGTAGACAACAGATTAATGAGTTTGCAATTGGTTAAAAATGGCATGACCGAAGCAGTAATGTTTGGACCAGATGGGAATAACCTTTTGCCTGCTTCTGAATTATACAAAAAGAATATACTTGCTCTTAGAGGTAGTTTCAGACCTGTTACTTTAGTAAATATGGATATTTACGAAAAGTCTAAAAAACTATTTCTGGAAGAAAAAACCGTAGATGAAAGTAATACCAAGGTAATTTTTGAGATCACATTAGATAATTTAAGGGCCGAAGGAAAAATTAACGAACGGGATTTCTTGGATAGAGCCGAATTACTGTGTTCATTAGGTCAAAATGTAATGATTACCAACTTTCAGGAGTATTACAGACTAGTTGAATACTTTGCTCAATTTACGAAAGCCAGAATGGCCATGCCCATGGGCGTTTATAATTTGATACAGATATTTGATGAGAAGTATTACAGACATTTAAGTGGCGGTATTTTAGAAGCATTTGGTAAATTATTCTTTAAAGACCTCAAAATTTATCTATATCCTTTAAAAAATCACGAAACGGGTGAGTTCATTACCAGTGAAACCTTAAAGGTGCATCCTCGAATGAAAGAATTATATAAATTCTTTAAGTTCAACGGTAAAATGCTGGATATTAAAGATTTCAACCCGGATATAATGGATATTTTATCCAGAGAAGTCCTGAAAATGATCATATCTGATGAGGATGGTTGGGAGGATATGCTTCCAGATGGTATTGCTGAAATTATTAAGGAACATCGCCTTTTCGGTATAAGAAGGCGAAGAAGTCTTTCTAAAAAGAATTAATAATTTTCCAGTATTTGACTGGCATGATCTTTAGTTTTTACCTTATCAATAACTAACTCTACAATTCCATCTTCGCTTACAACAAATGTTTTTCTGTGAATTCCATCATAGACTTTACCCATGAATTTCTTTTCACCCCAAACTCCAAAAGCATTGATTACATCTTTATTTTCATCTGCTAATAAAGGAAAAGGAAATTCATATTTATTTCTAAAGTTTGTCTGTCGTTTTTCTGAATCGGCACTGACACCTAATAATTCAAATCCTTATTTTGCAGATCTTTATAATTATCTCTTAAATTACACGCCTCAGCTGTACAACCTGGTGTACTTGCCTTCGGATAAAAGAAAACAATTAATTTCTTTCCTTTATAATCACTTAAGGAAACGGATTTCCATCTTGATCATTAACTGTAAAATTTGGAACCTTATCTCCTACTTTTAATGTATTCATTAATCAATTTTATTTATAGATTAGTAATTTAGACAAAATTAAGAAATTAAATGACCAAAGCTGAAAAAGTTGAGTTTGTAATTAACACTCTTGAAAAATTATATAAAGATATTCCAATTCCTTTAGATCATAAAGATCCCTATACCTTGTTAATAGCTGTTTTACTTTCAGCACAAAGTACAGATGTTAAGGTTAATCAAATCACACCAATATTATTCGCAAAAGCTGATAATCCATATGATATGATAAAGCTAACAGTAGATGAAATCAGAGAAATTATTAAACCTGTTGGACTTTCACCAATGAAAAGCAAAGGCATATTTGGTTTATCAAAGATTCTAATCGAAAAACATGATGGTAAAGTTCCACGAACTTATGAAGCACTGGAAGAACTTCCTGCCGTTGGTCATAAAACCGCAGCAGTTGTTTTATCTCAGGCATTTGGCATTCCTGCATTTCCTGTAGATACGCATATTCACAGACTCATGTATCGATGGAATTTAAGCAATGGAAAAAATGTTGTTCAGACTGAAAAAGATGCTAAACGACTTTTCCCTAAAGAATTATGGAATGAATTACATCTTCAAATTATTTGGTATGGAAGAGAATATACTCCTGCAAGAGGTTGGGATCTCGAAAAAGATATTATTACAAAAACTATAGGTAGAAAAGCGTAATTGAGTACTATTCTAAAAAAAATGGTAAATAATAATCCGCTCATCTATATCTATCGGGAGGGGAGTGATTCAATTAATTGAAAACTTACTATAAAACCAAAAAAGTCCTAATTAACGACTAACTCTTAATTAGGACCTTTTCCAAAGTTTAGTTCAGAAGCGTATCAAACTTTAACTTATTATAATTTATAACACTTAAAGCCTTAGAATAATTCAGAAGAAAATTAATCGTTTCTTCTTTCGGAAGTAATTTACTTGATTGATGTTTTTGTTGTTGAGAGTAAAGTTTTGCCATTTACTATATTTTTATTTATTTAATATAATAACGGCAAAAATTTTACTTTATTATATTAATTCGTTAAAATTATATTATGTTTTTCAATGATCTTTCTCAAATTGATCAATGCATAACGCATTCTTCCTAAAGCTGTATTAATACTAACCCCTGTTTTTTCAGATATTTCCTTAAAACTCATATCATTATACATTCGCATTATTAAAACTTGTTTTTGGTCTTCAGGAAGTTCTTCAATTAATCGTCTTACATCTTCTTCAACCTGAGTTTTAATTATATTTTTTTCAGCATTAAGATCTCCATCACTCAATACAGAAAAAATACTGAATTCACCAGAATTATCAAATTTTGGCATTCTATTATTTTTTCTAAAATGATCAATAACCAAATTATGAGCAATACGCATAACCCAAGGTAAAAATTTACCTTCTTCATTATATTTACCTAGTTTTAAAGTCTTTATAACTTTAATAAAGGTATCCTGAAAAACATCTTCAGTAATATCTCTATCATAAACTTTTGAATATATAAAACTGTAAATTTTTTGTTTATGTCTGTTAATTAATATGGAAAGAGAATTTCATCTCCATTAATGTAATTTGATACCAATACAGCGTCTGTGATATGTTCTTTTCTCATAATCATTACTTTTAATCGCGCAGAAGTAGTCTTCTAGGCTTGGGGTTAATAGTTTAAAAGTAATGTTATGCTATAGGCAAATATATTATATTAAAGTTTAAAGATGGTCAAATATAACAACAATCATTCCTAAAATGCAAAAAAAATTGTTATTTTTTACCAAATTATAATACTCAAATCCATTTTTTAAGCTTAAATTCTTGTAGTATCTTTGCAAAATTAATTCGCTCAAAAGCCTATGATTACTGACATTTCAGAAGGTAAATCCTAAAAAAAACATCATTATTAAAGGTGCAAAATTGCACAACTTAAAAAATATTGATGTTGTAATTCCAAGAAATAAATTAGTGGTTATCACTGGTTTATCTGGTTCTGGAAAGTCCAGTTTGGCGTTTGATACCTTATATGCCGAAGGACAAAGACGTTATGTCGAAAGTCTTTCTAGTTATGCAAGACAGTTTTTAGGAAGATTAAATAAACCAAAAGTAGATTATATAAAAGGTATTGCTCCAGCAATTGCTATTGAACAAAAAGTAAATTCTACAAATCCACGATCTACAGTTGGTACAACTACAGAAATTTATGATTATTTAAAATTATTATTTGCACAGAATTGGGAGAACCTATTCTCCTAAATCCGGTAATGAAGTAAAAAAAGATACGGTTTCAGATGTTTTAAATTATTTCAAAACCTTTGCTGATGGCGAAAAATTATTGCTCCTCTCTCCTATTCATCTGGAAGAAGGACAGAGAAATGGAAGACAAATTAAAAGTTCTAAAACAGCAAGGGTATTCAAGAATAAAAGTCAAGGAAGATGTCATCAGAATTGATGAATTAAACGGATTGAGCAATAATGTGAAGGATATTCATTTGGTTGTAGATCGAATAGTTGTAAAACACGATGAAGATTTTATAACCGATTGGCAGATGCCATTCAAACTGCATTTTTTGAAGGAAAAGGAGAATGTTTTATCGAAACCTTAAAAGACAATAAACAACGAACATTCAGTAATAAGTTTGAATTGGACGGCATTTCATTTCTAGAACCAAATGTTCATTTATTTAGTTTTAACAATCCTTATGGTGCATGTCCTAAATGTGAAGGTTATGGTGATATTATTGGTATTGATGAAGATTTGGTAGTCCCAAATACAGGATTATCAGTTTATGAAAATGCTATTTTTCCATGGCGAGGAGAAAGTATGAGTTGGTATAGAGATGAGTTGGTAAATAATTCGCATAAATTCGATTTTCCCATCCATAAACCCTATTTCGAACTTAGTGATGCACAAAAAGAACTGATTTGGGATGGCAACGAATATTTTGAAGGGCTTCATTCTTTTTTTACAGAATTAGAATCCAAAGCTTATAAAATTCAAAATCGAGTAATGTTGTCTCGTTATCGCGGAAAAACCAAATGCAAAGCATGTCATGGGAAACGATTACGAAAAGAAGCCAATTATGTTAAAGTAGGAAATGCAACGATCACAGATTTGGTTGAACTACCACTAAATAAATTACGTAATTTCTTTAATCAACTTGAATTAAACGATTACGACCAACAAATTGCAAAACGACTTCTAAAGGAAATCAATAATCGACTTGTTTTTCTAACTAATGTTGGATTGGATTATTTAACATTAAACAGAAAATCGAATACTTTATCTGGAGGTGAAAGCCAACGAATAAATTTAGCAACATCTTTAGGCAGTAGTTTGGTTGGATCTATGTATATTTTAGATGAACCCAGTATTGGATTACACCCAAAAGATACAGAACGCTTGATTTCGGTATTAAAATCCTTACGAGATCTTGGAAATACTGTAATTGTAGTAGAGCATGATGAAGATATTATGCAGGCAGCCGATGAGATTATAGATATTGGTCCGGAAGCAGGTACTTTTGGTGGTCATGTGGTTGCAACAGGAAGTTATCAGGATTTATTGGTATCAGATTCTCTAACGGCTAAGTATTTAAATGGCAATCTAGAAATTGAAGTGCCTAAAGAAAGACGACATTCCAAATATCATGTAAATATAATTGGTGCCAGAGAACATAATCTAAAAAATATAGATGTATCGTTTCCATTAGGAGTATTAACTGTAGTTACTGGTGTTTCGGGAAGTGGTAAAAGTACATTAGTTAAAAAGATCCTGTATCCGGCATTACAAAAGCAATTGACTGATTTTAGCGATAAACCCGGACAATTCACAAAGCTGGACGGAAATTATAGCAATGTTCAGAAGATAGAGTTTGTAGATCAGAATCCTATTGGTAGGTCTTCAAGGTCAAATCCCGTCACCTATATTAAGGCCTATGACGACATCAGAGCTTTATATGCCAGTCAGAAACTGAGTAAGATACGAGGATACCAGGCCAAACATTTTAGCTTTAATGTTGATGGAGGACGATGTGAAACCTGCAAAGGCGAAGGTGAAGTAACTATAGAAATGCAATTCATGGCAGATGTGCATCTGGAGTGTGAAACCTGTAAAGGAAAGCGCTTTAAAAAAGAAGTTTTAGAAGTGACTTTTGCAGATAAATCCATAGACGATATTCTTAATCTAACCATTGATGATGCCATAGATTTCTTTGAAGCGAATAAAGAATCCAAAATTCAATCTAAATTAAAACCTCTACAAGATGTTGGTTTAGGATATGTGACCTTGGGACAAAGCTCCTCTACCCTTTCAGGTGGTGAAGCACAACGTATTAAATTAGCTTCCTTTTTAGGAAAAGGAAATACAGCAGAAAAGACACTCTTTATTTTTGATGAGCCTACAACTGGCTTACACTTTCATGATATAAAAAAACTATTAAAATCGTTTAATGCATTAATCGATAAAGGTCATTCTATAATTGTAGTAGAACATAATCTGGAACTGATTAAATGTGCCGATCATATTCTGGATCTTGGACCAGAAGGTGGAGAAAATGGAGGCTATCTGGTCGCTCATGGAACTCCTGAAGCTATAGCGGCAAATAGTGATTCTGTCACCGGACAATACTTAAAGGCTAAACTTTAATAGATGCTGAAATAAATTCAGCATGACAAACTACATTTGTCAATAAAAGAAAAATGATGCTACTGCAATTAACGCGAAAGCAGTAGGCAAAATAAACAGCATATTTACAAATACAACTATCCCAGATTTAAAAAAGGTCAGGATGAATCCTTGTTTATAAAAGTATCGCATAGATAGCCACAAATAGATATAGGTGTATAAGATCGCTAAACCACTTAGCCAAGCTGGAATATCCCAAAGGAAATGATTCACACCAATTAAAATACCCAAAATTATAAACAAGAAAGAAAAGTAATAAAAACTGAAGACCAAATGGTATGAAAATGGCCCTTTTCTCCAATAAAATATCTTCAAAATAAAAGCAAATATTGGCAATAAGAAAAATAAGGCTATTGGAATGGTATCAAAGAAGGCCTGAACTATTCCACCACCTTCTTGTTTATGAAATTTAATGAGCTGTTTTGCAAAAGCCCTTTGAAACATATTTGGGTTTTCGCTTATGCCAATGTTTCTTATCATTACATCCTCTGAAGCCCCAATTGCAATTAAAGAATCCAGAGCTCTTGTATTATACCCAAAACTAATATTGTTTTTATCTGGATCTGCCAGTTCTTTAGTCAATACGGAATCCAAAAGTTTTCGCTCTTCTTCATTAATACCACTAGCTACATTGGGATTTTCTAATACCGGATTTAAAAAATTGGCCACAGTTGTTGAATCTATCGGATTTCCTTTTAAAGAGTCTTGTGTTTTTTCTAATTCATATCCTTTTTTTATTGCCTTATCTACAGTTGCATTATATTCCCTGACGTTAAATGAGAAAATAAAAAAGAAGACAACAGACACAAACAAGTAGTACTGTGCTGGATGTAAATACCTCAACCGTTTTCCTTCTACAAATTTGCGAGCCAGAAAACCGGGACGAAACATTAAGGGGATAAAACTCTTGAAAAAGCGAGCATCAATTGAAAAGTAATTACTTATAGTATTGTTAAATAATACTCTAATGTTTAGCTCATCATCAACCTTTTGTCCACATTCAGGACAATGCTTGTACTCCTCCTTTAAAGGTGCATCGCAATTCTTACAAAAATCAGATTCGAACATGTGGTTGATTAGTTTCTATAAAAATAGGATTTTATTTACAACATTACAATAAACAATGTATAGGTTTTAAATTCTCAAGGCGCAGAATATGATTACAAAAGCTTCGAATAAAGGAGAACAAAGTTCGACACGGAGTTTTGTAATCGGTTTTTTAGTGTACTAAAAAAATTCATTGGCTTGAGTGTCTTTTCTTTTAGTTCGTTTTCTTTGGACAAGCAAAGAAAATGAACAAAATATCATTTAAACACGGAGATTCTAGAACAGGTTCTGTATGGCAACTCAAAACAAGATCTATCTATCTAATTGTATATCAATTATTTGCAGTTTTTGGCATGATATATGAAAACATCTAAACAAATAGCGTAAGCCGAAAAGCTAAAAATGATCCCGATAGCTATCGGGAGGCATTAAAATCGGTAAATATTAATTTAAAACCCAGAAATTATGAAAAAACTATTACTATTATTTACAGGAATGTTAATGGGTTTAACACCTGTAGCAGGAGAAGCAACAACATCTAATACAGATTTAGATGTAACTGTTACTTTAAAAAAACGCTATCATCATGCTCAGCCAATTCTATTTGTAGAACGCGGGATAGAATTCATCATCTTCCCTAATGGCGATTTCGATTTTAACACATCATCAGACACCTATGGTTATGATGATATGTATTACAGAACAACAAACACTCGAAGAGGATCAATGACTTCACCTGGTAATTTACCAAGGCACAATGTTTACAGACCAAGAGGTGTACAAGTAATTCACGACCGTTATGGAAATGTGAGACGAGTTGGTAATGTATTTGTTAACTACGATTACTATGGCCGAGTGAAACGAATAGGCTCTGTGTATATAAGATATAACAGAAATCGATTGGTACAGGTTGGTGGGCTTCAGCCTTAAGTACAACAGACATGGTAAGCTTATAAAAAAATATGGTCATGTAAACAGGCACTGGAGCCATAACTGGAACTATAACCATTTTGGTTGGGACAATAATAATGGATTGGAACGATGACGACGATTATTACTACTACAGAAAAAATGGTAAGAAGATAAAGAAATCTAAAAAATATAAAAGAAGAAAATACGACGACAATTAACCCGTAATTGTATATTTATTTGATTAGTTAGCAAAAACCCAAAGCGAGAGCTTTGGGTTTTTTAATGTTACGTTTCACAGTAGGGCTAATATTTTGTTATGCTATTGGTTTGATTAATTATACAAATTTTTGACTACTGGTATAATTGATCCTCAAAGCTTGTATTAATTGGCCCTTCGGTTATATAAACTTTGGTATCTCTGGTACCTTTATCTGTGACTTCCTGAAACGAAACATTATCAAACCATACTTTACCCTTTCCATTCAATATTAAGCCATAAAACAATTTAACACTTTCATCAGGTACTTCCATTTCTATTACATATTTAGTCCAGTCAGTTGTTCCTTTGATAGGTCTGTCTTCCATATTATCAAAACCTAGCTTTTCTGACATTTCTTCTTCAACTTTTTTTTCTCCATCTATTCGTAGCCAGAAACCTGCCCAACCTTCTATATTTTCAGATTTTGCATAGCCTGTCATTTTTATTTTCTTTCCCCTGAATGGAGCAGCATCGGAAATTTGAGCTAGAGTAGTGAATCCATCAATTTCGTCATCTAAAGACACTATAAAAGCTGATCTGGATCCTTCAGACTTAATTTCCTCATCGATACCAACACTATATGAGTCTCTTGAATCGCCACCTTTCCACCATCCATCAGGGATTTCATTTTTCATTTGATTCGTAAAATCCATGCTGTTAAATTCATATCTTTCTTCTACTATTTTTCCATATTGTAATTGATATATTATTATCTCTCCAGATTCAACCCTGTATCCCATGGCTGTAGTTCCAAAATAATCGTTTTCATGAGTTCCAGAAAAGACATTCCTAACTATTACATAGTCTCCATCTGCGAATATGTTTTTAATTTCAAATTTTAGATCAGTAAAAGCTTCAAAGAGACTTGAATAAATGTTTTTTGATTGTTCTAGTGATCTTGGGTTTCTAGAATTCGAAGGTGAGTAAAGCTTATATTCAGGATCGTACAGTTCGTCAAAAATCTGAACGTTTTTGTTTGTATTAAGCTTCTGATATACACGTTTAATTACTGCAATATTCTGAGCCTCGGTTCTTTCCTTAGTGTTAAGGTCTTCTAGTGCTGTTTGTGCTTGTACATCTTGAAAACTAATCAAGAAACAGAACAAAATGGATAAGATAATTGTTGAATTTTTCATTATAGAATGATTTAAGTTAAGTGACTGATACTAACTTTTTAGAGATTTCTATAATGTCTTACTAAAATAGTGATTTTTTTCTACAAAAACAATTGGTAATCAAACGTTTATGATACTATTTATAATAATTGATCAGAAACGAAAAAAGCCCTGACGAATGCTACGATTTTTTAATTCTTAAAATTACCGGTTGTTCATCGAAAATATTTTTAAACTTGAATTTCTATACCTATCTTCATTTTTGTAAAACCCAAATTTACTATGAAAAATATTCCCAAATTACTGATTTGTTGTGTTCTGCTTTTATTTTCCTGTCAGGTAGAACAATTTGACCAAAAGAACTTATCGGCAGAAAAAAAACCAGACCAGATAGAAGAAAACTCCGGAGAGGAAGCAGACTGTGAAACATTTTTTGCCCTGGGAGATGACGCCTCCGCTACTTGCTTTTTAGACGATGGATTTAACCGCTGGGGCTGGACCAACGGACCCTTAACATATGGAGAATACACCTTCGATCTTTATGCAGGTGCAGGCCAGTGCGATACAGAAAAAGGAACACTGGTTGGCATTTTGACAGTTAATTATGACGAGCTCACAGGTACTGCCGAAATAGGCTTTGAAATGCTGGATGGTTTTGTCCTAAGTGAAACACATTTATACATTGGTAACGAACCCTATCCTACCAATAAAAATGGTAAACCTACGGTTGCACCCGGACAATTTCCATATCAATTTGAACTCGAAGGGGTTGCATTCGATCCCTACACCATTAATGACTTATCTGGAGAGATCTATGTAATAGGTCATGGCGTTGTTTGTTCTGACGATAGTAGCGATGATGACGATGATGGAGGTGGTGATGACAATGGCGGACCGTATTAATTTAAAAAAAATACCTTTTTATATCAAAAACCCAAGCCATAAACCTTGGGTTTTGCATTTTGTTTAAACTGGCTTATGCAATGTCTTATTCTTTTCCTTTAATTTGGCCAATTGCTTTTCTAAAAACGAGATCGCGCTTTCTGTTTTATAACTGGCTTTAGATGCAAACCTGCTCATCCCCTTTTTAAAGGTTTCTTTTCCTGAAGCCGCAGTCTTTGACAGATCTTCTTTTACCTCTGAAAAATCTTCTGAAATTTTATCCTTAATGTCTTGGGCTTTATCTTTTATTTTTTGTCTGGTCTTAGAGCCTTTATCTGGTGCCAGCAACACACCTACTGCTGCTCCCAGTAATAAGCCTAATGCTATGGTTCCTTTATTTATTATCATGGTTTTCTTTTTAAAATTATACTTGCTTTTATTTATAGGTCTAAAAACCTATAAATATGTTACAAACTATTTCTGTACCAAGCTTTTAAGAAATAAGTTAAACGAAGTTAGCTGTTTTTCTTACAAAGTCAATAAATTAAGAATTAGAATTTGAAGGATTATTAACATTTTCTTATAAATTTTAAAAACTTAGTAAGCTGTATATCAGAATATTGAAAACTCTTAACATTTTTTGGCACGATGCTTGTAATTAGATAATTGTATAATATTTAATACCACACAATTATGAAACGATTTACTTTATTTTTATCTGCTCTACTTCTTATAGGAGTAACAGTACAGGCCGAAACCACCACAAGTTCAGATGTTAACGCAACTACTAATACGTATGTGAAGGGTTATAATGGTAAAGCTTTCATATTTGTAGAAGATGGTATAGAATTCTCTGTCTTCCCGGATGGGCAATTCGATTTTTATATGCAGAATTACGGACCTAATGTAAATGCAGGTTTCCAATCTAATAATGTAAGCATAAGCTTTAACTCTGGTTACGACTATGGTGCTTATGTACAGTACGACGATTTTGGAGCGATCATACAAATAGAGAACATACCTATTTATTACGATCATTATGGTCGAATTATACAAGCTGGTAATGTGAATATTAACTATAACAGTTATGGCAGACTGGCTCGTGTAGGTGGATTATATATTCATTATAACAGATATAACAGATTCTCTCATTGTACTGGTTATATAAATTCCTGGAACAGATATTACGTGTATCGACCATGGCACAATTATTATACGTTTCCATCAATTAATTTCTGTGTCGTATTTAACAGACCTTACAGACAATATTATAACCCGATAAGATATGCTTACACGCAACCTTATTACAACAATTACAGACGTAATACAGCAGTTTACAGCAGACGAGGAAATGCAGTTAGACCTAACCGAAGCTTAGCAACGGTAAGAGATAACACAACTCCTAGAAGACGAAAAGGTGATCTTGCTGCTAATACTCCAAGACGTAACAATAGAGCTGTAAGCCCTAGAAGCAATACGCCTAGACGAAGCGATGGAAATACGGTAAAAACACCAAGAACAAGAAGTCAGGGTAATACTGTAAACACGCCAAGACCTAGAAATAACAGTAGTGTGAAGCCTAGAACAAGTACACCAAGAACTAAAGGAAATTCGGTAAGTACACCAAGACCTAGAAAAAATACAAGTGTAAAACCTAGAACAAGTTCGCCAAAACCTAGAGTGAATAAACCTAGAAGTACTCCTAAGCCTAGAGTGAGTAAACCTAGAAGTAGTTCGCCAAGACCTAAAGTTAGCTACACAAAGAAGTGCGCCTAAAAGAGCAACGGTAAAAAGACAAACAACAAAAAGACCATCATCTGTAAGCAGATCATCGTCTAATAAAAGTAAAAGCTCAAGAGCAAGAAGAATATAAAGTAATTTTTTTGGTTGGTTAGTTGAAAATCCCACGTGTAGTATGCCTCAAAGCACCTCGTGGGATTTTCCGTTTCCATTACTTTCGTCACATCGAGTGATTTTCGATAGAAAATTGTATCTAGATGACTTGTTCTCGATACTAAATTCTTTTACAGAATTTCACTCGAACTGACGCTAAGACAATTTGAAGAACTTTTTAATTATGCTTGTAATATCCTTAGAGAAGTTATACTTATACACAACGAAAGCATAAACAGCCGCTATTAATAAACTTTTTAAACCAATATTAATTATTGGATGGAAAGGAAAGTCCCAGTAATAGAAAATAGCAAACATAAATAAGATCAGTACAGCTGTTTTAAAGGTATAGGCTGAGAATGGAAGCAGATTCAATTTATATTTTACATAGATCAGTTTAGCCGAGTTATAGAAAAATACTGCCAAAAACGTTGCATAGGCTGCTCCATGGATCTGATATGTGGGAATCAACAGAATATTCAGGACAATCGCCATAGCAGCCAGAAACAGGCCTAAAACAAGAACCACACGATAATACTTACTATTAAACAGAATAGCATTGTTGTTTCCCATAAGATCATCGTATAACTTCGCTAATCCTATCAAAAAAACAATGGACATGCCACCTGCAAATTCGGGAGGAATGATTCTGTATAATTCATGAATATTGAGCACAATTAATAGGAAAATAAGTCCACCAATAATAAACAGATTCAAAGAACTTTTTTGGTACAGGTCCTTCAATTCCACCATATTGTTATCGTTCAACAATTTTGCTGTAATCGGATTGGTTATTTGATGCATGGAACGTGCAGGAACACTGATAACGCTGGCAATGTAAATGGCCACTCCGTAATAGGCGACATTCTCTATAGTGATATACTCTCCTATCATAAACTTATCGATCTCCAGAATGATATTAGCAATAGATCCGGCAATAATGATGAGCGACGTATATTTTAATATCTCTCTAGTATTCGGTAATCTGTCCAACCTGAAAACAGGTCGTCTTATAAAATAGGCATAAAGCTTCATGATCATCATTCGCAAGAGATATACACCAACCACAGCATAGATAAACTCAATAACAGTAAGCATTTCAAAATACAGACAGAACAGAAGGATCATGACTCCTACTCTGTGAAAGACCTCTTTCATAAAGTTGCCAAATACACTTTGCATATGCACTTTTGTCCAGGAATAAAAGATCTCGAAATAAGCAAAAGCTATGGCAGAAATGTAGATCAGCCAAACATAATCTTTGATTATTGGGTTCTTTTGAGATAGCATATCGCTAATGGTATCAAAAGCAAAATAACCGATCAGACCAATTGGAATGATGAGTAGTAATGGTAAAAACAACATGAGGGTTAAAAAACTGTTGATGCTGTTGCGAGTTTTATAGGTTGAATAAAATTTTATTAAGGTATTCTGAGTTCCAAAAGCCATTAGAGGCATCATGATATTGGCTGTGGACAAGATAAAACCTACAAGACCATAATAGGTATCGGACATGAAATTGGTATACAGGAATAAAGTGTTAATTGCCCCAATAGCAAAGCCTATATATGTCGTAATGGTATTTTTAAACGATTGGCTTTTAACGATTCCCATAAAAACTAAAATTTCAACATTCAAACTCCAAATTCCAAATGCAAGATTGGATATTTGGTGCTTGTATTTTGATTAGTTGTGAATTAATTTTGCTAATTCACTTGTTAGTTGCTTCCTGTGATACTTTTGCAATCCAACAGGATTGCTTTTTAAAGTACCTTTTTGAAAGGCTTCAAAGTACTCTAAAATTAATGATTTTAAAGCTTCATGATCATCATAACTAAAATATTTACCTGTATTGGTTGTATTAATTATGGTATTAACATCTGAATCCTTTGGTCCCAATGCTATTATTGGTCTTTCAGACACCATATATTCAAACAGTTTACCGGGTACAATGCATTTTGTTTCTTCTGAGTCTATCTCTATCAATAACAAAACTTGCGATTGCTTTTGGTATTTAATGGCCTCCTCATGTGAAACATAACCGAATATATTTACAAAATCCTTTAGTTGATACTTGTCTATACTATCCATAACATCATCGCTAACTACTCCGATCAGATTTAATTGAAAGGCAGTTTTAAAGACTTCATTTTCATTAATTAATTCATGAAGTACCTTCCAAAGCACCTCTGGATTTCGTTCTGATAGTAAAGAACCGATATGAGAACAAGTGAATTTTTTATCCATTGATACCGATTCATTTATTTGATCGTCATATCCATTAGTAATTGTT
Organism: uncultured Flavobacteriaceae bacterium; assembly: GCA_963768245.1. Lineage (GTDB taxonomy): Bacteria > Bacteroidota > Bacteroidia > Flavobacteriales > Flavobacteriaceae > Site-B1. The sequence continues at coordinate 77,745 of CAVYHG010000026.1, forward strand.
GTAATTTCCTTATTTACAATATTTTGAAACTCTTTACTTGTAGTATAACTTGTAGTAATAATTTCATCTGCATTTTGTAAAACCTGACGTTCTAATTGCTTATGTTTTGCTTTAGATCTGTTGGTCAGCTTCAATTCTTTATGATAGCCTATGGTTGTCCAGGGATCTCTAAAATCTGCTAACCACTTCACTCCTATTGTCTGCTTTAATTGCAGTCCAATTAAATGTAAACTATGCGGTGGACCAGTGGTTATTATAGTTTCAATGTTATTCGCTCTAATATATTCTGATAAAAATCTCACGGAAGGTTTTACCCAGTTTTTACGAGCATCCGGAATAAAGAAGTTACCACGAATGTATAACATTAGTTTTTCTATAAATAGCTGACTCTTTGGCCTATGGATAATACCTTTACTAATACGTTTAGAATCCTTTTTAGACAAAAGACCTGCTATTTTATAAGGTTCCTTTATAAGCTGCTTTAAAATAGTAAGGTTCTCAGGCACTTCGTTTAACAGGGTCTCATCAATAATCGGGTAATTTGGATTCTCAGGGATATAAACTATTGGTTCAATATTGAACTCAGGAAGATACTTAACAAATTTCAACCAACGCTGAACTCCAGGTCCTCCTGCTGGTGGCCAATAATATGTTATGATCAGTACCTGTTTCATCTGCTCATTTATAATTGTTCTTTTTGGTCAGATGTAATTCGCCACAAACTCATATCAGAATTGATTTAACCACTAAGGTTTGGCTCATTTCAACCACCTTTAGTCTTCTTTTTAAACTCGTAAAAAAGTCCTCCAATTAACAATAAACCTAATAACACTGAACTCGCAAGTGATAATTTACTTCCCCTATCCACTATCTGTGGTTCAAATTTAAATTCAATTTTATGGTTACCTGCCGGAACTGGTAAGCCTCTTAATAGATAATTGACACGATAATGAATTGCCTCTTCACCATCAATAAAAGCTGTCCAGCCATTACTATAATAATTCTCTGAAAAGACCGCAAAACCATCATAAGAGTTTTTGGAATCGTATTCTAAATAATTTGGTTTGAAGGACTTTAAATCGATTGTTGCAGTGGAATCAATAATAAACGAATTAACTTCCATATCGCTATTTATTGTTGCTTCTATTCTCGTATTTAAGCTATCCAAAGCCATCATTTCTTCATTGGCAGAATTCACAGTTTTCAATCTTTTAATAAACCAGGCATTACCATTGGCATACGGATTTTGTGAAACAGCTGGTTGCCCTTCTTTGTCCGTTTGAATAATGTACTTGACATTTAGCATATTCAAAACTTCCAGATTATTCTTTTCGACCTGATACGTCATCATATCCTGCACACGTCTTGGCTTCGCAGCGTGATAGCCTCCCAAAGCATTATGAAAATAGGAAGCTCTTCCACTATTAAAGGGATTAACACTTAGATCTAAAACTTTATAATGTGATTTATCCTGTTGTATTTCTAAATCGGCTTTAGTGACCAGAAAAGGCGTATTTATTTGTTTTTTACTTACAAAGTCATCATTATTCACATATCGCCTGTTCACACCCACTAGATCAATTAATACCAATACAGCAAAGAGGATAACCACAATCTTTTCTGAGAGTCTTTGTTTTAAGTAAAACCAAATAACAGCAGCTGATAACAGAACAAATATCAACGACCTTAATGTATCATTTGTAAATAGACTTATTCTATCTTTTTTAATAGCCTCAACAAATGGCTGACCATACATTTGTGCATAAGTTGCATCATTTAATCCGCTAAAATCAAATAGGGTTGATTTAAACAATAAAAAGATCAAAGACAATCCGCCAGTTATTATTACAGATAGTTTTAAAGCTCTTAGCTTACTATCTTCTCGCTCATAGTAATTGAACAACCGTACTAAGCCAAATACAGCTAAAAGAGGTATGCATAGTTCCACTATAACTTGTATGGAGCTAACTGCCCTGAATTTATTGTATAAAGGAACATAATTGATAAAAAAATCGGTTATAAATCCTAAATTCTTTCCATAGGACAAAATGAGGGAAAGTAATGTACCTCCCAATAACCACCAACGCAATCTTCCTTTTACCAGGAATAAAGCGAATACAAATAAAAATATGATGACCGCACCAATGTAAGCCGGAGCTTCAACATACGGTTGTTTTCCCCAATACATAGGAGCTCTCTCGACTTGTTGAGTAGCCTGAACAGGAGAAGCACCCAGACTTCTGAAAAACTTAAAACTTTCAGAATCTGTCCCTATATTTTCTGCATTGCCTCCTCCCATAAAACGAGGAATAAACAGATTAAAGGTTTCTAAGATGCCATAACTGTATTCTGTTATATATTCTTTGTCAAGCCCTTCTGTAGTTTCTTTAGGAGAACCATCAGGATTAATGGTCAACTCACTTTTTCCTCGAGTACTTTCTTTTACATATTCCTGAGTAGCCAAAATATTAGTTGCATTCAAACCTATAGATAAAATAACAGCTACAATTAAAATTCCAACTGATTTAAAAAAATGAGGAATCTTTGTCTTTTTATAAGCATCAAATAAATATGCAATTCCCATTACTATTACCAGAAGCATCAGATAATAGGTCATTTGATAATGATTAGCACAAATCTCTAAACCCATTGCAATGGTTGTTAACAAAAATCCCAAAATATATTTCTTTCTGAATGTTAGCACAATTCCACTTAATACCAATGGCATATAGGCTATCGCATGAGCTTTGGCATTATGCCCAACACCGAGAATTATGATTAAATATGTTGAAAACCCAAAAGCTAAAGCTCCTAATGCTGCTAATTTATAATCGACTTTAAGGGTAAGAAGTAATATAAAAAAGCAGATAAAATATAAGAACACATAATCAGCTGGTCTTGGTAAAAATCGTAATGCCAGATCTAATTTTTTAATATAATTATGAGGATATTTAGCACCTAACTGATAGGTAGGCATCCCACCAAAAGCACTATTGGTCCAATAGGTTTCTTCTCCAGTTTCTGCTCTATAATCGGTTTGTTGTTTAGACATACCTCTATAATGCTTAATATCATTTTGGAATATCTGTTTACCTTGTAAAACCGGACTAAAATAAGCCAATGAAGCGATGGTAAATCCCAATACAATCAATAAATAAGGTAGAAATCTTGTAATGGAATCTTTCATTGATCTGATTGGATTAAGGACAGAAATTTAATCAATTTCTTCGTAATCTACATATTCTCCAACATCTTTATTTGAAGATTTTGTATTCGGCATTTTATCAATGGATAGTTTCTCCTTCTTTTTCAGGGGGTTTATTATTTTGAAAACCACCGAATTGCTGACCAAATCGTTTTTCAGCTTTTTTTGTTACGTATTTAAAAATTACTGGTGCAAATAATCGTGATAAAATTTTAATCCCAAAATAAACTAATAGTATAATTAAAATCGTTCTTACAAAACCAGTTACCGATGCGTATTGTAGCATAAATAAATTATTTTTTCAAAAATACAATTCTTAAATTTTAAAATCTGTCTTAAAGTCTTAAAAAAATAATAAAATCTCTATATTTGAAACTAAAGTTGTCCTATATGAAAGCAGCAAAAATATCTATTATTATCTTAACTTCTTTAATTACCAATTACTCATTCTGCTCAATACACGGACCTAATAAATTCAAACCGACCAGGAGTATCAAGAAGTGCCTTTTCAGTAGGTACGAATGTATTGCAATTTGAAGCAGGCCCTTATATTTTAAAAGAAGAACATACACCGTTACAGAATGAAGTTTCCGGTTTTGGAGCAGACTTCAAAGTAAGATATGGGTTATTACTTGAGCAGTTGGAATTAAATGTTCAGGGAACTTATCAAAATGACACATTTACTGATAATCGCTCGGTAATATCGAATGAAAACAAGCGAAGTAATTTCAAAAGTTTCACCATTGGTGCTCAATATCTGCTGTATGATCCATATAAAAACGATGATGGGAAGCCCAATCTATATAGTTGGAAAGCCAATAGAGGTTTTAAGATTAAATCGTTGATTCCAGCAGTTGCAGTTTATGGTGGTGCCAATTTTGACACAAAGGAAAATCCGTATTTAGGACCTGGAGTTGAAGGATTTAGTCCGAAAGTCCTCATAGCCACTCAAAATAATTTTTCGGGAGGATGGGTATATGTTATGAACTTTGTTTATAACAGATTTACCACAGATTATCCTGAATTTAATTACATCCTTACTTTAACAAAATCCATAAATGAACAATGGGTCGTTTTTGCAGAAGCCCAAGGAATAGATAATGATATTTATGCGGATAATTTATTTAGATTCGGTGGAGCATATCTGTGGAACAAGAATTTTCAGTTAGATACAGCTTTGACCTTCAATACCAAGGACACACCTTCTGTATTTAGTGTTAATTTTGGGGCTTCTTATCGATTTGATTTTCATAAGGATAAAGAAATTGTTAAATAACTATAACTGTCTTGATGATCTCAATAAAAGAAATCCATTCCAAAAAAGACTTAAAGAATTTTGTTAAGTTTCCTTTCAAATTATTTAAAGATTCGAAATACTGGGTTCCACCAATAATTAGCCAGGAAATAAAAACCTTTGATAAAAAGGAAAATCCTGTATTTAAAGATGCCGATGCTCGATATTTTCTTGCTTATAAAAATAATATGATCGTTGGACGTGTTGTCGCTATTATTAACTGGCTGGAGGTCAAGAATCAAAATCAAAAGAAAATGAGGTTTGGTTGGTTCGATTTTATTGATGATCTGGAAGTTAGTAAAATCTTACTTGATAAAGTTTCAGAAATAGGTAAAGAACATAATTTAGAATACTGTGAAGGTCCCGTCGGTTTTTCTAATTTGGATAAGGTCGGTGTCATGTCAGAAGGTTTTGATGATGTAAGTAATATGATAACCTGGTATAATTATCCTTACTATGTCAAGCATTATGAGGCTCATGGTTTTAAAGTGGAAAAGTCCTATTCCGAAAGTAGATTTCCATTTGCCAATGTAACTAAAGAGTCTTTTTTTAAGGCTCAGGAACTCATAAAAAGGCGTTACAAATTAAAGGCACTAAAGTTTCATAAAACCAAAGACGTTATGCCTTATGCAGATAAGATGTTCGACTTGTTTAATAGGTCTTATTCTTCTCTTTCCTCTTTTGTTGAAATTACAGATATTCAGAAGGATTATTTTAAAAAGAAGTTCATCAGTTTTGTGAATCCCGAATATATAAAGTTCGTTGTTGATGAAAATGATAAATTAGTTGCTTTTGCCATTGTATTACCTCGATTTGCTGAGGCTTTACAAAAAATAAACGGTAAATTATTCCCGTTTGGATTTTTAAAGATATTAAATGCTAAAAAACACAGTAAAGACGTCGTATTCTATTTAATTGGTGTGGATCCAGAATACCAGAACAAAGGAGTTCATGCTGTAATTTTCAATGAATATTACGAAATTTTTACTGAAAAAGGAATTATAAATTGTTATAGAACACCTGAATTAGAAGATAATGAAGCTATTCATAAAATCTGGAAACACTTTGATCCTGTTGTTGTAAAACGAAGAAAAACCTACAGAAAAAAGATATAAAAAAAAAGCCACATTTTAGTGGCTTTAATTTTTTTATAAAGAAGTTATAACTATTTATCTTCCATGGCAGCCATAACAGCGGCAGAGAGCCTCTTATATGTGCCATTATTCAACCTATCTCTAATAGCATCGAAAGCATTTAGAGTTTCTGTTACATCTTCTAATGTATGGGTAGCAGTGGGTATTAACCTTAATAAAATTAAGCCTTTAGGAATTACAGGATAAACGACTATAGAACAAAATATTCCATAGTTTTCTCTTAGATCCTTAACCAGTGCCATAGCTTCTGGAATACTTCCTTTTAAGTAAACCGGAGTTACACAACTTTGAGTTGTTCCGATATCAAATCCCCTCTTTTTTAATCCAGATTGCAATGCATTTACATTCTCCCAGAGTTTTTGCTTAAGTTCTGGCATCGTTCTTAGCATATCCAGTCGTTTTAATGCGCCAACTACTAATTGCATTTGCAAGGATTTTGCAAACATCTGAGATCGTAAATTATACTTCAAATAATCTATAATTTCCTGATCTGCAGCAATAAATGCTCCAGTACTGGCCATAGATTTTGCAAATGTTGCGAAATAGACATCTATTCCATCCTGAACACCTTGTTCCTCTCCTGCTCCAGCACCTGTTTTTCCTAAAGTTCCAAAACCATGAGCATCATCAACTAAAAATCTGAAATTATATTTTTTCTTAAGCTCAACAATTTCCTTCAATCGTCCTTGCTCGCCTCTCATTCCAAATACTCCTTCAGAAATTACAAGAATACCTCCTCCTGTCTGTTGAGCCATTTTTGTTGCTCTGTCCAGGTTCTTTTCTAAACTTTCAATATCATTATGCTTATATGTAAACCTTTTGCCCATATGAAGCCTAACACCATCTATAATACAGGCATGTGCATCTACATCATATACTATGATATCGTCCTTGGCTACTAATGCATCGATCGTGGATAAAATACCTTGATAACCAAAGTTTAGTAAATAGGCTGCTTCTTTATTTACAAAGGCAGCCAACTCAGTCTGTAGTTTTTCGTGAAGATCTGTATGACCTGACATCATTCTGGCTCCCATTGGATAAGCCGAGCCATATTGTTTAGCAGCTTCGGCATCTACTTTTCGTACTTCTGGGTGATTTGCCAATCCTAAATAATCGTTTATACTCCATGTAATAACGTCTTTTCCCTGAAATTTCATTCTATTAGAAATTTCTCCTTCCAACTTAGGAAACACAAAATATCCTTCGGCATGCGATGCCCATTTACCTAAAGGACCTTTGTCCTTATAGATTTTCTCGAATAAATCCTTCATCAAAAAATTTAGTTCTTAGTTAGTCCGACAAAATTAATGATTTATATTATGATGGCATAATATTTTTTTAGAGAGGAATCTCAAACTATATTAATCAAAAATGGTGACCAATTTAAAATTAATCACCATTTTCATCTATTTATTGGTAGTTAGTTTATTTTATATATTCTATACTTTCGGCTGCTTCAGTCTTCACACTATCAAAAAAGCCTTGTTCATTCATCCATTTATCACTGTAAACCTTGCTCATATATCTCGAACCATGGTCAGGAAATACAACAACAATATTATCTGAATTCCTGAACTCCCCTTCTTCACTAAGTTGCTTGACTGCCTGCATCGCAGCACCTGAAGTGTACCCAACGAATTGTCCTTCAGTTTTGGCAATTTCTCTTGCCATATGAGCACTTTCTTCATCACTTACTTTTACAAAAATATCAATGACATCAAAATCGGTAGCTGTCGGAATTAAGTTTTTTCCTAAACCTTCAATTCGATAAGGGTATATTTCCTTTTCATCAAACTCCTTCGTTTCATGATACTTTTTTATAACGGATCCGTAAGCATCTACTCCTACGATCTTGACATTTGGATTTTGTTCTTTTAAATATCTCGCTATCCCAGAAATAGTTCCACCGGTTCCGCTACAAGCTACCAAATGAGTGATTTTTCCGCCAGTTTGATCCCAAATTTCTGGACCAGTAGTCGAATAATGGGCAGCTATATTCAATTCATTGAAATATTGATTTATATAGACAGATCCTTTTATTTCATCGTGTAAACGCTTTGCGACTTCATAATAAGACCTTGGGTCATCGGCACTAACATGTGCAGGACATACATAAACTTTAGCTCCCATTGTCTTTAACATATCTATCTTGTCTGCAGAAGATTTTGACGAAACTGCCAGAATACATTGATATCCTTTTATTATACTTACCATCGCTATACTGAAACCAGTATTACCGGATGTTGTCTCAATAATCGTATCTCCTGGTTTTAAAATACCACGTTTTTCTGCTTCTTCGATAATGTAAAGTGCAATACGATCTTTTGAGGAGTGTCCGGGATTAAAAGCTTCTGATTTACTAAAGTAATTCCCTTTTAAGTTCTTTGTTATTTTGTTAAGTTTAATAAGAGGTGTATTTCCTATAAGGTCTAACACGCTATTTACTACTTTTGGGTTGTGTTCCATAAATGCTATTTACAAGCCATTTTAATTTTTAAATAAAATGAACCTAAAACCTGACAAAAATAATCATTTTTTTTATTTATTCACTAATTCCTTCCAAGTCTAGTAAAAAAACATACTCTAAAGCCACTTCTTTTAAACTTTCAAATCTTCCAGAAGCACCTCCATGTCCAGTGTTCATATCTATATAAAAAATCAACTTATTCGAATCTGTTTTATGATCTCTTAGCTTGGCTACCCACTTAGCTGGTTCCCAATACTGAACCTGAGAATCATGAAGTCCTGTTGTGACTAATAAGTTTGTGTAATTCTGTTTTTTGACATTATCATAAGGCGAATAAGACTTGATGTAATTATAGTCATCTTCCGTATTTGGATTACCCCATTCATCATATTCTCCTGTTGTTAATGGTATGCTTTCGTCTAGCATGGTTGTAACTACATCAACAAAAGGTACAGCTGCAATAATTCCATTAAATAAATCAGACGCCTCATTTAGTACTACACCCATTAACAAACCACCTGCAGATCCTCCTGAAGCGTATAAATGATTGTTGCTTGTAAATTTCTCATCGATTAAAAACTGAGAACAATCTATAAAATCATTAAACGTATTTTTCTTGTAAACCAATTTTCCTTTTTCATACCATTCCCTTCCTAAGTATTCTCCACCTCTTACATGAGCTATAGCAAAAATAAAGCCTCTATTAAGCAAACTTAACCTTATTGAAGAAAAGTAAGGATCGACCGTCGATCCGTATGAACCGTATGCATATAGCAACAATGGATTATTACCATCCAGTTTAATATTGTTTTTATAAACTAAAGAGATCGGAATTTTAACACCATCTCTGGAGGTTGCCCAAATTCTATCCGAGTGATAATTTTCTTTTTTGAAGTTTTTATCCAAAACCTCATGTTCTTTCATTACTTTTTTTGTCTTGGATTTAAAATTAAAGTCAATTACAGAACTGGGTGTTGTTAATGAATTATAATTATATCGTAATATACTACTATCAAATTCCGGGTTGTTTCCTATATGTGCAGTATATGTTTCACTTTTAAATGGTATGTAGAAATCCTCTTCTTTATCCCAGCTTAGAACTCTTATTTTGCTTAAACCATTTTTTCGTTCACTTAGCACCATAAAATCATGAAAAATCTCTATATCTTCAATTAAAACTTCATTTCTATGAGGAATTACGTCTATCCAGTTTTCTAATGAAGTCCTGCCTTGGGGAGTTTTCATTATTTTAAAATTTGTAGCATCATCTTTATTCGTCAGGATATAAAAATGGTCATTATAATGCGTGATGGAATATTCTAATTTTCGTTCACGCGGATTGAATAATTTAAATTCGCCATCAGGGTCATCTGATGATAGTATTCTGTATTCTGAAGTTAAGGTACTTGTCGACCCAATCACCAAATATTTTCTAGATTTTGTTTTGTATACGAAGGTATTAAAAGTATCATCCTTTTCATGATAGACTAAGGTATCATCTTTATCATCCTCCCCAAAATGATGCTTATAGATTCTATCAGATCTTAAAGTTATTTCATCTTTTCTACTGTAAAACAAAGTGCGGTTATCGTTGGCCCAGGTAGAAGTTCCCGTTGTGTTCTTGATTTCTTCACTATAAATTTCCCCAGTAGTTAAATTTTTAAATTTTAACGTATACTGCCTGCGACTAACGGTATCTACCGAAAAACAGGCCAATGCATTATCAGGGCTTATACTAATACCACCTAGTTTAAAATAGGAATGCCCTTTTGCCATTTCATTGCAATCAAATAGTAATTCTTCTTTTGCATTAAGCGACCCTTTTTTTCTGGTATAAATGGGATAATCATTTCCTTTTTTATATTTGGTTATATACCAATAACCGTTTAGCTTATAAGGAACAGAACTATCATCTTCTTTTATGCGGCTTTTCATCTCCACAAATAAATCCTCCTGAAACTTTTTAGTATGTTTCATTATCCCATTTGTGTAATTATTCTCAGCTTTTAGATAATCTATTACCTCTTTATTATCCCTTTCATTTAACCAAAAGTAATTGTCAATTCTTTCATCTCCATGAATAACTAATTTCTTTGGAATCTTCTTTGCCTTTGGAACAATTAGGTTTTTATTCAACTGAAGTCTAATTTATTTATTTGAAATGAAGTTGTAAAAGTATAAAATTTAATAGTTTTGTCGCTCAATTTTAAACTTATAAATTATGTTTGGAGACCTAATGGGAATGATGGGTAAAATTAAAGAGACTCAGAAGAAAGTAGAAGAAACAAAAGAAAGACTGGATTCTGTTTTAATTGATGAGCAAAGTGCTGACGGTAAATTAAAAATTACACTCACAGCTAATCGAGAAATAAGATCGATTGAGATTAATGATGATTTGCTTGTTGATAAAGAACAACTGGAAGATTTCTTGGTTATCACACTTAATAAGGCAATTTCCAAAGCTTCGGCGATAAGTGAAGCAGAATTATCTGCGGTTGCCAAGGAAGGAATGCCTAATATTCCTGGATTGGATTTATTTAAATAAAAAAAGGGAAGCTATTAGCTTCCCTTTTTTTTAATCAACTTGTTATTATTGATTTATTACTCTAAATTGAGTTCTTCTATTTGCTCTGTGTTCCATTTCAGTACAAGATACACCATCAGCACATCTGTTAACTAATCTAGATTCACCATACCCATTAGATACAATTCTACTTGAATTTACACCTTTAGATATTAGGTAGTTAGTAACAGCCTGAGCTCTTCTTTCTGATAAAGCTCTGTTGCTGTCTCTAGATCCTCTTGAATCTGTGTGCGAAGCTATCTCGACAGATACACCGTCTTTTACAACAGATAATAATTTTGAATCTATTTCTGCTTTTGCAGCATTTGTTAAAGTAGCAGAACCTAAATCCCAGTTTATGTTAAGATCGTTATACTCTACTAATTTACAATCAACTTCTTTCCAAGTTGTTAAACCACCTTTCTTAGTCAATACTTCTTTAGTAACAGTTTTTGTTACAGCAGGTACAGTAGTTTCATCAACTCGTGCATCCGATGCTAAAACAGTTTTCTTTAAAGTAGCTGTTTTTTGAGCAATATCAATTACTCTGGTAGTTGGAGGAGTTGCCATAACTGTTCTTTTCATTGTTTGAGTTACTGCAGGAATATCAACTACTCTTGTAGACTCAGGAGAAATAACAGTTCTTTTAATAGTTTTAGTTACTGCAGGAATATCAATTACTCTCGTAGTAGGTGGTTTCACCATTACTGTACGATTCATTGTTTTTGTTACAGCAGGTACATCTACAACTCTAGTAGTTGGAGGAGTTACCATTACAGTTTTCTTAACTGATTTTGTAACAGCAGGAATGTCAATTACTCGAGTTGAAGCTGGAGTTTGAACAACTTTTCTTGTATAAGTTCCCATTCCACAATCTGAACTACTTCCACCACCTGCTTGATCACAACCAGGAGTTTTGATTACTTGTGCATCTGAAGCTAATTCTGAAGTGTTAATAGTGATGTTTTGTGCTGGTACATTTTTGTAACACCAGTATCTACAGTCATTAGGATCACTTGAAGCACATTCAGCAGCTGGAGTATCACTCATTTCCCATTTAGCACTTGCTGGTTTAACCTCAACAGTTTGGTATCCTTGAGCAAATTTAGCTGGTACAACTTTTAATGTAGAACCAAACTCTTGCTTTTTATAAGATAATGTTTCAGTTCCCCATTTAGCTGGAATAACCTCTAAGCGTTGACTCGCATCTTTAACCACAACTTCGAAATTCTGAGTTTCATATTTTGCAGGTACTACTACTACTTTTTTAGTCGCAGGCTGAATAACCACCTCAAAACTTTGAGTTTCGTAAACTGCAGGTACAACTTCTAATCTCTGACTAGCTTCCTGAACTACTACTGTTTCTTGCTCGTAAGAAGTTGTAGCCGGGATTTTTTCTAATCTCTGGCTTGCTTCTTTAACGACAACATCAAAATTCTGAGTTTCGTATCGAGCAGGAACTACAGCTAATTCTTGAGCGGCAGCTTGAACAACAACAACTTCATTTTCTGTAGAATAAGTTGCAGGGATTGTTTTAATTTTTTTGTAAGCTGGTGACACTTGTACGGTCACATCTTGGTTTGTCCAAACATCTGGAGTAACGCAACGGACATAGCACTTTCCTGGCTCAGGGTTTGTTGGTAGATCTTGCGCTAAAGCCATAGTGGATATGACTAAAGCAAGGCAGCTGAATAATAATTTTTTCATTGTGATAATTTTAAATTGTTAAATAAATTAATTAATAATGCAAACATACCTGTGAGGGCAGAAGATTGAACATTTATTTGGAATATAAAAAGTTCATCTTTCGATAAAGTGCTAGTTATATTCGGTAAAATACTTTAGAAAATAAATATTATTTAACTTTGAAAGAATATTCGCTCTTTATCGAAATGAAACAGTTCCAAGAATACTAATGAATTGATCATGCATTTTATCTGAGTAATCCAAATGTGTTACAATACGAAGTTTTCCACCTCCCATACCAATGATTTTTACGTTTTTTTTCAATAATTCCTCAATAAATACATGCTCATTAACATCTTTATTTAATTCAAAGACAATTATGTTCGTTTCAACAGGTTCTACATTTTCTACCCATGATAAAGTCTTTAACATGCTTTCGATTTCCTTTGCTTTTCTATGATCCTCTTTCAATCTATCTATATTATTGTCCAGAGCATATAATCCGGCAGCTGCTAAATAACCTACTTGTCGCATATTTCCACCTAAAACTTTTCTAATTCTAATGGCATTTTTCATCAGTCTTTCATCTCCTACTAAAACAGATCCAACAGGACAACCTAAACCTTTGCTTAAACATACCGATATTGTGTCGAACACATCTCCATATTGTTTGGTCGATTCTTTTTTCTCAACTAGAGCATTCCAAATTCTTGCTCCATCCAGATGAAGACCTAAGCTGTGTTCATTACAAACCTCTCTTATTTTTAATATTTCATTAAAATCCCAACATGCTCCTCCTCCTTTATTGGTTGTATTTTCAATTTCAACCAGTGAAGTTAAAGCATAATAATAATCGTTTGGATTAATCGATTCAACAACTTGTTCTGCGGTAAACATACCACGATTTCCATCAATTAATTTACATGAAATGCCACTATTAAAAGAAGCTCCACCTGCTTCATAATTATAAATATGTGCATATTTATCGCAAATTACCTGTTCCCCTGGATTCGTATGGAGTTTTAAAGCCGTTTGATTTGCCATAGTTCCACTTGGAAAAAACAACGCGTGACTCTTACCAAACATGTTAGCAAGTCGTTCTTCCAGTAAATTAACGGTTTCATCTTCTCTAAATACATCATCTCCGACTTTGGCATTCATCATGGCTTCTAACATGCCTTTTGAAGGCTTTGTAACTGTATCACTTCTAAGATCAATTATCATAAATAATTATTTGGATTATTATAGTATAAAATTAAGTAAAGATTTATTTTATTAGCACAGTTTAAATTTTAATTTTGTGATAAATAACTTTATATGATTACATCAGATCAAATTAAAGATCTTATTGAACGCCTCGGAGCGTTGAGGAGGTATCTTTGACATAGATGCCAAACTTATAGAAATTCAGAACGAAGAAGAAAAAACCTTCAACCCTGATTTTTGGAACGACTCCAAAGAAGCGGAAAAGATCATGAAAGAGATCCGTGTTAAGAAAAAATGGGTTAAAGATTACAATACTGCCAAAAATCTAGTTGACGAATTAGAAATACTATATGAATTCAATAAAGAAGGTGAATACACTGATAAAGAAGTTGAAAACCAATACAACAAATCCATTACTTTAATCGAGGATGTTGAATTTAGAAATATGCTTTCTGATGAAGCCGATAGTCTAAGTGCTGTTTTGCAGATTACCGCAGGCGCTGGTGGAACAGAAAGCTGCGATTGGGCTCAAATGCTTATGCGTATGTATTTAATGTATGCCGAAAAGATCTGGATTTAAAGTCAAAGAACTAAACTTTCAGGAAGGTGATGTAGCAGGAATTAAAACAGTTACTCTGGAGATTGAAGGTGATTTTGCATTTGGTTGGTTAAAAGGTGAAAATGGTGTTCACAGATTGGTGCGAATTTCTCCTTTTGATAGTAATGCAAAACGACATACAAGTTTTGCCTCTGTATATGTCTATCCTTTAGTTGATGATACCATAGAAATAGATATTAATCCGGCAGATATTGAAATTACGACTGCTCGTTCCAGTGGTGCTGGAGGTCAGAATGTGAATAAGGTTGAAACTAAAGTGCAGTTAACGCATAAACCAACAGGAATTCAGATATCTTGCTCAGAGACAAGGTCTCAGCATGATAACAGAGCTCGTGCTCTACAGATGCTAAAGTCGCAATTATATGAAATTGAATTGCAAAAACAACTTTCACAGCGAGATGATATTGAAGCTGGTAAGATGAAAATTGAATGGGGAAGTCAGATCCGTAATTATGTGATGCATCCTTACAAATTGGTAAAAGATGTTAGAACAGGTCATGAAACCGGAAATGTAGATGCGGTTATGGATGGAAATATTGAGGCGTTTTTAAAAGCTTATTTAATGATGATGGGACAAAAAACAGAAGACAATCAATCCTTATAAATGAAAAAAATTGATAGTATAATATTTGACCTTGGAGGCGTTCTAATTGATTGGAACCCGGAATATGTGTATTTAGATGTATTTAAAGGAGACAGACAAAAAATGCAATGGTTTTTTGATAATATTTGCACTCATGACTGGAATGAGAATCAAGATGCTGGATACCCAATGGAAAAAGCAACTGAAGAAAGAGTTGCTCTTTTTCCTGAACATGAAGAACTAATAAGAATGTTCTATGGCCGTTGGGATGATATGCTAGGCGAATCGATTTCAGAAACAGTTGATATTCTAGAAAGACTTATTAAATCTTCAAACTATAAGATAGTCGCCTTAACCAATTGGAGTCATGAAACTTTTCCTAAGGCGTTGAAGAAATTTGATTTTCTGCAATGGTTCGAAGGTATTGTAGTTTCTGGTGAGGAAAGAACAAGAAAACCATTTAAAGAGATTTACGAAATAACATTAAATCGCTTTCAGCTAAATCCAACAAAAAGCATCTTTATAGATGATAACCTTAGAAATGTTGAGGCGGCTAAAGATTGTGGTATTAATGGGATTCATTTTAATAGCCCAATTGAATTAATCCATCAATTAGAACCCTATAACATACATATAAATGATAAAAATATATCATAACAACAGGTGCCGAAAATCTCGTGAAGGACTGCAAATATTGGAAGATTCAGGCAAACCATTTGAGATTGTAAAATATCTGGAAGATATACCAACAAAAGCTGAATTAAAACAAATCATTAGAATTATTAAAAATCTCTCCTTTAGAGCTGGTCAGAAAAAATGAAGCGATCTGGAAAGAACAATTTAAAAATAAAGATTTGTCCGATGATGAAATAATCAGCGCTATGGTTAAATACCCTAAGTTAATTGAAAGACCAATAGTCACAAACGGGAACAATGCTGTAATAGGTAGACCTCCAATAAAAATTGCAGAAATATTATAATTTATTTGTTTAATGATATTGAATAATCATTTAACAAGAAATTAACTACAAGATATTAAACCTTCTATTACTTTTGCGGTCTTATTCATAAACCGAACATGAAGAAATATTTAGTTGCTGTATTAATTGCAATGTTAACATCTCATTTCTCATTTGCAGATCCCGATCCCAGTGATTTTAGAAAGAGAGTAATCTCCGGTCAGGTAATTGACAAGGATAATGGCTATCCTTTAGAATATGCAACAGTATCTTTTTGGAGTGTCAAGGAAAATACTTTGGTAGACGGATGTATTACTGATCAATCTGGGAAATTCGAAATTAAATTAAAGGACGACACATACAATATTGTAGTTGAATACATCTCTTATAAAACTTACAGACTCAACAATCAAATAATAGACTCTGATCAGGATTTTGGTGTCATTACCATGGAGATTGATTTTCAATCCCTGGGAGAAGTAGAAATAATTGCAGAACGAACGACTGTTGAAATAAAACTCGACAAAAAAATATACAACGTTGGTCAAGATCTAACTGTTCGAGGTGGAACAGTGAGCGATGTATTAGATAACGTCCCTTCAGTGTCTGTTGATGTCGAAGGGAATGTATCTCTACGTGGAAATGATGATGTCAGAATTCTTATAAATGGAAAACCTTCAGGATTGGTAGGACTAAATTCAACTGATGCATTACGCCAATTACCAGCAGAGTCCATCGAGCGTGTTGAAGTTATTACCTCTCCATCAGCACGTTATGATGCTGAAGGAACAGCTGGAATTTTAAATATTATTCTCCGAAGAAGTAAATTGCAAGGCTTAAATGGTGCAATCACACTTAATACAGGATTTCCTTTTCAAGCAGGTGTATCCGGAAATATAAATTACAGAACTGGAGATCTTAATTTTTTTAATACCACTGGCTATAACTACAGGGAAGTTCCAGGAAATTCATTTACTGAGACTGAGTATTTTAATGGAGATGATCCAAGTACATTTTTAAGAGAAGATCGTGAGTTTGATAGAATTAGAAAAGGGTTGAATACTAATTTTGGTGTTGAATGGTATGTGAATAACTCATCGTCTATAACAACATCGTTTGTATACAGAGATAGCGATAACGAAAGAAATACTGTAAACTTAATAGATGAATTAGATGCGAGTGGTGCGCTTTTAGAGAGAACTACAAGGCTCGATCCTGAATTTGAAGATGACAAAACAATACAATACTCTTTCAACTACGATAAACAATTCAAAGGAAATAGTCAACATAAACTTACGTTTGCATTTCAATATGAAGATAGTAACGAAACAGAAGCCTCATTAATCAACCAGAATGGTATTGATGTAGAAAATGTCGTCGTAGATGAAAACCAAGAACGCATGTTTTTGCAAACCGATTATGTAGAACCAATAGGTGAAAATGGTCAGTTTGAATTAGGCTATCGAGGTGAGTTCTTAAATTTAAATACAGATTATTTGGTAGAACAATTTGATGAAGAAACGAATACCTTTATTAATAATACAGGCTTGAGCAATAATCTGGATTTCAAACAATATGTCAATGCCTTTTATACGCAATATGGAAATAAACTGGGTGATAAATTCTCATATTTACTTGGTTTACGTATGGAATCAACAAGAATAACCATTGATCAGGTAACTAGTGGAGATTTTAATAAGAAAGCTTATGCACAGTTCTTCCCAACGGTTAATTTGGGTTATGCCTTTTCCGAAGATGAAAGCATTACTTTTGGATATAACAGACGAATTCGCAGACCACGTTCAAGATTTATTAACCCATTTCCTTCTCGTAGCAGTGCCACCAATCTTTTTCAGGGAAGTCCAGATCTAGACCCAAGTATTTCTGATGCGTTTGACATTGGATATCTAAACAGACTTGGTAAGGTTACTTTAAATGGCTCTGTTTACTATCAACGTGCTACAGACGTATTCTCTTTTATATCGAGAACAACTGATGATTTTTACATTTTTGAGACCAATCAAACTGTGAATCTGAGCGATCCGGATTATGATTCATTAAACGCATTATATGACCTTACTCCTGTAATTGCAAGAGGACCAGTAAATTTAGCGACTAACGAACGTTATGGAGGAGAAATTACTATTACATACAGACCAGGAAGGAAATTTAATTTAAATGGAAACATCAACTTGTTTCAATCGATTACAAAAGGATCTTTTGAAGGGGAAGTTTTAGATGCAGAAAACTTTAGTTGGTTTGCTCGATTGAATGCTAAATACACCTTACCAGCAGATATAGATTGGCAAACCAGACTATTTTACAGAGGTCCAAGTGAAACAGCGCAAAACAGAAATAAAGGTATCTTCTCCACTGATGTAGCATTCAGTAAAGATCTGTTTAAAGATAAAGCCTCTTTAGCCTTTAGAGTGAGTGATGTGTTTAACATAAGGAAACGAAGAAGTGAGTCCTTTACTCCTACTTTTCAGGGGACCAGTGAATTTCAATGGAGAGAACGTACATTTAATCTATCTTTTACATATAGGTTTAACCAGAAGAAGAAAAGAAATGGTGAGAGAGGTATGAATGGTGGTGATGATGATGTAGAATTCACACCTTAGAAAAAATTATGATAAAAAAAAGGAAGCCAATTAGCTTCCTTTTTTTATTTAGTCTATTAATTGACTTAATGTGATGCCGCTTCTCTGGCAGCTTTTTTTGCTGCTTTCTTTTCTTTATACATTTCCATTAAATTACCACCTATCCAATAAGGAACTACAAAGGTTATTAAAAATATCATTAACCAAAACCCGATAGTTAATATGGTTAAAAACGCTAAAAATCCTAAATATTGATCAAATTCGAACATGTGGTAACTCTTTAAAGTTGTGCAAATATAAAACAAAGCATTTTTTTATACAATAGTGTTATAAAGAATTATTAACTGGTTAATTAACAGATTATATTTAAAAAATTAACTACCTGCAAAAGGAGTTCCGAAAATTCCAACCGCAAGTTCTGCCCAAACTAATAAGAACGCGAATAAAGAAGTAATTATTAAAAGAATTCGATGTTCCTTTTTTCTAACTATTCTCAATACAAGCTCGATTACCAAACCAACTGTGAGAAGTAGCAAACCCATTACTACAAAATCCAGAGGCGACCAATTTACCTGTGTAGTGAATTGCATAGCAATTAAAGGTATACTCAATAAAGCAACTATTGATATAATAATGAAACCAAGCCTTTTGTTTAGTAATGTCATGACAATTAATTTTTAGAATATTAACAATTAATACAGTAAGTCAATCATTTACAATTTACAAATATATTTTAATCTTGCCTAAATCTTAATAATTTCAAGTGTACTTAGTTTTAAGGTTGACTCAATCCTTCAATCAATTTATCACAACCTCCTCTATTTATAAAGTCAGAATGATCCTCAACAGTTTCGAAAGTACGACCACAAATTTTCGAACAAACCATTTCAGAATTGGATATTTTTTTGAACTTTGTTAATATGTTTTTAGCAGGTTTATTACCAAAGGCCGATTTTCCAGGATTCTCTTTCACCCATTCCAGTGAGCGTTTCCAAATAGCTGCGCTCAAAGCACCACAACCATTACCACTCAATCCCATACCTCCTGCAAATCCCGCCACCATAGCCATTTCTTTTTCAGTTCCTCCCATTCTTTTAACAACTTCTGAAGCACAATTAACCGTTTGATCAGGTAATGCTTCCAGGTTCTGTGATACACCTTCGTTACTTGATTTTATGGCTTCTGGATACCAATCTTCCGCTAAATTAAAGCAGGTACTGTTGTTCATACCTTGAAGTAAAACTTTTATCATATATGTTGTCATTCCGAAGAAGTTATCCATGCTACAACCTGTAATTTCTTTGCAACTGACTGTATTAGTTTTTTCGATAAAGGATCCCATCATTTTTTGAGTTGTCAAAATTGCTAGAGCAGATGCCTTATGAACATCCTTGGTACTACGATAAGACTTTGCTCCTATTGCAAGTGCAGATCCCCAAAGCATTCCGCATTGATGACCTTTTCTCATGATTCCGCCAGCTAATGGATCTGTAGCTCGCTCTTCATCTTCCAAATTATTTTTAAACTCAGTGTTTAATAAATGTGCAAAAGTTTGTGAGCAGGTTCCTTTTTCACGGAAGGTTTTCTTTGCTATATTAATTTTAGATTTCGATAAACTCATATTTCTAATTCTGTTCTAATTCACTGTTCAGTAATTTAATAAGACCATCTATCTCCTTTAATCCTTTAGCATATACCTTATCCTTTTCTGTCATTAAATACATGCTTGTAACAAGTTGATTTTGCATCTCTACCGTATATAGTTTTTCTGGTTTTACAGGTTTTCTCGTTGCATAATTTATAATTCCCCTCAGCTCTTTCGAAACACTATAATTGATCATTTCCCAATGTGTATCCTCTAATTTATTGGCAAAAATATAAGTCATTTCAAGTTTTTGCAATTTGATTGGTATAGAGTCGTTATTCATCAATTTTATATCTCCATTATTAACCAATGTTTCATAAATTTTTCCACTTCTGTGAAAATCCGAGAACCATGCCAGACTCATTAAACAAGGTGCCAAAGAATCCTGAAGGCTGTAATCTTTTTGTTCAATTATATTATTGGCATATTCAAAGATTTTGGATTGATAATTATTAAAGGCTTTAACTTCATTAAGTTCTGTTTTATCCTCAAGAAGTTGCTGTTTAATATTTTGGTAAGATTTTATCTCACTTCTATCCAAAATTTGTCTATTATTCCAATTGTTAATTTGTAGTGCAATTAAAATTCCTATTACAACTAAAACTATTTCACCTATGGCATAGAGAAAATATTTACCGAACTTACTTTGCGAAATAAATTGTCTTCTAATCTGTCTAAAAAATCGAATCATAGTACTAATTCCTTGAAATAATTGAAGCAATTACCAAACCAATTCCAATTCCTATCAAAATTGAAGCTGCCATAAGAATTGCTGAAGTCTGCACAAAAATGAGTCCTACTCCAACTCCGACCATGGTCATACCACCAACTGACCAGGAACTTTTATAGTTTGATTTGATTTCCATAATTTTTGAATTTTGATTTAATCAATTAAGATATTCAATGATCAAGTTTCAACCAATGATTTATGTCATGAGCTTTTAATTACAGGATCAACTTTTATTTTGGGTTTGCTTTTTAATCCAAATAATGGTCTTAAAAAAGCAATTCTTCTTAATACAAGGTCATATAAACCCAAACTTCCAGCAAATGTAAATCCGGTTAGCAAAATAAATTTTAAGAATACTGGGATATTCAAAGGTAAAATAAGTATTGAGCCTAAGTATATAAATATCATATGAACAATATAGATCGGATAAGCTCCCTGACTCAAATAGGTCAAACTTTTACTTGGGTGATTTAAATATTTATAAGCCATCCCAAACATGGTGAATATCCAAAGAGGCGATTCTATTCCCATTAAATAATTAGGAACTTTCAATTCGAAAATAAATAATCTGATCAAATACATGCTAAATGCCAATATCAAGAATAACCATCTCCATTTTAATACAGTTGGCCAAAATGTCTCACCGCTCAATACAAACAAAAACCCAAAAAGAAAAGCTAACAAACCCAATACAAATCCGTGAGTAGTCATGGCATATAATTCGTATGCTTGTGGGTTAATTAATATGGCTTCGGCGACTAAGGCAGCAATAACTATCAATAAGCCCAATGGGTTTTTAAATAGCCTTTTTAACCATCTACCAATAAATCCATCCTTGTGCTTTCTCAAATAGAAGAATACAGGAGATAATATCAGGACATAAATAAATATGTTCTTCAAGAACCACAAGTGCATTTGTTGTGGCATTAAATTAATGTCCTGTTTGTAATATAATTGCCACATTACTACATGAATTGGCACTATAAATACGATTCCAAATAAAAATGGCAATAAAATCCTTCTGGTTCTTTCCAGTATTAATTGTTTCCAACTGCGTCTTTTAATTGCAAAACAAACGCCCATACCAGAGACAAAGAAAAGAAGTGGAATCCTCCATATATTTATCATGGACATTGGAGTCCACAAAGCTTCGAGAGATTCCTCACTTTGAATAAAGCCTATAAAAACACCCCAAGGTTGAAAAACAATGGCTACATGATATATTAACAGCAATCCAATTGTAATTACTCTTAGCCAATCTATATCGTATCTTCTGGTTGTGGTTGTCATTTGTCTATATTAAATAATTATTAATTAAAGTTCTGAGGCTGAACTATTTTAAAAGGTCAGCAATAATAGGTCTGGTTGTTTCCAGATGTTTGTAATCCAATTTTAAACCTAAAATGCCTAAATCCTTACTCAGTTGGTCATAAACGGGTTTTATTTCTTTAAAAGATGACGAGACTATGGCCAAAGGTGTAGAACCGTAGTTGTTAATCAAAGTCTTGTCTGCTCCATTCTTAAGCAATGCTTTGACTATTTCTGTTCTGCAGAAAAGTGCAGCAATGTGTAATGGTGTTGAACCCTCATTATTCTTGATATGAAGATCTGCACCTCCATCTATCAAGGCTTTAGCAATTTCGGTTTTTCCAAATGTTGCCGCAATAACCAAAGGAGTGGAACCATAAGGATCTTTTTGATTTAGGTCTGTCCCGGCTTTAATATGATGTTTTACAGCATCTAGATTACCAAAAAATGCAGCTCCATGAATATCTATACTTGGCGCATTAACTTTTGTTTCAGTAATGGATTCATTCGATTTGTCAGTTTCTTTATTCTTGTTCTGACCTTGACATGAAAAGAATGATAATAAGGCTACAGATATTATTAAATATCCAAAGTTTTTAATTGATTTGATTTTAAATGTTTTCATAATTTATTTGTTTTATTATTCAATAATTTTTGATAGTGTAAAGGTCCACAAAACATTGACGCATTGCGTATTAAAAAAAAGGAAAGAATCTTAAACTTTCAGTTAACCACTGTAAATTATGACGCATATATATAAATTATGACGAATTATTTACTAATTTTAGTAGAAACACTTTAATGTCATCATACAATTTCAATCAAATTTGAAAACAAATCTTTATCCAATATTTGTATCTTTGAATGTTGATTTCAATTTCAACTATTCAACTATTCAAAAAATGCCAGATGCAACTATTAAAGAAAATGATTTCCTTAACAAGATCACTGGTATAATAGAAGCTAATATATCCAACGAACAATTTGGTGTTACCGAACTTGCGAATGAAATTGGTATGAGCAGATCCAATTTGTTGCGTAAAGTTAAAAAGGCTACTAATTTATCTGTAAGTCAATTTATCAGGCAGATCCGTTTGCAAAATGCCATGGAACTCTTGAAGAATTCTGATGTAAATATTTCAGAAGTGTCTTATGCAGTAGGATTTGGAAGTACCTCCTACTTCACCAAATGTTTTCGAGATTTTTATGGGTATCCTCCTGGTGAAATTGGGAATATGGAAATAGAAAACGACCAGTCCACTCAAGTATTAAGACCCGTCAAAAAGAAAAAGATAGCAATAATTGCCTCTGTTTTTTTAATGATTATTATCTGTTCGGTTCTATATTTTGTTGTTTTTCCTAAATCAAACAAAATCTCCAGTGAAGAAAAATCTATAGCAGTCTTACCATTTAAAAATGATAGTGAAGACATAGCTAATGTTTATATAGTTAACGGTTTAATGGAATCCGTACTTAATAACCTTCAAAAAATTGAGGATCTAAGGGTTATTAGCAGGACATCTGTTGAAAAGTATAGAAAAGGTGCCAAGACCATTCCGGAAATAGCCAATGAATTAAACGTAGGATACATTGTTGAAGGTAGTGGACAAAAAATCGATGATAAAATTCTATTGAATATTCAATTAATTGATGCTAAGACAGATAAACATTTGTGGTCGGAACAGTTTGAACGGAACACCTCAGATATTTTTGACCTGCAAAAAGAAGTTGCTAAGACGATAGCTGATAAAATACAAGTTATTGTAACTCCTGAAGAAGAAAAAAGAATTGATAAGGCTCCTACCGATGATCTTATTGCTTACGACTATTTTCTGAAAGGTTTTGAACAGATTAACAGTGGCACAGGTGAAGGATTAGAAGCCTCAATTGAAAGTTTTAAAAAAGCTATAGAACATGACGAAAAGTTTGCACGCGCTTATGCTGGGATTGCAATGGCCTATTATTACTTGGATGCATTCCAATCTGAAAAGAAATTTAAAGATGAAATAAACTATTATGCTGATAAAGCACTTTTCTATGACGACAAATTAGCTCAAAGCCTAATTGCTAAATCTTTATACTATACAACTTCAGGCGATTGTAAATTAGCAGTGCCCTATTTAGAAAAAGCACTTGAATATAATCCTAATTCAGCCCTAGCCATGAATTTCTTATCAGATATCTACACGGGTTGCTTACCTAATACTGAAAAGTATCTTCAAAATGCAGTAAAAGGATTACAGTTGAATGTTGCTGCCAGTGATTCTATAACAATGAGCTTTAATTATTTACATGTTAGCAATGCTTTTATACAGACAGGTTTTGTAGATGAAGCTGAATTATACGTAAATAAATCATTGAATTATAATCCTAATAATTTATTCTCAGAATATGTGAAGGCCTATATTGGTTATGCTCGAGATAAGGATTTGGAAAAAACGAAGAATGCTATTATAAAAACATTAGAAAAGGATACAACTCGATTAGACGTTTTACAAGAACTGGGTAAAATATGCTATTACATGAGAGATTTTAAAACCTCATACAAATACTTTAAAAAATTCAGTGATGTAAGAACACAATATAATTTGGATATTTTTAAACATATGGATGCCCACATCGGTTATGTTTATAAAGAAATGGGGTTTATTGAGGAATCTCAAAAGTACTTTAGAGACTATAAAAATTATGTTGATAACAATACCTCCATCTATAAAAATTTGGAATTATCCATGTATTTTGCTTATCATAACCAAACGGATAAATCTATTGAGCATTTTAAGTTATTTTCACAAGAAGATGATTATCACTATTGGGTCATCCTATTTCTGAAAATAGATCCTTTGTGGAATAATGTAGTTGAAGATCAAGAATTTCAAAAGATTTTTGATAAAATTGAATCAAAATTTTGGAAAAATCATAACAGAATTAAAAAAACGCTTCAGCAAAAAAAATTAATTTAAAAACTAACATTCATCAGAATCTATAATTTGATAAAGTCGTAAATTTGCACCTTAATTAATTCATTACTAAAAATGGACTACAGAATAGAAAAAGATACAATGGGTGAAGTTAAAGTTCCCGCTGATAAACTTTGGGGAGCCCAAACAGAACGATCAAGAAATAATTTTAAAATAGGAGCACCTGCTTCTATGCCTTTAGAAATAGTCTATGGTTTTGCATACTTAAAAAAAGCAGCGGCATACACCAATTGTGAATTAGGAGTCTTACCAATAGAAAGGCGCGATTTGATAGCAACTGTTTGTGATGAAATTTTGGATGGGAAGCACGACGATCAGTTTCCATTAGTAATATGGCAAACTGGTTCTGGAACACAGAGTAATATGAATGTTAATGAAGTCATTGCAAATCGAGCACATCAATTAGCAGGTAAAGTTGTTGGTGAGGGAGAAAAGACGATTCAACCTAATGATGATGTTAATAAATCGCAATCCTCAAACGATACATTCCCAACGGGAATGCATATTGCTGCTTATGAAAAGGTTGTGAAAACTACGATTCCGGGAGTCAGACAACTTAGAGATACCTTAAAAAAGAAATCCGATGAATTTAAAAATGTGGTGAAGATTGGTCGAACACATTTAATGGATGCCACACCTTTAACTCTTGGACAAGAATTTTCCGGTTATGTGTCACAACTGGATCATGGGATTGTTGCATTAGAGAATACTTTACCTCATTTAAGTGAATTAGCCTTAGGTGGAACAGCAGTTGGAACGGGTTTAAATACGCCTAAGGGATATTCGAAACGAGTTGCTGAATTTATCGCTGAATTTACTGGATTACCTTTTATATCTGCGAAAAATAAATTTGAAGCATTGGCTGCTCATGATGCATTGGTTGAAACCCATGGTGCTCTGAAGCAACTTGCAGTGTCTTTAAATAAAATTGCAAACGATATAAGGATGATGGCTTCTGGCCCACGTTCTGGAATTGGTGAAATTATTCTTCCTGCTAATGAACCAGGAAGTTCCATTATGCCCGGAAAAGTGAATCCAACCCAATGTGAAGCCCTAACAATGGTTTGTGCTCAGGTTATGGGAAATGATGTAGCAGTAACTGTTGGAGGAACGCAAGGACATTATGAATTAAATGTATTTAAGCCAGTCATGGCAGCTAACCTTTTGCAGTCAGCTCAATTAATTGGAGATGCTTGTGTAAGTTTTGATATAAACTGTGCAGTTGGCATAGAACCAAATCATGAAGTAATTAAGGAATTATTGAACAATTCTTTAATGTTGGTTACCGCATTAAACACTAAAATAGGTTATTATAAAGCAGCTGAAATTGCCAATACTGCACATAAAAATGGCACTACATTAAAGGAAGAGGCTATTAATCTCGGATATGTAACCGCTAAAGATTATGACGAATGGGTAAAACCGGAAGATATGGTTGGAAGTTTAAAATAACTGTATATTGTAGTATGAAAAGAAAAATTTTTTCTACAATAACGATTTTGATAAGTTTATTTGCTCTTGGGCAAACTACATTTAACAAAACACAAACTATAACATTAACTGGCGCAGAAGGTGATGCACCCTATCCAATTGCATCTTCCGATATCGATAATGATGGTTTTAATGACATTGTTCTAGGCACAGATCTTGGAGGAGCTATTTTTTGGTTCAAAAATGATGGGCTTGGCAATTTTACACAGCAACCAACTGTTACAAATACTTTAGGTAGAGTAATTGATATAGTTTTGGTCGACATTAACGGAGATACTACCATTGATATATTGGCGTCATCATTTACTGATGATAAAGTAGTGTTCTATCCCAATTCCTTAGCAAATCCTGGTACATTTGGTTCAGAAATAACCATAGCTTCTGCAATAGATGGTGCTACAGATGTTGATGTCGTTTTATTGAATGGAGATAGTTTTTTAGATGTTGTAGTCTCAGCTTTTGATGCGGACAAAATTGTTTGGTTTGGAGGTAATGGTGATGGTACTTTTGGAGCAGAAAACATTATGATAAATTCGATTGTTAAACCCGGAAGTTTCGATCTTAAAGATATTGATACAGATAGTGACCTTGATCTAGTCGTTGCTAACGCTGTCAATAGAGATAATGAACCTGCTATGAATACAAGTGTAATTGAAGTTTTCTTTAATTCCGGATTGACTTTTACAAAGGATACAAATTCTGTAACTAATGACAAGGACTACCTGTTCAATGTGTCTTTTGAAGATATTGACGCTTCGAACAATGAAGGGATCACATTGGATATCCTGGCTACGGACATTTGGGGCGATCTTGTGCATTATAATAGGAATGCATCCAATACTTACGATGAAACCATCATTTCTTCAACAATTGCAAATCCCGCCTCAGTCGCTTTTTATGATATTGATATAAGCGGAGACGGCCTTAAAGACATTATTCTTTCAAGTGGAACTAATGGTGTTGGGAATGACATAGTATGGTTCAAGAATAATGGATCTGGCAATTTTTCTGCAGAGCAAGTCATTGACGACACTCAAAGTAACACTTTTAAATTTGTAGTCGAAGACTTTGATAATGATGGTGATTTAGATATTGCAAGCGCAGCTTATAATCAAGATCAGATCAGTATCTTCAATAATCAGAAAATTGTATTGAGCACCGAAGAATTTCAGGCTAATACATTTAGATTATATCCCAATCCCACAAGAGACTTTTTACAGTTTGACGTATCAGTTTTAACCGAATCCGGATATTCGATATATTCAGTTCTTGGCAATAAACTTTATGAAGGTGAGTTAAGAACAAATACAAGCATCGATGTTTCTCGATTGAATTCCGGAATATATTTTTTCCAACTAACCGATTCAGGTAACGTTTATAAATTCATAAAAAATTAAAAAACACCAAAA
>CAVYHG010000027.1:0-250611 GCA_963768245.1 uncultured Flavobacteriaceae bacterium
CTTCGTCTTTTACTAAAAGTTTTGCCTTACCCTTTGCCCTAATTGGAATACAGGCCATAGAACTGTGGTCTCCATCACCCACATCTTCACGAATTGCATTGGCTATTATCAGGTCTATTTCGTGTTTAAATTTGGTTTTACTGATCATGGATAAATTGTTTACTGCTAAAATAAGAATTGATTTATGATAAATGAATTAGGATTTGTGTTTTTTTCGATTCAATTCTATTCACAATTTACTTGTAAATTTTATTGTAATCTTTACCTTTGAGAATGACTATTAAACTCCTTGCAATAGGTAAAACTGATAATAAAAATCTTCAGGTATTAATTGAAGAATATCAAAAACGACTTGGGTTTTATATTGATTTTAATTTTGAAGTGATTCCCGACCTAAAAAAAACAAAAAATCTTACAGAAGATCAGCAAAAACAAAAAGAAGGTGAACTTATATTAAAAAGTCTCAAATCTTCAGATATTTTAATTCTGCTTGACGAAAATGGAAAACAAATAGATTCCATAAGGTTTGCATTGTATCTTCAAAAGCATATGAACTCCGGAATAAAACAATTAGTTTTCGTAATTGGCGGCCCTTATGGTTTCTCACATGAAGTCCAGAAAAAAGCTCAAGGAAGACTCTCATTATCTAAAATGACCTTTTCCCACCAAATGGTTCGTTTATTTTTTGTTGAGCAGTTATACAGAGGATTTACAATACTAAAAAATGAGCCTTATCATCACAGATAATTAATTATCTGTGGCACAATTTTAAACAGAATAAAATTTATTTTAAACCTAAACTTTTTATATAGGCCTCATTGTTAGAAGGTCTCCCTATAAATTCTTCAACTGCCTCTAGAATATCTCTTTGACTTCCGTTTGCTAGTATTATTTTTCTATATCTAATTCCTGTTTCCTGATCTCTAAGTCCATTTTTTTCAAAAACTGTAAACATATCCTGAGCAAATACTTCTGACCACAAATAACCATAATAATATGTCGGATGGGTATTAATATGAATCCAACTTGCTTGTGGGTGTGTGCCTTCTATATAACTATTTCCCAATCCCATTTGTGCATCTAGATCTCTCCAAAGCTGATCTGTATTGAAAGGTTTTTCAGGATTAAAATTATCGTATAAATTCATATCATATAGACAACTTCTTAATGATCCTTGTGCATATATTCCCGAAGATAAATTTTTTGCGTTCATCATATTGTCGTATAAATCTTTTGGGAATACTTCTCCTGTTTTATAGTGTTTAGCAAATGAACTTAATATGTCATAATCCAAAATCCAATTTTCAAATATTTGGGACATCGCTTCAGCAAAGTCTGCTTTAGAATAAGCCTGGATACTATAATCCCCTTCATATGACATTCCATCTACAATATGTCCAAATTCATGAAATAGAGTATTTAATTCTCTTTTACTTAATAAGGATGGTAACTTTTCCGTTGGC
This sequence comes from uncultured Flavobacteriaceae bacterium, assembly GCA_963768245.1. Classification (GTDB taxonomy): domain Bacteria; phylum Bacteroidota; class Bacteroidia; order Flavobacteriales; family Flavobacteriaceae; genus Site-B1. The sequence goes on from CAVYHG010000027.1 coordinate 1,464, forward strand.
CTAGTAAAATTGCCTAACAGCATAGATACAGGCACTTCATAACCTTTACTTGTTTTTAAACCATATGTCAGTGGTACACCATAGAACCAAGATTCTTTATTTGGTCTCGGAAATAGATCTAAATAAAAACGTCCTTTAAGCTTGTCTCCTTCATACACCTCGTAAGTTTCAACTTCTTCATGCCAAACAGAAGCATCTTCTATTTTTCTGAATTCCAGACCTAATAACTCCTGATACAATTCAAACATACCTGCTAAACATTCTTGCATAGGTAAGTACTCACGCATTTTTTCATTATCGACCTTATACTTTGTTTTTAGAATTTGATCATTATAAAAGGATACATCCCAGGAATTTACTCTACTATCATCTTCGGGAGTATTTAAGTATTTATTCCTAGCAACTTTTAGGATTTCTAAATCCTTAATTGCTTTGTCCTTAGATTTTTCAACTAAACTATTTACAAATTCCCAAACAGTTTCAGGATTCTTGGCCATTTTTGGTGCTAAATTATAAGCGGCATAAGATTCGTAACCCATTAATTTACCCAATTGATAACGCTTACTTACTAAAGAATCTAAAATCACTAAATTCTTATCTGCTCCTCTATTAGCATACTTAGCAGTAAATTCTTTTCTGACGGCAGAAGACTTAGCATTGCTCATTACTGGGCCTCTTGTTGCACTCTGTACAGGAATTTCGTAACCACTTTCTGTTTTATATTTGTCTTTAAAGTTTTCTGGTAAACCTTCGGCTTGTGCTTCACTTAAAACCAATACTTCATTGGCGGTATTCATATTAATTGAATATTGTGAGGACAACTCGCTTATGTCTTCTAAAAGCTTTTTATAAGTTTCAACATCAGCATCATTTAAATTAACTCCTGATGGCTCAAAAGTTTGTATAACAAAATCAACTAAATGTTTTTTATGTCCTTTCAATGTAGAATAATCATCAGATTTTTTATATGCTTTAAATTGATTGAACAGATCCTTATCAGATCCAACTTCATTATAAAATTTTTCAATTTTTTGGTATCCTTCCAATCCTTTAGACCTGGTAATCGAATCTGTAGAAACCCAATACAGCATAAATGCATTATTACTGGACTTATTTAACTCACTTGAAACAAAATCATAAATTTCATAAGTATTTTTAAAATTGACTTCTTTTAATTCCTTGATATGATTAATCTCTTGTTCAGCATTAGCTATAGTAATGTTTACATATTCTTCAATATGCTCTCCAGTAACATTGGCATAATCAACAGCTTGATTTAGTTGTACATTAAATGGATTTTCTGATGAAAGTTTAGACATTTCTGTTTTGGTGTCTTTTGAACAACTCATTATTAATGTTATTAAAAGGAAATAGTAAAAAGTGGATTTCATTGTGTGGTAAATTATTATTAAGAAACAAATATACTATTCAATAATGACTTTTTCTCGCCGAATATTTTGTCTATTGATTGTTGAGCAATTGTAAATGGGCTTATCAATACCAAAAAAAACAAGCCTTATCATCATAGATAACAAGGCTCATAATCAAGATTGGTCAATAAAATTATTTATCCATTACTGCATCCTTCATCGAATACAATATATATAGCATATCTTTTTTAGTTTCTTCATCAATGTTATGACTATCCAATGCCATTAGGACATCATCTGTAGTGCTCAAAAATTCTTTTCCGGTAATTTTAAATCCAGTGTGCGCTGCTACCATATCTTTTCCGGTATATTGTGCTGTTCCACCAGTTCCTGCGGCTAAAAATTCTTTCACATGAGTTTTGAATATTTCATAAGATTCTGTACCTGGTTTTAAATGAGAAAACTTTTGATTTATTACCGGATTCTTTAAATGATTATCTACAACATTATCTACTATCGATGATATTCCTGATGTACCTCCAAGACGATCAAATAAACTTATCTCTTCAGGTTGTTCCATAATAGTTTCAATTGCTTTATCGGCTATCGCTAATTCTTTCTTGTTACTTTCATTGTTTCCACAATTAATAAAAAGTAAAACAGTGCATAATAATACTAATGTTTTTAAATGTTTCATTTTTTTTGATTTTAGTTGATAGTTGTTTATATCATTTATTAATAATAATATTATAATTTATTCAATGGTGAATGATGCTCGCTAACTATCTTCCAGCCATTTTTTGTATCTACAAATAACAATGAAATTTGATCATTTACTACAACGAGGTCATCACCAAATTTTAGGTGAAAATCAGAATGGAAAGTTACATTGGCTACATCACCGTAAACTGCTATTTGCATATCTTTTGCATCAAATTTTACCACTTCTGTAACTGCACCAAAAACTTCGCGCTCAAATTTTTCATTGGCCTCGCCTCCGTTTCGAGGCTCACCGTTTTTAAATTCTGTAAACTTTGGGCTGTAAGCATGAAATGATATTAGTTTATCCATATCTCCATCTTTAAGACTTTGGGCAATCTCTCCAAACGTATTGATAATTTCTTGTTTTGCTTCTGGATATTCAGTGTTTACCAGATCATGATTTACTTTACAATTAGTAAATAAAAGTCCTAAAATCATTATTGCTACAAATGTTTTTAATTGTTTCATTTTTTTGGTTTTTAGTTGGTTAATATTTATTTGCTTGGTTTAATATTCTGATTGACACTGAATAAGTTATTGCCATCATATTTAGCTTTTATTTTTGCCAAACGTTGGTAGTTATGCTTATAACTTGCCTGAACTCGTTCCTGACCTTCATCCATCATAAAATTAGAATAGGCTCCTCCCGATGAATAAGGATGCAAGGCTTCCCAATAGTCCTTACACCAATTGGTGATCTTATCTGCATTATTCGGTTCTGGATCTACTCCAACAATTACACCTGCGTATTTAGCATCTCTATACGCCCAAGGTGTTTCTTCCGGGCCTACTCTACTGGCTGCTCCACTAATTGGATATAAATGCATTTGAGATAATGGTGTTGGAATGTTTGAACCAAATTTTAAATGCTGTGCTCTAACTTCTGGTCCTAATTCTTTAAAAAAGTCTGCTCTCCAATACCATTGTAATCCATGTGGCAGTAAGCCATCAAATAATGATTGTATAGATGGATAAGGCATCTGACCGACATGAGCAAAAACAGGCTCTAAATCCATTGCCGGTTTTATTAATTTATCAAACTCGTCCTGACTGCCAGTAAAGCACCATACAATCCCACAATATTGGTTTCCATGTAAAAAATCTGGAAATGGTGGTCCTGGAATTACCATAGTGGCTATAAATCCATTTAAATCTTCAGGTGCATTCTGGATAAAATTATGATACCATTCCATAATTTCTTCAGTTCTTTCTATTGGCCATAAAGTTGGACCTCCAATAACCGTTTTAACAGGATGTGCCTGAAATTTAAATGAGGTCACAATTCCAAAGTTTCCACCTCCACCACGAATAGCCCAAAATAAATCAGAATGTTGATCTTTATTGACAGTTACAAAAGAACCATCTGCTAAAACCATATCTGCTTCTAACAAATTGTCAATAGTTAATCCATATTTTCTGGATAAATGTCCAACACCTCCTCCTAAGGTAAGTCCTCCAACTCCAGTTGTAGAAATGATACCTGCAGGTACTGCTAATCCAAATGGATGGGTCGCATGATCGACTTCTCCCCAAAGGTTTCCGCCTCCAACTCTTACCGTGTTATTAGACGTATCTACACGAACAAATTTTAATCCTGATAAATCGATAACTAAACCATCATCACAGAGTCCCAATCCACCTCCATTGTGTCCTCCTCCTCTTACTGCTAACAATAAATTGTTTTCTCTGCCAAAATTTACTGATGCCATAACATCTGCCACATCTACGCACATCGCAAATAATCCTGGACGTTTATCTATCATTCCGTTATACACTTTCCGTGTTTCGTTATATTCTGCATCTGATGGCATAACGATTTCTCCTCTCAATTGTGAGGTAAATTCTTCAATTAATGATGGGTCTAAACTTTTTACTGAATTTTTCATGTGATGTTGATATTTAGTTGGTTAATAGCTGAAATTTCTTTAATTAGGAAAGATTCAACATCACAAATTTGAAAATAAAAATCTGAATGAATGTTAGATTTCGTTCAAAAAATTACACAAATGGTTCGCTTTGATATTCTTTGAATAGGAAGAAAATAGGAGGAATTCTATTAACTAATTGTTCTGTTTTAAATAAGCTGAAGGCAGGATCCCGTAAGTTTCCTGAAAGCATTTAGAAAAATAGGCAGGACTATTAAATCCTGTTTTAAAAGCTACTTCAGATATATTATCTGCTTTCTTGTTTAACAGATCCAATGCTTTATTTAATCGATACTCCTTTATAAATGTATTAGGAGAAATACCAGTATTAGAAATCATTTTTCTGTATAATTGAGATTTACTGAATCCTAAATGTTTACCTAATCCATCTGCACTTAAGGTTGGATTGTACCATTCCTTTTCCGTGTAATCCATCAACATATTAAGGAATTTCTCGTTATTGGAATTAAGTACTTTCACTACTTTATCATCAATAGACAGTTTTAAATTTTCACTTTCAAACAGATCTTTAACTTCAGATGTCATTGCAATCTGACCTTTAACATTATCACATAAACGTTCTGCCATTCTAATAGTGTCTTCAAAAATACCATCCTTATCTGTTACCGGAAGTCCAGCACTTAATCCAATATTTAAAGTTAAATTAGAACTTTGTTTTTTATTCTGGTTTGCATCACTGTTAATTTCTAACGCACATAATACTGCATTGCTAACATCTTTAAATGAGCATAGAAAATAATCAGATTTTTGTTTAACAATACGTCCTCTAAACTTTTCTAATGTTTTAAGAATTGAATTCGTGTAATTAATGGTTTCAGAAATTAATTCCTGAGATATTGATTTCTTTAAGGAGGTTTTTTTTATGCTGATAACCATTATCGTTCTGAATGCAGGATCGTCAATAATATTTAATTGGGTGTCCTTAGATACTTCAGGATCTGCAATTCTGCCCAAAAATGATTCTACTATAGCATCATCTACTTCAATAATACTATGCGGAAACTCGCCATGAGCATGGTTGTGCATCTTTTGAATGGCTTCTTTATTAGGTGCCTCGATCAAACAAAAAGCAGTATGTCGTTTTTCATCACACCAATAGGTCATCCCTTTGCAATCATAAAGGTGTTCTATCTTCATATCTTCCTTGTGCATTTGAGCAACATGTTCTGCAGATATCTCAGCTGGTATTTCGTGACGATCCATGTAAATTGGCATAATTGTTAGTTTTATTAGTTAGTTAATTAAAAGGATTAAGCATCCTTTTTTACATCTTTTAAATGCTATAGAATGATTCAAAACTGAACCAATTTTAGGGGAGTGATTCTAAAAATGATATGGTAATATACTATTTTTTTTCTGAATAAGTCATAAGGGTTTTTCCCCATTTTTATAAGATGAATAGACCGCTTCGCTTTAAGAACCAAGAATTTAGACAAGATTGAAACGAACCTCATTCGCCAGTTCGAGTGAAATTCTGATTAGAATTTTGTATCGAGAACCTATTTAAACCTCTACTTAACAAAACTTCTCGATACGTTTCTCCTGCGTCGAAACACTCGAAGTGACACAAGACTATGTTATTAAGTTCGATTTCTATAACACGATCTCTTTAAACTTTATTCCTAATTCACTTTGGATCTCATTTATTCGTTGAATTTCGTTTGGAAGAATCAAGGCAATGGATTCTCCTGTTTTTCCAGCTCTTGCAGTTCTACCACTTCTATGCGTATAATATTCTAAATGTTCAGGTAATTGATGATGAACAATAAACGCCAGATCACTTACATCTATTCCTCTGGCAGATACGTCTGTAGAAACTAATATTTGAAGGCTTTCGTTTTTAAAAGCACGCATCACTTTATCACGATCTTTTTGTTGCATATCGCCTTCTAAAGCACCAACCGAATATCCTTCATGTTTCAGTGCAGTTGTTAAACTTTGTGTTCCTGCTTTGGTTCTGCAAAAAATTATACCTCGTTCATCTGGTCTGGAGTCCAACAGCTTATATAAGGTAATTGGTTTATTTACTATGGATGTAATAATGTATTCATGCGAAATATTTGCATTCACTAAAGCATCTTTATTCACTTCAATTTTATGTGCATTTTCATCCATGTAAGATTTAATAATGCGCAACACACCTTCTGGCATAGTTGCAGAAAACAACCACGTGTGTCGTGTCCCTTTTGTATAGCTTAAAATTTTATTTAGATCTTCTTTAAAACCCATACTCAACATTTCATCAGCTTCATCTAATACAAGAGTTTTAATGTTTTTAATATTAACCGAACCTTTTTCAATCAGATCTAATAAGCGTCCTGGAGTTGCTACCACTACATGTGTAGTGCGTTTTAGATTTCGCATTTGTATGTCAATCTTTTCACCTCCAAAAACGGCTTCAACAAATATTTTAGTATTGGTGTATTTTGTGAATTTAAAGAGTTGCTTTTTAATTTGCTGAACCAATTCTCGCGTTGGTGCTAAAATTAAAGCTTGTACTTCGTCTTTTTTATCATCTATTTGATGCAAAATTGGTAAGCCAAAAGCAGCAGTTTTTCCTGTACCTGTTTGTGCTAATCCAATAAAATCTGTTGAAGATTTTAATAACACAGGAATCGCTTTTTCCTGAATCTCTGACGGAATTTTAATATTCAATTCCTTTAAGGCTTTTATATAATCCTTTTTTACTCCTAATTCTATAAACGTAGACATTCTCCCTTTTTTTGAGCTGCAAAGGTAGATGATTAATTCAGTTATTTTCAATCATTGGATTAGTTTAAGACTATCTTTGAATTTTACTTACTAAACGAACATTAAATGCATCCTAAAAACATTCATAATTCATCTTATAATTTTGATGATCTTATATTAAGTCAAAATAAGTTAGCACGTTTTGTTTTTACGAATGAACATGGAAATAAAACCATCGATTTCGCGAAAAGTGATGCGGTTTTCTATTTAAATAAAGCCATCCTGTTAACCCATTACAACATAACAGACTGGAGAATACCAAAAGGTTACCTCTGTCCTCCTATTCCTGGCCGAGCAGATTATATTCATCACATAGCAGATCTATTTGAAGATACCGATAAAACATTAAAAGGCTTGGATGTTGGCGTTGGCGCTAATTGCATCTATCCTATTTTAGGATCGCAGATCTATAAGTGGGATATGGTAGGTTGCGATATTAGTGTGGAAGCTGTTGCTGCAGCAAAGCATAATGTGAGTTTAACCAAAGGTCTTGATAAGAAGATAGAAATTAGGCATCAGGATAATAATGCAAATATATTTGAAGGCATTATTAAAGCAGATGAAAAATTTGATTTTACCATGTGCAATCCTCCTTTTCACACTTCCGAAGCAGAAGCCACAAAAAGCACCAGATTAAAACTAAAAAATCTTAAAAAAGAAGGTCATACTGCATTGAATTTTGGAGGTCAGGCCAACGAGCTTTGGTGCAATGGTGGAGAAGCCTTGTTTATAAAGCGAATGATCAAGCAAAGTGTCCCTTTTAAATCGCAAGTAGATTGGTTTACAACCTTAGTTTCCAAAAAGGAAAATCTTCCAAAAATCTATAAGCTATTAGATAAGCTTAAAGCTACGCCTCAAACTATAAATATGTCTCAAGGCAATAAGCAAAGTCGTCTTGTTGCCTGGAGTTTTAAATAGTTCGTCAGTTCGAGTGAAATTCTGATAAGAATTTTGTATCGAGAACAATTCACTTCTCGATACGTTTCTCCTCAGGTCGAAACACTCGAAGTGACATGAAGCTTTAATACTTTTAGGCCCCTTTTAAACCTTTTTAGCATCCATTCGTTTGATCACTTTACCGTAAATAATCAATGAAATTGCAGAAGTTAAGGCAATACCTGCAAAGAAGTACCAAATATAATGCGCATTGCTTGCAGCTGATGCCCAAGCATCATGTGTGTCGAATAACCTTGGGTCCGGACAATATTTTGAGAGCAGCCAACCTGATAATCCGAAACCGACTATAGACGATATAAACGAGTGTAAATGACTAAAGCCGAGATACAAGCCTTCTTCACCTTTTGGCGCTTGTAATGAGAAGAATTGCAAGTAACGTGGCGAAATAAAGGATTCTGCCAATGCCTGTAATGCTATACCTACAACCATCATAAACGCAATTGGATGCATGGTCATAAAACCGAGGTCAACTTCTGCTCCACTTAATAAATTTCCTGATGCCATGGCCAATGCAGACAATGGCATAATAAACATACCAACTGTCATAGAGAATAAGGGTGTTTTACTCGCCATCATTCTGGTTACAAAAGTTACTGTTAATACTACAACCAACGGATTCACATTCGCATACCATGAAGGTGATGCACCTTCTCCTGCCATACGTAATACGTATTTTGGCATAGTAGCATATAATTGGTGCTGTACCATCCAGAATCCCGTGATAATTAATATTAATGTGATCAATCGACCATTAGTACAAACCTTTATTAAAGCGGTCCAAATTTCACCAAAGGTCTTTCCTTCCCCTTCATGTTTAGCACTTTTATAAAAGAAGATTATCATTAACAACGCAAGGAAAGTCAAACCAGCCGAAAAATAATTAATGTACACTAATCCCATGTCTCCCATGGCCATACGCAATGGTTTTACAATGGTTTTACCAGAAAAGGCACCAATATTTACCATCATATAAAATATGGCGAATCCTTGTGCTCTGGTAGTATCTGTGGTTTCTTTGGCCACGGTTCCTGTAATAACCGATTTAATAAAACTACCACCAATCATAATGATGATCATGATAGGCACAATAGACCATTGGTAAGCAGAAGATAATAAACCTGTGAATTTTATATCGTTATTAGAATAGTCTACCAAGCCAGAGGACTCTAAAACAGTAGGAATCACAGCCAAACCAAAATAACCAACGCTTAATAGGGCGAATGCTATTAACAGGGAATATTTAAATCCAATTTTATCTGCTAATGCACCTGTAAAGGTTGGTAATAAAAACAAACCACCAGAAAAGATACCGGAAATTAAACCTGCTTCTACATCTGTGAAACCGAGAATTCTGGATAGATATAAGGTGATAACAATAAATACACCATAATAAGCACCACGTTCCAGTAACTCTACTATATTGGCTGTCCAGAAAGCGCGTGAAAACCCTTTTAACCTGCTAAACATATTTTACTTTTTTAGGATTGAAAAACAGTTGTGGAAGGTAAGAAATTTTATTAATATTTGAACCGATTTATAATGTGTTGATTTAAAGGATTTTTATTTAAATAAAAGAGCTTGTAGTTGTAATTCTTTTCCCTTGCCAAAGGTTTTTCTCCTCTAATTTTTTATCAATTTTTGCAACAATCTCAAAATTCTTTAAATTCCATTTTGGTGCAATTAATAAATGCTGTGGAGATTGGCTAATAAATCGTTCTATAATAATTTCAGGTCGTAACAAGGATACAAACTCGCATATTAAATCTATATACTCATCTACAGAATACAAACTAAACTGTACTGGGTTTTCCTTAAACTGTTTAGCCATCATGGTGTGTTTTACCACTTGTAAATGGTGTAGTTTTAAAGTGTTTATTGGCAATTTAGACAACTCGATGGCGTGGTTTAAAATATCGTCTTTACTTTCTCCTGGTAAGCCAATGATCATATGAGCGCCCAAATGCAAACCTTTGTTTTTGGCGAGTTCGTAAGCTTCAACTGTTTCTTTATAGGTATGGCAACGGTTTACCATTTTAAGGGTTCTCTCTAATGTGCTTTCTACTCCAAACTCCAAAGAAATGTAGTAGGTTTTAGATAAATCGGATAAAAATTCAATTAAATCTTCATTAATACAATCTGGTCGAGTACCAATTACCAAGCCTATTACTTTAGGATGCTCGAGAGCCTCGTTATACAATTGCTTCACCAAATTTATATCTGCATAGGTATTGGTGTAGGCTTGAAAATAGGCTAAATACTGCTGTGTTTTATATTTTTTGGAAAAGATTGCAATGCCTTCATCCAATTGTTGGCTTATGCTTTTATCGGGTATGCAATAGTCCGGATTAAAGGAATTGTTATTGCAATAGGTACAACCACCAACGCCTTTTGTGCCATCTCTGTTAGGGCAGGTAAAACCAGTATCTAAAGAAATTTTTTGAATACGCTCCGAGAATTTCCTCTTGATAAAGGACGAGTAATCGTTGTATCGTTTGTTGTTGTTGAATTGCATTTAGCATTATTACACAACACAAAAGTAATTAAACCTTATTTGTGTTGGAATCTGAATCTGAATCTTTTTGAGAAATATTGGTTACTTCCATCGCTGAAACGGCAATCATGATAATGTTATCGTACTTATCAATTTCCTCTAGTAATCTGGTGAATAGCTTATTTTTGGTGCTTCTGCGCATTTTATAATTTACAACATAGCGTAAAGTGAATGTTATCCAGTTATTGTCAAACCTAAGCGTTACCATTGGGTCTACCTGTGCGTTTTCTACATTGTATTTATCGGTCATTCTATTCCAAGTCTCTTTAGACCGTTTAGCATAATCTCCACAAACCTCGTTTGTAACTTTTGTAAATACTTCTCTTGCCAATTTATAATCGCTTTCGGTACGAATAGGCACTTCTATTTCATCCCATAAAAATGGATAATCGCCAGAATAATTCTGTACAGGACTTTTAAAAATAAAACTGTTGGACAAAGACGTAATACGACCATTGTACAAATCGCCATTTACCCAATCACCTACTTCCATTATAGTGGTTTTCATCACGCCAATATCTATTATATCTCCTGTAATAGATTCTATTTTTACACGTTGGCCAATTTTAATCTGTCCTGTTAATAATATATTAAGCCAACCTGCAAAACTAGTAATCACTTCCTGTAAGGCAAAGGCAATTCCTGCTCCTGCCAAACCTAATGCAATGCCGACATTGCCTAATTTGTCACTAAACACAAACAACAGTGTACATATAAAAAGGACATAGCCAAAAATACCTGTTGCCTTACGTGCTCTGTATTTATCGTTTGAATCGGTAAGTTTTTTGGAAATTGTTTTTTTAGTGAAATAAACAACAAAATAAATGATGAAGATAGCAGCAATAATTACTAACAATCGTTGCGCTAAATCGTCACGAATCCATTCATTAAAACTTGTTAAATCCATTATTCATAAATATTTAATACAAGTTAAGATTTTAGCTATTCATATCCACACGTATTAAAATCATTTTTTCAAATTATTATCTTTGTTTTGTAAAAAATCTTATGCAACTCGTATTCGCTACCAACAACCAGAATAAAATTAAGGAAGTACAAGCTTTAATTCCGAGTCATATAGCCTTGTTAAGTCTTAAGGATATTGGTTGTTTCGAGGAAGTTCCTGAAACACAACTCACCATTAAAGGCAATTCTGTTCAAAAAGCAGAATATATAAAAGAACATTATGGGTTTGATTGTTTTGCAGACGATACAGGTTTGGAAGTGGAAGCTTTAAATGGCGAACCAGGAGTTTTTTCTGCACGTTATGCAGGAGAGCAGCGAGATGCAAATGATAACATGAACAAACTCTTAAGCGAGTTAAAAGACAAACCTAACCGAAACGCCCGGTTTAAAACGGTTATTGCTTTGCACCTCAACGATCAGCTTCACACCTTTACTGGTATTTGTGAAGGTGAGATCACCACCGCCAAAAAAGGTGATAGCGGATTTGGTTACGACCCAATTTTTAAACCAACTGGTTATGACCAAACATTTGCTGAAATGGATCTGTCGCTTAAAAACAAAATTGGGCATCGCGGTAAAGCTGTTGCGAAGTTGGTTGAGTTTTTGGGTTCGATTATAAATTTTTCCTAAATCGACAATTTCGTAGACCTTGATGTCACACTGAGCTTGTCGAAGTGTTGTTTTCAAGTTCATTTTTGTCTTGAAACAAAAAAGAACCAAAAAAGTCAAGTCAGTCTTAGGAAATTACTGCGTACCATTCGCTTTCAAAACTACATGCTAAAAGCTTCGCTTTGCACTTCTGTTTTGTCTCTCATTATTTCTGAACACTGACAAACCTGCAATTAATATTATTAGGTCTTGAAATTCCGACACAGTCGGAATTTAGTTGTCCATAGAAAACGAAAATCAAATCGTAAAAAAACGTTAGCTAATAAGCGCGTTAATGATTGCAGTGACATTCTTTTATTTTTGTTTGAGATTCTTCGACAATCCCGATAGCCATCGGGACAGAATGACAAAAACTAAAAGATATAACGCAAAGCGCGACTTGAATGCAATGAAGGAAACGCCCAAAAAATAAACATTCAAAACTTTTAAAAAGATCCCGATATACATCGGGATTAGTTCAACCATCCATTTTTATTCTACCATTGGTCTTTAAAAATAGGGTTTCACTTAAAAAACACTACCTTTGCAGCTGATTTAAGAAAATCAACTCCTCAGAGAGAGGGTGTGTTACCAGAAGTTTTAGGTTTAAGTATGTCGATTCGCTTCTTATGTAACACGTACATAACGCAATTGAATACTTATTATTTAGAATGAACACATTCCAAGAACTTGGTCTTGAAGACCATTTAGTTAAAGCCGTAACAGATTTAGGCTTTGAAACTCCAACAGAAGTCCAATTAAAAACCATTCCTCTACTTCTAGAAAAAGAAACTGATTTAGTAGGATTAGCACAAACAGGAACTGGTAAAACAGCTGCCTTTGGTTTCCCGATGCTTCAAAAAATTGATATTGATAGCAGGACCACTCAAGGGTTGATTCTTTCTCCTACTCGTGAGCTTTGTTTACAGATTACCAACGAAATGAAATTGTATGGTAAATATTGTAAAGGTTTAAATGTGACTGCCATTTATGGTGGTGCAAGCATAACAGACCAGGCAAGACAAGTTAAAAAAGGTGCACAGATTATAGTGGCAACTCCGGGAAGAATGAAAGATATGATCAGTAGACGTATGGTTGATATCTCTAAAATACAATACGCCGTTTTAGATGAAGCCGATGAAATGCTGAACATGGGATTTTATGAGGATATAACTGATATTTTATCACATTCTCCAGAAGATAAGAGCACCTGGTTATTTTCTGCAACAATGCCCAGAGAAGTATCTGTAATTGCTAAAAAATTCATGCATAGTCCTGTAGAAATTACAGTTGGTAATAAAAATGAAAGCACCAATACGGTATCACATGAATACTATTTGGTAAATGCTCGCGACCGTTATTTAGCATTAAAGCGTTTAGCTGATGCAAATCCAGATATTTTCTCAGTTATTTTTTGTAGAACTAAACGTGATACTCAAAAAGTAGCAGAACAATTATTGGACGATGGTTATAATGCAGGTGCGTTACATGGCGATTTAAGCCAGAACCAACGTGATCTGGTAATGAAATCGTTTAGAAATAAACAGATACAAATGCTTGTAGCGACAGATGTTGCTGCTCGTGGTATTGATGTAGATGACATTACGCATGTAATTAACTATCAATTACCTGATGAGATCGAGACCTACACTCACAGATCTGGACGTACAGGTCGCGCAGGAAAAACAGGTGTATCGATGGTGATTGTTTCTAAAAGTGAACTGCGTAAAATAAAAAGTATTGAGCGCATTATACATAAGCAATTTGAGAAAAAAGATATTCCTGATGGCATGGAAATTTGTCAAGTGCAGTTAATGTCACTTGCAGAGAAAATTCATGATACAGAGATTAACCATGAGATCGATCCATACTTACAAGATATCAACGCCTTGTTTGAAGATTCGTCTAAAGATGAACTGATAAAAAAATTCTTTTCGGTTGAGTTTACTCGATTCTTTAATTACTATCAAAAAACTAAAGATCTAAACTCTGAAGCTGCACAAAGTAGTGCTCGAGATAATGCTCCAAGTGATAATTCTTCAAGATTCTTTATAAATATAGGAAGAAAGGATGGATACGATTGGATGAGCTTAAAAGATTTCCTTCGAGATAATCTGGGACTTGGTCAGGACGATGTATTTAAGGTAGATGTAAAAGATAGCTTTTCATTCTTTAATACAGAAACTGCACATAAGGCCAAAATATTAGAATTCTTTACAGACTTTAAGGACAATGGACGATTTGTAAATGTTGAAGAAACAGAAAGTAAAGGAAGAGACAGAAACAGAGGACGTGGTGGAAAACGTCGTGACGGAGGTGGAGACAGAAAAAGACGTAATGATGGTGGATTTAGAAGTGAGAGACGTTCATCCGGAAGAGATTCAGGAAACAGAAGTGATAGAGGAGATAGAAGAAGTTCTGATAGAGGAGATAGAAGAGGCTCTGAGCGAGGAGGTTCTGATGGTTCAAGATCAAGACGCTATGAGGGATTTAAATCTAATGATTCTGGTTCAGGAAACAGAAGTGAAAGAAATAGCTCTGATAGTTCAAGATCAAGACGTACAGCTTCTGTTGGTAATACAGGAAGTTCTGAAAGATCAAGATCAAGACGTTCTGGATCTGAATCCAGTTCAGGAAGTACAGACAGACCAAGACGTTCAAGACGTTAAACTATTTTGTTAATATTTAGTCAAAATGGAATGCTATTTGCTCAATTGCTAATTAGTTTCTTATTTTTACTCCGAATAAAAGTTAGTTATGAAAAAAATACTGTTCCTGTGTGCCATGTTGGTGGCCTTTACTTATGGATTTTCTCAGGAAATAACAAAGGTAAACGGAACAGTTACTAATGGTGATAATTCTAAGCCATTAGAAAATGTGAACATCGTAAATCTTAACCAGGTAAAAGGAACCTCAACTAATGATCTTGGTGAATTTGAAATTGCAGCCAAAGTTGATGATACTTTACACTTTTCTTATTTAGGTTTTAAGTCTATAAGAATAAAAGTAACCAATGACTGGATTAAATTTGGTAATGCCAATATTATTATGACAGAATTGGCTCTGGCCTTAGAAGAAGTTATTGTGAACCAATTAAAGCTAACTGGATATCTTGAGGTAGATATTAAGCAAGTCGCTATCCAGGATAATTTCAGGTATAGTATTTCCGGGTTAACAACAACTGGTTATGAAGCAGGAGGTAGATCACCAAGTGCCGTTAATAAAGTTCTTGGAGCTATCTTTAATCCTGCAGACTTCTTGTATAACGTATTTGGCAAAAAACCTAAAGAGTTACGAAAACTAAAAAAGATGAAGCAGGATGACGAAATCAGAAACTTGCTTGCTTCACGATTTGACAGAGAAATGTTGATGGCCTTACTTCAGGTTGACCGAGTTGATCTGGATCAAATTGTGAGTCAGTGTAACTATTCAGCAGATTTTATTCGTGTTGCGAATGACCTTCAAATCCTTGATGCCATTAGTGAATGCTACGAAGAATACAAGGTGTTAAGCCGGAATAAGCGTATTTAATTTAGATTACGCTTCGACAGGCTCAGCGTGACATTCTAAATTCTTTTTGTCTTTTTTACTAAAAATTATAATTTCCAATACATTTCAAGAAACACAATTACAAAATTTTTAGTCAGTCTGAGCTTGTCGAAGACTGTTCTTGTTTATTACTATTTCTATTATTAATTTAACACCAATACAATTGATGAACTAAATGTCAGTCTGAGCTTGTCGAAGACTGTTCTTGTTTATTACTATTTCTATTATTAATATAACACCAATACAATTGATGAACTAAATGTCAGTCTGAGCTTGTAGAAGACTGTTCTTGTTTATTACTATTTCTATTATTAATTTAACACCAATACAATTGATGAACTAAATGTCAGTCTGAGCTTGTCGAAGACTGTTCTCATTCACCTGGTTTTCCAAATTCTGTGTAATTTTTTGAAAATAGAATTAAATCTTGCCAATTTTCTTTTATTAGAGCCTCCTTTTTTCTTTTAGACCAACCCTTTATTTGTTTTTCAATTTCAATTGCTTCTGTTGGATTTGTGCACTGTAAGTACCACGTTAATTCAACTGGTCTTTAATTATAAGTATAGCAATCCTTTCTTGAACCAGATTGATGTTGTAGCAATCGTCTATCCAAATCATAGGTCATCCCAGTATAATAGGAACTATCTGAACAGAGCGAAATGTATACGTAATAAAATTTCATGAAAATAAGAGTTAGGATTCGATGCTTCGACTGCGATCAGCACAGGTGAACTCATCGTGACAAAATAATTTTATTTTGGCTATTTAGATAAATTTAAAATTATTAACACAGGTCAAGACACACAAAAAAAACTGATTTTCTGACTTAGCCAGTCAAAGACTGTTCTCAATTAAAAAATCACTTTCTTGAATGTAGTGCAATTCTGTTTCCTTCAGAATCGATAAATAATGCCATGTAACCAATATCCTTTGATATTAGGGTCTTTGGCTGAATAAGTTTACCTCCTACTCCATATATTCTACTCAATTCATCGTTAACATCGCCGGAAGAAAAATAAATAAGAACTCCTTTTTTATCATCAGGAATATATGCTCTGTTTTGAACTAATGCTCCTGACGCTCCTTTTTTACCATCTACAAAAGGAAACCAACCCATCAGAACACCTCCAAAATCCTCAACTTGAATTTCAACATTAAAAACTGTGTTGTAAAATGCTTTGGCTCTTTCCATGTCTGTAACAGGAATTTCAAACCAACCTACCATATTATGTTGCATGATTACTTTTTTTCTAATAATTCCTTTAAACTAGACAAGCCTTCTTCAAAATCTTTCCCAACCATCTTATCCATATTCATGAATAACATGAAAATACTCATTGGAAATTTATTCTTACCTGAAAATCCCCAGGTTACCAAAGTTTGCTGATCTTCAATGGAGTTAACCAGGATATGACCTATGGATTCAGACTTCCATGGTTTATAGAATCGGAGTTGAGTATCTATGGATTCATTTTCAATAATATTTATTATTTCTTGTTCGCCTTCTCCAACCTGTTTATTCCCTTTCCATTTAGCAACAAATCCTACTTCTCCATCGGTTCCTATAAAAGATTGCACCATATTTGGATCTTTCGTCTTCCATGGCGACCAATGGTCTTGATTTTTAACAAATTTTAAATATCGAAAAACCTCTTTAATTTCTTTGTCTATTACTATGCTTCGACTTACTTCGTAGCTTTTTGGAGCGATCAATCCGAGTAAAATTAGAATTAGAACAATTCCAATTAGAATGTAAATAAATGTCATAATAGGGTTTTTTTGGATTAATTATTCGACAAATAACGACAGTCTTATCTACAAATATGTAAAAAATAAAGTGCTATTAGTCAATCATGAATATACAATAAAAGTTTAATACTGAGAATATTAAGAAATGATTATTTATTTGAATAAAATCTCTCTATAATTTCATCGTAACTGTGTATCGTCTTCTTTATCCAATCTATTTTCTTCTGGTTTTTTTCTTCTTCAGTCAGTTGCCAATTAATATTGGTCTGTCTTAACCTTGAAGTAATATGTTGCAAAACAATAGCAGCAGAAACCGATACGTTCAGGCTCTCTGTAAAACCAACCATAGGTATATTAATAAATGCATCTGCTTGTTGGATAACCTCTTCTGATAGCCCTTCTGTCTCTTTACCAAAAAAGACACATGACTTTTGTGTAACATCAAAATCTTCCAGATTACAGTTTTTGTAATATGGAGTTGTAGCAACTATTTCATATCCTCTGCCTTTTAAATTCTTAATGCATTCTGCAACAGAATTAAACCGTGACAAATCGACCCATTTTTGAGCACCCAAGGCTATCTCTCTATCTATTTTCTTTGTATTTCTTTCCTCAATCACATTAAGTTCCTGAATACCAAAAACTTCACAACTCCGCATTACTGCACTGGTGTTATGCAATTGGTATATATCTTCTGTTGCAACGGTAAAGTGTCTTGTTCGCTGAGACAAAACCTTATCAAAACGTTGTTTACGCTTTTCGGTAAGATAAGATTCTAAATGTTCTAAGAGTTTTAGATCGACCATCAATAATTTACGTATTCTAAATTAATAAAATTCAATGAGATTCTTCACTTTGTTCAGAATGACAAATTAGTTAAATTTATATCATGAAACATATAGTAGTTCTTACAGGTGCTGGAATGAGTGCAGAAAGCGGAATTAAAACATTTCGAGAGGCTGATGGTCTTTGGGAAGAGCATGATGTAATGGAAGTTGCATCGCCTCAAGGTTTTGCCTCAAATCCGGAATTAGTCTTAGAATTTTTACAATCAAAGAAGAAGACAATTACTTGAAGTTAGTCCAAATTCTGCCCATTTAGATCTTGCAGAACTTGAAAAAGATTACCGAGTAACGATTGTGACCCAAAATATTGATAATCTGCATGAAAGAGCAGGTAGTTCCTCAGTCGTTCATCTACATGGGGAATTACTTAAAGTGAGAAGTACTCATGATGAGTGGGATATTATGGAATGGCAAAAAGATCTTGTTCTTGGTGATACATGTAAAAAAGGATATCAATTAAGGCCACATATAGTATGGTTTGGCGAAGCAGTTCCTAAGATGGAAGAAGCTATAGATATTTGCCAAACAGCAGATATTTTGATTATAATTGGAACGTCTATGCAAGTGTATCCCGCGGCAAGTTTAATGCATTATGTTCCCACTGAAACAGCAATCTTTTACATCGATCCTAATCCTTCTATAAATGCACATGGAAATTTGACAGTTATTGCAGAACCAGCTACTGTAGGCACTAAACATGTAATTGATCTTTTAACCAATTAATCAACTTCAGTTAAAGTGAAAAACTCATTTACAGGTTTGCCAAAAATTTCAGAAAGTTTCAGTGCCAATACTGTAGAAGGAACATATCTGTTTGCTTCAATTGAATTTATGGTTTGACGAGAAACTCCGATTTTTTTAGCCAATTCATCCTGAGTCAATCTTAGTATAGCTCTTTCAACATTAATTGTATTTTCCATTATCTCGCCTTTTTTAAAACATAATAGAACATCAACTGTATCATCAGCATAAAAATAAGTATTTGAAAATCACCTAAATTCTTTAATGTTTCACCTTCAGATTTTAAAGCGTTAGACACTCCATAATCCACATAGGGCATTACAAGAGCATAAATAACTCCTATTACAAAGGCCAATGCATAGGACTGTGACCTCAATTTATTTGTTAACTCATCCTCCTCTTTATCTTTTGATATTGATATTAAAAGCATTCCAATTAAAAATCCTTTTTTAGATAAATCACTAATCATTTCGGACTGGTCATCTATGAACAATTTACTCATGATTGTTAAAAATGAAACTATAAATAACACCAAACCTATATACTTAAAATAAATCGGTAATCTGTAGTTGTGAATTTTACTTAATTGTTTTCTCTCGTATTCAGCTAAATCTTTTAAAGCCATATTATATTTTTTTAATTGACAAATATTTTTTCTATTTAGGAAAATATTCTTTCCTATATGACAAATATACTTTACTTTTTATTGTAAAACAAACTTTTTTATACAAAAAAAACGTTTAAACACTAACAAATGTCATATTTTAGGATAGCAAGATGCCTTAAATTTGTGGCATAAAAGCTTTAAAAGGCTTGAATTATATGAAAAACCTTAATTCATACAGTGTTATTACAGAAGGTGAAAGAAGTGTAAAGCATGAAGGTGTGGTTTCCAAGATCACAAATAATGTTGTTACAGTGTCTTTAACGGGGAATATTAATTGTGAAGCATGTCACGCGAAAGGTGCGTGTGGTGCTGCAGAAGCCGGTCCGAAAGAAATAGAAGTGTACAACTCGACAGAATCATTAAAATTGAATGAGCGTGTTGAGGTATTACTTAGAAAAGATCTGGGACTGAAAGCAGTATTTTGGGCTTACGTATTTCCTTTTATATTATTAACAAGTGTTTTAATTATATCATCTTCATTATATAAGGAATGGATAGCTGGATTGTTATCTATAGCTATTTTGGTTCCTTACTATTTTACACTTTATATTTTAAGAAATTCATTTAAGAAAGCATTTAAAGTTTCAATCTTAAAAATGGTTTAAAATGATATATTCGATTCTATATAGTGCCATGCTATTATCTTCCATAGGAGTAGTAGCCGCAGTGATACTCTTTGTAGTATCAAAAAAATTCTATGTATACGAGGATCCCTTAATTGGTGAAGTAGATGAAATACTTCCTGCAGCCAATTGTGGAGGTTGTGGTTCGCCTGGCTGCAAAGCTTTTGCTGAAAAACTTGTTAACACTGAAGATATTTCAGATCTATTCTGTCCTGTAGGAGGAAATGATGTAATGAAGAAGGTAGCAGATATCTTAGGTAAAGAAGTAACAGAACAAGATCCTACAGTTGCAGTTTTACGTTGTCAGGGTGGCTGTGATGTCAGACCTAAAACTACTCTATATCAAGGACCGCGTACTTGTGCAATTTCTGCGATGGTATATGGAGGAGAAACCGATTGTCAGTATGGTTGTTTAGGCGATGGTGATTGTGTTGAAGTTTGTGACTTTGATGCCATGTACATGGATGAAGAATCTGGGCTTCCAGTAATTATTACAGATAAGTGTACATCTTGTGGAGCTTGTGTTAAAGCTTGCCCGCGAGATATTATTGAAATGCGTCCGCGTAATAAGCGCGACCTTAAAATATTTGTAGGTTGCTTAAATGAAGATAAAGGAGGAATCGCTAAAAAATCATGCGATGTTGCCTGCATTGGTTGTTCTAAATGTGAGGATGTTTGTCCGAAGGATGCAATTGATATGAGAAATAATCTGGCATATATCGATCCAGCCGTTTGTACACTTTGTAGGAAATGTGTCGAGGTTTGTCCAACACATTCCATTATAGAAACTAATTTCCCTCCAAAAAAGGTTAAGAAACCAGAAGTAGAAAAAGTAGCTGTTGTAAAAGCGAATGTAGAATCAGAAAAACCCAAAACAGATGCTTAAAACATTTCCTAAAGGTGGTATTCATCCTGAAGAAAATAAAATTACCTCTTCAAAAGCTATTAAAAGGATGTCTGTACCAAAGGTTGTTTATGTGCCTATTGCTCAACATATTGGGATTCCTTCAGAAATAGTTGTTGATAGAAAAGATAAAGTTGAAATTGGTCAAGTAGTAGCCAAATCTGGTGGATTTGTATCATCAAACATACATTCTCCTGTTGCTGGAACGGTTACAAAGTTAGACATGATTGTTGATAGCAGTGGTTATAAAAAACAATGTATCGTAATCAGAACCGATCAAAAAGACGAATCGAATTTTGAAGAACCAGATTTTCCTTTAAAAAAGGAAATAACTATGGATCAGAAAGATATTCTGAAACATATCACAGATTCAGGAATTGTTGGTTTAGGTGGAGCAACTTTTCCATCTCATGTAAAATTAGATCTTAAAAATGATAACCATGTTGATTGCTTAATAATAAATGGAGTTGAGTGTGAACCTTACTTAACGGCAGACCACAGATTGATGATTGAAAAAGCTGATGAGATTATTGTTGGTATCCAAATATTAATGCATGCTTTACATATTCATGAAGCAGTGATTGGAATAGAAAATAACAAAAAAGATGCTATCCAAGTCTTAAAAAAAGCAGCCCAATCTGATAAAAGAATTAAAGTTGCTGCACTTCAGGTTAAATATCCTCAAGGCAGTGAAAAACAGCTTATAAAAGCCATTATAAAACGTGAAGTTCCTAAAGGTGGATTACCAATGGATGTTGGTGTTATCGTTCACAATGTTGGAACTATTTTCGCAATTTATCAAGCTGTACAATACGATCGACCATTAATTGAAAGAGTTGTAACAGTTACAGGAAAAAAAATAGAAAACGCGTCCAACTTTTGGGTTAAAATTGGTACTCCAATAAAGGATTTAGTAGAAGAAGTTGGTGGCTTACCAGAAGGAACCCGAAAAATAGTAAATGGTGGACCCATGATGGGAAAAGCGATCAAAAATACGGATGTACCTGTTACCAAAGGAACCTCTGGGATTTTGGTTATTGATGAAGATGAAGCAAGCAGACAAGAATCCAAAAACTGTATTCGTTGCGGACAATGTGTATTTGTATGTCCTATGGGATTAGAACCTCATCTATTGATGAATTTATCTGAAAAAGGATTATACGAACGTGCAGCATCAGAAGATGTGATGACTTGCATAGAATGTGGCTCGTGTAGCTACGTTTGTCCTTCACACAGGCCTTTATTAGACTACATCAGATTTGGAAAAAGTATTGTTAAAAAATTAAACACTGCAAAGAATTAATATGGCCGATCCAATTATTATTTCAGCCTCACCACACGTACATTCAGCCAGAACATCTAAAAAAGTTATGTATGATGTGCTATACGCACTAATTCCAGCATTTTTAGTTTCCATTTACGTCTTCGGGCTAAGTGCTTTAATTGTCACATCGGTTGCGGTTATATCTTGTATTCTATTTGAATATGTCATTCAGAAATATCTTTTAAAAACGGCGGTCACAGTTAGTGATGGTTCTGCATTGATCACAGGAATCTTATTGGCATTTAATGTACCCTCGAGCCTTCCCATTTGGATGGTAATCGTTGGGAGCTTAATAGCTATAGGCGTTGCCAAACTATCCTTTGGAGGTTTAGGTTACAATATATTTAACCCTGCCTTGGTTGGTCGTGTATTTTTACTAGTCTCTTTTCCGGTTCAAATGACCTCATGGCCATTGCCAGTTGAGAACAATATGACCTTGGTAGATGCTGTAACGGGTGAAACTACTTTAGGAATGATAAAAGAAGGTTTAATGTATGGAGAGACCATGACAACCATAAGTGAAAAACTACCTTCTGTCATGGAACTTCTATTGGGAATTACAAGTGGTTCCGTTGGCGAAATGTCTGGATTAGCCTTGTTACTTGGTGGTGCATTCATGTTGGCTAGAAAAGTGATAACCTGGCATATTCCAATTACTGTTTTGGCAACTATGGCTGTAATGACTGGTATCTTCTGGATGGTAGATCCTGAGCAATATGCCAACCCATTGATTCATGTATTATCTGGTGGTGCCATTCTGGGAGCCTTTTATATGGCAACAGATCTGGTTACAAGCCCAATGACCAAAAAAGGTATGGTCATTTTTGCAATAGGTATTGGTGCTATAACTGTTGTGATTCGCTTGTTTGGAGCCTATCCTGAAGGAATATCATTTGCAATTATCATCATGAACGCCTTTGTTCCACTGATAGACAAATATTTCAAACCAAGAAGATTTGGTAGTCCAATTAAATCAAAAATCCTGTAGTTATGAGCAAGAAGGAGTCTACATTTTTAAATATGACTATCACATTGTTTGTTATTACAATGGTAGCCGGATTATCTCTAGGTTATGTTAATGATATTACAGTCGGACCAAAAGCGGCAGCCAAATTGGCTCGTAAAGTGAATGCCTTAAAACAGGTGATGGATGAATTTGATAACAATCCGGTTGAAGAAGTGAAAATGATAAAATCGGAATTGGTTAAGGACAGTGTTGAAGTTTACACAGGAACCTTAAACGGTATAAAATCCGGAACTGCAGTTGTTGGCTCTTCTGAAAAAGGCTACAGCGGATTAGTAAAACTCATGGTTGGATTTGAATCTGATGGTGCAATAAAAAATATTGTGGTATTAGAACAAAAAGAAACACCTGGATTAGGAACTAAGATGAAAGGCGATAAATTCCTCAGACAATTCAGAGGAAAAAATCCATCGAGTTTTAATTTAAAACCTAAAAAAGATGGTGGTGAGGTTGATGCCTTGACTGGTGCAACAATTAGTACAAGGGCTTTTAGTGAAGCCACACAATTGGCATATGATGAATTTGTGAAGAATAACGGTTCAAAGGAAGAATCTAAAAATTAGATGATATGGCAGAAAAACTGAATCAAAAAGAAAATTTCTTTAAGGGTATCATAAAAGATAATCCTGTTTTTGTCATGCTTTTGGGTATGTGTCCTACATTGGGTGTAACCTCAACCGCGTTTAATGGATTAGGTATGGGAATTGCCACATTATTTGTGTTACTGATGTCCAATATTGTCGTATCTATTATTAAAACACAAATACCAAGCAAGGTCAGGATTCCGGCTTTTATTATCATTATTGCCTCCTTTGTAACTATTGTAGAGATGGTTTTGGAAGCATACATCCCTTTCTTGTTTGAACAATTAGGGATCTTTATTCCTTTGATCGTGGTTAACTGTCTGATATTAGGTCGAGCCGAGGCCTTTGCTTCTAAAAATAACCTGATGTCCTCTATAATAGATGCCTTAGGCATGGGAATTGGATTTACCATCGCTTTAACTTTATTAGGAGCAGTGAGAGAAATACTGGGAAGTGGAAGCATTTTCGATTTCCGATTTGTATCTGAAGATGCCAACACATTTATCCTGTTCATCCTGCCTCCTGGAGCCTTTATTGCTTTGGCTTATTTAACTGTTTTGTTTAACCGTGTATCTGCTAAAACTACCTAAACATGGAATATATCATTATACTCATTGCCGCTGTTTTTGTAAACAACATTGTACTCTCGCAATTTTTAGGGATCTGTCCATTCTTAGGTGTTTCTAACAAGGTGTCGACCTCTGTAGGTATGTCAGGAGCTGTATTGTTTGTTATGACCATAGCCACGCTTGCAACTTATTTATTACACCAGTTTCTTTTGGTACCAATGGGACTGGATTATTTGCGGACTATTACTTTTATTTTGGTAATTGCTGCTCTGGTGCAGATGGTCGAGATCATACTTAAAAAAGTAAGTCCACCACTCTATCAGGCATTAGGTGTTTTTCTCCCTTTAATTACCACCAACTGCGCCGTTTTAGGTGTTGCTATTTTAGCCTTAGGATTAGAAGAAACCAGTTTATTAAAAGCAGTTTTCTTTGCTATAGCTAACTCTGCAGGTTTTGCCTTGGCTTTAATTGTTTTTGCAAGTATTAGAGAGCAACTAGAATTAGCAGAGTTACCAAAAGGTATGCAAGGTGTACCAATTAATTTGTTGGTTGCAGGACTACTTTCCTTGGCTTTTTTAGGTTTTACTGGTTTAGTTTAAACAAAAAAATGGTGCTGAAATTAAAATCAATTATAGCTTTAATAATAGTTGTTTTTATACCATTTGGTTTGATGATCTGGATAAGGATGCATCAGTCAACTGGCTTCGCCACACAAGAATTAATTATTTATCCTTTACTTTTTGGAGGTCTTAGTATATTTGTTTTATACATACTCAAAAAATATTTTCTTAAAGAAAAACTATCAGATTTCAATTCAAAACCAGGTAACTGGCATACAGATCTGGGCTTGGGAATATTATTGACAATCATTTATTTTGTTCTATTCTTTATTGAGCGAGCTACTTTAGCTGGTTTACTTCAGTTTCGTTCTAATACGGAATTGCTTCAACTAATGCTGGATATGAGAGAGAGACCACTACTCTTAATTCTTTGGTTCGGTCCTGTTCTATGGATAGGTATTGCATTGTATGAAGAGTTAATTAAGGTGTTTATTTTAACGAGTTTATGGAAATGGTCCAATAAAAGAATTTGGACAATTATAGTTATAATTTTTACATCAATTTTAATAGGACTAACACATTGGAGCCAGGGAAGCTATGGAATCGTTACAATTGCCATTAAAAGTATTGTAGTCGGAATTTTCTTTTATAAAAAACGAAGACTCATGCCGCTTGTTTATGCTCATGTACTTTATGATGGATTGCAGGTTGCTATGCTACTTCTTACTTATCCTGAACAATAATATCCATCTTCTCGTATTCCAATTTAATTCACTGCATGTGGATAAGTCGCCTGACGGTTCTGAAACTTAAGGATAGAGTCTTTAACAATCACACCCTTATCTAGATTGATTGCATTTTTTATAGTCGCATTTTCTTCCCATGCTTCTCTACCATTTAGGACAGAAGGTAAATGCGTAATTAAAGCAGCAGAAATTGACCTAGAAGCACTTTCCCAATAATAACTAGGCGTATGATCGACTGCATAATAGTCAATTTTATCTACAGAGATAATTGGATTTTTAAAACTAGTGGGCTTAGCAAAATAAAAACCCATTCCTTCATCACAACTCACATCTATAATCAATGTTCCAGGTCTTAAATAAGACTTTTCTTCTTCAATTACAAAGTCGAAAGGATCGTCTATATCCTGATAAGTACCATTAATTATAATTTCAGACTCACTGATCAAATCTAATAAAGGTCGTTCCGATCCGTCATGCTCCACAACTAATAGTCTAGGATCGTTTGTTTTTCCCTTGATAATGCGGATATAGTCCACATTTAGTATTTCTTCTCTAACTTCATGGTCAGGTCGCTGAATGCAAATGGTGATGTCTCTAAAACCATGAGCTTTTAAAGCATAAATTGCTCCTCTGCTTACAGCTCCAAAACTAAAAATGATCACCTTCCGTTGGTTTCCATAATGCCCATCTATTCCTTTTAGTTGTAATGCATGTATTACTGCACAATAACCGGCCATTTCATTGTTCTTATAAAAAGTATGCCTACCCATTTGCCCACTGGGCGTCCACACAAACATATCTTCAAAAGCAATTAACGTCAATTTTCTATCTATTGCTGTTTGTGTGACCTCCATCTGCTGGGCACAATGAGGGTATCCCCAGAGCAAACCACCGACTTTCATTTCTTGAAAATCTGCTAATACTGGTTTGGCTATGATAACAGAACCTATATCAGATAATATTTCACTTCGTGTAGCCATTACTCCTCCTGTCTGAGCTGCAATTTCCTCATCTCTAATATTGAAACGATCCCCATAACCTTTTTCAAAAATGAGCTTTTTGCGAATTTCTTCAGGAAGTCTTGTTATATGTTCTGGATGAATGGGAACACGCCTTTCATCCTCTTTTTTTGAAGTTCCAATAACTCCTATTTTTGATAAGGCCATATGATTTTCTTTTAAATTGAAGGCGCCTGCTATTAACGAAAACAGTAAGACGTCAAGATGAAATCCTAAGAAATGATTAGTATCAAGTAATCAGTCATCAAGTTGATAGCTATAGAGTTAAAAGATTGTTTTGGTTAACTCTGATAGAAGCAAGATGGAGAAAAATATCATCGCATAAATAATCTAATGCTAAAGATACCCATTTTAATTGTATTTATTCAATTATATTTGAAGTATAGCAGAGCTGAAAACAACACTTTA
This sequence comes from uncultured Flavobacteriaceae bacterium, assembly GCA_963768245.1. Taxonomy (GTDB): domain Bacteria; phylum Bacteroidota; class Bacteroidia; order Flavobacteriales; family Flavobacteriaceae; genus Site-B1. The sequence goes on from CAVYHG010000027.1 coordinate 28,727, forward strand.
AACGTCCATTTTCCTAAGCAGCCATACTCCATTTAGTCTACACGTCGACTAAATTCCAAAACTAACTTATCTTACCAAACTAAAATGACCTCTTAAGATTCTGGTTGTTCCATCTTGTTCAACCAGTTCAGCCGCAAACCAAAAATCTGTTGTACCCAGATCATACCCATTGAATTGTCCGTTCCAACCTTGAGACCAAGGAGCCAGTTCTTTTATAAACTTACCATACCTGTCATAAATATAAATCCGAGAAGCTTGTGTGAACAATTCGTTCCAGCCTTTTAAATTCCAGGTATCGTTATAACTGTCTCCATTAGGGGTGAAATATTTTGGGAACCCTAATACAAAAACCTGTAGAACAGATACACCACAGCCATTTTTATCTCTCACATAAAGATTATGAATTCCTGCTCCAACATTATCAAAAAATGGATCGTCCTGATAAGGTCCGTTAGAATCGTCTAAACTAAATTCATAGTCTCCAATACCCAGATTATTATTCGAAGTATCAATACTTATAGAATTGTTATCCGAAAAATCGACAATAGTTATATCTTCTAAACCAATATCTGCCATGGCAGATTCAATTACGTTAAAACTTTCCGGGTCGGATTGACATCCAAAAATTGATGTAGCTATTACTGTATATATTCCACCTGAATCTACTGATGCCGTTTGGTTTGTACTTATAATAATTCCTGATTCGTTAGTCCATTCATAGCTATAATTATCGTCTGGATTAAAAGTTTCCAAAATTATTGGGTTACCATCCAAACAATAAACAGATGTATCGTCAATTTCAAATTCCGGTTTGGGATGAACCGTTAGGGTTAAGTGAGGTCCGATACCAAAACAGTCTCCATTGTCATCACTCTCAACGCGTACAAAGATAGTTTGAGTATAAGGTGTTTCATTATTATAATCAGACTGAGGTAAAATTTCGTTTTGTTCTAATTGGGCATCGGATAAATTTCTGTAATATTCAACTCTTAAATTTTGACCGGTTGGAAATTGATCCAGGAATAATTGATTAACCTGAGTAAGGTTGAATATATTAAATCCATCATTATTAAGGTCATCATCACAAACTTCCAATTCCGCCATGAATCCTATTGTAAAGGACGTGGTTGAAACCTGCAGATCTATTGTAGAAACTCGATGGCAGCCCTCTGCATTCTCAACTCGTGCATAAACTGTGTTTGCTGTAGAATTATTAAATGGCACAGGGTTAACAGTATTAGCAGATGCTTCTGCATCAATAAGTGATAAATGATATGTAATATTCAATCCCAAACTATTTCCATTGGTAATTACATCATTTATTTCAGTTAGGTTATAATCTGTGAAGCCATCCGGAACGCCATCCTCATCACAATTTCTAAAAGTTACATTATCCTGAATAATCGGTAATTCATTCACAACCAATTGAAAGGATGTTTCTGTAAAGCAAGAAGTATCTAAAACATTATTCATTCTAACATAAATAGTTTGCTCGTTGGGTGTGGTAGTTGTAAAAGTAGTTGGCGTTAAAATTGGATTAGTAAATCCTGCATCGGTAAAATAATTGACTTGAAAATCCATTGTATTGCTACCATTCAATAAAATAGATTCATGTTGAGTAAGATCAAATATTTCAGTACCATTGGTATCGCTTCCATCTAAGTTAGAATCACATTGCACCATATCTGGTATTTCTGCTGGTGTAAGTGTATCAACTGTTTCGTAAATCGTTACATCAACCGGAATCCTCGAAAGACTTTCGCAACCATTTATAGTTTGAGTGGCAAAATATATACCTGTGGTCAGTCCATCTGTATTATTTAATGCTGTTCCTCCAAAGGTTACATCATACCATAAAATACTAGTTCCGACGGCCGTCAAATCTCCAACATTTGCATTTTCAAGATCGCAAAAGGTTTGAATTGCATTTGCCGATGGAATTGGAGTTTGCTGAACAGTTACTGTTACAGGAGTTCTTGTTAAAGTTGTACACCCATTAAAAGTAGCATCCACATAATAAGTTGTGGTCGTATTAATATTTGGTGTATTAAATGTGTTTCCTGATGCAAGAACTGGCCCTCCAACATTTGTGGCATACCAATTTACAGTTCCGTTTGATGCTGTTGCAGATAAGGTTCCCGAGCCAGAATCGCATATTAGATCATTGCTTACAGACAAAATATCTGGAATGTTATTTATGGTTGCATTAATTGGTTGTCTTATACCCTCTGCACAACCATTGTAGGAAGCTAAAGCATAATAGGTTGTGGTTGTATTAATCACAGGAGTAATAAAAATAATTCCAAAACCAATAGGAGTTCCACCTGCAGGCACATCGTACCACAAAACGTTACCTATCATTGCATTGGCGCTTAAAGTTATAGAACCTGGACCACAATTAGTAGCTGGAGAATAACTAGTTATATTATTCACTGTAATTTTCGTACTTGCTGAAATATCTAATACTGGATCTCCTGGAGTACCACCATATTCAATTATGAATCCTTTCGGATGGTAAGGACTGGAAGGGTCTGAGTCACCTGTATTTGGTAAATCGTTCCATGACCCGTCTACACCAATACCTGGCGCAGTTATATGTGCATAATCTTCACCTCCTAAATTATTTGGTTCATTCGTGTTCCAATTAGCATAATTAGGTGAGGACCCATTAATTCCACCATTCCAAAATATGGTTCCAGCTTCAGGGCCTGTCATCCACCTCCAGACTCCTTCGTTTGCTTCATCACTACCACCAATCCAGCCAGCACCTGATGCCTGTTCTCCAGAAAGTTGAGCTTCTTCAGGTGATGTAATAGTGGCCAGATATCCTTGTAACCCAAAATACGTATAGGTTTGTGCTATAGTTCTGGCATTACTCCATGTAATTCCCGGATTTGATACATATTCATAATAATGACCTGTAGAAGGTAAATAATTGGCATCGCCAATAGTAAATGAAAAGAACTTTTCTCCTGACACATTTGGAGATGAACTTTGAAAGACCACATTGTTTACTGCAGCTATTAAATCTACATAACTTACCAAAGCATTACCTACTCCTCTTAAGACTAATTTACCTTCGTTGGCATTCCAAGCAGAAATAACGTTTGGATGTGAACCTGTTAATATTAATACATCTTGACCCTGTTCATATCCTGTAGAAATCTGAACATTAAGAGCTTCTATCTCAGTATCATCAGGATCAATAATATTAAAACTTGTTGTTACATTTATCTGACTTAACGGGCAATAATATTGATCCCCAGTTGCATCAATATCAGGTGGAATATTTGCCTGACCAAAACTATTGATGAAACATAATAATAAGACAACATATGAATAACACTGAGTTTTCAAAATTTATTAAAATTGGATAGTAAAATTAGTCAATAATAATGTGATCTGAAATTTTTATAATTATGATTATTATCATTTGCCTTAAAAAAATCTTAACTTACATTTGATATACATCATGTTGTAAAGTTTATTATCATGAAAAAGTTTATTGTTATACTAGCAACTATTTTATTTTCAAGTCAATTCTCTAAAGCACAAGACGAAGGTACTATGAAAATGGTTAATTTAGGCTCTTTGTTTGAAGTGACCATTTATTATGATAGCGGAAACATAATGCAACATGGATTCTTAACTCCTGAGAATAAATTACATGCCTCGTGGGAAAGTTATTATGAGGATGGTACAAAAAAGTGTGTAGCTACTTATGATAATGGAGTTAAAACAGGTATTTGGTATTATTATTACAAGGATAACACTAAGAGGGTTACTTACGTTGACAATAAAATTGTTAAGGTTGAAGACTTGGATTCCGAGTTTTAGTCTTTATAATTATTCTTCTCCTCAATCCATTTGCTCATAAATTTAGTAGTCTGCATGGTATGATGCATTAGCATACCTCCGGTAAAATTAGTTTGTCTGTGTTTTTCTAAATTATTGGTTAGGTTCTTTATCGTATTTTCAAAATTCTCTTGAAACATTGATTTTCGGAATCGCATATTTATGATTTTGAAACCATTAGCCTGTTGTTTGTACCAAAATGACTCGTTAGTATATAAATCTGTTGCTCTTAAAGCAAATAGTTTGGCTTCGTCCTCAATAAACCCATTTGGTTCAAGATTTCCAAAAAGACCCTCTGCTCCAATTGGTGTCATAACACTTGGTGTTCCATTTACCATGGCATCAATCAGTTTACCTTTTAAGCCTGCTCCAAATCTCATTGGTGCTAAACAAACTCTGGCATTTCTTATTACTGTACTTACATTCTTTATAGATCCTTTTATCAAAAACCCTTCTTTCTCATTATTCAACTGATATACTTTTTGAGAAGAATAAGCTCCATAAATGTGTATCTCAGATTCAGGTAGATTTTTTCTTATTACTGGCCAAATATCTTTTTTTAAATATAAAATAGCATCGTAGTTTGGATCATGTAAAAAATTGCCAATAAATAAAAAATGGTTTCTTTTTTCAAATTTTGGTAGTGATTCTTGCTCTTCAATACTAATTTCATCCAAAAGAAAAGGTAAATAAAATAGAAGCTGTTCATCAACCTTAAACTGTTCCTTAAGTATTTTCATTTCTTCTTCGGAAATAATCAAGCTCAAATCACATCTATATATACTTGCTATTTCTCTTTTTGCTGTTTCATTGAATAAATATGATATATTAAACGCTTTATCTGCCTTAAAGGCTTGTTGCCTGCCTCTTCTCAGGCAATGAAGATCTTCAGTGTCCAAAATTCTAATAGCTTTAGGACAATGTTCCGCGACGCGCCAGCCAAATTGTTCTTCCATCATAAATCTATCAAACAGCACAATATCAGGATTTAATTCTTTGATGAAATTGTCAAATGTTTTACTATTCAATTCTATCTCTTTTTCAGAAATATCAATTTCTTTTAAATTAAAAGATCTATCACTTTTAGCTGAAGCACATGCAAAAGTAATATTATAATCATTGGATTTAAAGGAATAAATAAGCTGCATCATTCGGCTACCAGCTGCTGAACTTTGTGGCTCAGGCCAAACAAAACCAATGATTAGTAGTTTTTTTGACACTAATCTATTCAGGTTTTGGTGATAATTGATAGCTTAATCGCACTTTTTCTGCCCAATCTTTTACAGATTGAACTTGAGTATCTGACAAAATAGCATCCTTGTGTGTCCAGGTATAGGAAGGCAATGGCATTTCCTTTTTTTTAACCATTTCTATAACCTCTTCCATTTTATGATCCTTTCTTTTTACGGAATACGAATTCCATTCAGAGAAATTCAATTCTTCTTTACCATGATCAATATGTCCATCTAACCAATAATTAACAGGTGTAATATTGTTGTACCAAGGATATCTTGTAACGTCACTATGGCAATCAAAACATGCTTGTTTTAGTACTAAAACAACCTCATCCGGTGGATTGGTTTCTTCCATAAATGCATCAATAGTAGATACTGTCTCCTTGATTTTTTTCAGGTCCAAAAAATTGAGCTAATACAAACACTATGAGCAAGAGTAACAGGATTTTTTTAATAATCTTCATTTGATTAATTTTAGATACTAAAAATAATAAAAACAGTTGACTGAGGATCAATTATACGAAGAATTAAAATATGTTAATCATTCGAGAGAGAATAGGTTAAAATATGCTCATATAATCATTAGATAATCCTGAATTAATACCTAAAGTATTAGATATTTTATTCTCAGTTGAAGATAAAAAATCGGCAAGAGCTGCCTGGTTGCTTGAATTTGTTGCTCGGGATAATTTAGATTTCCTAATCCCTCATTTAGATAGAATAACTTCAGAAATGCATAAGGTCCATTTAGATTCTGCTGTGAGACCAATGGCTAAGATTTGTGAATGTCTGATTGAAGCTTATTATTCTAAAAATGATAATCTGGTTAAACATAGTTTAAAACCAAGTCATATAGACCATATTATAGAATGTTGTTTTGACTGGATGATCAATGATGAAAAAATTGCTCCAAAGGCCTATTCAATGAACAGTCTATATTTATTGGGGCAAGATTATGATTGGATTCATCCAGAGTTAGTACTGATATTAGAACGCGATTTTCAAATGCAAAGTTCCGGATTTAAAGCAAGAGCCAAACACATAATTAAGAAAATTAAAGCTTCAAAATAAGTTCAAGATCTTCTTTGGAAATTGTTAAAAGCTTACTTTTAACTAATCTTGCTGTCAATGTTTTCCAGTTTGAATCTGCCTTGAATATGCCTTGTAATATAGGTTTTGCTTTGCTTAATTCCTTGTTATTAAGCAGATTAATGGCATACCAATATTGCATTTCCAGATTCTCTGGAAACAAATTTTGAGCCTTTAAATATAAACTCTCAGCTTTTTTAGAATCGCCTTCCTCCATAGCCAGATCTCCTTTGTTCATAAAATCGTAAGCATTATGAATTTTTATCAGTCGTTCTAATTCTTTAATTGGATGTTCATGATCTTCAACCCTAAGATCCATTATTGTGTCTTCCCAAGTATTTCCCGTAGCCTCACCTTTAACAATTAGAATTGCAGCAGATTGCTTTCCTCGTATATCTCCTTTTTCATTTTCAGCTGCTTTCAGAGAAGCAAGAATCCGATCACTCAATGACCCTTGAGTACTTTCAAAAGCATTAGACATAGCATCCCAAACTGTATTATTCAACATCATATTTGCCTGGACAGAAAAATTATTCCCCTGTTTATGTCCTGCTTCGTCTATACATAAATTACCAGTATGTGTTGCCACTTCCCCTTTAGAATTTAAAAATGCCACTTGTCTGTACATTTCACCTTTATCATTTTCAATCAAGGCATCCAATGCTTGTTGAGGAGACAAACCTTGTTCCATTAATTTCAAACCCTTTGGTCCGTAACTTGGATTTACCAAAGATTGTGTCGCCACTACACCAACGCCAGCTTTCCCATATGATACAACACTACCAACGCTAAACCAATGACTTTGCACAGCAACACCCATATCTCCCGTAACAGTATCTCTGGCAACAATGGAATACGTATGAGTAAATGGTTCTGATTTTTTATAGGATTGAGCAATAAGGAACTGAGGAAGGACTATTCCGATTATGACGAGTAATTTTTTCATTTTATAAATATTTATAGTCTAATATAAGTATTTTTAGGTTTAATAATAAGCCGTGAATTAACTATATTTGAATCTTCAAAAAACAGCGATAATTATGTCTATAAGTGAACTAAATGCAATTTCTCCAATAGATGGAAGATATAGAAATAAAGTTCAGGAACTTTCACATTACTTTTCTGAAGAGGCACTTATAAAGTATCGTGTTCTTGTAGAAGTTGAATATTTTATTGCTTTATGTAACATACCATTACCTCAACTTAAAAAAATAGATGAAAAGGTCTTAGATGAATTAAGAATAATTTACAAGGAATTTTCTGAAGATGATGCGATCGTTATTAAAGGCATAGAAAAAATAACGAATCACGATGTAAAAGCTGTAGAATATTTCATCAAGGAAAAATTTGATGAATTAAAATTAGGTGAATACAAAGAGTTCATTCATTTTGGATTGACTTCTCAGGATATAAATAACACAGCCATACCTTTAAGTTTAAAGGAAGCTATTAACGATATTTATGTTCCTGAATACTTTACCCTTTTAAATAAATTGAAAGAACTCGTTAAAGAATGGGCCAATGTTCCTATGCTAGCCAGAACTCATGGTCAACCAGCGTCTCCTACTCGTCTTGGTAAAGAAATTGAAGTGTTTGTGGTTCGTTTAGAAGAACAGTTCAATTTATTGAATGATATACCAAGTGCTGCGAAATTTGGTGGCGCTACAGGAAATTTTAATGCACATAAAGTAGCTTATCCCGAAATTGATTGGAAATATTTTGGAGGCCAATTTGTTCAAGAAAAATTAGGATTGCAACATTCGTTCCCAACAACTCAAATTGAACACTATGATCATATGGCTGCCTTATTTGATTGTTTAAAGCGGATTAATACGATAATAATAGATTTAAATAGAGATTTTTGGACGTATGTGTCCATGGACTATTTTAAACAAACCATTAAAAAAGGGGAAGTAGGCAGTTCTGCTATGCCTCATAAAGTGAACCCAATAGACTTTGAGAATAGTGAAGGTAATTTAGGGATAGCCAATGCCATTTTTGAGCATTTATCTGCTAAACTTCCAATCTCACGATTGCAGAGAGATCTTACGGATAGTACTGTTTTACGTAATATTGGTGTGCCATTCGGGCACACAATTATTGGGTTTAAATCTACATTAAAAGGATTGAATAAATTATTACTGAATGAATCCAAATTTAATGATGACTTAGAGAATAATTGGGCTGTTGTTGCTGAAGCAATTCAAACTATTTTACGTAGAGAAGGATATACAAATCCTTATGAAGCTTTGAAAGGTTTAACCAGAACGAATGAAATCATTACGAAAGTGTCTATATCCAATTTTATTGATACTTTAGAAGTAAGTGATAAAATTAAATTGGAGTTGAAACAGATTACACCTCAGAATTATACTGGAATTTAATTTGTAGACATGTTTTTAACTAATAAGCAATCAATAGTATTATCAGCACTTGTGACCGCTTGCTTTTTCCTGGCAGGTATTCTTGGGATATTAGATAATTTTATGGTCATTATTGTGATTTTAATTGGATTTTTAACTTTAATAGTTAATTTAATTCTGGCAATTAAGGATAAAAAAAATCCCGAATAAATCGGGATTCTTCATTTTATTATATATAATATTTACTTAAAAAAATCTGTAATTCCTTTTAACTGATCCTCATCAATATCTGCATTCTGCAAAGCATCTACCAATTTAACCATATTCTTTGGCTGCATGTTCTTTCCTAACACCCGCAGTATTCCAAATCCCTGATCACTTGCATTTCCAAATACAATAAGCTCATCAATTTTAGTATCAGTTCCTAAATATTTAATAAGTACTTTTCCGTCTTCATTATTGCCCATTCGCATTAGTTCTTTGTACTTCTTATCTTTTAGTATAGATTTTACTTTCTGCAATTCTGCCTTAAATTCAGCTTCATTACCCTCTTGCATTCTATAGCCCAAAAAATTTAAACGTTTGACAGATTTATAAGCTTGTTTCTGATCGTCTGTTAGTTTAGAATCGTCAAAACTTACAACACTTGTTGGTAGATCTATCGTAGTGAAATTATTGGTTTCCTGATTATCTACAATGTAGCTTTGCAAGGAAGGACCTTGATTACAGCTTACCAAAGCCGTAATCAAGAAACATCCTGTGATTAGTTTTATGATTGATCGTTTCATTATTTATATTCTTTTCTTTTCTTTTCCAGCCTTTTCTAACTGCTTTCCTCCAGGAATATCCATTTGGTTCGTCAACTTAGAAATTTGTTTAAGATCTATATCTCCTGTTAAGGTTAATAAAACGGTTTCAAATTCACGCTTTTGACCATTAATCGTCACATCAGCATCTTTAGTAACTTCTTTTAAGCCTGTAATGAACATAAGTAATTCGCTAACATGATCCTCGTTCTTTCCTTCCTTAATGTAGAACTTAACCGTTTGATCGCCATCTTTAACTCTCATTAGCTCCTGTAATTTCGATTTTTTCAAATAACGGTCTACTTCGCCTTTCATATTAGCCGATATAGCTTCATCTCCAGTTGTAAGAACTTTTAAACTTGTTAAGTTCTCTATCATATTGATATACTCCTGAGCTTCAGGATCGTTAGTCTCTACATCTATTCTTGATAGTAATTTAAACATATTCTGATTAACTACTACTGATGTTACTCCATCTAAGTCTTCAAATTGATCAAATATACTTTGAGCAAAAGAAGCTATCGGTAAAATGGCTATTGCCAATATTAAAATTAATTTTTTCATGATTTTTCTAATTTAATTGTTTTTTAAAAGTTTGTTTGTTGTTTCTCCAAAAGTGCCAACATACGCTATGTTTTCCGCACCTTTACTAAAATTTGAAGACAAAAGGTTAACGCTATTTGTACCTTTATTAAAGTTCTTAGACAATAAACTTAATGCCTCCATTGTTTGTTGAGCCAATACTGGATCAATTTCATCGCTTGGTCTTGTATTCTGAATATATACACCAAACATAAGAACTGCTACTGCTGCGACTGAAATCCATTTGTACAACGCATATGTGTTTTTAGTTTTTAATGGAACGTCTTTAGTAAATTGTTCTTGTTTTGTAGCCAAAAAATACTGGAACATCGGTTTATAAACTTCTAAGTGTGGCTCTACAGTTTCTTGAGAAAAATAGTCTTTTAACTGTTGCTCTTCCTTTAAAGTAGTTTCTCCGTTTTCGTACTTTTCGATTAATTTTTCTATATTATTTAACACCATAACTATGTGTATTTGTTAATTGTTCTCTTATTGTTTTTCTCGCTCTGGATAGTGTAACTCTTACAGCCGTATTATTCATTTCCAACATTTTTGCTATCTCATCCAGATCATATTCTTCTATATCTCTTAATTGGATTACCATTTTTTGTTGATGAGGCAATTCTTCAATTATTTTTGCTACCCAATCTATACTATCATTTAATTCTACTTGTTTTTGTAAAGATGTGTTTTCATCCTTGTAATTACTATGCACGATCTTCAAATTTTGTGCATGTTTAGATTTCAACTTATCCAAACAAAAATTCTTTGTCATCGTCATTGAAAAAGCTTCTACATTTTTATAATTCTGTATCTGCTCCTTGTTCTTCCAGAGTTTTAACAACATTTCCTGAGTTGCATCCTCAGCCTCTTCAGTAGATACTAATAACCGTTTTGCTAATCGGAATATCTTATCTTTAAATGGCACAACTATGTTTAAAAACTCTGCCTGATTCATTTCTTAGTTTGGTTGATCCCTAGCTTATTATTGCTATTCATTATTACGACGATTGATAGGATTAATTGTTACATTTTATTTTTATATTACAATAATGTAAGTAAATTTAGAGTTTAAAAGCAAAGAAATTGAAAAAGAAAAATATGCAATTACTTAAGAAAATTGTAATCTTCTCGTGTGCTGCAACTTTATTAATTGGTTGCTTTAGTGATTTTGATGATGATATAACTTCCAATAGTAATATTAAAAGTTTTATTTGGGGAGGGATGAATCTTTACTATTTGTATAAAGATAGTGTGCTAGATTTAGCAAATGACCGGTTTAGTTCTGATGTTGATTTTCAAGAATATTTAAACATGTTCTCAAGCCCAGAAAGCCTTTTTGATAATTTAGTATATGATAATTCACCAGAGTTTGCAGATGAATTCAGCATTTTAGTTAATGACTACATTGCTTTAGAACAATTCTTAAGTGGTGTTTCTGTTAGCGATGGAATGGATTTCGATCTTCGTTTGGTACCTGGAAGTGAAACAGATGTATTTGGATTTGTAAGGTATGTAATGCCCAATACAAGTGCCGAAGACCAAGGATTGGAAAGAGGTGATATTTTTTACACAATTAATGGAACACAATTAAACACTAGTAATTATTTTGATATTTTTAATTCCATAACCTACACTATTGGGTTAGGATCTTACGACAATAATGGAACACCCGAAACAGAAGATGATCAAATTATACCTGGTACAGAAAGTGTGACCTTAACCAAGGCTTCCTATACAGAAAATCCTATTCTAAAGGCAGAAGTTGTAAATGTAGATGGTAATAATGTAGGTTATTTAATGTACAATTTTTTCAATGCTGGTTTTGACGAAGAATTAAATAATGCATTTAGTACTTTTTTAAGTTCAAACATTACTGATTTAGTTTTAGATCTGCGATATAATCCAGGAGGATCTGTAAACTCAGCTGTTCAATTAGGTAGTATGATAACGGGGCAATTTAATACTGAAATTTTTTCTACTAATGAATGGAATAGTGATTGGCAGGCTTTTTATGAAGAAAATGATCCTGAATCCCTTATTTATAGATTTGTAAATGAACTCAGTAGTGGTACAACTATTAATAGTTTAAGTTTAAACAAAGTTTATATATTGACGACAGGAGAATCTGCGTCTGCTAGTGAATTGGTGATAAACTCTTTAAGACCTTATATTGACGTGGTCCAGATTGGTACTACGACCAGAGGTAAATATCAGGCATCTGTAACTTTATATGATTCTTCCAATTTTAGACGAGAAAATGCCAATCCGAACCATACTTACGCTATACAACCATTAATTTTTAAATCAGTAAACAAAAATGGAGTAACAGATTATGATGACGGTCTTGATCCTACATTTACCTTAATTGAAGATATTAGCAACCTGGGTATATTAGGAGATATTAATGAGCCTCTTTTTGCCGAAGCTATTGCGCAAATACAAGGTACTGGCAGGTTCAGTATGCCTATGCAGGTGCAAGAACTTAAATCTTTGGGAAATCGACATAAATTTTCTCCTATTAAGGATAGAATGTTTGTTAAGGATTTACCTGTTAAGAATTAAATTTATAAACTTAAATTAAATCCTAGATTTATATTTCTTCCTCTGGTTGTATAACCAAAAAGTTCCTGATAATCTTCATTTAATATGTTGGTTGCATTAAAAAATAAGGTCAATTTATCTTTGGCGATCTTTCTGCTGATATAGAAATCCAAAATATTGTAACTCTTTAAAGTAATTTCTTCTGTCAAAAACGTAGAATTGTTATAAAAAGCATCTTTTCTATCATCAGTAAATTGATAGGTAAAACTAATATTTGTTTTTGGACAGAATTGATAATCGAGTCTCGCATTTATTTTAATTTCCGGAATTCGCAAGTTTAAATCTTCGTTCACTTGTGTATAAGTCGCATTAGCTGATATATTTATTTTACTTGAAAATTTATAATTAGAAGTAAACTCAATTCCACTCGCTGTAAACTCCTCATCTATATTATTATATTGGAAAATAAAACTGCCTAAATCTACAAAATCAATGAAATTGGTTTCCCTCCTATTAAAATAAACCAAACTAATGTTTCCCTTATTTTCAATTCCAATTTCAGCTCCCAATTCAATAGTAGAATTTTTCTCAGGTTTTAATTCGTTGTTTCCATAAGTTGGTTCGAACAATTGATACAATGAAGGTGTAATATAGGCTGTGCTATAACTTACCATTGCCTTTATATATCCAAATCTGACAGCTTCTTTAAAAGATGGGTTGATGCTATATACAAAATGAGAACCATACTCGCTATGATTATTCTGCCTTGCTCCTGCATTAACACTCAAACCAAAATCAGATTCATAAACAACATTGGCATAAGGATCAAGAATCGTGAAGCTAGCTGTATCCGGATTAATGCTTTGTTCAAAACTGTTTCCTCCAAATGGAATCACAAAACTTTCCATGTTGCTATCCTGAATATTCAAACCTAAAACTGTATAGAATTGATTATTAAAGCTATATTTATTGTACATATCTATTACAACACTTTTAGCATTGAATTGCGTCGGAAAACTGGATTCAATTTCTCTTTCTATATTATTGTAAGCCGCATTCAAAATTATACTACCATTTTTATAGGCAAAGCTTGGTGATAGACCTACTCTATATTGATTAGTAATGGACAAATTATCTGCATCAGTAAACATAAAGCTGTCATCAAAATCAGCTTTATATTTATCAAAACTCGCGTAAGTATTCAATTTGAAAGAAGTTGAAATTTGATATCCTAATTTTAAATTTCCATTAATAGAATTAAAAGCATCAGCTTCAGTTCCATCTTTTAATAGCCGATAATCCATTTGTATATTGATTTCCAAAACTTGCCAAATAATTAAACTTATTAAGGGTTCCGTTTACAGATACATTGTTTCTAAAATCTTCAACAGAATAATTGTCATCATTTTGCGATTGATTGCTTCCAATAACACTTCTAAAATTTCCGGAAATCTTCGTCTTTGCAGCTTCTTTTAGCTTTATATTTATAACCGCTGCCGCAGCTCCGGAACCATACAATGTACTGGACGCTCCTTTGAGTATTTCTATAGATTCTACCTGATCTGGATTTAACAATCGTAAATCATAATCATTCGCAATTTGTGATGGATCTGTTACTGCAATTCCATCAATTAATATCAATACTTGTCTGTTTCTTCCACCACGAACAAAATAACTTAAATTTTGTCCTGCATTACTTCGTGTTCCGTTAATTTCTATTCCAGCAGTAGAATTAATGATTTCTGCAATACTTTTCCCTTGTAACTGTTGTAATTCATTTTGGGGAATCTTGGTAATAACCTTACCCGAATTTTCACGTTTTAATTCGAATTTTGAGTTGGTTATTACAACTTCATCCAATTGCGTAGGTTTATCTTTTGGTTCATTATCCTGAGAATACCCAAAAGAAATTACAAGCATGCAAACCATACTAAAAAACCAATGTTTTTTATTCATTTATTATTGCAAATTACTCGAGAGTAGTATGTGCTTCATACAAAACTTTTATCCCGAAAGTTTACCGCATAATGCGGATTTATATTCATTGTTTTGAAAATGGCAGGTCTCCTGACTTGCGTCTTAATGTTAGTCTTCCCAGAGAATATTGTTCCAGTGACATGAAGTTTTACATTAAGCTTTGTAGCTCACAGTTGCGGGAACAGTTCTGGATTTACACCAGATTCCCTTTTAATCCAATCCGTTAAAGAATAGAACCAAATTTCGATGTAAAAATACATGAATTAGATAAGTTGAATAAACAATTTTTACTTTTTCTTATTCAATTTATAAATAAGATAAATAAAGCCGACTAAAAAATGAAGTATTATTATTCCGGCTACTATATATATTGTTAAATTTGATCCGTCGCGCATACAAAAGATTATATGTAAAAATATAATTCTTAACACAAGCGATGTGTTACTTATGTTACAAAAACAAAAAATATCCAGTCTTCTTTTGTTGACTTTCATCACAGCACTTTTTAGCTGTAAAAATGAATCTAAAAACTCGCAAAGTATTAATCCTCAGATAACACCAAACATTGAATATCATAATTTAAAAAAAGATATTGAATTTAAATATGCAAAAGGCTTAACCATTAAAGGTTTTTATGATAAGTACGTGATTTCCAATCAAAAACCCCTGGAAGAATTCCCAAAATAATTTAGTTTATGAACTTTTGGATTCTACCTCTGCTTATTTTGATGAAAGCTCAAAACATTTAGAAGGTGTTTTTTATATTCCAAAAAAGATTGTTGTTACATCTACCACTCATATTCCTGCTTTAGAACTATTAGGTGTTGAAAACACATTAGTGGGTTTTCCCGGAACCAAATATATTTCTTCAGAAAAAACAAGAAAGCGAATTGATAATGGATTTGTAAGAGAATTAGGCAAAAATGAAAGTATTAATACCGAAGTACTTTTAGAAATAAAACCAGATGTTGTGATTGGATTTGGAGTGGATGGTGCAAACAAATCCTTTGAAAATATTAAAAAAGCTAATATTCCAGTAATTTATAATGGTGATTGGGTTGAAGATTCTCCACTTGCAAAAGCCGAATGGATTAAATTCTTTGGAGTGCTATTTAATAAAGAAAAAGAAGCCGATTCTATTTTTAATACAATTGAATCAGAATATTTAAAGGCTAAAGAATTAGCATCAAAAACCACCAAAAGACCAACTATTTTAAGTGGAGCCATGCATAAAGATATTTGGTATTTACCTAATGGAAATAGCACAGAAGCTCAATTTTTAAAAGATGCAAACGTCAATTATATTTGGCAAGAAACATCTGGAACAGGAAGTTTAGCGCTTAATTTCGAGTCAGTTTTCACTCAAGCTAAAAATGCAGATATTTGGTTGAGTCCATCTAATTATCCAAGCTTGAATGCATTAGAAAAGGCCAATTCTCATTATACAAGATTTGACGCTTTTAAAACAAAACAAGTATATTCATTTAATAATACCACTGGAAATACTGGAGGAGTTTTATATTACGAACTTGGCATTGCGAGACCTGATTTGGTACTTAAGGACATCATTAAAATTTGCCACCCTGAATTACTTAAGGATTATCAACCATACTTTTTTAAACCTTTAGAATAGTTGCCGGACGTTAAAAAATATAAATTCTCTTTTGTCATATTGATACTTGTATTAATTGGATGCTTTATTCTAAATGTTAATTTGGGTTCTGTTTCAATTCCAACCAAAGAGATTTTTAAAAGTTTATTTGGAACTATTGATAACGAATCCTGGCAATATATCATTAAGAATTATAGGCTACCAAAAGCCATTACTGCTATTTTAGTTGGTTCAGGATTGGGCATTTCAGGATTACTCATGCAAACCTTATTTCGAAATCCATTGGCTGGTCCGTTTGTACTGGGAATTACTTCTGGTGCCAGTTTAGGCGTGGCCTTGGTTATTCTTGGATCTTCAATGTTTGGAGGAATTTTAACTACATTATTGATCTCAAAATGGAGTTTAGTAATTGCTGCAAGTTTAGGTAGTTTTCTAGTATTATTAGCAGTTATGATTGTTTCTACACGAGTTCGTGACACTATGGCTATTCTAATTATTGGACTCATGTTTGGAAGCATTACTGCAGCAGTGGTAAGCGTTCTCTCCTACTTTAGTTCGGCCGAACAATTACAGCAATATATTTTTTGGGGATTTGGAAGTTTAGGAAATTTATCTTGGAATGAATTATTGGTGTTTTTTATTATTTACTTCTTCGGAATTCTTTTAAGCATTATTTCTATCAAAGTCTTTAAACACCTTACTTTTAGGAGAAAATTATGCAAAAAGTTTAGGCTTGAATATTAAGCAAAGTCGATTGTTAATTATAATTTCAACCAGTTTATTAGCTGGAACTATAACAGCATTTGCTGGTCCGATTGCATTTATAGGATTAGCAATTCCGCATATGACTCGACAAATCTTTAATACTTCCAATCATAAAATTTTATTGCCTGCTGTTTTACTTATTTGGGGCTATTGTGATGTTAGTTTGCGATAGTATTGCACAATTACCAACAAGCGATTATACCTTGCCAATAAATGCTATAACTTCATTAATTGGTGCACCAGTTGTTATTTGGTTATTGGTTAGAAAACGAAAAATGATATTTTGATGGCACACAATAATCAACATATCATTTTAAAAACTAAAGATCTGTCTATAGGTTATTCAACTAAAAAAACACAAACAGTTGTTGCTTCAAATATTAATATTGAATTACATCAAGGTGAATTAATTGGTTTAGTTGGTGCTAATGGTATTGGTAAATCTACTTTATTAAGAACACTCACTAAAGTACAGAAACCCTTAGATGGAAATATCTTAATTAATGATAAAAGCTTGACACAGTTTAAGTCAAATGAATTAGCTAAAGCTTTGAGTTTGGTATTAACGGAACAAATAGTATCTAAAAATTTATCAGTTTTTGAATTGGTTGCTTTAGGCAGACAACCTTATACCAATTGGGTTGGGAATTTATCAGATAACGATTTATCAGTAGTGAATAGTGCAATGTCTCAAAACCAATATTGATGATTTAAAACATAAAAAATGTTTTGAGTTAAGTGATGGTCAGTTACAAAAAGTAATGATTGCTCGTGCTTTAGCTCAAGATACAGATTTGATTATTCTTGATGAACCAACGACACATTTGGATATGTACCATAAAGCATTTATTTTAAAGTTACTTCAGAATTTAGTCAAAGAAACCAAAAAAACCATTTTATTTTCATCTCACGAAATTGATTTGGCCATTCAATTATGTGATAAAATTAGTTTTAATGACAGAAGATAATACTGTTATTGATTCTCCTTGTAATTTAATTGAAAAAGGAGCTTTCAAAGCATTATTCCCAAAAGATCTGATTGTTTTTGATGAAAAAACTGGAAGTTTTAGAGTTAAGAAATAATGTACTGCTAAGCCTGTCGAGGCATCTACAATAATAAATTCTTCAGCTTCATTCAGAATGACAAATTAACTATCTTTGAATAATTTACACGATTAAATGAACGACAACCTTATTCTAATCCTTGCCATTCTTGTTTCGGCCATTATTGGTGCTTATTTAGGTATGCTTTTTACAAAACTGAAAAGTAAAAGTGAAAAAAGCACTTTAGAAGAAAGACAAAACCAACTGAGCAATACTATTAGTGAATTAAAACAAACTGTTGAAAAAATTGAAAATGAACGCGAAGAAATTAGACGAGAAAAAGATTTTTTAAATACTGAATTGTCGAGAAAAAATGCAGATTATGCAAATCTTCAGGAATTAAATTTAAAACGAGACAAGGAATTAGAAGAACGGCAGGAACAATTACGTAAGGATTTTGAATTATTGGCCAACAAAATTCTTGAAGAAAAATCTTTAAAATTCACAGAACAGAATAAGGAAAATATTAAGCAAATTCTAAATCCGCTTCAGGAAAAGATCCAGGTTTTTGAGAAAAAAGTGGAAGATACTCAAAAGGAAAGTATTAGTATGCATTCGGCTTTAAAAGAACAATTGCTTGGTTTAAAAGACCTCAACCTTCAAATGACTAAAGAAGCAACTAACCTTACTAAAGCCTTAAAAGGAGATAGTAAAATGCAAGGAAATTGGGGTGAATTGGTTTTGGAACGTGTGTTGGAAAAATCTGGATTGGAAAAAGACAGGGAATATTTTGTACAACAAAGTTTTACACTGGAAGATGGTTCGCGTGTTTTGCCCGATGTAGTTTTACATCTTCCGGATAATAAACGAATGATTATTGACTCTAAAGTTTCATTAACCGATTATGAACGATTAGTAAATGCTGAAGACGATGATAGACCAAAGTTTTTAAAAGCTCATGTGAATTCAATTAGAAAACATGTGGACCAATTATCTGATAAAAAATACGAAGATCTCTATGACATTGAATCTCCGGATTTTGTTTTAATGTTTATTCCTATTGAACCAGCATTTGCTGTGGTAGTTAACGAAGACAATTCGATCTATAATAAAGCTTTTGAAAAGAATATTGTTATTGTAACACCTTCTACTCTTTTAGCTACCTTACGAACCATAGACACCATGTGGAACAATGAAAAGCAACAACAAAATGCCATTGAAATTGCAAGACAAGCAGGAGCCCTATATGATAAATTTGAAGGTTTGGTGAAGGACCTTACAGGTGTTGGTAAAAAATTAGATTCCGCTAAAACAGATTATTCTTCTGCTATGAATAAGTTAGTAGAAGGAAAAGGAAATCTTATTACCAGTGTTGAAAAACTTAAAAAAATGGGGGCCAAAGCAAAAAAATCACTTCCAGATACAATCTTAAAACGTGCTGAAGAAGACAATTAATATATAAAAGTATGTTTAAAATCGTAGAAGAATCTCAAGTATCTATAACACAGTTAATGCTTCCTTCCAATTCAAATTTTAGTGGTAAAATACATGGAGGATTCATTTTAGGACTTATGGATCAAATTGCATTTGCATGTGCTTCAAAACATTCAGGAAATTATTGTGTAACGGCATCTGTAAATAAAGTTGATTTTTTAAACCCTATTGAAGTTGGCGAATTGGTTACACTAAAAGCTTCTGTTAACTTTACGGGAAAGACCTCCATGGTTATTGGTGTACGGGTTGAATCTGAAAATATTCAAACAGGAATAAAAAAGCATTGCAATTCATCTTATTTCACCATGGTTGCAAAAGATGAAAATGGAAATAATGTATCTGTCCCTGGAATTATTTTAGATTCTGAAAACAGTATCCGTCGTTTCTCAAGAAGTATTATAAGAAAGGAACAGTCCAAAAAGAGAATAAATACTTTTAAATCATCTGAATTTCAGATAAACGATTATTTGGAGCTGATAAAATCCCAAAATGCTCGTATAGATTTGCCATAAAAGAAACAATAATCATATTACACTTTCCGATAAATTAGAACGCTTAACCAAAGCTAAGATTGGGATGCCATCTTAAAAAGTGCCTAGGAACAAACCCAAGAAGACTAGACTACTGTTTTATTAGACGTTTGGTAGCTGAACCAAATTCGGATGTTACTTTTACTAAGTATATACCGGAATCCCATGTTGAAATATTGTGTTCAGATTTCAAAGTAGAAAACTGTTTCAAGTAAATAAGCTTTCCTAAAATATTATATATTTCAATAGTGCCATCATTAACTACGGACGGCAGTTCTATTTCAAAAGAAAATTTTACAGGATTAGGTGTAATCGTGAATTCTTTCAAACCAGAAATCTCTTCAACACTCAACGCGGGTGATACTGTTATAGTTCCAGACATACTAGGTGCTCCATGAATACTACAATAATAATCGTTAGAACCTACTATTGTGAATGTATGAGAAAAAGTTGATCCAGTAGGACCCAAGAAACCACTATCAAAGGTTTCAACACTAGTACCCGCAGGATCATTTTCAACTGTATGGTTAGGATTTGTCCAAGTCCAAATCACTGTATCTCCGGATTCAATAGTTAGATCTACATTTGATCCAATATTTGTAAACCAATTTAGGTTGTGCGTAGTTTGCGCACAAACATTAAAGATTACAAACATTAATAAAAACAAAGTAATTTTTTTCATATCTATATGTTTTTAAGAAGGTTGTTTAGTTTTTTATCATTATAATTTGCCGCATAATCCAAGGCAGATTGGCCTCTATTGTCTTTTATTTCCAGATCTGCATTTGCATCTACTAATAGTTTTATGGCTTCATAATTTTTAAACATTACCGCATAATGCATCGCGGTTGTACCATTAACATCTGCTATATTCGTAGCCGCATTTCGTGACAATAACATCTCAATTATTTCTATATTACCTTTGACCATAGCAGCCATTAAGGGCGTACCATAATTACTTGTACTGTTAATGCTATTAACTTTGTCGATAAGAAACTTTACAATCTCTTGGTTACCGTGATAACAGGCTAGAATTAAAGGCGAATAACCTTCAGAATTGGTTAAATTAATTGCATCCGGGTTTTTTGTATAAATAGAAATTACCTCATTCAGATTTCCTTGTCTGGATGCATCAAAAATATTGTCCTGCGAATACACTTGAAAAAACCCAATAAAGCAAAGTAAGAAATATAATCTTTTCATAATTTTTTTTCAAATTTAAAGAAATTAAGAATAAAAAAATAATCTAAATAATAATGTTAAAATACTGTTATAAAAAATAAATTTATTTTTGGACAATTAAAAAGCGACCTGAAAGTCGCTTTTTAATCATATGAGGTAATAATTATTGTTTTACAAAACGTTTTGTTAGTGACGAATTATCATTTGTTACTCTTACAAGATAAACGCCTCTATTCCATAAAGAAACATCGACTACAGAAGAGTGTGTATTTCTTAATTCCTTATTATATATGGGTCTTCCTAGCACATCAAATATTTCTATGGATGCCTTATTTAAATGACTTGGTAAAAAAACTTTTAAGTCAGAGACGGCAGGATTTGGGGACATCGTAAAAGTAATTTTATTAAAGTCTTCAACACCTAATACTGTAAATGTTAATGTTGTAGAACCTACATTATCATGTTCATTGTTCAAAGAAAAAGTAGAATTTCTAGCCCCTACAACATTTAAAGTTGTTGGAGTAGCGGAAAACGTGTAATCATTGCTATCAGGCGAAACTCTTGCTCGTGTTGCTACAACAGTTCTTATACCTCCATTGATAGTATTATCTGTAACAGTCCAATTTTGCCCTGATGTGTCCGCGTTTGGTGGTTCTTGATCACTTGTAAACTCACGGTCCCGCAGCAGTGTACCATCAAACATTACTACATCCTTACCATTAACATGGTCATTTGTATCAAACCCTAAAGCAAGCCACCCAGAAGAAGGTCCTATAAGTGTAAGTGTTACAATGTTAGTTGTAGTATTAATATCAATTTGCCCATCTATACCTCCAGTCGAAAATGCTCCTGAAGAATAAGTTTGGCCAATCGAAATTGTCGAAATAAGGCAAAGAAAACAGAAAATTTGAAGTGTAATTTTTTTCATAACATTAATTTTTAAGAAGTTTTAAAATATTTTCATTATTATTTATTTCGGCATAATCCCAGGGTGATAAACCTTTATTATCTTTTACATTTATATCGGCACCATTATCAACTAACAATTTTACAAGGTCGCTATTTTTAAATATAATTCCATAATGTAAAGCTGTTGTTCCTTTAGCATCTGAAATATTAACATCTGCACCAGATTCAATAAGCATTTTAGAAATCTCAATATTGTTTTTAAAAACAGCTGCTATTAATGGTGTACCGACTTCACTGTTTATGTCAATATTCTCCACGTTTTTGGCTAAAAGAGTGGCAACTTCCAAATTACCACTATAACAAGCTATTGTTAAAGGTGTAAATCCACTATCATTTTTAAGATTAATTAAGTTTGGATTATTCTCAAAAACTACTTGAATATCTTCTGCACAACCATGTCTGGCTATTTCATAAATATCTATTTGCGAATTGATTCCTTGGGACACAAATAAGAAGCAAAAAAATGATAATTGCTTAATTTTCATACTATTAAAATACAAAAAATAATGTTTGAATTATTTATTTGGAAGGTTTTTTCGATGAATTACAAGTTTTTATTTACTCAAGTACATTTTTCGTCTGGAATACAGATCATAGAACTGATCATCTTTTAAACTGTCTATAAAAAGAATACTCTCTCCCGTGCTTTTCATTTCTGGTCCTAATTTTTTATTAACATTAGGAAATTTGTTAAATGAAAAAACAGGTTGTTTTATAGCAAACCCTTTTAACTTAGGTTTAAAATTAAAGTCAGTTACTTTCTTTTCTCCCAACATGACTTTAGTGGCATAATTTACGTAAGGCTCACCATAAGCTTTAGCTATAAAAGGTACGGTACGAGAAGCTCTTGGATTTGCCTCAATTATGTATACAACATCATCCTTTATTGCAAATTGAATATTTATTAGTCCAACTGTATGCAATGCTAAGGCAATCTTTTTAGTGTGATCTTTAATTTGTTGCATTACAAACTCACCAAGATTAAATGGAGGTAAGGTTGCATTACTGTCACCAGAATGGATTCCACAGGGTTCAATATGTTCCATTATTCCCATAATGTATACATTTTCACCATCACAAATGGCATCAGCCTCTGCCTCTATGGCTCCATCTAAATAATGATCTAATAATAGTTTATTGTTAGGAATCTTTCTTAACAGATCTACAACATGTTCTTCCAGTTCTTTTTTATTAATAACGATTTTCATTCCCTGACCTCCAAGCACATAAGATGGTCTCACCAAAATTGGAAAATTAAGTTTATCCGCTACTGCTGAAGCTTCATCAGCTGTTTCAGCAATATCAAAATCAGGATATGGAATATTATTTTCCTTTAATAAATTGGAAAAAGATCCTCTGTCCTCTGCCAAATCAAGTGATTTATAGGTTGTTCCGATAATTTTTATTCCATATCTGTCCAACTTTTCAGATAATTTAAGAGCTGTCTGACCACCAAGTTGAACAATGACTCCTTCCGGTTTTTCATGACGAATTATATCGTAGATATGTTCCCAGAATACAGGTTCAAAATATAGTTTGTCCGCAAGATCAAAATCCGTTGAAACTGTTTCGGGATTACAATTTATCATTATGGTTTCGTAACCACATTCCGCAGCAGCCAAAACACCATGAACACAACAGTAATCAAATTCAATTCCCTGTCCAATCCTATTCGGACCAGATCCTAATACAATTATTTTCTTTTTATCGGATACAATACTTTCATTATCAGAATAACGCTCTCCTGATGATGTTTCGACTTCATTTTCAAAAGTTGAATAAAAATAAGGAGTTTGTGCTTTAAATTCTGCCGCACATGTGTCCACTAATTTATAGACTCTATTGATATTAAATTCGACTCTCTTATTATAAACCTGACTTTCTAAACAACCAAGCATATGTGCAATTTGTCTGTCGCCATAACCTTTTTGTTTAGCTTCAAGCAATAAATCTCTCTCTATTGTTTCAATGCTGAATTGAGATATTTCTTTTTCCAGAAAATGTAGTTCTTCATATTGCTTTAAGAACCACATATCTATTTTTGTAATCTCATGAATTCTGCTCAAAGGTATTCCCATTTGTATGGCGTCATAAATTACAAATACTCGATCCCAACTGGCATTGGTTAGCTTATCAATTATTTGTTCATAATCCTTATAACCTTTACCATCAGCTCCAAGACCATTTCTTTTTATTTCTAATGACTGAGTTGCTTTATGCAAAGCTTCCTGAAAAGATCTTCCAATTCCCATAACTTCGCCTACAGACTTCATTTGGAGTCCTAAAGTCCTGTCACTGCCTTCGAATTTATCGAAATTCCAGCGAGGTATTTTTACAATAACATAGTCTAAGGTTGGCTCAAATAAAGCCGATGTTGATTTGGTTATCTGATTTTCCAATTCATCTAAATGATAACCTATAGCCAGTTTTGCTGCTATTTTAGCAATTGGATATCCTGTTGCTTTACTTGCCAATGCTGATGATCTGGAAACTCTTGGATTAATTTCTACGGCAATAATATCTTCCTTTTCATCAGGACTTACTGCAAACTGAACATTACAACCTCCAGCAAAATCTCCTATACTTCGCATCATATGAATCGCCAGATCACGCATTCTCTGAAATGTTCTGTCACTCAAAGTCATGGCAGGTGCAACAGTAATTGAATCTCCTGTATGAATACCCATTGGGTCCATATTTTCGATGGTACAGATTATGACAACATTATCATTTGAATCTCGGAGAAGTTCCAATTCATATTCTTTCCAACCAATCAAGGCTTTATCGATCATGACTTCGTGAATAGGTGATATTTCCAAACCTCGAGTTAACAATTCATCGAAATCTTCTGCTTTATGAACAATTGAAGCTCCGGCACCACCTAGAGTAAATGAAGCTCTGATAACCAATGGGAATCCAAATTCCTGCGCAATTTCTTTCCCTTTTAAATAAGAATTTGCAGTTGCTTGAGGAGCCATAGGAACGCCTATTTTAAGCATCAACTCTCTAAATTGCTCCCTGTCTTCTGTTATATTTATAGCGGCAATGTCAACACCTATGATCTTAACGTTAAAATCAGTCCAAATTCCTTTTTCGTCAGCTTCTATACATAAATTTAAAGCTGTTTGACCTCCCATTGTTGGTAAAACTGCGTCTATTTGGGGATGTTCCTCTAATATTTTTACGAGAGATTTTGTAGTTAAAGGCAATAAATAAACATGATCTGCCATAGTAGGATCAGTCATGATTGTTGCTGGATTCGAATTTATTAAAACGGTTTCTATTCCATCTTCTCTTAACGAACGAAGCGCTTGTGTTCCGGAATAGTCAAACTCACAGGCCTGACCAATTATAATAGGGCCGGAACCGATAATTAGAATGGATTTTAGATCTTGATTTTTTGGCATTGTCTGAATAAAAATTTGTCAAAAATAGGTATCATATATGTATAAAAAAAGGTGTTACGTTAAGTAACACCTTTAAAATATCAACAATTGTTAATCATTATTTCTTGTGGCTTGGTTCTGAAGATACAGACAATTTCTTTCTTCCCTTGGCTCTCCTGCGTGCAAGTATTTTTCTGCCATTAGCAGAAGCCATTCTTTCCCTAAAACCGTGTTTATTTTTTCTTTTCCTTTTTGACGGCTGAAACGTTCTTTTCATTACTCTATATCTTTATAAATCTATTTGATTTCTTATTATCCTAGGCACTTTTCAATCTTCCGAAGCGCGCGTGCAAATATACAAACCCTTTTTTATTTCACAAGTCTAATTTAAAAAATATTTATAATAGTTTTTACTAACTTTGCAGTCCTAAAATAAACTTAAATCTAATGTTTAATAAGAATATTAAATTAATCCTTGCCGGAGCAGCAATACTATACGGAATATGGCTTATTATTGATGGTTATGTAGGTAACGGCATCATGATGATATTATTAGCAGGAATTTTCGTGTTTTTATATTTTAAGAATGAATTGATACTTCTGGCTTTCCTGCGTTTGCGGAAACAGGATTTTCCTGGTGCACAAAAGTGGTTAAACCGTATAAAGAATCCTAAATCGGCATTAGTTAAAAAGCAGCAAGGTTATTATAGCTTTTTAAATGGAATTATGGTTTCACAGACCAACATGAACGAAGCCGAAAAACATTTCAGAAATGCTGAAAATTTAGGATTGTCTATGAGTCATGATATGGCTATGGTAAAACTTAATTTAGCAGGTATTGCGTTTAGTAAAAGAAGAAAACAAGAAGCACAAAAATTATTGGCTGAAGCTAAAAAGTTGGATAAACAAGGTATGTTAACAGATCAAATAAAAATGATGAAAGACAATATGAAAAGATCTCAAATGCCTAACCAACATTTTGGAGGCCACAAACAGCCAAGAAGAGTCCGATAATTATTTGCTGAAAAATAATTTTATTGCAGCTACTAAAAGTAAAAGGCTGAATAATTTTTTAAGCGTCGCTTGATTTATAGTTATCGCAAGCTTAGACCCTAAATACCCACCAACAATAAAACTGACGGCAATAATAATAGCAAACTTCCAGTCAACCACATTTTCCCCAGATTTATAGTAGTTATATGCCGCTACAAAAGCAACAGGAAAAGACAATACCGCTAAACTTGTGCCTTGAGCCTGGTGTTGAGTAAAACTCAAAAGAAAAACCATTAGTGGCACCATAATAACCCCACCACCTATTCCGAACATACCACTCAACATTCCTCCAAGGAGTCCTATTACAATTAAGGAAACAACTAATGTCGTATTCATTTTAAGGAGCTGTATTGTAAAAACCTTTTTCTGGAATTTCGATCAAATATTTTTTACCCGATTTATTATTCAAATGTGGTTCTCTCAGCCAGGGATTATGGATTTTTAAAATTTTATAGTTAATACCGAATTGTTCAGAAAATTTTGAAAAATCGGTTACAACAGAATCAACTTCAATTTTATAGGTAGGAATTCTGTTATATAAATCCTTTTCTCTAAAGTTAAAACCATATTTCTGAGCGTTATTAAGAATCTCTTTTAGAGCAACTATTCTAAATACATATCTGCCGGTTTCTTCTCCTAACAATAAGTCATAATATTTGGAAACATTTTGAGCTTCTAATCTCCTTGCTATTCCTGCATTACCACCATTATAAGCTGCAGCTGCCAAGGTCCAGGAACCAAATTTTTCTTTAGATTTCTTTAAATAATTACACGCAACTTCTGTTGCCTTTTCAATATGATAACGTTCATCAACATTATCGTTAACTTCCAGTCCGAATTCTCGACCAGTACCTTTTAAAATTTGCCAAACTCCTTTGGCTCCTGCAGGAGAAGAAGCATTGGTTAATCCGCTTTCTATTACTGCCAGATACTTAAAGTCATCAGGCACACCATGTTTAGCCAAAATAGGCTCTATAATTGGAAAATATTTTTGTGCGCGCTTGAACATAAGCAATCCGTTAGATTGCCAATACGTATTCACTAAGAGCTCTCTATCCATCCTTTCTAAAATATCAGGATTGTCAAGAGGCATTTTTTCACCTGCAAATTCAAGGTAATCCGGAACTTGCAAGGCATAAACGTTGTAATCGTTTATTAATTTTTTCTCAAAGTTTTCATCGGTTGGAGCGTCTTGAACTGCATAAATAAGTAGTCCAACTAAACTCATTAAGCCAATAAATGACAGGGTCTTTTGTATTAATTGCATAATGTAAAGTTTTGATAAATATAAGTATAAGTAAGTATTCTCCAAAAAATTAATCGTCTAACTTACAATTAGTTTCGGTAAATTTTTATTGAACCACTTGTATTTGTTAATTATCATGATATGTGTACCACCTTTAACAATTATACAATTTCCCTTACAGGAATTGGTAAAAACTCCATCTTTATCACCATGAATTTGAATTACACCTTCAAGAGGCTCTAATTGGTCCCAACATACAACTTGCTTAATTGCCCAATCTAAATATGCCTTCGAATAAACAGACAAATATTTTTTATATAGGTGAATTCTCTTTTTAATAAATTCACCAAAAGCATATTTAGCCAACAAATCAATATTACCAAGTAATTGTGTAGGTAATAATTTATATGCTTTGGTTTTTTTAGCGATCTTAAATCTTTTTGGTAATTGATCTTTACAAATAACACTAGACACAACAAAAAGCTTCCTTACTTTAATATGTTTACTCATTTCCTGTACAAGGATTCCACCAAAAGAAACACCTAATAAAACTATATCATCTTCTTTTATTTGTTGAGTCATTCTTTTGGCATAATTCGAAAGAGACTCATCCTTTACTGGTATAATCCATTCCAACAAATGGATTTTAAACTGATCCTCAGATAATTCAATATGTTCGAATATAGATGGATTTGCGGCCATTCCAGGCATTAAATAAACATGAATTAGTTCTTTAGTCATATGTTAATAACCCTTAAAAGCTTTATCTTAATGATATTTTTTTCGTAAATTTGAATTGCAAAAATAAATATTTCTGTTCCAAGTTTTATTAAGAAATCATCATATTTAAGTAATTGTCTTGAATCTGGATAATTATTTGATATAAAACATATTACAATGATAAATGCTGAAGAATTAGTGGACAATGAATTTTTAAGACAATTCGAATTTAAATTGGACAACAAATTAGCGAAAATTGAATATTCTCTCCAAGAACGAAAGATTTTTTTAACAAAACTCATAATTCCTGAAGGTATTAAAAACAAAGATTTTCAAGATGAGTTCCTAAAAGCTGTTTTTGAGAATATTAAAGAACGAAATTTAAGCATAGTTCCTACCAGTCCTGAAATAGCGAAGTTTGTTAGAAGAAACAGACAATATAAAAGAATGTTGCCTGTAGGAGTAAGAATTTAAAAAAAAATTAAAAAATCTATAAGTCAAAGTGAGCACTTTGGCTTTTTTTATATCACAAATTCTTCAATAAAATCAAATCGAACTAAACCATCTTCACCAATACTTGTGAGTTCAATATTATGTAGGGTATTGACTAATTCCGGATTCCAAGGAGATTTTACTTTTACATAATTTTCTGTAAACCCATGAATATATCCTTCTTTATTTTCACTTTCAAATAAAACTGTTCTGTTAGTTCCTATTTGGCTTTCATAAAATGCTCTTCTCTTCTTAACAGATAATCCTCTTAACATTTTGCTTCGCTTAGTCCTGACATCTTTAGGTACAACATTTTTCATTGTTACTGCTTCTGTGTTATCTCTTTCGGAATAAGTAAATACATGTAAATAAGAAATATTTAACTCGTTCAAAAAATTATAAGTATCTAAAAAATGTTCTTCAGATTCTCCTGGAAAACCAACAATTACATCTACTCCAATACATGCATGTGGCATAACCTCTTTTATATATTTTACTCGCTCGACATACAATTCTCGTAAATATCTGCGCTTCATTAGCTTTAACAATTCATTGTTTCCGGTTTGTAATGGTAAATGAAAATGAGGAACGAAAGCTCTTGATCTCGAAACCAATTGAATCGTTTCATTTTTCAGCAAATTAGGTTCGATTGATGATATACGCAATCTTTCAATGCCTTCAACATTATCCAGTTCCTTAACTAAATCTAAAAAAGTGTGCTCATGTTTTTTATTACCAAATTCACCTTTTCCGTAGTCACCAATATTGACTCCAGTTAAAACAATTTCCTTTATATTTTGTGCAGAGATCTCCTTGGCGTTATTAATAACATTTTCCAAAGTATCGCTTCTGGAAATCCCTCGAGCCAAAGGAATAGTGCAGTAAGTACATTTATAATCGCAACCATCTTGAACTTTTAAGAAAAGCACGTGTTCTATCTCCGATTGAATAACTTCCCACATAAAAATCGGCTTCTTCAATTTCACAGGAATGTATTTCTCCAAAATCATTCTTAGTTAAATCATTTAAGTAATCTGTGATTTTAAACTTTTCTGTTGCACCCAATACAAGATCAACACCATTAACATCTGCTAACTCCTCTGGCTTTAATTGAGCGTAACATCCAATTGCTACTATAAATGCTTCTGGGTTAGACTTTTGAGCTTGCTTAACTATAGTTTTAAAACGTTTATCTGCATTTTCCGTGACCGAACATGTATTAATAACATAAATGTCTGCTATTTCACTAAAATCAACTCGATCGAAACCTTCACTCTTAAAACTTCTTGCTATTGTAGAAGTTTCTGAGAAGTTAAGTTTACAACCTAAAGTATAAAATGCGACTTTTTTACTAACGTTCATTCTTGTATTTTTACCAAGCGAGCAAATTTACAACTATTATGTAATATGGTAAAATCGAAGTTTAATCATTCAAAACTAATAATCCTCTATTTCATCAATTAGTTGTAATACTTTATTCATGTTCAGTTGTGGAAAAGGTTCCAAACAAGTAAATGATCAATTGGTTTTTAGATATAACGAGCATGCGAATATAAACACTCTGGATCCTGCATTTTCAAGGACATTACAGGATACTTGGGTAGCCAATCAATTATTTAATAGTTTGGTTGAAATGGATAGTGACTTGAATATTAATCCAAGTATTGCTGCGCATTGGACCATTTCTGAAGATGCTTTAACCTACACCTTTACATTACGTAACGATGTTTATTTTCACAAACATCATTTATTTGGAATAGACTCGACAAGGTTGGTAGTTGCTGAAGATTTTAATTATAGTTTTAACCGATTAAGGGACGCCAAGGTTGCTGCACCCGGAAGTTGGGTTTTGAATAAAGTCGAAGACTTTAGCGCTCTTAACGATACGACTTTTCAAATAAAACTAAAACAGCCGTTTCCTGCTTTTATTGGTTTAATGTCCATGAAATACTGCTCGGTAGTTCCAAGAGAAATTGTAGAATATTATGGTAGTGAATTTAGATCTAACCCTATAGGAACCGGACCTTTTAAATTTAAAAGATGGGAGGAAAACATTAAACTAATTTTTAGAAAGAATAATCTATATTTTGAACAAGATTCAACTGGTGTTTCACTTCCTTATCTGGAAGCTATAGCCATCACTTTTTTACCAGATAAGCAAAGTGAGTTTTTACAATTTGCACAAGGCAATATAGATTTTTTGAACAGTCTGGATGCCTCATATAAAGATGAATTGTTAACAGGAGATGGGAAATTAAGAGGAAAGTATGCCGAATCTATAAATATGATTCGTGGGCCTTACCTGAATACTGAGTACTTGGGATTTTACTTAGACTCTAAAACACCCGAAATACAATCGGAATTAATAAGAAAAGCTATAAACTATGGATTCGATAGAAAAAAAATGATGATCTATTTACGTAATGGAATTGGTAATCCTGCTAATGGAGGTTTTATTCCAAAAGGCTTGAAAGGACATAATGAATCTATAGGTTTTACTTATCAACCTGAAAAGGCTAGAACAGTTAATTGAACAATTTAAAGAAGAAACGGGTAATTCTAACCCAGAAATAACTCTAACCACAACCAATAATTACTTAAGTTTTTGTGAATTTATTCAACAAGAACTTGAAAAAGCTGGGTTAATAATAAATTTAGATGTTATGCCAGAAGCATCATTAAGAAGTGCCAGATCCAACGGAAAAGTTGATATGTTTCGAAGTTCATGGATAGCAGATTACTTGGATGCAGAAAACTATTTATCGATATTCTATAGCAAGAATTTTGCTCCTAACGGGTCTAATTATTTTCACTATAAAGATTCATTATTTGATGGTTTATATGATAAGGCATTCACTATAACTAATATTGAAGAACGAAAACATTTATATACAAAAATGGATTCTTTAGCCATGCATAAGGCCTTAATGGTTCCTTTATACTATGATGAAGTGGTCCGCTTTACCAGAAAAGAAGTAAAAGGACTAGGAATCAATCCAATAAATTTATTAGATCTTAAAAGAGTTAGAAAGGATTAATTATTCGTGCTTTCTATATTTCTTTGTTTCTTCAAAGACATGAGTTAAAATGGCCTCATCTTTTTTGGTGAATTCTACTCCTCTTCTATTCATTACAACTTTGGCAACTTCAAATGCTTTTTTTGTTAAATATGTTGTGAAACCACTTGCTCCTCCCCAAGTAAAACTTGGTATAAAATTTCGGGGAAATCCACTACCAAAAATATTTGCACTAACACCAACTACAGTTCCTGTATTAAACATGGTATTAATTCCACATTTACTATGATCTCCCATCATTAAACCACAAAATTGCAATCCGGTTTTGGCAAATCCTTCTGTATTATAATCCCATAATCGTACTTCTGCATAATTATTTTTAAGATTAGAATTATTAGTATCAGCTCCAATATTACACCATTCGCCTAAGACAGAATTTCCTAAAAATCCATCATGTCCTTTATTGGAATAACCAAAAAGTACAGAGTTATTCACTTCACCTCCTACTCTGCAATGTGGTCCTACAGTGGTTGGTCCATAAATTTTGGATCCTATTTTTACTATAGCACCTTCACATAATGCAAAGGGTCCTCGTATAACACTGCCTTCCATAATTTCGGTATCTTTTCCTATATAAATCGGTCCTGTACTTGCATTAAGAGTTACAAATTCAAGTTTTGCACCTTCTTCAATAAATATATTCTTTGAATCAATAACATTTATAGATGTAGGAATTGGTTGGGATTTTCTGTTTTTAGTAATTAATTCAAAATCATCCTGAATAGCTTCACCATTTTTTGAAAATATGTCCCAAGTATTTTCAATTTTTAAAATATCTTCATTAAATTCAATAGCATCATAATTATCAAAATTAACTTCTTCTTGCGTGTCTTTTGTAAAAAACGCAATAACATCTTCATCTTTAAAAATGGCTTGATTTTCATCAAGCCCTTTAATCAGTTCTACAAATTCAAAATTTGGCAAATAAGAAGCATTTATCATAATATTTTCCTCCATTTCTACCATAGGAAATTTATCAGATAAATAATCTTCCGTTATAGTAGTTGTAGTAAATCCTAAATATTTTTCCCATTTTTCTCTAATAGTTAGAATACCAATTCTTATATCGGCAACTGGTCTTGTATATGTAAATGGTAATAGATTATTTCGGGAAGGTCCATCAAAAAGAATGTAGTTCATGCTATTGCTTTTATGTAAAAATAAAAAAGCCTTTCAATAGTAGAAAGGCTTTATTAAATATATTTTGAATCAAAATTATTTTTTGAACTTAGCGTATTTGTTTTTAAACTTATCAATTCGTCCAGCAGTATCTACTAATTTAGATTTACCTGTATAATATGGATGAGAAGTTCTTGAAATTTCCATTTTAACTAATGGATATTCAACACCATCAACTTCAATAGTTTCACTTGTATTAGCAGTAGATTTTGTTAAAAATACGTCATCATTAGACATATCTTTAAATGCTACTAATCTGTAATTTTCTGGATGTATATCTTTTTTCATCTCTAAAACAATAATTCTTCTTAACTTTTTTCGAGCTGCAAATTTAAGTATTTTTTACAAATCTACAATATATTTTTACAATTTTATTATTTAAAGTTTATGTAACGATTTGCTATATTTGTTAACTAACTAAGTGTTCAACTAAATAATCAAAAAATAAAATGGAAACACAAAAACTTACTCCGGGTAAATTTGCTTTAAATTATGGCCTTATTCTTGGTTTGGTAATGATTGCCATAGCCGTCGTTATGTATGTAACAGGAATGGCATTGGAATTAAAACAATGGCCGCAATATTTATATTATATCATCTTTCCGGTAACAGTTATTTATGCCATATCACAATATAAAAAGAGTAATGGAAATTTATTACGACTTGGTGAAGCAATTAAACTGGGAGTAATGATCGGCGTTATAAGTGGACTTGTTTATGCCGTTTATGGATTAATCTTTAATTATATAATCGATCCAGAATTTATGGATTTGATAATGGAAGCTACGAGAGATAAAATGCTCGAAAATCCAAATATGACTGAAGAAATAGTGGACCAAAGCATGGCAATGATGGAGAAATTCATGAGTCCAGTTTTAGGCACTGCTGTTTGGATTGCTTTAAGCGCATTTTTTGGTTTAATATACTCTCTAATTGGTGGATTAGTGATGAAAAAAGAAGAATAATACATGGATATATCAGTAGTCATACCACTACTTAACGAACAAGAATCTTTAAAAGAATTACATGATTGGATTGCAAATGTTATGCAATCCAATCATTTTTCATATGAAATCATTTTTATAGATGATGGTAGTACAGATGATTCATGGAAAACTATTAAAGAAATATCAAGGAAAAACACAAACGTTAAAGGAATTCAGTTTTTAAACAACTATGGAAAATCTCAAGCTCTTCATGCTGGATTTGCAAAGGCACAAGGTGATGTAGTTATTACTATGGATGCCGATTTACAGGATAATCCAGACGAAATACCTGAATTATTTAACATGATCTCAAATCAAGGATTCGACTTGGTTTCTGGTTGGAAAAAAAAGCGATACGATTCATTAATAACAAAAAACTTACCTTCAAAACTATTCAATTGGGCAGCTCGAAAAACATCAGGAGTTAAATTGCACGATTTTAATTGTGGATTAAAAGCTTTTAAAAAAAATGTTATTAAAAACATTGAAGTTAAAGGTGAAATGCACAGGTATATTCCTGTATTAGCCAAAAATGCTGGTTTTACTAAAATTGGAGAAAAAGTTGTGCAACATCAAGCAAGAAAATATGGTAAAACAAAATTTGGAATGGAACGGTTTAGAAAAGGATTTCTTGATTTAATTACAATATGGTTTCTATCAAGATTTGGGAGAAGACCTATGCATTTATTCGGTTCTTTAGGTGTAATAATGTTTGTTATCGGATTTGGTTTTGCCCTATACTTGGAATTGATAAACTATTTTTTAACACATCTGGTAGATTAATTACACAACGTCCTCAATTTTATATTGCATTAGTTACCATGATTATTGGAACACAATTTTTTGTAGCAGGATTTTTAGGAGAAATCATCTTAAAAACTAGACAAAGTAAAAACAGGTACTTAATTAAAGACTCTTTAGGGCAATCATAAATTGCTAAAGATCATATTCAAATACTTTAAATCATTAAATTTATACAATTATTTACTTAACTATGATTTACATTAAACCAGAAATTTTAGACAGAATCAATACATGGTTAACTCCAACTTTTGACAAGGATACACAAAAATTTATTAAAGACAGTATAGCAAATAATCCAAAAGACATTCAGGAAAGCTTTTATAAGGATTTAGAATTTGGAACAGGTGGAATGCGAGGTATTATGGGAGTTGGCACAAACCGTATTAATAAATATACACTTGGAAAAAATACTCAAGGCCTAAGTGATTATCTACATAAAAGTTTTCCAAATGAAGATGTAAAAGTAGCTATTGCATATGATTGTAGACATAATAGCAATACATTGGCAAAACTTGTTGCTGATGTTTTTTCTGCAAATAACATTAAAGTTTATTTATTTGAAGAATTAAGACCAACTCCAGAATTATCTTTTGCTTTAAAACATTTAAATTGTCATTGTGGAATTGTTTTAACAGCTTCTCATAATCCACCAGAATATAATGGATATAAAGTTTATTGGCAAGATGGCGGACAATTAGTTCCTCCACAAGATGAAGAAATTATTACAGAAATAAATAATTTAGATTATTCTGAAATAAAATTTGAAGCCAATGAAAAATTAATTCAGTATATTGGTAAAGATGTTGATGATGTATTTATAAATGCTTCAGTTAAAAATGCAAATTTCACAACTCAAGAAGCCAAAGACAATCTTTGTATTGTTTTTACATCATTACATGGAACATCTATTACTACTATTCCTGAAACGTTAAAACGTGCTGGTTATAAAAATGTTCATATTGTTAAAGAACAAGAAAAACCAGATGGTGATTTTCCAACTGTTGATTCTCCAAATCCAGAAGAACCAGAAGCGCTTAAAATGGCACTTGAATTAGCGGAAAAAGTAAATGCAGATATTGTTATTGGTACAGATCCTGATTGTGATAGATTAGGTGTTGCTGTTAGAAATTTGGAGGACAACCTTCAATTGTTAAATGGAAATCAAACTATGGTTGTAATGACAGAATTTCTATTAAGCAATGGAAAAAACAAGGAAAAATTAAAGGAAAAGAATTTATTGGTTCAACTATTGTTTCTACACCAATGATGAGTCAGTTGGCAAAGGATTATAATGTAGAATGTAAAATTGGATTAACAGGTTTTAAATGGATTGCCAAAATGATAAAAGATTTTCCAGAATTGGATTTTATTGGTGGTGGTGAAGAAAGTTTTGGATTTATGGTTGGTGATTTTGTTAGAGATAAAGATGCTGTAACTTCTACACTTTTAGCTTGTGAAATTGCTGCTCAAGCCAAAGCAAAGGCAAGTTCATTATTTAAAGATTTAATTCAATTGTATGTAAATCATGGATTTTATAAAGAACGTTTGATCTCTATTACTAAAAAAGGTATTGAAGGAGCAGAAGAAATCAAACAAATGATGATTGATGCACGAGAAAATCCTTTAAAAGAGGTGAATGGTTCTAAAGTAATTAGAATTGAAGATTATCAATTATCTATTGCAAAAAATATAGTTAAGTGGAACCAAAGAAACTATTAGATATTCCAAAATCAAATGTTTTAATTTATTATACTGAAGATGGAAGTAAAATAGCATTACGACCAAGTGGAACAGAACCAAAAATTAAATTCTATTTTAGTGTTAATACTACTTTAGAAAATGTTTCAGAATTTCAAAAAACTGAAACAGAATTAGAAAAAAAATTGATGCGATCATAAAAGATATGAAACTTAATTAATGAATTATTTTATACAGGTACTGCAGTTTGCTAAACCATATAAAGGCTATGCAATTCTGAACATTATTTCCAATATGTTTTATGCTTATTTAGTGCACTTTCCTTTATTGCTTTAATACCAATGTTGGATATTCTTTTTGGAGGCGATAAACCAAAGATTACAGTGAAACCAGTATACGAAGGATTATCTAAGTTTAAAAGATTTTTACAAAGATTATCTCTCCTATCAAGTTAATTTATATGCAGAAAATGATGCTTCCAAAGCGTTGCTTTTAGTTATAAGCTTAATTATTAGTATTATTTTTACTAAAAAATATTTTAATTATTTAGCTCTTTATTTTATTACATTTTTACGTAATGGTGTTTTACGAGATCTTCGTAACAAGCTTTATGCAAAAACAATTGAATTACCAATTTCATTCTTTTCAGAAAAACGAAAAGGAGATATTATTGCTAGAATAGGTTCTGATGTCTTAGAAATAAGATACTCATTTTTATCAATTTTAGAGCTTATTAGTAAGAGAACCTTTAACAATTATTTTTACAATAATAATGATGCTTATTATAAGTGCCAAACTAACATTATTTGTATTTATTTTTATTCCAGTTACAGGAATTATAATTTCAAGAATTGGTAAAAGTTTAAAACGAAAATCAGATAGAGTACAAAAAGAACAAGGAATCTTTTTATCAACTTTAGAGGAAACTCTAGGAGGTTTAAAAGTTATAAAAGGATTTAATGCTGAATCTATTTTTTTAAACAAATTTAAAGAATCAACCCAGCGATTTTTTCATTTTTCAAATACACTTATTAAATAGACAAAATTTAGCATCTCCTACAAGTGAATTTTTAGGTATAACTGTAATTGCAATTCTTTTATGGTATGGAGGTACGATTGGTTTTAATAGATGGAAATCATTGGATGGCAGTTCATTTATAGCTTATATGGGACTTGCCTATAATATCTTAACTCCTGCAAAAGCAATAAGTAGAGGAAGTTATTACATCAAACAAGGAAATGCTGCAGCAGAAAGGGTTATGGAAATTTTAAACACTGAATCTCCTTTAAGAGATAAACCCAATGCAATCAAGATAAAAATAATTTTGAAAATGAAATATCTATAAACAATATATCTTTTAAATACGAAGACGATCTTGTCCTAGAAGATTTTTCACTAAAAATAAAAAAAGGAAAAACAGTTGCTCTTGTTGGACAATCTGGAAGTGGAAAATCTACAATAGCCAACTTGTTAACTCGTTTTTACGATGTAAATAAAGGAGAAATCCATATAGATGGCATTGATATTAGAGACTTAAAAACTCAATCTTTAAGAGGATTAATGGGACTAGTTACTCAAGATTCCATTTTATTTAATGAGACTGTAAAAAATAATGTTATATTGGGCAATGAAAATGCCACTGAAGACAGATGTGATTGACGCTCTTAAAATTGCTAATGCCTGGGAATTTGTTAAAGATCTACCCAATGGAATTGAAACCAATATTGGTGATTCAGGAAATAAACTTTCTGGTGGACAAAAACAACGCTTAAGTATTGCCCGAGCAGTAATAAAAAATCCACCAATCATGATTTTGGACGAAGCAACTTCTGCTTTAGATACTGAAAGTGAACGGTTAGTTCAGGTAGCTCTTAGAAAATATGATGAAAAACAGAACTTCGATTGTTATTGCACACAGATTGTCTACCATTCAAAAAGCTGATATAATTGTTGTCATGCAAAAAGGAAAAATTGTTGAACAAGGCAAACATAAAGAATTACTTAACTAAAAAGGCATTTACAGCAATTTGGTAAAAATGCAATCCTTTAACTAATATTTGAGTTATACAAAAAAGGATGTAACAAAGTACATCCTTTTTCTATCCATATTAAAATCTGGGATTTTAATATAAACCAACCAACTAATCAAATATTTTTGAAGAAGAGATGGAATTGCTTCCATCTCTTTCTAGTTGCTCTATTAATCAAGGGGATAAATAGAACAGCATAATCAACTGCGATACAAATGTATTTATCTACATCATTTTAAATAGCTATCGAACTTTAAGTAATAAAATAAGTATTCGATTAAATGTAACTTTTTAACGTTAAAAAGATATATTTTGTTATATTTTCCTACAAATTCAATTTTTTAATTAAACAATTAAACTATTTTTACATCTCGTAGTCTAAACAACAAAACAAATCATTATCGAAGATAAAGAACTTAGTTGACCTTCTCACTAATGAGAAAACCAAAGAGAAAGGATTCAGACAATTGATATCGCTTTACAAAGAGCGTTTATATTGGCATATACGTAAAATTGTAATTAGCCATGATGATACCGATGATGTATTACAAAACACCTTTATAAAAGTATTTAAAAATATTAGTAACTTTAAAGGAGAAAGTAAATTGTTTTCCTGGATGTATCGGATTGCCACCAATGAGGCTATTACACATTTAAATAAAAATGCAAAACATCAGAATTTAGCAAGTGAAGAAGTTCATCAACAAGCTATAAATAATTTACAATCTGATGTATATTTTGAAGGAGATACAATTCAGTTAAAATTGCAACACGCTATTGCTAAATTGCCTCAAAAACAACAAATAGTATTTAATATGAAGTATTTTGACGAAATTAAGTACAAAGACATGTCAGAGATTTTAGAAACCAGTGAAGGAGCTTTAAAAGCATCGTATCATATTGCCGTTAAAAAGATTGAAGCGTATTTAACAAAGGATTAAACCATTTAAAGTATTAATAGTCTAACTATTAGAATGAATAAAAATAAATTACATAACATTAAAGATTCAGGATTTAAAGCCCCGGAAAACTATTTTGATGGCTTAGAAGATTCCATTATGGATCAAATAAAACTTCATGAAAAAATAGAAGATACTGGTTTTAAATCTCCGGATAATTATTTTGATTTATTGGAAGATAAAATAATTGATAGGGTTAAACATGAGCCAAAAGTTATCTCACTATTTAACAAACGTAATTTATTATATGCATCCAGCATTGCCGCTGCATTAGTTATAATGTTCAGCATTTTTATTAATAAAAGTGAGTTAACCTTTGATGATCTGGAAACTGCATCCATCGAGAATTATTTAAACGAAGAAGAATATAGATTCTTACGAGATTGCCTCACTTATTAACAGAAGAAGAATTATCAGCAGATATTTTTATCGATTCAGATTTAACATCTGAATCTTTAGAAGAATATCTTTTACAAAACGCAACAATAGAAGATTTAATAATTGAATAATTATGAAGAAATTACTACTCATACTCATACTAACATTGTCAATTAGCTCTTATGCACAAGACAACGACAGAAAGGAACGAATTAAAGCGCTTAAAATAGCTTTTATTACAGAACGACTGCAATTAACTGAAACGGAAGCCCAAAAATTCTGGCCGATTTACAATGCCTTCGATTCAGAAAATCAAAAAATGCGAAAAGAAACAATGGGAAAATTCAGAAAAGTGGACATTGAGTCAATGAATGATCAAGAGGCTAAAAACCATTTGGAAGATATGATGGTGACTGAAGCTAAAAAACATCAGCTCAAACAACAATTTGTAAAGGATCTATTAAAAGTTTTACCAGCCAAAAAGATCATCATATTAAAAGCAACAGAAGATGCGTTTAATAGACGCATGATGGAGCAATTTAAAAAACGTCGTGAAGGATTTAGAAAAGATAGTCCATAAGAAAGAATCCTGTGGTTTTCTTTTTTATGCTTAGATGTCATTCTGTCCCTATAGCTATCGGGATTGTCGAAGAATCTATTCTTTGAAAGTTAATTTAGAAATTCTTCCTTTTCCTGCTGCATAAGCTATACTATCATTTAAAAATCTTATGGTATAAAAACCTTCATCACTTAAATGTTTCCAGGTAGTTCCAGAATCATTACTATAATCAATTCCCTTAAACCCAACAGCAACTAATTCGTTCCCTTTTCCGTTTGGTATATATTGAACACAACTTCTGTAACCTGGTTCCTGATTTTGAGCAACCAATTCCCAAGTCTTACCACCATCTGTAGTTCTTATTTTATTGGATTCATTATCTTCTGGCTTCGTATAATCACCCCCAATGGCAAAACCATTCGATTCATCGTAAAAATCGATAGAATATATTCCAGTTGTTTCTTTTCCTTGAATTATTGGTGTATCAAAAACTTCCCAGGTTTTACCTTTATCCGGTGAATATAGAACTCTACTTGCCTTTCCTCCTGTCGCAACCCAAGTGTTATCACCTACTAATTGCGATATTGGTATCACTGGCTGCAAAAGCGGCTTCACCTTCTTTAACTTTTGGCAAATTCTCACAGAGTAATTTAGTCCAGGTATTTCCGCCATCACGCGTAATAATGATACTCATACAATCCTCTGTTGGGTCTCCAATGGCAATTCCTTCTAGGTCGTTCCAGAAATCCAAGGCATCATAAAACACCTTGTCATGCTCTTCTTTAAGACTGTTTTACTTAATTCTTTATAGGTCTTATGCTTTTCCAGATTGTTTCTTGATTAACATAGCTTGAAATCGAACCAAAATCCCATTTCACTATTGCCGGATTTGAAATAGTTAAAGCAAAAAAAGCATCGTTAGTTTTAGCTGACAGATCTTAATTCATATCCTGTTGTATCAGTTTTCATTAATCTCCAATACATGAAGTGATTTATTATCAATTGAAATCTTTTCATAAGCTCCATTTGAACCAGCATACCAGATAATATCATCAGTTAATTCTATAGCTCTTATCGAATATTTTAAAGGAGCTATTTCAGAGCTCCAAGGAAAAATTGTATCAATTTCAACTTTCGAAATATCTCTTTTAATTTTAGCTTTTGAAATATTTCCTGGAAAAAATCTTTCTTCCATTTTACAGGAAATCAAAAAGAAAACAAGCAAAAAACAACCAATCACTCTTGAAACCATAAACAACAGCTTTAATTCATTAACAAAGAAACAGATAAACAAATCAAGATACAAACAAATCCCTTACCTTTGCAGCCTTAATAAAACAAAATGCGATTACACAGAAACTTATGCTTTGCAGTCATTGATGGACTAAACCTAATCTTTAATGAAGGACAATATGCCGATAAAGTTGTACAACAACTGCTTAAACGTGACAAACGCTGGGGAAGTCGTGATAGAGCTTTTGTTGCTGAAACTACTTATGACATTGTTAGATGGAAACGATTATACGCTGAAATAGCTGAAGTTAAAGAACCTTTTAGTAGAGATAATTCCTGGCGATTATTTGCTGTTTGGGCTACTCTTAAAGGTATTAAATTACCAGATTGGAAATATTTTGAAGGGACTCCACTAAGACGTATAAAAGGTCGTTTTGACGAATTATCTAAAACAAGAAAATTCACAGAATCTATTCCAGATTGGATGGATAAGTTAGGAGTAAAAGAACTGGGTGAAAAAACATGGACAAAAGAAATTGCCGCTCAAAATCAAAAGGCAGATGTTATTCTAAGAGT
The DNA here is from genome assembly GCA_963768245.1 of uncultured Flavobacteriaceae bacterium. GTDB lineage: Bacteria > Bacteroidota > Bacteroidia > Flavobacteriales > Flavobacteriaceae > Site-B1. The sequence goes on from CAVYHG010000027.1 coordinate 71,151, forward strand.
CAATACTTTAAAAATATCAAAGGAAGAATTACAGGGTAAACTATTTGATGAAAATATTGAAACTGAATTTATAAAAGGTTATCCATCGGCTTTAAAACTAACAGAAAGAGCTAATGTGTTCATGACAGATGCCTTTAAAAAAGGATTTTTTGAAGTTCAGGATGCATCATCACAATTGGTTGCAGAATTTCTTGATGTAAAACCAGGAATGAAAGTTGTAGATACTTGTGCAGGAGCTGGAGGAAAAACACTTCATATTGCTTCTTTAATGGAAAACAAAGGTCAGATTGTTGCAATGGATCTGTATGAAAGTAAACTAAAGCAGTTAAAGATAAGAGCTCGCAGAAACGGAGTCCATAATGTTGATATGAAAATTATCGATTCCACAAAACCAATAAAAAAATTGCACAATAAAGCAGATCGAGTTCTAATCGACGCGCCTTGCTCTGGTTTAGGAGTATTACGTAGAAATCCAGATGCCAAATGGAAATTACAACCAGAATTCATTGATAATATCAAGAAAGTTCAACACGATGTTTTGCAACAATATTCCAAAATAGTGAAACCTGGAGGAAAATTAGTTTATGCAACCTGTTCTGTCTTGCCATCGGAAAATCAGGATCAAGTGAAAGATTTTTTAACATCCGAATCAGGAAAAGATTTTATATTTGTAAAGGATAAAAAAATATTAGCTCATCAATCTGGTTTTGACGGATTTTATATGGCACTTTTAGAAAAAAATAACCCAAATTTAGTATGAAGCAATTTTACCTTATTTTCTTTTTCATTTTTACTTCCTTATCGTTTTCTCCCAGATTCCGGCAAACTATTATGATAGTGCTGATGGCTTATCAGGTTATACTCTTAAAACCGAATTAAGCAATATTACTTCTACTGGGCATACAGCCAGAACTTATGACCAGCTTTATGATGGAGTTGGAGTTACTGGTTCACAAGGTTATGTTGACACACATTCAGATGTTGCCGTTTCTTCTGGAAGTAATTACGAAAATGATGGAACTATATTGGATATGTATTCTGAAAATCCAGCTGATAACGATGGTAATCCTTCAACTCCGACACCAAATAACGATCCTTATAATTTCACTCATGGAGTTAATCAATGTGGAAATCAAAGTGCTGAAGGTGATTGCTACAACAGAGAGCACATAGTTCCTCAATCTTCTTTTGGAAGTGCCTTACCTATGCAAACGGATATTCACCATGTCATTCCAACAGATGGAAGAGTTAACAACTTTAGAGGATCTTTACCTTTTGGAAATGTTGCAACTCCAGATTGGACTTCATTAAACGGTTCAATAAGAGGTTCAAGTGATGTTGCAGGATATTCAGGAACCATGTTTGAACCGATTGATGAATTCAAAGGGGATATTGCAAGAGCACTTCTCTATTTTGCTACACGATATGAAACAACTGTCGATGATTACACAAGTTTTGACATGTTCAATGGAACAGAGGATCAGGCTTTTCAAACCTGGGCAATTGAAATGCTCTTAGACTGGCACAATAATGTCGATCCTGTGGACCAAAGAGAACGTGACAGAAATAATGCAGCATACAACTTTCAAGGGAATGCAAATCCGTTTGTGGATCATCCGGAATATGCAGATTTGATTTGGAATCCAACAGCAGATTCTCAGGCACCAGATGCTATAACCGATTTAGATGCTGTAAATCCTACAATTAATTCAATTGAGTTAAATTGGTCTGAACCTTTTGATAATGTTGGAGTAACATCATACGATATTTACATTGATGGGGTTAATACTTATAATACAACAAATACAACTTATTTAGTTACAGGATTAACCAACGAAACCAACTATTGCTTTACGGTTTTTGCTAAGGATGCTGCTGGAAACACATCAACAGTCAGTAATCAGGATTGTGAAACTACTTTAGCTTCTGGAGGTGGAACAGTAGACTTATTCTTTTCGGAGTATGTAGAAGGTAGCGGAACTAATAAAGCTTTAGAAATAGCAAACTATACTGGAGCTTCAATTAATTTATCAAGCTATACATTAAAATTAGCTTCAAATGCGAACAATTTTTCAACTACATATAATTTTACAAGTGGTTCAATAACAAATGGTGACGTTTTTGTAGTTGCGAATAGTGGTCTATTAACTGCTTGTAAATCACAACAAGATGATGTGAATAATTCAATTACCGGTTTTAACGGAAATGACGCTATCGGACTATTTAAAAATGATATACTGATCGATATTATTGGGATCGAAAGTGATGGAGGCGTTTTTGCAGAAAATGTTACTCTAATTAGAAAACCAACTGTAGAGTTTCCAACGACAACTTTTGATAGCAATGAATGGATTGTCGCAGCCCAAGATGATTGTTCTGATTTAGGCAGCCATAATCAGACTTTGGGCATCGTAAATAATACGATTCAAGACGCTAATTTCTATCCAAACCCATTAAAAGGAAATATTCTTAATATCAATACGAACTTCCCTTTAAAAGTTGAAATATTTAATATTTTAGGCAAACGAGTAATTATTGATAAGATTAATGAAACCGATCGAAACATAAATGTTTCTGGCTTGAAAAGAGGAATCTATTTAATTAAACTCAGTACACAATACGACACACAAACAAGAAAGCTGATCAGGCAATAATCTTATAAAAAAACTAATCAAGAAAAGGCCATATTTATATGGTCTTTCTTAATTTTATAGTTATGCTATCTCAAGGGTTTTTAGAGAACTTATATAATCTATTGGAATTAAAGGTAGAAGACATTCAATCTATTTCAGGAGGAGATATTTCATCTGCTTATTTAATAGAAACCTCTTCAGAAAATTTCTTTTTAAAAGTTAATTCCGACATTGAGGCAGGAGAAATGTTCATGTCAGAAGCAAAAGCCTTAAAACTAATTGCTAAGACAAATACTATTGCAACTCCTAAAGTTTATGCTTGTGACTCTTTCAGAAATGAATCATTTCTTTTGATGGAATATATTGAATCAAAAAGAGCTTCTTCAAGCGATTTAATTTTATTTGGACAACAATTGGCTCAATTACATCAAGTAACTTCGGACTATTTTGGTTTTGAAGAAAACAACTTTATTGGAAACTTACGTCAAAGCAATAATAAGCATAACAATTGGAATGACTTTTATATTGAAGAACGCCTAATTTCTCAATTGCAATTAGCCAAATCTAAAGGATTACTAAATGATTCCGAATTTCCAGAAATGGGAATAATGAAAGAGGATTGTTTTATTTATTTCAAAGATGTAAAACCATCCTTGTTGCATGGCGATCTTTGGAGTGGGAATTATTTAATTTCAGAATCAGGAAAACCATATTTAATTGATCCTGCAACCTATTTTGGACATAGCGAAGTAGATATTGCTATGAGTAAGTTATTTGGTGGATTTGGACAATCTTTTTATGATTCTTATCACAAAATCATTCCAAAGAATGAATTAACAGATTCGAGAATAGAACTTTACCAATTATATTATTTATTGGTTCACCTTAACCTATTTGGAAGGTCATACTATTCTTCAGTAAAAGGTCTTCTTAGAAAGTATTTTTAATTGTGAATTAATACGTGAATAACTTATAATTCTGACTGGACAATTCAAACTTCTTTTCACTTAAAAAGATTAAATTTGCGTTTTATTAATCGTAATAAAGTTAGGTAATAATGATTCATTTCTTTGGAAACACAAACAGTAAAGTTTTTGCTGTACAAACAACAAAAGAATTATCAAAAGAGACAATTGCCAAACTAACTTGGTTATTTGGCAACCAACCAAAAATAGAACAAGCATCAATAGATGCTTTTTTTGTTGGTCCTCGAGCTGCTATGATTACTCCTTGGAGTACTAATGCTGTTGAAATCACTCAGAATATGGGTATTTCTGGAATTATCAGAATTGAAGAATTTCAAGCTGTTACTGAAGAGTTTTTAGATTTTGATCCAATGCTTTCTCAGAAATATAAAGGATTGAATCAAGATATCTTTACTATTGATATTCAACCTGAACCAATTTTAGAAATTGAAGATATTTTAAGTTACAATCAACAAGAAGGTTTATCATTAAGTGATGAAGAAGTTGAATACCTTGAAAACCTATCAAAAAAACTAAAAAGAAAATTAACAGATTCTGAAGTATTTGGATTTTCTCAAGTAAATACAGAACATTGTCGTCATAAAATATTTAATGGAACATTTGTAATTGATGGAGAAGAAAAACCAACATCACTTTTCAAACTCATCAAAGAAACATCCAAACAAAATCATAACGATATTGTTTCTGCATATAAAGATAATGTTGCTTTTGTTAAAGGACCAAAAGTGGAACAATTTGCACCAAAACGTGCAGATAAACCAGATTACTATCAAATCAAAGAATTTGATTCTGTTATTTCATTAAAAGCAGAAACACATAATTTCCCAACAACTGTTGAGCCTTTTAATGGTGCTGCAACAGGTTCTGGAGGAGAAATTAGAGATAGATTAGCTGGTGGAAAAGGATCATTTCCATTAGCAGGAACAGCTGTTTATATGACTTCTTATTCTCGTTTGGAAGAAAACAGTCCCGATAGCAATCGGGATTGGGAAAAAGCATTTCCAGAACGTAAATGGCTATACCAAACACCAATGGATATTTTAATAAAAGCATCTAATGGAGCATCAGATTTTGGAAACAAATTTGGTCAACCACTTAATTTGTGGTTCTGTTTTAACTTTTGAACATGACGAAAAGCATCCAACTGCACTCAATGAAAAACTCGAAAACTTGGTTACGATAAAGTAATTATGCAAGCTGGTGGAATTGGATACGGAAAAGCAGACCAAGCATTAAAAGATACACCAAAAACTGGTGATAAAATAGTGATTCTTGGTGGTGAAAATTATCGAATTGGAATGGGAGGAGCTGCTGTTTCTTCTGCAGATACTGGAGAATTTGAATCAGGAATTGAATTAAATGCTGTACAACGTTCTAATCCAGAAATGCAAAAACGTGCTGCTAATGCTATTCGTGGTATGGTAGAAAGTGATGAAAATTTTATTGTTTCTATTCATGATCATGGAGCTGGTGGACATTTAAATTGTTTGTCTGAATTAGTTGAAGATACTGGTGGAAAAATTGATTTAGATAAATTACCAATTGGTGACCCAACCTTATCAGCAAAAGAAATTATTGGTAACGAATCTCAAGAACGAATGGGATTGGTTATTGCAGAAGATCATATTGAACATTTACATAGAATTGCAGATAGAGAACGTTCTCCAATGTATGCAGTTGGTGATGTAACAGGAGATGACAGATTTACATTTGAATCTAAAACAAAAGGTGAAAAACCAATGGATTTAGCTTTAGAAGATATGTTTGGAAGTTCTCCAAAAACAATTATGAATGATAATACCATCGAAAGAAATTATGGAGGCATTTCATACGATACAAATAAATTTCACGACTATTTAGAGCAAGTTTTACAGTTAGAAGCTGTTGCTTGTAAAGATTGGTTAACAAATAAAGTAGACCGTTGTGTTGGTGGTAAAGTAGCCAAACAACAATGTGTTGGTCCGTTACAAATTCCATTAAATAATGTTGGTGTAATGGCATTAGATTATAAAGGTAAAGAAGGAATTGCAACTTCAATTGGTCACTCTCCTATTTCTGGATTAATTGATCCTGTTGCTGGAAGTAGAAACTGCAATTGCAGAATCCTTAACAAATATTATTTGGGCTCCTTTAAAAGATGGATTAAAAAGTGTTTCATTATCTGCAAACTGGATGTGGCCTTGTAAAAATGAAGGTGAAGATGCACGTTTATATAAAGCTGTAGAAGCAGTTTCAGAATTTGCTATTGATTTAGGAATCAATGTTCCAACAGGAAAAGATTCTCTTTCAATGAAGCAAAAATATCCAAATGAAGAAGTAATTTCTCCAGGAACAGTTATTATTTCTGCAGCAGGAAATTGTAATGATATTACTAAAGTTGTTGAACCAGTTTTCAAAAAAATGCAGGTGACATTTATTATATTAATCTATCTCAAGATGATTTTAAATTAGGTGGAAGTTCATTTGCTCAAATATTAAATAAAATTGGAAATAAAACACCAAATATAAAAGATGCAGCATTATTTAAAAACTGCATTTAATACCATTCAAAAATTAATTAAAGACGAAAAAATTGTTGCAGGACATGATGTTGCTTCAGGTGGATTAATTACAACTTTATTAGAAATGTGTTTTGCTGATAATAATTTAGGAGCTGAATTAGATATTTCTGCTTTGAATGAAAAAGATTCATTTAAAGTGTTATTTTCTGAAAATTCAGGAATTGTTTTTCAAGCTAAAGATGCATTCTGTTGAAACGATTTTATCAGATGCTAATATTGAATTCTTCAACATTGGAAAAGTAACCGAATAGTGATGTGTTAAGCATCATCAATCAAGCTGAAGTGTTTACATTAACTGTTTCAAGATTAAGAGATATTTGGTATAAAACTTCTTTCCTACTCGACCAAAAACAAACAGCAAATAATTTAGCTGAAGATAGATTCAATAATTATAAAAATCAACCTTTAAAATATACATTCCCAAAACATTTTACAGGAAAACTTACCTGTCATTTCGAGCGCAGTCGAGAAATCTAAGACCAAAAGCAGCAATCATTCGTGAAAAAGGAAGTAATTCTGAACGTGAAATGGCAAATGCTATGTATTTAGCTGGTTTTGATGTAAAAGATGTACACATGACCGATTTAATTTCTGGTCGTGAAACATTAGAAGATATTCAATTTATTGGTGCTGTTGGTGGATTTTCTAATTCAGATGTTTTAGGTTCTGCAAAAGGTTGGGCAGGAGCATTTAAATACAATGAAAAAGCAAATACAGCTTTACAGAATTTCTTTAAAAGAGAAGATACTTTATCTGTTGGTATTTGTAATGGATGTCAATTATTTATGGAATTAGAAGTAATTAATCCAGAACATGAAGTTCATGGAAAAATGATTCATAATGATTCTCATAAACACGAAAGTGATTTTACATCTGTAAAAATTCAGGAAAATAATTCTGTAATGCTATCTACTTTAGCAGGAACTACTTTAGGTGTTTGGATTTCTCATGGAGAAGGTAAATTCAATTTACCATATACAGAAGACAAATATAATATTGTTGCAAAATATGGTTACGAAGGTTATCCTGCACAATCCAAATGGTTCAGATTTTAATACAGCAATGATGTGTGATAAAACTGGACGTCATTTAGTAACTATGCCACATATTGAACGTTCTACTTTCCAATGGAATTGGGCAAATTATCCAGAAGATAGAAAAGATGAAGTTTCACCATGGTTAGAAGCTTTTGTAAATGCAAGAAAATGGATTGAGAATAAATTCTTAATATCTTCTTTATTTTGAATAATTGTTAATGAATTACACCCTTTTTTGACAATACTGTTTGATTATCATAGTTATTTTTATATTTTGCAATACTTCTAATGCGATAATAATCAATGATAGACATCACAAGACTCTTCGATTTTCCTTATTATCAATTGGAAAAATATGATATAGATGCAGCATTGGTAACTAAATATGATGGAGAATGGAAAACAACATCTACAAAAGAATATTTAGATAAAGCTAATGCAATTAGTAGAGCTCTTATTAAGATTAGGAGTTAAAAAAAATGATAAAATTGCTGTAATTTCTACTACCAATAGAACTGAATGGAATATTATGGATATTGGTGTTCTTCAAATTGGAGCACAAAATATTCCAATTTATCCAACTATTTCTTCAGAAGATTATGAATATGTTCTAAACCATAGTGAATCTGTTTATTGTTTTGTTTCTGATGCGGAAGTATTAGAAAAAGTAAATAAGGTTAAAGCAAGAACTAAAGTTAAAGGAAGTTTATTCTTTTGATCATATTAAGGGGTGTAAGCATTATTCCGAATTATTTGAAATTGGAAAGGATGAAAGTAATCAACCTGAAGTTGAAACAAGAAAGAAAGAAGTGAAACCTTCAGATCTGGCTACAATAATTTATACTTCAGGAACAACAGGAACACCTAAAGGTGTTATGCTTTCTCATAATAATATAGTTAGCAATGTTTTAGATAGTATTCCAAGGCTTCCAATTATAGAAGGAGGAAATACAAAAGTTTTAAGTTTTTTACCTATTTGTCATATTTTTGAACGTATTCTATTTATATCTATCAATATGCAGGAACAAGTATCTATTTTGCTGAAAGTATGGATAAAATTGGTGATAATGCAAAAGAAATTAAACCACATTTAATGACTGTTGTACCTCGTTTACTCGAAAAAGTATATGATAAAATTTATGCTAAAGGAGATGAATTAACTGGAATAAAAAGAATATTGTTCTTTTGGGCTATTGAACTAGGTGAAAAATATGAACCTTATGGCGCAAATGGATGGTGGTATGAATTCAAATTAAAAATTGCCAGAAAATTAATTTTTAGTAAATGGAAAGAAGCATTAGGTGGTAATTTAAATACTATGGTTTCTGGTAGTGCTGCATTACACCCAAGATTAGCAAGAATTTTTTGTGCCGCAGGAATGATGATTATGGAAGGTTATGGACTTAACAGAAACATCTCCAGTGGTATCTGTTGAAATGTATAAGGATAATATGTTTAAAATAGGAACTGTTGGAAAACCAATTGACGAATATTGAAGTTAAAATTGCTGAAGATGGAGAAATTCTTAATAAAAGGACCAAATGTAATGATGGGTTATTATAAAGATCCTGAAAAAACAGCCAGTGTTATGACAGGAGATTATTTCCATACAGGAGATAAAGGAGAAATTGATGAAGATGGTTTCTTAAAAATTACTGATCGTAAAAAAGAAATGTTTAAAACCTCTGGTGGAAAATATGTTATTCCTACACTTTTGGAAAATGAATTAAAACAATCTCATTTTATAGAACAAGTTATGGTTAGTTGGTGAAGGCGAAAAAATGCCTGCAGCTATTAATTCAACCTAATTTTGAATTTGTTAAAGATTGGATTGATAGAAAACATAAAAATATTGGCAAGACTACACAAGAAATTATCTCTTCAGATATAGTTAAAGAACGAATTCAAAAAGAAATTGATAAATGCAATAAAAATTTTGGAAAATGGGAACAAATTAAAAAATTTGAACTTACTCCAGATATTTGGTCTATTGAAGGTGGACACCTTACTCCTACTATGAAAATGAAACGAAGTGTCATCAAAGAAATATATAAAGATCTTTACGAAAAGATTTATCGACCTTAATTATTATACTCCTATTTTAAAGAGTTTTTTATTCTTTTACATTCTTACAATTCATATTAATTACTATGCATGCATAATTTTTTATTAATTTACTATGCATGCATAATATATTTTATTATATTTGAACATTCCATAAATTTATATGAAAGATAAAACAATAGATTATGTACTGAGAACCACTTGGTTAGCAGTAAACAAAATGTATAATGAAGAAGCTGCCAAATTCGATACAACAATGGCAACTGGTTTTACATTATTAAGTATTGATCCAGAAGAAGGAACACCTTCAACTTCACTTAGGTCCAAAAATGGGAATGGAAGCAACAAGTCTTTCTAGAATATTAAAAACTATGGAAGAAAGAGGTTTAATAGAACGTAAACCAAATCCAGAAGATGGTCGTGGTGTTCTTATTCATTTAACCGATTTTGGAAGAGAAAAAAGAGAATATTCAAGAGAACGTGTTTTAACTTTTAATGATACCATTAGTAAAAATATTTCAGAAGAAAAATTAAAACATTTCTATGAAGTTGCTGAAGTAATCAATGAAATGATTTCAAATAAAAAAATATACAATCAAAAAGAAAATATTGTAAAATAAAATGAGCAAACGAAGAATTAAAAAAGTAGCAATTATTGGTTCTGGAATTATGGGAAGCGGTATTGCTTGTCATTTTGCCAATATTGGTGTTGATGTTTTATTACTAGACATTGTTCCAAGAGAACTTAACGATAAAGAAAAAGCAAAAGGCTTAACCTTGAAGATAAAATTGTTAGAAATCGATTGTAAATGATTCACTTGAAAGCTGCATTAAAATCAAAACCCTCTCCTATTTATCATCAAAAATTTGCCAGTAGAATTACTACAGGAAATTTAGAAGATGATATTGCTAAAGTAAAAGATGTAGATTGGATTATGGAAGTTGTTGTAGAACGTCTTGATATTAAAAAAATAGTTTTCGAAAATCTTGAAAAACACAGAACTCCAGGAACATTAATTACTTCAAATACTTCTGGAATTCCTATTAAATTTATGAGTGAAGGTCGAAGTGAAGATTTCCAAAAACATTTCTGTGGAACACACTTTTTCAATCCTGCTCGTTACTTAAAATTATTCGAAATTATTCCTGGACCAAAAACAGATCTTCAGGATGTGTTGGATTTCTTAAATGGATATGGTGAACAATTCCTTGGAAAAACATCTGTAGTTGCTAAAGATACACCTGCTTTTATTGGAAATCGAATTGGTATTTTCAGAATTCAGAGCTTTATTTCATCAGGTAAAAGAATTAGGATTTAACTATTGAAGAAGTAGATAAATTAACAGGTCCAGTTATTGGTCGTCCAAAATCGGCAACCTTTAGAACTGTTGATGTTGTTGGTTTAGATACTTTAGTTCATGTTGCTAACGGAATTTATGAAAATTGTCCAAATGATGAAGCTCATGAATTATTTAAATTACCAGATTTCATCAATACAATGATGGAAAACAAATGGTTAGGAAGTAAAACTGGACAAGGATTTTATAAAAAAGTAAAAGGAGATAATGGTAAAAGAGAAATTTTATCTTAGATCTTAAACACTTTGGAATATCGATCAAAAAAAAGAGCAAATTTTGCAACTTTAGAATTAACAAAAACTATTGATAAAGTTGTTGATCGTTTTAAAGTATTAGTTTCAGGAAAAGATAAAGCTGGTGAATTTTACAGAAAGAATTTTGCTGCCATATTTGCTTATGTTTCAAACCGAATTCCAGAAATTACAGATGAATTTATAAAATTGATGATGCCATGAAAGCTGGATTTGGTTGGGAACATGGTCCTTTCCAAATTTGGGATGCTATTGGTGTTGAAAAAGGAATTGAAATAATGAAAGCTGAAGGTAAAGAACCTGCTGCTTGGGTAAATGATATGTTAGCATCTGGTAATACATCTTTTTATACTGTAAAAGATGGAGCTACTTATGCATATGATATTCCAAAGAAATCACAAGAAAAAATTCCTGGACAAGATTCATTTATCATTTTAGATAATATTAGAAAATCAAATGAAGTATTTAAAAATTCAGGTGTTGTTATTGAAGATTTAGGTGATGGAATTTTAAATGTGAATTCCAATCTAAAATGAACACTATTGGTGGTGATGTTTTAGCAGGATTAAATAAAGCATTGATTTAGCTGAAAAAGATTTTGAAGGATTGGTTATTGGTAACCAAGGAGCAAACTTCTCTGTTGGTGCAAATATTGGAATGATTTTCATGATGGCTGTAGAGCAAGAATATGATGAATTGAATATGGCTATTAAATATTTCCAAGATACTATGATGCGTATGCGTTATTCTTCTATTCCAACAGTTGCTGCTCCTCATGGAATGACTCTTGGTGGTGGATGTGAATTATCAATACATGCAGATAAAGTTGTTGCAGCAGCAGAAACTTATATTGGATTTAGTTGAATTTGGAGTTGGTGTAATTCCTGGTGGTGGTGGTTCTAAAGAAATGGCTTTAAGAGCATCTGATACTTTCAAAAAAGGTGATGTTGAATTAAATATATTACAAGAATATTTCTTAACTATTGGAATGGCAAAAGTAGCAACTTCTGCTTATGAAGCATTTGATTTGGGTATTCTTACAAAAAGGAAAAGATATTGTTGTAGTTAATAAAGATCGACAAATAGCAACTGCAAAAGCACATGCAAAATTAATGGCAGATGCAGGTTATACACAACCTGTAAAACGAAAAGATGTTAAAGTATTAGGAAAACAAGCATTAGGAATGTTTTTAGTAGGAACAGATTCTATGGAAGACAGTAAATTATATTAGTGAACACGACCATAAAATTGCTAATAAATTAGCTTATGTAATGGCTGGTGGAGATTTATCTGAACCAACACTTGTAAGTGAACAATATTTATTAGATCTAGAACGTGAAGCATTCTTAAGTTTATGTACAGAACGTAAAACATTAGAACGTATTCAACACATGTTAAAAACAGGAAAACCTTTAAGAAACTAAAAAAATGAAACCAGCATATATAGTAAAAGCATATAGAACAGCAGTTGGTAAAGCACCAAAAGGTGTATTCCGTTTTAAAAGAACAGATGAATTAGCAGCAGAAACCATTCAACATATGATGAAGGAATTACCAAATTGGATAAAACTCGAATTGATGATGTTATTGTTGGTAATGCAATGCCAGAAGGTTCTCAAGGATTAAATATGGCACGTTTAATCTCTTTAATGGGATTAGATATTGTTGATGTTCCTGGAGTAACGGTAAATCGTTTTTGTTCTTCAGGAGTTGAAACTATTGCAATTGCAACAGCAAAAATTCAAGCTGGAATGGCAGATTGTATTATTGCTGGAGGTGCAGAAAGTATGAGTTCTGTTCCAATGACAGGTTTTAAACCAGAATTGAATTACGATGTAATTAAATTCTGGTCATGAAGATTATTATTGGGGAATGGGAAATACTGCTGAAGCAGTTGCCAACCAATTTAAAGTATCTCGAGAAGATCAAGATGAATTTGCATACAATTCTCATATGAAAGCTTTAAAAGCGCAAGCTGAAAATCGTTTTCAAGATCAAATTGTTCCAATTAAAGTAGAACAAACTTATGTTGATGCAAATGGAAAAAAAGCAACAAAATCATATACTGTAACTAAAGATGAAGGTCCTCGTAAAGGAACAAGTAAAGAAGCATTAGCAAAATTACGACCTGTATTTGCTGCAGGTGGAAGTGTAACTGCTGGAAATTCATCTCAAATGAGTGATGGAGCTGCTTTTGTAATGGTAATGAGTGAAGACATGGTTAAAGAATTAAATCTTGAACCAATTGCACGATTGGTAAATTATGCTGCTGCAGGTGTTGAACCTCGAATTATGGGAATTGGTCCAGTAAAAGCAATTCCAAAAGCATTAAAACAAGCAGGTTTAAAACAAGATGATTTAGACTTAATTGAATTAAATGAAGCATTTGCTTCACAATCATTAGCTGTAATTAGAGAATTAAATTTAAATCCAGATATTATAAATGTAAATGGTGGAGCAATTGCATTAGGTCATCCACTTGGTTGTACAGGAGCAAAACTTATCTGTTCAATTATTTGATGAAATGCGTAAACGAAATATGAAAGGAAAATATGGTGCGTAACCATGTGTGTTGGAACAGGTCAAGGTGCTGGTGGAATATTTGAATTTTTAAATTAAAAGAATAACTTAATACAAATATAATAGTAATGGAAGCAACAAGAAAAAGACATTTTACGAGGAGGTCAATTCTTGGTAAAAGAAACAAAATGTGAAGATATTTTTACTCCTGAAGATTTTTCAGAAGAGCAAAAAATGATGAAAGATGCTGTTATGGAATTTAATGATCGTGAAATTATTGCTCATAAAGCACGATTTGAAGCTAAAGATTATGCATTAACTGAAGAAGTTATGCGAAAAGCTGGTGAACTTGGATTTTTAGGTGTTGCTGTTCCTGAAGCATATGGTGGATTAGGAATGGGATTTGTTTCTACTATGCTTAGTATGTGATTATATTTCAGGTGGAACAGGTTCTTTTAGTACTGCTTTTGGTGCACATACAGGAATTGGAACAATGCCAATTACACTTATATGGAACAGAAGAACAAAAACAAAAATATGTTCCAAAATTAGCAACTGGAGAATGGTTTGGTGCTTATTGTTTAACAGAACCAGGAGCTGGATAGTGATGCTAATTCTGGAAAAACAACAGCTACGCTTTCTGAAGATGGAAAATCTTATAAAATTAACGGACAAAAAATGTGGATTTCAAATGCAGGTTTTTGTAATTTAATGATTGTTTTTGCTCGTATTGAAGATGATAAAAATATTACAGGTTTTATTGTTGAAAATGATAAAGCCAAACCAAATGGAATTACAATAGGAGAAGAAGAACACAAATTAGGTATTCGTGCTTCTTCAACACGTCAAGTATTCTTTAATGATACTGTAGTTCCTGTTGAAAATATGTTATCTGGACGTGGTAGATGGATTTAAAATTGCAATGAATGCACTTAAATGTTGGTCGTATTAAATTAGCGGCTGCTTGTTTAGATTCTCAAAGACGAATTACAACAATGCAGTGTGCAATATGCTAATGAACGAAAACAATTTAAAACACCAATTTCAGAATTTGGTGCTATTAAAAGTAAAATTAGCAGAAATGGCAACCAGTGCTTATGCTGGTGAATCTGCAACCTATAGAGCTGCAAAAAATATTGAAGATAGAATTGCTTTAAGAGTTGCTGCTGGAAATACACATCAGGAAGCAGAATTAAAAGGTGTTGAAGAATATGCAATTGAATGTTCTATTTTAAAAGTAGCTGTTTCTGAAGATGTACAGAATTGTGCAGATGAAGGAATCCAAATTTTTGGTGGAATGGGATTCTCTGAAGATACACCAATGGAAGCTGCTTGGAGAGATGCTCGTATTGCTCGAATTTATGAAGGAACTAATGAAATTAACAGAATGCTATCTGTTGGTATGCTTGTTAAAAAAGCAATGAAAGGTCATGTTGATTTATTAGGTCCAGCTCAAGCTGTTCAAGAAGAATTAATGGGAATTCCTTCTTTTGAAACTCCTGATTATTCTGAATTATTTTCTGAAGAAAAAGAAATGATTAAGAAACTTAAAGAAAGTATTTTTAATGGTTGCTGGAGGTGCAGTTCAAAAATATGGTCCAGAATTAGAAGAGCATCAACAATTATTAATTGCTGCTTCAGATATTTTAATTGAAATCTATATGGCAGAATCTGCAATTTTAAGAACTGAAAAAAATGCAAAACGATTTGGTGAAGAAGCTCAATCTGTTCAAATTGCAATGGCTAAATTATATTTATATCATGCTGTAGATATTGTTGAAGAAAAAGGAAAAGAAAGTATTATTTCTTTTGCAGAAGGTGATGAACAACGTATGATGCTAATGGGACTTAAAACGTTTTACAAAATATACAAACTATCCAGATATTGTAGATTTACGAAAAGAAATTGCAGAAAAAGTTAAAGCAGAAAACAAATATTGTTTTTAGATATATTTACTAACTCAATTAAAAACCGCTTTATAAACTAAAGCGGTTTTTTTATTTTCATTAAATTAGTTCAAAATATTATTGATGAAAATTTTAATCCTCGCTTCACTCCTATTTTCTATAACTTTTTTAAATGCACAATCTGACCAAAAATTATATGATATTATTGATGCTGTTTCTGCAGAACGACTTAAAAAAGATGTGCAAAACACTTGTTGATTTTGGAACAAGAAATACCTTTAGTGATACGATTTCAGATACTCGTGGTATAGGAGCTGCCAGACGCTGGATAAAATCAGAATTTGAATCGATTTCAAAAGAATGTAATGATTGTTTAGAAGTTTTCTATCAAAAGGATTTCGTTACCAAAGAAGGTAATAGACGAGTTCCGCATGATGCCTGGGTTGTTAATGTTGTTGCAATTCAACAAGGTACAAAATATCCTAATAGATATATTATAATGAGTGGTGATATCGATTCACGAGGCAGCAATACAATGGATTTTACTTCTGATGCTCCTGGAGCAAATGATAATGCCTCTGGAATGGCTGGAACCATTGAAGCTGCAAGAGTTTTAAGCAAATACAAATTTGAAAATAGTCTTATTTATGTTGGCCTTTCTGGAGAAGAACAAGGGCTATTTGGTGGTAAAGGATTAGCAAAATATGCAAAGGAAAATAACTGGGAGATTATTGGTGTTTTGAATAATGATATGATTGGAAACATAAAAGGTGTTGATGGTGTAATTGACAATCGTACTTTCAGGATTTTTTCTGAACCAGTTCCTCCTACAGAAACGGAGAAGAGAAAGAAAATCACGTCGTTTTTATGGTGGCGAAGTCGATGGGATATCTCGTCAATTAGCTCGTTATGTTTATAAAACTACAAAAACATATATGCCGGAAATGAATCCTATGATGGTTTACAGATTAGATCGTTTTGGTCGAGGTGGACATCATCGACCTTTTAACGATTTAGGTTTTGCAGGAATCAGAATTATGGAAGCTCATGAAAATTACACGCAACAACATCAGGATATTCGAGAAGAAAATGGAATAAAATATGGCGATATCATTGAGCATGTTAATTTTGATTATGCTAAAAAATTAACTGCTGTAAATGCCATTAGTTTGGCAAGTTTAGCATCAGCTCCTCCTGCTCCGAAAAGTGTAGCTATTGGTGGCATAGTTGAACCATCAGCCAAATTAAAATGGGACTAAAGTAGATGGTGCTATAGGTTATAAAATTTATTGGAGAGACACAACCTCTCCAACTTGGGATAATAGCAGATATGTTGGCGATGTTTCAGAGTTTACTCTTGATGGTATTGTTATTGATAACTATTTTTTTGGAGTTGCTTCTGTTGGAGAAAATGGTTTTGAAAGTGTTGTTGTTTTTCCTAATAGCATTATGAGAAATTAATTATGAAGAAAATAATAATCATTTGTATTCTGATTTTTAATCAGTTTGTTCAATCTCAAAATCATCATTTCACGTAACAAGATACGTTGAGAGGTACTATTACTCCTGAACGAGAATGGTGGGATTTAACCTATTATCATTTAGATATTGAAGTAAATCCAGATAAAAATATATTTCAGGAAAAAACACTATTCAATATAAAGTCTTGAATCCAAACAATGTAATGCAAATTGATTTACAATCACCTTTAAAGATTACTAAAGTAATTCAAGATGGAAAGGAATTAAGTATCAAACATAATGGAAATGCACATTTCATCAACTTAAAGAAAAATCAAAAAATAGGGAGTATCAATTCCGTTGATGTTTATTACGAAGGAAATCCCAAAGAAGCTATACGACCACCTTGGGATGGTGGTATTTCCTGGAAAAAAGACAATAATGGAAACCATTTTATAGCAACCTCTTGTCAAGGATTTGGAGCTAGTGTTTGGTGGCCAAATAAAGATCATATGTATGATGAAGTTGATAGTATGCTAATAAGTGTAAATGTTCCAAAAGACCTTATGAATGTTTCTAATGGAAGATTAAGAGAAGTAGAAGATCACAAAACCGGAACCAAAACATATACATTGGTTCGTCAATAATCCTATTAATAATTATGGTGTCAATATCAATATTGGAGATTATGTTCATTTTTCAGAAATATATGAAGGCGAAAATGGCAATTTAGATATGGATTATTATGTACTTACGAGATAATCTTAGAAAAGGCAAAAGAACATTTTAAAGATGCACCAAAAATGATGAAAGCTTTTGAGCATTGGTTTGGTCCTTATCCATTTTACGAAGATGGTTTTAAATTGGTTGAAGTACCTTATTTAGGAATGGAACATCAAAGTTCTGTTACCTATGGTAATAAATATAAAAATGGTTATTTAGGTAAGGATTTATCAGGAACTGGTTGGGGATTAAAATTTGATTTTATTATTATTCATGAATCTGGTCATGAATGGTTTGCCAATAATATTACCTATAAAGATATTGCAGATATGTGGATTCATGAAGGCTTTACAGCTTATTCCGAAAATTTATATCTTGGATTATTATTATGGAAAAGAAGCATCAGCTGAATATGTTATAGGTACACGCAGAGCAATACAAAATGACAAACCAATAATTGGACATTATAATGTAAATAAAGAAGGTTCAGGAGATATGTATTATAAAGGAGCTAATATGCTTCACACCTTAAGACAACTTATTGAAGATGATGAAAAATGGCGAAAGATTTTACGAGGACTAAACAAAACATTTTACCATCAAACTGTAACAACAAAACAAATTGAAGATTATTTATCTAAGAAACAGGAATTGATTTAACTGAATTCTTTGATCAGTATTTAAGAGATATTAGAATTCCAACTTTAGAATATGCTATTAAAGAAAATACATTTAAATATAGATACATCAATATTGTTGAAAAATTTGATATGCCAATACAAGTAAATATTGATGGTAAAGATAAATGGTTATTTCCAAAAGCAAAATGGCAAACAATGCCAATAAAAAATAATTCTATATTTGTTGATCCAGATTTTTATATTGAAACTAAAAAATTATAAATGGAATTTCCAGAACTATATTTTGAACGAGATGTAGATTGGTATGATTGGTTATTACACAATCATCAGATCTTATAAAGGGGTTTATCTTATTTTTCTATAAACTAGAAATGCAAAGTTCCTACAATGCGATGGGAAGAAGCTGTTAAAGTAGCTTTTGTTTTGGATGGATAGATTCTACGGTTAAAAGTTTAGGTGATGGAAAACGTAGACAATATTTCTGTCCTCGAAATCCTAAAAGCGTTTGGAGCGCATTAAATAAAAAGTATGTTAAGGAACTTAATAGATGCAGGATTAATGCAAGAAACTGGCTATAAGATCATTGAAATTGCCAAAAAAAATGGTATGTGGACAATATGGATGATGTTGAAAAAGGTATAATTCCAGAGGATCTTCAAAAAGCATTTGACAATAACGATTAGCATTTGAAAATTACCATAATTTTTCATCATGGCTATAGAAAGAGTTATTTCTCATGGTTAAATAATGCCAAAAGAGATGAAACCAGACAAAAACGCATAGCTGAAATTATTAAACTTTGCAGAACGAATATTAAAAACAGAGGTGGATATTAATTTATTTTAATCCACTAATATAACTTCCATAAGGATCTTTAAATTGAACTCCTTCTGTAAATCTGTATTTACTTAATTTCTTAAATTGAACCAATCCCCAAAGAACAAATTCCTTTACAAAATAATGATCAAACTCCTTTGCATCAGGTTGATATTCCTTTAATAACAAATTTAAAGGTGTCACTGCATCTAATATCTTTTTATACTCTGAATCGGTTAGATCATCCAATAATTCAAATCCGCTTCCTTCAAAAAACCAATAGATAATATCATCATATGGACTTTTTTCGTCATCCTTTTCAAGTTTCTCAATTTTAGGGAAATATTTCGGAAACAAACTTTCTATAGCTTCTCCAATTAGACCATGAGCCACAAAATCAGCACCTTCCTGCTCTCCTTCATAAACCAATTCAACCTTACCTGTTATGGCCGGAATAACACCAACAAAATCACTTAATCGGACAGTGGTTTTCTTATCTCCCGACTTAAGTGCTCTTCTTTCTGCTGTACTCAACAGGTTTTCATAGGCCGTAATGCTCAATCTTGCACTAACACCACTTTTGGCATCAATATATTCACTTTTTCGTGCTTCAAAACTAATTTGCTCTAATAAGTCTTTTGCCAGTTCAGGGACCGTAATACTCTCCGATTGCCTGTCATCTAACCTGGCTTCTTGATTGGTTATAGTCTTGGCAATATCTATAGTCTCAGGATAATGCGTTAATATTTGAGATCCAATCCTGTCTTTTAATGGTGTCACAATACTTCCCCTATTCGTATAATCTTCAGGATTTGCAGTAAAAACAAATTGAATGTCTAAAGGTAATCTCAATTTAAATCCTCTTATCTGTATATCTCCTTCCTGAAGGATATTGAATAATGAAACTTGTATTCTTGCTTGTAAATCTGGTAATTCATTGATCACGAAAATACATCTGTTTGCTCTTGGAATCATTCCGTAATGAATTACTCGGTCATCAGCATAACTTAGTTTTAAATTAGCTGCCTTTATCGGATCTACATCGCCAATAATATCGGCAACAGTAACATCTGGAGTTGCCAATTTTTCTGCAAAACGATCATTTCTATGAAGCCAGGAAATTGGCGTATTATCTCCCTTTTCTTTTATTATTTCCTTAGCATATCTCGAAATTGGATTGAAAGGATCATCATTGATCTCAGAACCTTCAACATAAGGAATATATTCATCCAACAAATTTATCATTAACCTTGCTAATCGGGTTTTGGCTTGTCCCCTCAAACCCAATAGATTTATATTATGTCTGGATAGAATTGCTCGTTCCAATTCCGGAATTACGGTATTCTCATATCCATGAACACCTGTAAAAGAGGTCTTATTACTCTTTATATTTTCAATGAGGTTATCTCGAAGTTCATCCTTTATGGATTTACTTTTAAAACCTGCTTTCTTTAATTCACCTAAAGTTTTTATACTTGTCTCTTTCATAATTTAGTTTATCCCTTAATTCTTTTTTTTCTGTTTTTTTCGTAATCTTCAAAAATCATTTCACCTAATCCTTTCAATCCAGTATAAAATGCTTTCCCTCTGTTAGCTTTCGTAAATTCTCTAACAAATTGCATCAAATAACTATCTTCTGCGATCATAAACGTTGTGATTGGAATATGAAACCTTCTGGCTTGTTGAGCCATAGCATAGCATTTATTCATAATATAAGGATCAAGTCCATTGCTATTTTTATAATAATCACCATCTGGCAGCCTTAAGCAACTTGGTTTCCCATCAGTGATCATAAATATTTGTTTGTTGGTATTTCGTTTTCTGCGGAGTAAATCCATTGCTAATTGAAGTCCAGCAACAGTATTAGTATGATAAGGTCCGACTTTTAGGTATGGCAGATCTTTAATTTCAATCCGCCATGCATCATTACCAAAGACCAAAATATCTAAAGTATCTTTAGGATATCTTGTAGTTATTAATTCCGCTAATGCCATAGCAACTTTTTTAGCAGGCGTGATTCTATCTTCACCATATAGAATCATACTATGGCTAATGTCGATCATAAGCACTGTGCTCATTTGGGATTTGTGAGCAGTTTCTTCAACCACCAGATCATCTTCGGTAATGTCAAAATCACCTATGCCATTATTAATTTGAGCATTCTTTAAACTTTCGGTCATAGACACCTTATCCAAAGAATCTCCAAATTGGTAACTTCTAAAATCACCTGTATGTTCATCCCCAATGCCTGACTTTTTACTTCTGTGATTTCCAGAACCACTTCGTTTGATTTTTCCAAATATTTGGTCCAAAGCTTGTTTTCTGATAGCTCTTTCTGTTTTGGCCGTAATACTATACTTACCTTTTCCATCTTCATCACCTTCTCCTTCTTCACCTTCTTCTATATCAAATTCTTCCTTATATATCCTTTATTTTTAAGGTCTTCAATAAAATCATCAATGGTGTAATTCTCATCGGTTAAGCTATATTCCTTATCTAATTCTCTCAACCAATCTATTGCTTCATCAAAATCACCTGAAGTATGGGTAATCAACTCTTTAAAGATTTCAAAGAGTTTTTCGAAAGGTGATTGTTTTTTCGCCTCGTAAGTCTTAAACACAAAACCTTGTCTGGATGGTTTATTTATCATAGCGCAATAAAAATAATGTTTTTTATTTATAAATGTTATTCTGTTAACGCCGATTTAAGAATAATTCATTTGTAATAAAAGTTGCATGACATTAAAGGATCATTTTTATATATTTGCATGGTTCAAAATGGTTTTAAAATATGGAGTATAAATCGTGCTATCACTGCGGTAACGATTGTGATACAGTAACAATTAATTACGATGAAAAAGATTTTTGTTGTAATGGTTGTAAAACGGTTTACGAAATATTTTCAGAAAACGATTTAACATGCTATTACGATTTACAAAATTCTCCAGGGGCAATTCCAAATGAAATTGAAGGTAAATATGATTTTCTTGATAATGAGAAAATAAAGGAAAAATTATTGGAATTTAATGATGATAAAATTCAAATAGTTACACTTTATATTCCTCATATTCATTGTAGTTCTTGTATTTGGATTCTTGAGAATTTAAATAAATTAAATAAATCCATTTCTTCATCACAGGTAAATTTTGACAAAAAAACAGTACGAGTTACATATAATCCTAACTCCTATTCTCTTAAAGGAATTGGTTAAATTGATGTCTTCCATAGGTTATGAACCTATATAACTTTAGATGATTTTGAAACAAGAAACATAAATATAAATCGGAGTTTATTATACAAGTTAGGAATATGCAGGTTTTGCTTTTGGAAATATTATGTTTTTATCATTTCCGGAATATTTTCAGGTTGATGGATTCTGGATAGAAAAATACAAACATTTTTCAGATGGTTAATGTTTGTTTTCTCAATACCTGTAGTATTTTATGCGGCACAAGATTATTTTATTTCTGCATATAAAGGACTTCGTTCTAAATTTTTAAATATTGATGTACCCATTGCTTTAGGTATTTCGGTTTTATTTATCAGAAGTACTATTGAAATTAGTTTTGATCTTGGTTCAGGTTTTTTTGATAGTCTAACAGGATTAGTTTTCTTTTTATTACTTGGAAAATTTTTTCAGCAAAAAACCTATTCTTTTTTATCATTTGAACGAGATTATAAATCTTATTTTCCAATTGCAATAACAAAAATATCTAAAGGCAAAGAAGAAAATATTCAAGTTTACGATATTGAAAAAGGTGATCGATTACTTATTAGAAATGAAGAATTAATTCCTGTTGATGGTATTTTAATAAATGGAAATGCCCAAATAGATTATAGTTTTGTTACTGGAGAATCTCCAGTAGTTTCTAAAAATTCAGGAGATAAAATATTTGCAGGAGGAAAACAAACAGCGGGAGTTATTGAAATGGAAGCTTTAAAATCTGTTGAGCAAAGTTATTTAACTCAACTTTGGAGCAACGATGTATTTAAAACAAATAAGGAAGATTCATTTTCTAATTTAACCAATAACATAAGTAAACACTTTACTATGACCATTATTTCAATAGCAATTGTATCAACGGTTTACTGGTTAATTTATAATCCAGATCTTGCCTTAAATGTTTTTACAGCTGTGTTAATTATTGCTTGTCCTTGTGCTATTGGCATTATCTGCTCCTTTTACTTTTGGTAATCTTTTACGAATTTTTGGAAAGAAAAAATTCTATTTAAAAAATGCATCTGTACTAGAACAATTAGCAAATATAAATACAATTATTTTTGATAAAACAGGGACTATTACTACAAATAAATCGAGTTCCATAACTTATGAAGGTATTGAGTTAACACAAGAAGAAGAAGAATTATTAAAAAGCACTTTAAGAGGATCTAATCATCCATTAAGTAGAGCTTTATACAATTTGTTGGAACAGAATGATATACTGACATTAGATAGCTTTGAAGAAAGCATTGGTGAAGGTATTCATACGACTCATAATAAAAAACAGATGAAAATTGGTTCTGCTTCATTTGTTGGTAACAATAAATTGGATGAAAGTTTAAACACATCTGTTCATGTAAGTACAAATAATATTTATAAAGGAAAGTTTATCTTTAAAAACAATATAGAAAAGGATTGATTCCTTTATTCAAAAATTATCTTCAAACTATAATTTAGTAATTCTTTCTGGTGATAATGAAGGTGAAATAGAAAATTTAAAAGATATTTTACCTAAGCATACTCAATATTATTTTAATCAAAAACCAGAAGATAAATTAGAATATATTAAATCGCTATCAGAAAGAAGGAGAAAAAGTTTTAATGATTGGTGATGGATTAAATGATGCTGGAGCATTGGCTCAAAGTAATGTTGGTATTGCAATTTCTGAAAATGTTAATGTGTTTTCTCCTGCTTGTGATGCCATTTTAGACTGCCACAAAATTTGAATTTCTTTAGGAATTTCTAAAGGCTTCAAAATCAGCAATAAACATGATAAAATGGAGTTTTGTTTTATCATTTATATATAATATATTGGGATTATATTTTGCAGTTACAGGTCAATTATCACCAGTAGTTGCAGCTATTTTAATGCCTTTAAGTTCAATTAGTATTGTTGTGTTTACAACTGTAACTACTAATATTCTGGGCAAAAAAATTAACGATAAATATTGACTATAATCATGATAAATATCATTTTTTTAGTTTTATATCAAAGGTATTTTTGGAACTTTATTTTTAGGGGTATGAGCGTTATTTATTTACTACTTAACAATTAGTCTAATTGTAGCAGTCGGATTTTTTATTGCATTTATTTTGTCAGTAAAAAATGGACAATACGATGATGATTATACACCTTCTGTTCGAATGCTTTTCGAAGATGAACTAGTAAAAGAAAAAACTAAACAATCAATACAAACCAAAAAAGACAAATAACTAATCATTATGGAAATGCAACAATTTCATTACGATAACAAAATCGTAAAAAAGTTTATTTACGCTACAATGCTTTGGGGAGTTGTAGGTATGTTGGTAGGACTAATACTAGCCTTTATGTTTTTATTCCCAAACTTAACAGATGGTATTTCATGGTTAAGTTTTGGTCGATTAAGACCATTACACACAAATGCTGTAATTTTTGCCTTTGTAGGTAATGCAATTTTTGCTGGAGTTTACTACTCTACTCAACGATTACTTAAAGCCAGAATGTTTAGTGACATATTAAGTAAGATTAACTTTTGGGGATGGCAATTAATTATTGTTGGAGCTGCAATTACTTTACCATTAGGATTTACTACTTCAAAAGAATATGCTGAATTAGAATGGCCTTTTGATATTGCAATTGCTTTAATTTGGGTTGATTTTGGTTGGAACTTAATTGGTACAATTTTTAAAAGAAGACAACGTCATTTATATGTTGCTATTTGGTTTTATATAGCCACATTTGTAACTGTTGCTGTTCTTCATATTTTTAATAGTTTAGAATTACCTGTTACTGCTTTAAAAAGTTATTCAGTTTATGCAGGTGTTCAAGATGCATTGGTACAATGGTGGTATGGACATAATGCTGTTGCATTCTTTTTAACTACACCTTTTTTAGGTTTAATGTATTATTTTGTGCCAAAAGCAGCAAATAGACCTGTTTATTCTTATAGACTTTCTATTGTTCATTTTTGGTCTTTAATATTTATTTATATCTGGGCAGGTCCTCACCATTTATTATATACGGCATTACCAGATTGGGCACAAAATTTAGGAGTTGCATTTTCAATTATGCTAATTATGCCTTCTTGGGGAGGAATGATAAATGGATTATTAACACTTCGTGGTGCTTGGGATAAAGTAAGAGTAGATCCTGTTTTAAAATTTATGGTAGTTGCTATTACTGGTTATGGTATGGCAACTTTTGAAGGTCCAATGCTTTCTCTTAAAAATGTAAATGCTATTGCTCATTTTACAGATTGGATTATTGCACACGTTCATGTTGGTGCTTTAGCTTGGAATGGTTTCATGACATTTGGTATGATTTACTGGTTAGTGCCAAGACTTATTTAAAACAAAATTATATTCTATTGGATTAGCAAATTTACATTTCTGGATTGGTACTTTAGGTATTATCATGTATGCTTTACCAATGTATGTTGCTGGATTTACACAGGCAAGTATGTGGAAACAGTTTAATCCAGATGGAACATTAGTTTATGGTAACTTTTTAGAAACTGTTACAGAAATTATTCCAATGTATTGGATGCGAGCTATTGGTGGAACTTTATATTTAACTGGAGTACTTATTTTAGTTTATAATATAATAGTTACTATTCGTTCAGGTAGCGCTGTTGAAGATGAATTAGCAGAAGCTCCTGCATTACAACGTATTTCTAAAAACAGAATTGCAGGAGAAGGATGGCATACTGTGGTTAGAACGTAAACCTGTAAAACTTACTATTTATTGCAGTAATTGCTATTTTTATTGGTGGTATTGTACAAATTATACCAACAATAATGGTAAAATCAAATATACCAACAATAACTAGTGTAAAACCTTATACTCCTTTAGAGTTAGAAGGACGAGATATTTATATACGTGAAGGTTGTGTTAGCTGTCACTCACAAATGATTCGTCCTTTTAGAAGTGAAGTAGAACGCTATGGAGAATACTCAAAAGCAGGAGAATATGTTTATGATCATCCATTCCTTTGGGGAAGTAAACGAACAGGACCAGATTTACATAGAATTGGTGGAAAATATTCAGACAACTGGCATTTAAACCATATGTATGATCCACAAAGTACTTCATCTGGATCAATAATGCCTCGTTATCAATGGCTAATCAAAAATGAATTGGATAAATCTCAAACCGAAGCTAAAATGAGAAGCTATGGTAAAATTAGGAGTTCCATATACTGAAGAAGACATAACTAATGCTCAGAATAATATGACAGAACAAGGAACACAAATTGAAAAAAATCTATATAGTGATCCTGATTTTGCAAGCACTTATGAAGCAGATAAAAAATATGCAGCTGAAAATGGTGAAGATTTTGTTGAAATGCGAAATAGAGAAATAGTTGCTATAATAGCATATTTACAACGTTTAGGAACAGATATTAAAGTAAAAGATGTAGAAAATTCTACAGCTCAAAAATAAGATAGATATGTTAAAATTTGTAAAACAATATATGGAAAGTATGGATGGTATAGAAATATATCCAATTATTTCACTACTAATATTCTTTATCTTCTTTGTGGTTCTTTTTTGGTGGGTTTTTACAGCTAAAAAGGAATACATAGACACTGTGAGTAATTTACCTTTAGACAACCAAAATCAAGATAATTTATTATGAGAAATTCAATTCCATCTTACATAAGAGTCCCAGTTATATTTTTTATAATCTTTGGTCTTGTAGAATATTTTATTGATTCTGGAGAACAACCAGCTTTTATAACATATCCCGCTGTTGTATTATTTCTTCTTTTAGTACTGTTATTATTAATTGCTATAGAAGCTATAATTGGAGCATTGGAAAATGTGATGCTTCAAAGCTTAGATGAAGAGGCAAAAGCCAGATTTCTTCAGGAGAAAAAGAGTTCAAACTGGTTAATGAACATGTACAAAAAACTTGTAGGTAGAAAACCAATTGAGCAGGAAGGTGAAATTATTTTAGATCATAATTACGATGGTATTAAAGAGCTAGATAATTCACTTCCACCTTGGTGGCTGTATGCTTTTTATGCTTCAATAATTTTTGCGGCTGTCTATTTAGTTAGATATCACATTTTTGATGGACCTGATCAAGCAACTGAATTTGAAAGAGAGATGGTTGCGGCAAATTTGGCCATAGAAGAATACAAAAAAACAGCTAAAGATTTAGTTGATATCAATACAGTAAAATTACTTACTGATGCTTCAGATCTTTCTGCTGGTAAAAGTATTTTCGAAACAAACTGTGTAGCTTGCCATATGGCAGATGGTGGTGGTGGAATTGGACCGAACCTAACAGACGAATATTGGATTTTAGGTGGAGGTATTAAAAACGTATTTAAAACCCTTGTTGAAGGAGGTAGAGATGGTAAAGGTATGATTTCTTGGAAAGCTACCTTAAAACCATTAGAAATGGCACAGGTAGCAAGTTATGTATTGACATTTCAAGGCACAACTCCTGCGAATCCAAAAGCTCCAGAAGGAGATATTTGGATTGATCCGGATAAACAAGAACAATCAACCGACAAATCAACCCAACCTGAAACCAACGAAACTGTAACAGACAGTACTTCTGTGGCTATGAATTAAATTATTAAAATATTAGACATTGGAAACACCAGAAAATGAATCATTTAGAGATTCTATTGGTACTATAGATAAAGAAGGTAATCGTGCTTGGGTTTTTCCTAAAAAACCAAGTGGGAAATTTTATAAATACAGAAAATTAGTAAGTTATGTTTTACTAGCTTTCTTATTTGTCTGCTCCTTTTATTAAAATTAATGGAAATCAGTTTTTAATGTTCAATGTTCTAGAAAGACGTTTTAATATTTTTGGTTTTCCATTTTGGCCTCAAGATTTTCATTTATTTGTTATATCAATGATTATTGGTGTTATATTTATTACATTATTTACAGTTGTTTTTGGACGTATTTTTTGTGGATGGATTTGTCCACAAACCATTTTTATGGAAATGGTATTTAGACGAATTGAATATTGGATTGATGGTGATAGACATAAACAAATGAAGTTAGATAGACAACCCTGGAATGCTGAAAAAATTAGAAAAAGAACACTTAAAATGGATTCTATTTCTAATTATTTCATTTTTAATATGCCAATGTATTTCTTAGCTTATTTAATAGGAAGTGATAAGCTATTTCAATATATCATTGATGGTCCATCACAGCACTTAGGTACACTATTCCCACTGATTATTTTTACAGCTGTTTTCTATTTTATTTTTACTTGATTTAGAGAACAGGTTTGTATTATTGCTTGTCCATACGGTCGATTACAAGGTGTACTTTTAGATACTAAATCTATTGTTGTTGCTTATGATCATAAACGTGGTGAAAGCGAAAATGGAAGAAAAAAATTTCGAAAAAATGAGGATAGAGAAGCATTAGGACATGGTGATTGTATTGATTGTAAACAATGTGTTCATGTATGCCCAACTGGTATTGATATTAGAAATGGTACACAATTAGAATGTGTAAACTGTACAGCTTGTATTGATGAATGTGATCATATTATGGAAAGATTAGTCTACCTAAAGGATTGATTCGATATGCCAGTGAAGAAAATATTGAAAAGAAAGAGCCATTTAAACTTACAGCAAGAATAAAAGGCTATATTGCTGTATTGACAATTTTGACTGGAGTCTTTATTAGTATGTTATTCTTAAGAAACGATGTTGAGGCAAGAGTGTTAAGATTACCAGGACAATTATATGAACATAAAGAAAATAATATTATAAGTAATGTTTATACTTATAAATTGGTGAATAAAACAACTCAAGAAATAAATAATGTAACATTTAAGCTGCTTTCACATAAAGGAACTGTTAAATTGGTATCTGGAGACAGTTTTGTAGTACCTGAACAAGGTTTAGCTGAAGGTACTTTATTTATTGAAATTAATAATTCTGCATTATCTGGTGATCGAAATAACCTAGAGATTGCAGTATTTAGTGGTGATGAATTGATAGAAACAACAACCGCAAACTTTTTAGGACCAAGAAGTTATAAATAAAACAAAACGAAAATGAAGATTAATTGGGGAACAGGAATTGTAATAGCATTTGTAGCTTTTATAGCTTTTATAATGTATTTTGTAATAACCATGAGTACGAACAAAAAGTATGAACACGATCTTGTGACAGAGGAATATTATAAAGAAGAATTATTACACCAAAAAGAGATAGACAAGGAAAATAATTCTAAAGAGTTAAGTGAAAAAATAAGTTGGACTAAAACAAGCGAGGGAATTGAAATTACATTTCCAAAATACTTAGATCATAAAAGAATAAAAGGGAAAGTGTTCCTATATCGACCATCTAATAAAAAGTTAGATTCTGAAATATCTATTTCTTTATCTAACCACAATTTGCTCATACCAAAAACTCAATTATTGGATGGTCGATGGAACCTTAAAATTGACTGGGAATATAAGGGAAAATCATATTTGTTTAGAGAATCCATAGTATATTGATCATATGCTTTTATCTGCACTCATATTAGGTTTACTAGGGAGCTTCCATTGCATAGGAATGTGTGGACCAATTGCTTTTATGTTGCCTGTTGAAAGAAAAAATTCATTTAAAAAAGTAATCCAAATTTTACTTTATCATTTTGGGAGATTACTAACATACAGCTTAATAGGATTGATTTTTGGATTGGTTGGTAAAGGACTTTATATTTTTGGTATACAGCAACAATTATCGATTATTATTGGGGTAGTAATGATTATTGCTGTTTTAATTCCCTATAATACATTTAATAAATATAATTTTTCAAAACCGATTTATCGATTCATTTCAAAAATAAAATCTGCTCTAGGAAAGGAATTAAAGAAAAAATCACCGGATACGTTTTTAACAATAGGTTTTCTAAATGGGTTTTTACCGTGTGGATTGGTATATATGGCAGTATTTGCAGCAATTGCATCAGGTAGTGCTTTAAAAGGCAGCCTTTATATGTTTGTTTTTGGTTTAGGTACAATTCCTTTAATGACCACAGCAATTTACTTCAGCAGGTTTTTAAGTGGCGTAGTAAGAAATAAAATTCAAAAGGCTATACCTGTTTTTGTAGTCATTATAGGATTATTATTTGTCCTGAGAGGTCTCGGTCTGGGAATTCCATATATCTCTCCTACTCCTGTGTCTGAAATGGCAACAAGTGAAATGGAATGTGTAGATCCTAACTAAAAATGGAGTTTTGCACAATAATCTCTCCTTTTGCCAATCAAAACCATTTGACAATTCAGTTAAATTTTAAAAGTAATAACCGGCAATGCGGAATGATTCGCCACATCCTCTCCTACACTTCCTGTAAAGAAATGAGCAATACCTTTTCTGCCATGAGTTGGAATGGCAATAATATCAGCTCCAACTTTATTAGAAAAATTAATTATCCCTCTTTCAACACTATAATCTGCCTGATAATGTACATTTTTCATGTTTTCCAAGTTTCCGTCGGCCTTCATTAAAAAGTCAGCAATTCTTGTATCGATTTCAGTTGTACTTCTGAAATTCTCATTAGGTAAATTAACATACAGCAAATTCATATTGGAATCAAAAGCCCTAAATAATTTTGTCGCATTTAAATATGGACGAATATTTTCATATTTAAAATCGGATGCAAACACCACTTCATCCAATTTTAAATCTGAAATTTGATTTTTTACTACAAAAACTGGAACATCGGAATTCCTAACAACCTTTTCTGTATTAGATCCAATAAAAATATCTCTGGAACCACTTGTACCATGTGAACCCATAACTACAAGATCTGCATCATGCTCCATTGCCACATCATTCACTTCGCTAAATACTTTAAAATGTTTTACTATTGGAGTTACTTTTAGTCCTTCCAGATAGTCCTTTTGAAGAAACTCATCAAATTTAGCTTCAGCAATTTTTAATAAAAATATAGCAGTTGTTTGATGCTGATTACTCGATTTTGTAAGTAATCCAGTGGACAATTCAAGCATGTGCAATACAAGTAACTCTGCATTATTCTTTTTAGCAATTCCTGCAGCAACCTCCAAGGCGTATTCAGAGTGTTTCGAAAAATCAATAGGTACGATTATTTTCTCCATTTGTTGGTTTTAAGTTAAAATAGGAAGTAATTCACTAAATATTATTTAATTCAGTAATGTTCGTTAATCCAAATTTAATTAAAATTAAATTGAATGTATATGATTAATATCATTACACTTAGTAATTCAAATTTGTTTATGACACCACAAAAAAGTCAGTGTAATTATTAAACCACTAAAACTATTAATAGAAAATAATTAGTACATTGGAAGCAAAATTTAATAGTATTATAAAATAAATTTAATATCATGAGAAAAATAATTTTCGCCTTAGCACTTTGTACAATATTTGTCGTTAGTTGCAAAAAAGAGAAGAAAGAACCTGCAAAAGAAGTTGAAGAAACTGTTAGTGTAGAAGTTAAGAAACTAAAATTAAAATTAGAACCTAAAAGCAATTCAAATGTTTCTGGTAGTGTGGTTTTTGCTGAAGAAGATGGAAAGGTATCTATGACAGCCGTTATGAGTGGTTTAACACCAGGATCTCATGCCATCCATTTGCACGAAAAAGCAGATTGCTCCTTAGAAGACGGAACTTCTACAGGTGGGCACTGGAATCCAACGTCCGAACCTCACGGAAAGTGGGGAGCCTCGGAAGGATATCATAAAGGTGATATTGGTAATTTTGAAGCCGATGAAAAAGGAAATGGAACCATAACATTTACTACAGATCAATGGTGTATAGGTTGTGGCGATCCCAATAAAGACATAGTAGGTAAAGCCGTAATAGTACATGAAGGAACAGACGATTTTACAACACAACCTACTGGTGCAGCTGGTGGACGAGTAAGTTGTGGAGCACTTATAGAATAATACTTATTGTATACTTAAAACTCCTTTTTTAAGTAGCTTTATTAATTTAGAATCAATATTTGGACACATGAATCCATCATCAACAGGCTGGATAAGAAAACTTCTTTTGGAGTTGGATAAAGATCAAATAAAAATTCCTCTGGATATTAATAAATTATATTTTGATTTAAGAGGCTGTGGTTTTATTTATGGAAGTAACCAAGCAGTTGTTAATGATTATGTTTTAAATAGTGATTTAACAAAAGAGGAATATGCAAAAGCAAACTTACTTCTTTCACTATTCGCGGCATTCAATAATAGTTCAAATTCGAGTGATTTTGTAGCAAGTGCTGTAGGTTTTTATTTAACCATTAATGAACATAAAACTTCTTTTTTTGATGATATTCTAAATAGAAAAAAATCGAATAAATTTTTAGAACGAATAATTCATAAACGTATTCAAATTGATGATAACTTCTTGACTAAAAATTTTAACTATTTTATAACCAATGCACTTCTATTTGTAGATGTTCTGGCCTACATTGAGTATTTGAAAACAGGAAATATAACAGAAGAATACATCAAAAATTTGGAGAGTACAATTGAAACCATTGTAATTGATGTATTAACTTCTAAAAAGTATAAAACCAAATACGATAAGAGTTTAATAAAACTATTAGAATCTTCTTTACGATATCAAAATACAAATTCAATTACGTACGAAGAAGCCATCAAATTAACGAGTAGTCCATTGGAAAAATATTATCTATTGGACATCGCATGTATGGCTAGCTGGGGAGACCAAAAAATTGATATAAATGAAAAAACTTTTCTGCAGCAATTAGGTGCAGATCTCAACATTAGTTCTGAAGATGTCCAGCAATCATTAAGTTCTGTAGAATACTTCTATACAATTAATAAAGATAATATCGCCCTTTTAAGTTCTAAGAACGTTGTTAAAAGCTTTTATGACAACTCAAGTAATATGGTTAGTAAGTTAATTTCCAGAAACAGTAAACGGTTAATTAATGAGCTTAAAGAAAGTAAAGATGTCTTGGTTCTTTTGTCCAAATCGACCGTAAGGGAACTTACGGATGCGGAACAAAAAAAAGTACAAGATCAACTCTTAGATATTTTTAAAAGTATTCCCAGTTTAGCTATTTTTATGTTACCTGGTGGTGCTTTATTATTGCCTTTAGTAATCAAGTTCATTCCTAAATTACTACCTTCTGCTTTTGATGATAATAGGGTTGATGATTAAAACAAATAGAAATGGGTTTATCCAATAATGATATTTTTAAAAAGTTACGTGTCGCTCATAAACTTCGTGATGACGACATCGTTAAAATTTGTGCCTTGAAAGATTTTAGAATTAGTAAAAGTGAAATAAATTCTTTTTTTAGAAATGAAAATCACCCGAAATATGTGGAATGTGGTGATCAGATCTTGCGCAATTTTTTAGACGGACTCATCATTCATTTACGTGGGCCATTACCTCCAAAAAAATAAATATTTGTACTTTTTACGTTAAATTATTTGAAAATTTATAATTTTTGTAATGTATAAATTAACTTAGATAGAAGTTATTTCTTTATATAATTTTTTTACAATTGTGTTAAAACTCTTTAGGTTCCATATCATTTTATTTATTGCTTTAGTTTTAGGAGCAGTAGTTTTGCAATTCTTACTCAATTCCCACTTACGATCAATTAATGCTGATAATCAAAATAGATTAATAAAGTCACATTCAGAAGAGGTAATACGGGCAAAAGCTGGTATAGATGTTTACGCAGTACTTGTTTCATCCCTAAGAAGTCATATTAAAAATTCTCCAGAGCTTCCTTCAGAAAAACAGCTTCAAAGTTTTTTAAAGGACCTCATAAAAGATCTGAATTTTAAGGATTCCATTGTAGTTAGTTTTCTTAATACTGATCACGAATTTTTGTATGTCTTTTCACCAAATGAAATAGACTCAGGACAACTTAAAGGGAAAAATGCTGCCCAATTTAGACCCAAGAAAGAAATTAGTGAATTAAATAAATTGATGCAAAGTGATGATATACATTTATTTGAACCTATTAATCTACATGAAGGATGGGCTGGATTCCCTTTTAATTTTTCTGTTAAAGATATGAATGGTAGAATTTTAGGATATATGGCTCCTATTATTAACGTAAAATACCTTTTAAATTATTTCTATTTTGAAACAGATTTAAGCTTTGCCCATCATTTTAATATTAATAACAAATTTGATCTATCTCGTGAGGTTGTGTATGATGATACTCCTATTTATAACGACAGAAGGGATGATCAATTTTATAAGAATTTTAATATTGACACTAAAAATTATATTAGTTCCCATCTGGATTTGTTTGGTCTTGATTTAATTATCTCAAGTGCCTATAAAAAGCAACCAGAAGTTAAAAGTAATTTAGTTTTTGTATCATATATTTGGTATATAGGCCTTATAACTTTTTCTATTATCACTTTAGTGCAGTTCTTCAGGAATTCTAAGTTAAACAACAAATTAGAAATTGCTCAGGGAATAATAGAACAGAAAAATATTAAACTCGAAAAACGTGTTGATCAAGTACAAACATTAATACAAGAAATACATCATAGAATTAAAAATAATATGATGATCATAACCAGTTTAATAGATATGCAAAGTAATGAGTACGAAGACTTAAAAATAAAAGAAGCTCTTCAATTAAGTAAAAATCGAATTCAAAGTATGTCCTTAGTTCACGATAAACTTTATGATAGTGATTCAATGAAAAACATTAAAGTCCTTGACTATATAAAGAAACTGTTAAGCTATATCGATCAAACTGTTAATTATTCTGACAGAAAAATTAATAAAGAATTAAACGTACCATTAAATTTAAGATTTGATGGTGAAACTATGATGCCGCTTGGCTTAATATTAAATGAATTGCTAACCAATAGTTATAAATACGCATTTAAATCAGGTAATAAAAATAATTTAAGTATAGAAATTAAAGAATCCAATGCTGGTTATATCCTTACATATGATGACCATGGACCTGGAATACCAGACACAATAGACTTAACAAATAGTTCGTCACTTGGTTTGCAACTTATTATGCTATTAGCAGAAGAATTACATGGAAATGTTAATTATAAAAAAGACGATTTAAGCAAGTTTGAGATTACCTTTAAACCAAAATTAGGCAAAAATTAATTATATAGTTAGCTTATCACCAACCTTTTGATTCTTTTAAATTCTCTATATGAGCGTAGTGATGATCACTATGCCAAGCATAAATACCAATGTTCTTCCATAATACAACTTCTTCATTATGCTCCGGATGAATAAACGACTTATTTAGTTCATCTATATTTAAGGATTTAAGAAGGTATACTAATTTAGCATGAACCGCTTTTAAGTGATTTAATGAAAGCTCTTTTGGTGCTGTTTTTCCATCAGGAAGTTCGGCCCACAAATCCTCAAAATAGTATTTAATAACTGGTTTATCTTCGGTTAAGGCCCATTTAAATCTAATGTAACTATGGTGATGGCTATCAGCTAAATGATGAATTACCTGCCTGATCGTCCATCCATCTGGTCTATATCTTGTATCCAATTGTGAGTCAGAAAGGTTTTCTACCAAAGATTCCAAGCGATCAGGAAAATGTTCTAAAATTGATATCCAACCATTAACTAAATCTTTTGAGTATTTTTCCGGGTTAACAAATTTGCCAATTGGGTATCTTAATTTCTCTAATTCTGTTTCTTTCATATTTCTAAAATAAAAAAAACCTGCTTTATAAACAGGTTTTAGAAATATATTTGAAGTGTTTATTCTTCTTCGTCGCTCTTATCTTCTTTCTGATCTTTTTCATCTTCCAATGACAGAAGGTCATTTTTGAGCAGCAAGTTATACCATTGTACTATTTTTTTAATATCACTTGCATAAACTTTGTCTTCATCATAGTCTGGTAAGATCTCAAAAAAGTATTCTTCCAGAGTATCTTTGCCGTCTTTATGGCTTATACTCGTCTGACTACCATTTTCTTTATCACTAATTGCTTTAAAAACATTTCTTAACGGAACTTCCTCAGTTAATGTATAAACTGCAATTTCACTTAAAATACTTACGTTGCTTTGAGCGCTCACAGAAACTTTCTTTCCATCTAATAAAGATTCTGCTACAAAACCACTTCTGGTCTGTGTTTTTAATTGAAATAATCCTGGTTTTCCTGATATGGATAAAATTTTATCTAAGCCCATATTTTTATATAGTTTTGAAGCCGCAAATATGCATTGTTTACACTATTAATCAAAGAATTATCTTTTCTTTTTTATATCTGGGAAACGCATTTTATAATCTATCTTAATTTTCCCTTTACTAATATTTGCAAGTTTACTTTTTATCAATCGCTTTTTTAAAGAAGAAATCTTATCTGTAAATAAAATACCTTCAATATGATCGTATTCATGCTGAATCACTCTTGCCGCCAAACCTTGATATTCTTTGGTATGCTTCTCAAAATTCTCATCATAAAATTCAATCTTAACTTTTGGTTGGCGAAAAACATCTTCCCTTATGTCCGGAATACTTAAACAACCTTCTGTAAATGCCCAATCGTCTCCTTCTTCTTTAAGGATCTTTGGATTAATAAAGGTTTGTTTAAAATCTTTCAAGAAAATTTGTTCTTCAGTACTCAAAGCTTCATCCTCAGAAAATGGTTCAGTATCCACTATGAATAACCGAATTGGCAAACCTATTTGTGGTGCAGCCAAACCTACTCCCAAAGCACCATACATGGTTTCATACATGTTATCAATAAGACCACTCAAATTCGGATAATCCTTTGATATTTCTTTTCCTTTTTTTCTTAAAACAGTGTCGCCATAGGCCACAATAGGTAAAATCATTATTCTGAAGTTTACATATTAATCATTTTTATTGTACAAATAATCCTGTAAGATTATTGTTGCACTTATTTCATCAACAAGTGCTTTGTTTTGTCTTTGCTTCTTCTTTAAACCTCCATCAATCATACTTTGAAATGCCAATTTAGATGTGAAGCGTTCATCGAATCGTTTTATTTCTATATCCGGAAACTCCTTTGTAAGTTTCTTCAAAAATGGTTCGATCAATAATTCAATTTCAGATGAT
This sequence comes from uncultured Flavobacteriaceae bacterium, assembly GCA_963768245.1. Taxonomy (GTDB): domain Bacteria; phylum Bacteroidota; class Bacteroidia; order Flavobacteriales; family Flavobacteriaceae; genus Site-B1. The sequence continues at coordinate 108,346 of CAVYHG010000027.1, forward strand.
GATCCATCTTTTTGCTTTGGTTCACCTACTAGAAATAATTCAACATTTTCTTTACTTACATATTCCTTTAAAAAACTAATAAGCTCTTTAGTGCTCACAGTAGTTAACCCTGAAGCTATGATTTGGAGTTCATCTGTTACAGCAATTCCGGTTCTTTTTTGACCATAATCTATAGCTAAAATCCGAGCCATTATTAATTTTTGTGCAAATTTAGTCTTTATATTTTTATACATTAAATATTATGCCAAATATTAATTTAGAACTTATATTTGCCTCAAAGTAAAAAAAGAAATGACAGAATTACAGCAAACCATTGAAAAAGCATGGGACAATAGAGATCTTTTAAAAGATCCCAACACCATTAAAAGTATTAGACAAGTAATCGATCTACTGGATTCTGGAAAACTGCGTGTAGCAGAACCAATTTCTGATGGATGGAAAGTTAACGAATGGGTGAAAAAGGCTGTTGTTTTATATTTCCCTATCCAAAAAATGGAAACATTAGAAGCTGGACCTTTTGAATTTCATGATAAAATTCCTTTAAAAAGAGGTTATGCAGAAAAAGGAATTCGAGTAGTACCTCATGCTGTTGCAAGACATGGTGCTTACATTTCTCCCGGAACTATCTTAATGCCAAGTTATGTAAATATTGGTGCTTATGTAGATGAAGGAACTATGGTCGATACCTGGGCAACTGTAGGTAGTTGTGCTCAAATAGGCAAAAACGTACATTTATCTGGAGGTGTTGGTATTGGTGGTGTTCTTGAACCTTTACAGGCTGCTCCTGTTATTATTGAAGATGGTGCATTTATTGGATCTCGATGTATTGTTGTTGAAGGTGTACGTGTAGAAAAAGAAGCTGTTTTAGGTGCTAACGTAGTATTAACTATGAGTACCAAAATAATTGATGTTACTGGCGATAAACCTGTTGAAAGAAAAGGGTTAGTTCCTGCAAGGTCTGTTGTTATACCAGGTAGTTATACAAAAGAATTTGCAGCTGGATCTTACAATGTACCATGTGCATTAATAATTGGAAAACGTAAAGAAAGTACTAACAAAAAAACGTCACTAAACGATGCACTTCGAGAATATGATGTTGCTGTTTAAATGAAGATCTTAGTTATACAACAAAAAATGATTGGAGATGTGCTTACCAGCAGTATTCTCTTTAAATTATTACGTAAAAAATATCCGGACGCTCAGTTAGATTATTTAATTAACTCGAATACTTATCCGGTTGTAGAAGGAAATCCCTTTATTAATAATTTCATCTTTTTCACTAAAGAAGCTCAAACAAATAAAAAAGCGCTTTTCAATTTGGGTAAACAAATTAAAAAAACACAATACGATGTTTTAATTGATGTTTATTCAAAACTATCGAGCAATCTTATTACAATTTTATCTGGAGCAAAAACCAAAATATCCTACTACAAACCTTATAGCACATGGGTTTACGATCACAATATCAAGCGTATAACAAAAACGGATTCCAATGCTGGATTGGCCATAGTTAACAGACTTCAATTACTGGAACCCTTAGGCATTTCAGAAAAACCAATTCGCCCTGAGATCTATCTTTCCGAAAAGGAGATTACAAACAGTAAAAACATTTTACAAAGTAATGGTGTTGATTTAAGGAAACCGTTATATATGATAAGTGTATTAGGTAGTGGTAAAAACAAAACATATCCTTTTAATTACATGTCGGAAGTAATTGATTCTGTGGCCAAAACAACAAATGGACAAATCCTGTTTAATTACATTCCAAACCAATTAAAAGATGCTGAATCAATTTTAAATTCATGTGATAAAAAGACTCAAAAAATGGTCTTATTCAATGTTTTTGGAAAAGATTTAAGGGAATTTTTGGCAATAACCTCACATTGCACTGCATTAATTGGAAATGAAGGAGGCGCAATAAATATGGCTAAGGCTTTAAACATACCAACATTTGCAATATATTCACCGTGGATAGATAAAGCAACCTGGAGTATTTTTGAAGAAGATGGTAAAAATCAATCGGCTCACTTGAAGGATTTTAAACTAGAATTATATAAAAATCGTATTGAAAAAAATATGAAATCGAAAGCCTTAGAACTTTATGAAGAATTCAAGCCAGAGTTGTTCATTAATAAATTAAAACTGTTTTTAAATCAATTAGATGGTTAAAATTTCAGCAGTCATAATAACCTTTAATGAAGAAGAACACTTAGAAAAGTGTCTGGCTTCCTTAATTGGTATTGCTGATGAAATATTAGTAATTGATTCATTTTCTAATGATAGGACTCAAGATATCTGTAAATCCTTTAATGCTGAATTTATTCAACAAAAGTTTTTAGGATATATCGAGCAAAAGAATTTCGCTTTAAAACATGCCAATCACGATCATATCTTGGCTTTAGATGGAGATGAAGCTTTATCAGATGAATTGAAGAACTCTATTCTCGAAGTAAAGAAAAACTGGGAATTCGATGGTTATTATTGTAACAGACTCAATAACTATTGTGGGCAGTGGATAAAGCATTCGGACTGGTACCCGGATAGAAAATTAAGATTGTTTAAAAAGGATTCCGGATCGTGGCAAGGAATCAATCCACATGATAAATTTGTTCTTGACAATCCTAAAAAGGTAGGTAAATTAAAAGGAGATCTATTACATTGGATATACCGAGATTACAAGGAACACAATGAAAAAATTGAACGGTTTTCTACTATTGCAGCTCAGGCATATTTAGAAAAAGGGGAACGATCTACAATCTGGAAGATAATTTATAGACCAATCTGGGCATTTTTCAAAGCTTACTTCCTAAGGTTGGGATTTTTAGATGGCCTCAATGGATTTATCATCTGTGTTCAAACTTACAATGTAACTTTTTTAAAGTATATTAAACTCTATCAGCTTCAGAAAAAAGGCAAGATTTTATAAGTTTTCTATTTCCAGAATTTAAGCTTTTGTTTAAGCTTCCTCCTTCTATGAAATTTATATTGAAATTTCTGAGTTTCATTCCAAATGGCATCAAGTATGTCATTATAATTCTCCCCTGAACATTTGGAATACTCATCACTCATGGTCTCTACCATATGTCTGTGAATTGTTAGCTTGGACATATTTTTCATCCGTGAAGAAAAATCCATCGTTTTAAATTTCATTCTATTTAAGTCTACAAGAAAGAAATTATAATCTTTTCCATCTTTAATTATCAAAGTATTTCCTGGAGAATGATCTAAAAAATTAATTCCTTTTTGATGAAGGTCATAGGTGAATCTTGTAAATGCTCTCAAAATAGTTTCGTAGTCAGGATATTCAAAATCGGTAGTCAATTCTCGGTACGTAAGGTCATAATCCAAATGCTCACTTATGTAAAAGCTTTCTTTAAAAAGAAGTGCAGTTTTAAATTCATAATAAGCAATCGGATTTGGTGTTCCTATCTTAAGTTCCAACAACTTATTAGCATATTCGTATGATCGTTGTGCCTTACTTTTTCGAAAGAATTTATAAGCGATTTGGTTTACAACATTAGGAATCCTGAATGATTTTACGTTAACTAAAAGATTTTCAATTTTAAAGAGTTTTAAAGTATTTCTATCTTGTTTTCCGAAAATTTCACCTTGTGAATCGAAGTTATTAATAATATCATCTAATGACTTTTCTTGCTCTAAAAATTTTTGATGAATGATTTTATGATATTTCACTTATATGTATTCAGAATTAATTAACCACAAAATAACAAATTTAACTTCTATATTTGTAATGAAGACCAATTATTACCAATGCAGCAAGATACTATTTATGTGCTTCATAAAAATGGAGCTAAAAGCCACTATATTGGTTTAGAGTATTTATTAAATCAAAGTAAATTTAAAATAAAACATAGAGAGTTTTCTGTTGCCAGCAAGTTTTTTAAAGCTTTAATTGGTTTTAATTTCTCGCTTTTAAAAAAACAGTGTATTAATTTTTGGTTTTTGCTCAATCTTCGATTTTCAAAAAACAAAAAAATTGTTTTTGGTATAGCTCCTTTTGATTCAAGATTAATAAAACTATCAAAATTGCTTAAAAACCACAAGGTGTTTTATCACACTTCATGGACTTACTGGGATAAAACTTTTTACCCCAAAAATCCCAATAATTCGAAAGAAGTTTTTGAAACATGGCGAAAATTTATTGAAGATCAAGTTATACATATTTTTGCCGTTACATATCAAACTAAAAATCAACTCCTTGAAAATTATTCAATTCCAAAAAATAAAATAAGTGTTGTTTACCATTCTTTAGATCTTGCATTCGTATCGAAGTTTGAATCAAAAAGAGTTTTAAATAGTTTCATTTATTTAGGTAGATTGGTCCCTCAAAAAGGATTAGACGAAATATTAAACTATTTTTCGAAAAATCAGCATTTGAAACTAACTATTGTTGGTAGTGGAAAATTAGAAAGTATTGTGAAAAAATATTGTTTAAATTTCAATAATATTATTCACTTACCATACTCGAATAACAAAATGGAATTGGCTGAAATAATGAGCAAGCATGAATATTTGCTATTAAACTCTAAACGAAATAATAAATGGGAAGAACTTTTTGGTATGATCATTATTGAAGCAATGGCTCAAGGCATGGTGCCAATAGCGACAAATCATTCAGGACCTAAGGAAATAATTTCAACCGATACAGGTTATTTATTTGATGAAGGAAAATTGGAGAGCACTTTAAATATTATTACTGAAAAAAGTTTTGACATTCAAAAATCTGAGAGGGCAAGAGAAAAAGCACTCTTTTATTTGCCTCAAAATATAGCATCTTTTTGGCAACCTGTATTAGAATAATTTATGTTAGACGTTAGTTGCATTATTTTAAATTACAATACTTCAAAATATACAATTGAAGCGGTAGAATCTATAATAGAAAAGCACGAGAATAGCTTAAATTATGAAATTATTGTCATAGACAATGCTTCTGAAATGGAGGATTATAATTTATTGAAAAATAAACTAACTTCCTTAAAACAAGTCAACTTAAGACTTATAAGAAGTAAGATAAACACAGGATTTGGAGGTGGTAATATGTTGGGTGTTCAAAACGCATCTTCCACAAAATATTATGCATTTATTAATAATGACACGCTTCAAGTGAACAAAAATTGCTTGGCTATTCTAAAAGAATTTATGGATACTCATGAAGATGCAGGACTTTGCTCACCACAAATGATAGATGAGCATCATAACTTTAGAGTCACAATAGATCATTTTTCGAGTATTCAAAGGGAAATTTTTAGACGTGCTTTGTTGGAGACATTATTACCTAAAACCTATCTAAACAGAAAAATTGAGTATAAAAAACCAACTAAGGTACATTACGTTCAAGGTTCATTTATGTTTGTAAATGCAAAAGATTTTAACGCTATTGGTGGTTTTGATACTAATTTGTTCTTATTTTATGAAGAATCGGATGTTTCGAGAAGACTATTAAAACAACATAAAAAGCATACTTATCTTATACCTCAAGTAAAATATATACATTACAAAAGTGCCAGTATTAAGAAAAATATTGACATAAAAATTGAACAAAAGATATCACTTCTTTATTATATTCAAAAGCACTTTGGTTGGTGGCATAAAAGTATTCTGAATGTTTATTATATTATTAGATATTTCTTTACTTCTATTATTAAGCCAAAATATTGGAAATTATTCATAGTTCTTCTAATTGGTGCACCGCTATCTAAATCTTTAAAACAAAAACAAAGAATTAACAACAATTAATTGAATAGTCATGGATTATAATAATAAATCAAACGTCTATTATAGAAATGCCAGACCAGAAATGCTGCAATTTCTACCCAAGAATTTTGATAAAATATTAGATATTGGTTGTGGGGAAGGCTTATTTGCTCATAGCATAAGAGAAAAATCTAACAGGGAGATAGAATTGTGGGGAATTGAGCCTATGGAAAAACAAGGGTTAGAAGCTAAAAAGAAGTTAGATAAAGTCTTAATTGGTAAAAGTGAGGATGTATTAAATGAAATACCAGATAACTACTTTGATGTTATCTTTTTTAATGACGTGCTGGAACATCTTGTAGATCCGTACAATCTTTTGAAATTGATCAAATCTAAATTAAGTAATGATGGCTTTATTGTTAGTTCTATCCCAAACGTAAGATATCATAATACATTTATGGATTTAGTAATATATAAAAACTGGGATTACAAGTCTTTTGGAGTTTTGGACAAAACACATCTACGATTTTTTACTAAAAAAAGTATTATAAAAATGTATGAAAGTATGGATTTTGAAATAATAGAGCATAAAGGGATTAACCGATCAAAATCTATAAAACCATATTTTTATAATATCCCATTTCTTTTCTCTGCAATGGACATTTTCTATCCGCAATTCGCAACTGTAGTATGTAATAAAAATACTGATAGCAATGGAAAAAGAAATAAGTGAAGCTTTTAAAGTTTTAAAACAAGGTGGTACTATTTTATATCCTACAGACACGGTTTGGGGAATTGGTTGTGATGCCACTAATTTTGAAGCTGTTGAAAAAATTTACCAACTTAAAAGACGTAAGGAATCAAAATCAATGATTTGTATTGTTAGTGATTTTAAAATGCTTAATCAATACATTGAAGAAGTCCCTGAAGTAGCTTATGACATCATAAAATACGCCTCAAAACCAACAACAGTTATTTATGACAGACCGCTTCATGTGGCCGAAAATTTAATTGGTACTGACAACACTTTAGCCATTAGAGTAATAAGAGAAGGATTCTCTAATACCCTTTTAAAGAAATTCAAAAAACCGATTGTCTCGACATCAGCAAATTTTAGTGATCATCCTACTCCAAAAACTTTCAAAGAAATTTCTGATGAGATTTTAAAAGGTGTCGACTATGTTGTAAATTTGCCCGACAAAAAAAAAGCTGGAAAACCGTCTTCAATTATCAAGTTAGGTAATGATGGAGTTGTTAAAGTGATTAGATAGGTTTTAACTATATATTACTACTGGCAATTATTATTATGAATTACAGGCAAGCACTTGAACATTCCATATTTAAAGTAATTTCTGATTCTTCGAAGGAACTTGGACTAAATAGTTATGTAATTGGTGGTTTTGTTCGTGATTTTATTTTAAATCGAGGTACTTCGAAAGATATTGATATAGTTGCTGTTGGCAGTGGTATTGAATTAGCAAAACAAGTTTCTAAAAACCTTGACGGAAATCCAAAAGTGCAGGTTTTTAAAACCTATGGAACTGCAATGCTTAAGTATGATGATATTGAAATTGAGTTTGTTGGTGCACGAAAAGAATCTTACAAAGAAGATAGTAGAAATCCAATAGTGGAAGATGGTACATTGGAAGATGATCAAAACCGAAGAGATTTCACAATTAATGCATTGGCATTAGATCTGTCCGAATCTAATTTTGGTGACCTCTTAGATCCTTTTAATGGTATTAAAGATCTTGAAAATAAAATTATAAGAACACCTTTAGATCCTGATATTACATATAGTGACGATCCCTTGCGCATGATGCGAGCTATTCGTTTTGCATCCCAACTGAATTTTCAGATTGAAGAAAGATCACTTGATGCCATCACAAAAAATAATGAACGTATCAAAATTATTACGAACGAACGTATTGTTGTTGAACTTAATAAAATTCTGGAAAGTGAAAAACCTTCTAAAGGGTTTCTATTACTTGAAGAAACTGGATTATTAGATCATTTCTTACCTGAATTAACTGCTCTAAAAGGAATTGATGAAGTTGAAGGACAAAAGCATAAAGATAATTTTTATCATACGTTAGAAGTAGTTGATAATATTTCGGAAAACACTGATAATCTTTGGTTGCGATGGGCTGCTTTATTACATGATATTGGTAAAGCACCAACCAAAAAATTTAGTAAAAAAGTTGGTTGGACATTTCATGGGCATGAATTTGAAGGATCTAAAATGGTTTATCATTTATTTAAAAGGCTTAAAATGCCATTGAATGATAAAATGAAATTTGTTCAAAAAATGGTGTTGATGAGTTCAAGACCAATTGTTTTAGCTGAAGATATAGTAACAGATTCTGCTGTAAGACGATTAGTTTTTGATGCAGGTGATTATGTAGATGATCTAATGACACTTTGTGAAGCAGATATTACGACAAAAAATAAGAAACGCTTTAAAAAATATCATAACAACTTTAAAATTGTTCGACAAAAAATAATTGAAGTGGAAGAACGCGATCATATTCGGAATTTTCAACCACCTGTTTCAGGTGAGGAAATTATGGAAACTTTTAATTTAAAACCTTCAAGAGAAATAGGAATAATTAAAGAGGCAATTAAAGAAGCTATTCTGGAAGGAGAAATTCCAAATGAACATGATGCAGCTTTCAATTTAATGCTTAAAGAAGGAAAAAAACTAGGTTTAAAGAAATATGAAAAAAGATAACAAAAAAGTAATCTATTGGTTATTAACAGGTTGTGTTTTAATATTTATTATGGTAGTTGTTGGTGGAATAACCCGTTTAACACATTCGGGTTTATCAATTTCAAATTATAAACTAATTTCAGGTACCATTCCTCCAATGAATGAAATTGAATGGCAGGAAGCTTTTGATCTTTATAAACAATATCCAGAATACCAAAAATTAAATACTCATTTTACTTTACAGGATTTTAAGGATATTTATTTCTGGGAATGGATACATCGTGTTATTGGAAGATTTATTGGTTTGGTTTTTATTCTACCATTCTTATATTTTCTTAATTACCAAACAACTAACCAAACCTACTATTAAAAAATCAATTATTCTGCTTTGTTTAGGTGCCTTTCAAGGATTTTTGGGTTGGTACATGGTAAAAAGTGGCTTAGTTGACAATCCAGATGTCAGCCATTACAGATTAGCAGCACATTTAACAACCGCATTTATCACCTTTGCTTATACTTTTTGGGTGGCTTTAGACTTGATATTTCCCACCAAGAAAGAGATCAGTAAAAAATTTAGAAATTTAGTAAGATTTGGGTTAGTAGTCCTACTAATACAAATAATATATGGAGCTTTTGTTGCTGGATTAGATGCCGGATTCATTCATAATTTCTGGCCACTTATGAGTGACGGCAAATGGATTCATGAAACTGTTTATATTGAGCAAAATCCAATTTATAAAAATTTTATTGAAGGAAAAAGTGGTGTTCAATTTGTTCACCGAATTTTGGCCTATGCTGTGTGTATATTAGTCTTTTTAATATATTACAAAGCGAAAGTATTTGGAAAATTAACCAAATATCAGTTAATTGGCATAAACAGTTTAATGATCATGGTTTTAATTCAGTTCCTTTTGGGAGTTCTCACAATAATTTATCAAGTTCCTGTGTGGTTAGGAGTGGCCCATCAAGTGGGCGCATTTTTGCTATTAAGTGCATTTACATTAACACTCCACAGATTTAGTAAATAATTAAAAAAAGTATATTCATTTTAAATTTCTAACTATGATTTATCGATTTAGAGTAATTCTGGATAATGATACTGAAGAGGATATTTTTCGAGACCTAGAGATACGTGAAACAGACACATTAGAGGATTTACACAATATAATTACACAATCTTTTGGTTTTGATGGAAGTGAAATGGCCTCGTTTTATTTAAGCGATGACGAATGGAATCAAGGTGAAGAGATCTCATTATTTGATCTAAGTGAAGGCTCATCACCTACTCGATTAATGAGTGAGACTTTTATTAATTCTGAAATACATGAAGGTCAGACAAAATTAATATACGTTTATGATTTTTTAAGTATGTGGACATTTTTTGTTGAATTAGCCGAAATAGTTGAAGAATCTGAAGGTCTTGATTATCCAAATTTAATGTTTGTCCATGGCCAAATTCCTGATCAGGCTCCTAATAAAAACTTTGAAGCCGATGAATTTAATGATATAGATGAATTTGATAATGACTATGATTTAGATGATTTCAACGATATGGATTTTGAAGAAAATTGGAATTAATTGTTGAACGTTATTCTATAATAATATAATAAAGTTGACCTTTTACAAATAATTTGTACTTATAGTTTCATAGTTTCTTCTTACAAAATCTAAAGCACTCCTCAGTATTTCTCCCATATTTTTACTACGCTTAAAGTTTACATCGTGAGTATAATTCTGTAGTTCGGATTTTAACAAATTAATATTGGCTTTATTCGATATTTGATCATCCATCATGCAATCTATCAATCCATTCATTCTATTGTCAAAACTTAACAAACGTTTAGCTATTGCAGAGCGTTCTTCCAAAACATACTGATCCAGAGACTCTTTTTGAATAGTTTCAGATACTAAATTAACCATCTCCAGATTTTCCTTGAAAAACTGAGGTCTGTAAATATTTAATTTGCCTTCATAACTTTGCTGATCAAAATCAATAGCTCTAATTTTATAAACAACCTGGTCAAAATCATGAGTAGGAATGATCACATAGTTATATGAGCGCATATCACCTAATAACCTTATCATACAACGCTCATTGAACTTAATAAATTCCTTTGCTATTTGTGATTTCTCAGATTTGCTGCACTTAGGAAGCATATCTTTAATGAATTCATCACCCGGAATTCCAGAAATATGCTCTTCAATTAAAGTATCTTTATGAACAAGAAAATTAAGATTATATGGAGAAAGCATATGCTCAAGTTCCAACCCATAAATTCTTGATGCATCAGCTCTTTTTACATAAAAATATGTATAATTATCATTCAAGATATTTCTAACCTTAACTCTAAAAGGTTTGGAATTCCCAAAAGTGCAATAATCAATAGCATCAACATTTAAAAAAGGAATTGTTTTCTCATTACCGTCGGAATGCAAAATAGTATATATCTTTTTAAGGCTTAAATCTATGTCTTCGCGCTCAAACTCATTATAATAAACCCGAATCCAAAGTGTATCTTCCTCATTTTTATCATAAACAACTACAGATCCCTGAAACCTCAGCAAATCATCATAAAAAATAGGTATCCTTACATTTCTCTTATAATTAGAAAGATAAGAATGCAACTTATCAGAAACAGGAAAGGATGGTTTTCTTTTAGATATTTTTACATCTTGCATAGCTTCAAATTTAAAGCTTTTATTTAAAAACTTGTAACAAATTTATAATAGCTTCGTCGTATATTTATTACCAATCAAAAAAAAACATCTTGGAGACAATTCTCACAATCAATAATCTTACTAAAAAATTTGGTTACTTAACAGCAGTTAAAGATTTATCATTTACTATTAATAAAGGTAATGTTTATGGTATTCTCGGGCCAAATGGAAGTGGAAAATCTACCACATTAGGCGTTGTACTAAATGTAGTTAATAAAACAAAAGGTGAATTTCATTGGTTTGATGGTAATGTAAATACCCATGATGCCTTGAAAAAAGTAGGTGCGATTATAGAACGTCCAAATTTCTATCCCTATATGACCGCATACCAAAATCTTAAATTGGTTTGCAAGATTAAAGGAGTAGATTCTAAAATAATTGAAGAGAAATTAGAATTGGTTGGTCTGCTGGATCGTAAGGATAGTAAATTCCGTACTTACTCGCTTGGTATGAAACAGAGGTTAGCCATTGCTTCTGCCTTATTAAATGATCCGGAGATTCTTATTTTGGATGAGCCTACAAATGGGTTAGATCCACAAGGAATTCATCAGATAAGAGAACTAATAAAAGATATCGCTAAAAATGGAACTACAATCCTATTGGCTTCACACTTATTAGACGAAGTTGAGAAAGTATGTTCTCATGTTGTGGTACTGAGAAAAGGTGAAAAATTGTATTCAGGTAGAGTAGATGAGATGATTTCGAGTCATGGATTTTTTGAATTAAAGTGCGATAATTATGAAGAATTAAAAACATTTTTGAATTCGCTTGATGTGATAAGCCATATAAAAGATGAAGAAGGCTTGATTACTGCATTTCTTAAGGAACCTCTGGAATCTTCAGTATTCAATAAAATGTTATTTGACAAGGGATTTGTGCTTTCTCATTTAGTTAAAAGAAAAGAAAGTCTGGAAGAGCAATTCCTACATTTAACCAATAATAATTAATTCGATAAATCTAAAAATAAATCAATCAACACATGTTTCGATTATTAAATCTGGAATTACAAAAACTACTATCGAATACTGCGAGTAAAGTATTAATATTTATTTCGTTCATATTACCCTTTTTTGTTATTCTCCTTTCAGCGATTAAGATTAATTTTTTTGGTTTTTTTACTTTAGAATTAGGGGAATTAGGAATTTTTGACTTTCCTATAATCTGGCATATTACAACGTTTTTTGCCTCTCAGTTCAAATTCTTTTTTGCAATTGTAGTGGTAAGTATGATAGGAAACGAGTATAGCAATAAGACATTAAAACAGAATCTAATTGATGGGTTAAGTAAAAAGGAGTTTATACTTTCCAAATTCTATACAATTGTTTTCTTTTCATTGGTATCTACGGTCTTGATATTTATTATTTCCCTTTGTATTGGTATGTACTACTCGAGCATTGATGAATTTAGATTGATTTTTCGGGGAACCGAATTTTTAATAGCCTATTTTACAAAACTTGTTGGATTCTTTAGTTTATGTTTATTCTTTGCAATGCTATTAAAACGATCAGCTTTTGCATTAGGCTTTCTTTTTATTCTTTACATTTTCGAATGGATAACATTTGGACTAATTACCTGGAAATTCGATTCGGATATTGCTGAAAAAATTCAGAATTTTTTCCCTCTAAAATCCATGTATAAATTGATCGATCAGCCTTTTCAAAGAGTTGCTATGACAAAGTTTCCAGATAAGAATGACTTGGCCTATGACTATGTTGTTCATGGGCAAGAAGTTATTATTGTGTTGTGTTGGACGGCTCTTTTGATCTTTTTATCTTATAGATTATTAAAACAAAGAGATTTGTAATATATTTGGTAGCTTTTGCTATTGAATATGAAAAAGATTTATTTCATTATAATTTTTCTATTAAGCCTTAATATTTTTGCTCAACAACAAGCTGCGAATTGGTATTTTGGCTATGGGGCAGGTTTGCAGTTTAATCTGGCCAATGATTCCTTTAATGTATTGGATGATGGTCAATTAAGTACTAATGAAGGATGTGCTTCTATATCAGATAAATTTGGTAACCTTCTTTTTTATTCTGATGGATCTATTGTTTGGAATAAAAATCATCAAATAATGAATAATGGTACAGGATTGTTCGGCGATGCTTCTAGTTCTCAATCTGCAATTATCGTCCCTAAACCTGATGATGAAAACATATATTATATTTTTACAGTTGATAACAATCTTGATGGAAGTAATTTAGGATTTAATTACTCCACTATAGATATTAGTCTTGATGGTGGGTTGGGAAGTGTAGTTTCAAAAAATATAAATCTACTTCCACAGTGTTCAGAAAAAATTAGTGCTGTTCTTAAAGATTGTGTAAATAAGTCTATTTGGGTTATTACTTTTGCATCACAATCAGGTAATTCAAGTAGCTTTAATTCATTCCATGCATTTGAAGTTAATAATTCAGGAGTAAATATTAATTCAGTAGTATCGTCATTTGGAATTAGTATAAGTGATATACGCGGGTATCTAAAATTATCCCCTGATGGAAATAAACTTGCCAATGCTAATGCTACTGGAGGGTTGTATTTATATGATTTTGATGTAGATACCGGCGTGGTGAGTAATCAAATTCAATTAAATATAAGTTCTCAGAATAATAAACCTTATGGAATAGAATTCTCACCTAACAGTGAGTTACTTTACGTAAATTCATCAAATGATTACTTTAATCAGATGGATCCAGTTCAGAACAATGATCCCATTAATCATACTTCATCTTTAACACAATTTAATTTAACTCAGGCTAATATTCAAGCGACAGAATTCACTGTTGATAATAGATCACTTTACAGAGGTGGTCTTCAATTAGGTCCAGATGGGAGAATATATCGTGCACTCAGCTCCACTTATAACGTAGGTTTACCGTATTTGGGCATTATTCAAAATCCAAATAGTATTGGTGCTGCTTGTAATTATGTGCATAATGCAGTTAATCTATTTCCAAATAATTCTGCCCAGGGATTACCCCCATTTATACAATCTATATTTAATTCACAAATAGATATAATACGAAATGGGGTAAGTGCAACTAATCTTGACCTATGTCAAGGAGAGACGTATACATTAGTTTCAGAGGAAATACCTGGTGCGATATATACATGGACTAAAGATGATTTGCCTTTACCAGAGTCGGATTTTGATTTAGAAGTTTCACAAACAGGAATTTACACAGTTTTGGTAGATGAACAAAATGGCGAGTGTCCGACAGAAGGACGAGCCTTTGTTAATGTATATAGATATCCAGTTGCTTATCAACCCGATGACGTAATTATATGTGATGATAATAATGACGGTATTTGGAATTTTAATTTATCACTTTTCGATCCAGCAGTTTTGGGTGCTCCGAGTAGTGATGATTTCTCTGTACATTATTATGAAACTTTATTGGACGCTCAGAACGACCAAAATGAATTACTTTTTTCATTTGAAAATATTTCTAATCCTCAACAGATTTTTGCTCGCGTAAAAAGTACAAATTTAGAAAGGTGTACTGACGCTAATTCAATTACATCTTTTAATGTTGAAGTAGTGAATGGTCCTGAAGCGAACCCAATAGAAACCCAAAATATATGTGATGATGAAGTTGATGGAGATTATACTAATGGACAGAAAATGATCGATTTGTCTCAATTTAATAATTTAGTATTAAGTGGGCAGAATGATCCAAACTTTTCAATTTCTTACCATAGTCAACTAACTGATGCAGAAAATGGAGCTAATTCTTTGCCAATTAATTATTACAATTTATCTCCATTTTCCGAATCAATATATGTAAGAATTCAAAATGATTTAAATCCTGTTTGTTATGATATAACTGATTTTGTAATTAATATAAACCCCAGACCCGAAGCATTTCATTCTGCTCTTTTTCAATGCGATGAAGATGGAATACCAGATGGATTCACTATTTTTAATTTAAATCAAGCAAATCCCGAGCTAACGGGAGAAAGTTCTGATGTGTATACCAAGTTTTATACCTCTTTGTCTGATGCTGAGAATAGTATTAACGAAATTGATGGGAGCGCTTATAATAATACTATAAATCCTCAGGTAATATTTGTTCAAGTAATTGATGAAAATTCAGGATGTTTTAATATCTCAGAATTAACCTTAGAAGTAAGCGCAACTAATGCTAATGATGCTATTTTAGAAGTTTGCGACGATGATGGTGAAGAAGATGGATATTACGTTTTTAATTTAACTAGTACTAACCCGGAAGTATTAAACGGATTACCAAACAATTTGATGGTAAATTACTACGAAACCTATGAAGATGCTCTTCTCGAGGTAAATCCTCTCAATTCCACCTATACTAATTCAAATCCATATTCACAGGTTATCTATGTGCGTGTAGAAAATGAAAATGCCTGCTATGGAATTAACGAAATTCAGCTTACTGTTTTTGAGCTTCCGAAGATAGAATCCGAATCAGAATATATTTATTGTCTTAATTCCTATCCGGAAACTATTACTTTAACTAGTGGAATATTAAATGGTTCAATAAATAACCATTTTTATAATTGGAGCACAGGGGAAAGTACTTCAGAAATAGAAATTGATGAAGCAGGAACTTACACCGTTGATGTATCTAATATAAATGGCTGTACTAAATCAAGAACTATAACAGTCTTATCTTCTAATATTGCTACTATTGAAAATATTGAAGTCGTAGATGCTACCCAAAATAATACAATTTCTGTATTAGTATCTGGTGAAGGAGATTACGAATTTGCATTAGACAATATTAATGGCCCATATACTGATAGTAGTTATTTTGAAAATGTAGCTGGAGGTATTCATACCGTTTATGTTAGAGATAAGAATAACTGTGGAATTGCGGAAGAACTTGTTTCTGTAATTGGATTTCCTAGATTTTTCACTCCTAATAATGATGGATATAATGATACTTGGCAAGTTAAGGGAGTTTCTTCGCAATTTCAGCCTAATACATTGATTTATATTTATGACAGGTATGGTAAGTTAATCACTAAAATAGATCCATCTGGGCCAGGTTGGAATGGATTTTTTAACGGAAGACCATTACCAAACGATGACTATTGGTTTGCCATTACTCTTGAAGATGGTAGAGTTTATAAAGATCATTTCTCATTAAAAAGATAAAAGAATTCTAATTGATGTATAATTAAAATTTATGTGTCCTAGAGACTAATAATCTAAAATTGGGATTTTGCTACTAACGGAGCCTAAATAATTTAAAGAATCCTTTATGTCGTGGGACATATCTCTACATTTTAGACCCAAATAATCCTAATTATTAGAACTTATAAGTTATTATCTTCTAAAACCGTTAAAGTTTTATGCATTTCATCGGATATTTTTTGCATTTCATCTAGATATTAGTACTTTTCCATCGTAAATAAAAAGAATAAAAATCTTTTTGTACCCCATACAACAAGATTTACCTAATTAATTAACCTACTTGGAATGAGAAAAATTACATTTCTCTTGGCTATTATCTTTTTAGGACTCCAGCAATATGCTGTTGCTCAGCAAATTACTGTAGACAACACTTTATCCGCTCAAGAGCTCATCCAAAATAATTTAGTTCAAGGATGTGTAGAGGTATCAAATATTTCTTCCAATATAAATGGTTCAGTAAATGGATTGAACAGTTTTGGCTATTTTGAACAGGCCGATTCAAATTTTCCCTTTGAAAATGGAATTCTATTGACTACTGGTGAAGCATTATCAGCAGGTAATATAACAAACGGAAATACCCTAAATGAAGGTGAAACTACTTGGGGAACAGATGTAGATTTAGAAACAGCTTTAGGTATAACCAATACTTTAAATGCGACCTCAATTGAATTCGATTTTATATCTATATCTAATCAAATACAATTCAATTATTTATTGGCTTCTGAGGAATACTATGGCAATTTTCCTTGTGAGTATTCTGATGGATTTGCATTTTTAATTAAACAGGCCGGAACTACCGATCAATTTACCAATATCGCATTGGTTCCAGGTACAACGACCCCAGTTAACACAAGTACGATTCATCCTGAAGTAGTTGGGTTTTGCGGGGCAGAAAATGAAGCATATTTTGATGGATACAATTTTGGTGACACCAACTACAATGGTAGAACTGCAGTTTTAACAGCTACTGCCAGCATAATACCTAACACTCAATATCACATTAAATTAATCATAGCAGATCAAACTGATGAAAATTACGATTCCGCAGTTTTTATTGAAGGTAATAGCTTTAATTCTGTTGTCGATTTAGGTGAAGATATTACTACTTGTTCAGAATCCGTAACTATTAATGGTGATATCCAAAACCCTGATGCCACATATAACTGGTATATGAATAACAATTTAATTTCAGGTGAAAATGGGACTGAATTGGTTATTACGGAAAGTGGGACTTATTCGGTACAAATAACAATGCCACTAAACGATTCAGATTGTACTATTGAAGATTCTGTTCAAGTTACTCTAAACTCTGAGCAAACTGCCGGAAACATATCTGATTATGAACTTTGTGACGATTTAAGTGGAGACGAATCTGAGGTTTTTGATCTATCCATCAAAAATGCAGAAGTGGAAGCTTCCGTACCGAGTTCTAACTACAACATTAGTTATCATTTTACAGCAAATGATGCCGATAATAATTTAAATGAGATTACCTCGACTATTCAAAATACTGTCAATCCTCAAACAATTTATGTTAGGATAGAAGATACAACGAATGGATGTCTAGCATTCACTAATTTCAATTTAGTCGTTAATCCTCTTCCCTTTATTACAGATCCATCTCCTATAAATATTTGTGATGATGAGACCAGTGATGGATTTACGGAGATAGACCTAACATCAAAAAATGATGAAATAAGTAACAACCAATCCAATCTTAATATAAGTTATCATTATACTCAGTTTGATGCAACCAATAACCAAAATCCAATAACTTCACCTTATATCAATACAAACCCAACAGATGTAATTTATATACGCGTTGAGGATGCCGAAACTGGATGTTTAAGTTATACTACTTTAACTGTAAATGTTTTAGAAAACCCTAGTTTACCGGTTACACAAGTTATACTTGATGCATGTGATGAGGATCATGATGGTTTTGCAAGTTTCGATTTAACTGATGCCCAGGCAGATATTTTACAAGGCCTTTCCGGAGTCGATGCAACAATACACACCAGTATGGATGATGCCTTGACAGGAAGTAATCCAATTCCAGACATTGAGGCTTTTATAAACAGTGAACCAGATTTTCAGATTCTCTATGTGCGTGTAGAAAATAGTTCAACAGGTTGTTATGCAATAGCCACCATCGAAGTACATACCAATTTATTAATAACAGGTACAGAAATACAAGATTTTGAAGTATGTGATGATGATAGTAACGATGGTAAAGAAATATTTGATCTTGCAGATATGCAGATCATAATTTTAAATGGAATTCCAGGTTCCGATGTTATTTATTACCTAACAGAAGAAGATTTGAACAATCAGACCAATGCTTTGGATGAAACTGTAGACTTTGTAAACACAACAAATCCTCAGATTTTGTATATAGAAGTAGTTAGTCAAAACTGTATAGAGGAAGCACAAGTCCATTTGATAATAAATCCTCCTCTTTTAATGCAATCGATAGGAAGTGTTAATTATTGCGATACTGACGACGATGGAATAGCTTCTATAGACCTTTCTATTTATGATGAAGAAGTGTCAAACGGAAACCTGAATGTAACACATGTCAGATATTTTAAGAATCAACAGGATGCCGAGAATAACGAAAATGCGTTGCCTACTTTTTATACCAACGTTTCTAATCCGGAAACTATTTTCGCAAGAATTACTCACAGCCAAACGGGTTGCTACGATGTAACACAATTTGAACTGAATGTTATTCCAGCACCATCTGTAAATACGCCTTCAGATATTATTATTTGTGATGATGACCAAGATGGTATGTCTTCAATCGACTTAACAGCGAAAATTCCTGAAATCTTAAACAGTACTGCTGATTTAGAAATTTCCTTCCATGTTTCATCAGAAGATGCTCATTTAGACATAAATGCTTTGGTAGATCCATCAATTTTTAATGCCTCAACACAAACAATCTTCACAAGAATAGAGAGCATGATTACTGATTGTTTTACTATCGTACCAATACCGATAATAGTGAATACCCTTCCTGTTATTTCGACAATTTCAAACTTTCAGCTTTGTGAAAGTGATAATGATCATACATCTGAATTTATTTTTGCTACAAAAGATGCTGAAATATTGAATGGTCAATCTGGAAAACAAGTATTGTATTATGAAAATCAGAACGATGCTATAAACGGAACTAACAACTTAGATAAAAACAGTGTTTATCTTAATACAACAAGTCCACAAACTATATTTGTTCGAGTAGAAAACATAACTGATGCAGATTGTTTTGCTACATCATCTTTTACTATTGTTGTAGATCCTCTTCCTGATTTTAATCCACCATTAGATTGGTATACTTGTGACGATGTTAGCAATGATGGAGTTGAAATATTCGATCTCAATGAAAAAATTACTGAAATCTCCATTGGTACATCGCAAAGTTTGGATATTTCATTCTATACAAACCTCTCAGATGCCGATGCAGCAAATAATGCTATTGACTTAGAATTTGCAAATATTCAAAATCCACAACAAATTTATGCAAGAATTGAAAATGGATTTAGTTGTTATACCATTGCAGAATTTGGACTGAATGTCATTCAAGCCCCTGAAACAAATCCATCAATTCCTTTAGAGGTTTGTGACAATGATTATGATGGTATTACCACATTCGACTTAACAATTTCGGAATTTGATATTTTAGATGTCAGACAAAATGATATTGAAGTAAGCTATTTTGTAAATGAAGAAGACTTAGATACTCATACTAATCAAATTATAAATCCGGAAAATTACATTAATACGAGTAACCCACAAACAGTATTTGTAAAAGTAGTTAATTCTGTATCAACATGTTATGTTACTATTCCATTGGATTTAATAGTAAATCTACCTCCTGCTTTCAATGTATTGGATGATTTAATTGTTTGCGAGAATGAAACAGGTTTCTTTGACTTAACGACTGTGAATGAGCTATTAGTAGATGATCTTAATAACACAGTAATATCTTATTATAACTCTCAAACAGATGCCCTAAATGGCACAAACCAAATAGATACAAATTTTGAATACAGCATTAATACTCATACATTTTTTACTAGAATTCAAAATGAAATAACAGGTTGTTTTATCACATCGTCATTTAATATGATCGTTCTCCCAAATCCGATCGCATACGCGCCTATTGATTTAGAGTTGTGTGATGACGATGATGATGAAATAGCCGAATTTAATTTAAGTAGTAATACCTCGGTAATTTTAGGAAACCAAAATCCATCAAATTTCAATGTCAGTTATTACGAAACATTCGAAAATGCTGAAAGTGGAGAAAATCCTTTATATGAATCGTATTTCGCATTTAACGAGCAAATCATATATGCAAGAATTGAAAATAATTCCAGTGGATGTTTCTCAACAACCCAATTTCAGACAATTGTGCGTCCATTGCCATTATTGGATATTCCTGATCAATTAACACTTTGTTTAAATGACGAGATAATACCTGTTTATGTAAGTGCCAATACCAATAATTTGGGTGACACTTATTTATGGTCTACTAATGAAACAACCCCAGAGATAGAAATAGATACAATAGGAAACTATTGGGTTACAGTAACAACTCCATATGGTTGTGAAAAAACAACAGAGTTTGCAGTAATAGAATCGGAACAAGCGACAATTGAAATGACTGAAACGATTGATTTTTCAGATCCTAATAATGTAATCGTTACGATTAGTGGAATTGGAGATTACTTATATGTTCTTGATGATGGAGAGCCTCAGGAATCGAACGTTTTCGAATATGTTAGCCTGGGTTATCATACAATTACTATAATCGATCTTAATGGCTGTAATGATATATCAAAAGAAATAGTGGTAGTTGATACACCTAAATTCTTTACACCAAATGGTGATGGTCATTTTGACACTTGGCACATAACTGGAGTAGAAACAATGCCTGGTACAATTGTTTATGTATACGATAGATACGGAAAGTTACTTAAAACATTAGCCCATAACTCTCCAGGATGGGATGGAACCTATAATGGTGCCCAAAAGGAAGGAACCGATTATTGGTTTACAGCCATTGTTAAAAAAAATGGTATGGAATTCGATGTTAAGGGCCATTTCGCTTTAAAACGTTAAACATCTGCTTTTAATATTTCATTTTTATTTTGCGTAATTTTGGAAAATGAAATTCAAAATTGTATCAGAATTCAGTCCTACTGGTGATCAACCGGAAGCTATTAACCAGCTGACAGATGGTATACTTTCCAATGAAAAATATCAAACACTTCTTGGTGTAACTGGTTCTGGAAAAACATTTACAGTTGCAAATGTTATTGAAGAAATTCAACGACCAACTTTAGTTCTTGCTCATAACAAAACTTTAGCAGCTCAATTATATTCTGAGTTTAAACAATTTTTTCCTGAAAATGCAGTCGAATATTTTGTATCATATTATGATTATTATCAACCAGAAGCCTACATACCTGTTTCAGGAGTTTATATAGAAAAGGATTTATCTATTAATGAAGAAATTGAAAAAATGCGATTAAGCGCAACATCTTCTCTACTGTCAGGTCGTCGGGATGTTTTGGTAGTAGCATCGGTTTCGTGTATTTATGGTATTGGAAATCCTGTAGAATTTCAAAAAAATGTCATTACTCTAAAAAAGGATCAGGTTATATCAAGAACAAAATTATTACATCAATTAGTTCAAAGTTTATATTCCAGAACTGAAGCCGATTTTAATCATGGAAATTTCAGAATAAAAGGAGATACTGTTGATATTTTTCCAAGTTATGCAGATGATGCCTTTAGAATTCATTTTTTTGGTGATGAAATTGAAGAAATTGAATCGTTTAATATTCAAACCAATGAAGTCATTGAAAAGTATGATCTATTAACTATTTATCCTGCAAATATGTTTGTAACCTCTCCAGATGTATTGCAAGGTGCTATTAAGGAAATTCAAGATGATCTTGTGAAACAACACGATTATTTTAAAGAAATTGGGAAACATCTTGAAGCCAAACGATTAAAGGAACGTACAGAATTTGATTTAGAAATGATTCGTGAATTAGGTTATTGTTCTGGTATTGAAAACTATTCTCGATATTTAGATGGTCGACAACCAGGAACTCGACCATTCTGTTTGTTAGATTATTTTCCTGAGGATTATTTAATGGTTATAGATGAAAGTCATGTAACCATTTCTCAAGTACATGCTATGTATGGTGGTGACAGAAGCAGAAAAGAAAATCTGGTAGAATATGGTTTTAGGTTACCAGCAGCCATGGATAACAGACCTTTAAAGTTTGAAGAATTTGAAGCCATTCAAAATCAAGTAATTTATGTGAGTGCAACACCTGCTGATTATGAATTACAAAAAACAGATGGTGTTTATGTAGAACAGGTTATTCGACCGACTGGACTTTTAGATCCAGAAATTGAAGTACGACCTAGCTTAAATCAAATTGATGATCTAATTGAAGAAATTCAACAGCGTGTTGAAAAAGATGAGACGAACTTTAGTAACTACACTTACAAAACGAATGGCAGAAGAACTGACCAAATATCTTGCAAGAATTCAAATTCGTGTACGTTATATCCATTCTGATGTAGATACTCTTGAACGTGTAGAAATTATGCAGGATCTTCGTAAAGGATTATTTGATGTTTTAGTTGGAGTTAATTTATTACGGGAAGGTTTCGATTTACCAGAAGTTTCTCTTAGTGGCTATTTTAGATGCCGATAAAGAAGGGTTTTTGCGTTCAGCCAGATCCTTAACCCAAACTGTAGGTCGAGCAGCAAGACATTTAAAAGGAAAAGCAATTATGTATGCTGATAAAATTACAAATAGTATGCAAAAAACTATAGATGAAACTAATTATCGTAGACGAAAAACAAATAGATTATAATACTAAGAACAACATTACTCCTACACAAATAAATAAAAGTCTGGATAATGCATTAACCAAAAATTCAGTAAGCTCGTATTATTACGAATTGGAAGCCTTAAAAGCAGCAGAACCAGAAAGTGAATACCTGAATAAAAATCAAATAGAAAAGAAAATACGAGAACACCGAAAACTGATGGAACAAGCAGCCAAAGAACTCGATTTTCTGTCAGCCGCCCAACTGAGAGATAAAATTAAAGACTACGAAAAGAAATTAGAGAAATTAAAAGTCAACTAATTATATTGAACCTTAAAAATATCAATTAAAACATCTGGTGGTACTATTTTATTAGGAAAACTTTCCATCAAGTCTAAAACTCTATTAATTGATTCCTGACTTAATCCCATTCGTAAGTCCGAAATTGTGGATTTTAACCCACTTCTCTTTGTTAATTTCGTCGCTCAAATTCATTAATAAAACTAAACGGTGGAACTGAACAATTCGTTTCTGAATGAGTTTTTAAATAAGCATAATTTACAGGATGATTTAATAAATAATCAAAATCATCTTGAGTTATATCAAGCTGTCTTGCAATACCTATTAAAAAATTGTACTCTATAGTTTTAAGAGTATCATCAACTTTCGCAAAAGCTATCATTTCCGATAATAGACTAAGTTTTTCTACACGACTTGCCATTACTGAGGGTGGATTAAATTAATTATTTAAAATTAAGTATTATTAGTATTTAATAATCGTGATAAAAATGTATCTCATCGAAAAAATATATGCATTTTGGAGGCATTATTTACACTTAATCTAAATTGAAAATTAAGAATTGACTAAATCCTTTGTTTTTACCGTCCTTTTTTATATGATATTAACTTCAAATATTCACTCTCAAAATACTGAATATAAGCAAGTTAGTAGATTTACCATAGAAGCTCCACACTTGTACACTAACAAAATAATTTGGGTCTATTTACCAAAATCTTATCAAAATTCTGAAAAAGCGTATTCTGTATTTTATATGCATAATGTTCAAAATATATTCGATGATAAAACTTACTATGTTGGAGAGTGGAAAGTGGATGAAAATTTGGATCCTTTAATTGAATTTTAAGTCATCATTGTTAGAATATTAACAAAAAAGCCTTCTTAAATTAAGAAGGCTTTTTATCTATGACATGATTTTTTTACTTTACATCCATTAATTCAACATCAAATATTAATGTAGCATCTGGTGGAATCACACCTCCTGCTCCTCGTGAACCATACCCCAAATCACTTGGAATTACAAATCGGGCTTTATCTCCGACTTTTAAAAGTTGAATTCCTTCATCCCAACCCTTAATAACCTGACCAACTCCTAATGGAAAATCAATTGGTTCATTTCTTTTGTAAGATGAATCAAAAACAGTACCATCTGGCAACTGTCCTTTATAATGTACAGAAACAGTTTTACCTTTTTCAGCTTTTGTTCCATCTCCTTTTTGAATTATTTGGTATCGTAATCCACTTTCGGTTTTATCAAACCCTGAAGCCAATTTTTCTAATTCAGCTTCAGCCTTCTTCTTTTCCTCTGCTAATCGTTTTTCTCTGGAACCTTCAAATGTTCTAAAAGCTTCAACAGCATTAAATGCTTCTGCTTCTGCTCCAACTCTTACTATTTCCAAGCTTTCAATAGTATCATCTTGTGCAATGGCATCAACAACATCTTGTCCATCTTCTACTCTTCCAAAAACTGTATGCTTATTATCTAACCAAGGTGTTGCAATATGAGTAATAAAAAATTGACTTCCATTTGTTCCTGGACCAGCATTTGCCATGGAAAGAATACCAGGTCCATCATGTTTAAGATCTGGATGAAATTCATCATCAAATTGATATCCTGGATTTCCAGTACCTGTTCCTAATGGACAACCTCCTTGAATCATAAAATCAGGAATAACTCTGATGAAATTTTAAGACCATCATAATATGTGTTCCCTTGTGGTTTTGCTGAATTTTCTAAATTTCCTTCTGCTAAAGCCACAAAGTTACCAACTGTTCCTGGTGTTTTTTTGATATTCTAAAGCAACTAATATTTCTCCTTTATTTGTATTGAATTTTGCGTATAATACCGTCTTGCATTATTTGATTTTTTAATTGGATGCAAATATACAAATATCACCTTTTGAACAAAGCTGAATTTAAGTAAAATTTTAGAAAGTTAATTAGCAACTTCACTAATAAATTTTATTCTGAATAAACTAAGTTCTTCATCATCATAATCACCATCAAATTCATCAATAGCAATCATCTATTTTATCAGTTTCAGATTCCATAAAATACTCATGAATTTCTTCTTGTTGATCTTCATCTAAAATATCATCAATCCAGTAATTAATATTCAATTTAGTTCCTGAATACACTATTGCTTCCATTTCTTTAATAAAATCAGACATTTCCATACCTTTAGCAGAAGCAATATCATCTAAAGGTAATTTTCTATCAACATTTTGAATGATATATAATTTAAAGCAGAATTAGTTCCTGTTGATTTTACAACCAAATCATCTGGACGTAATAATATCATTTTCTTCAACATAATTCTGCTATTAATTCAACAAAATCTTTACCATATTTTTTAGCTTTTCCTTCACCAACACCATGAACATTTGTTAATTCATCAATAGTTATCGGATATTTTAAGGCCATATCTTCTAAAGAAGGATCTTGAAAAATAACAAAAGGAGGAACACCAAGTTTTTTAGCATTACGTTTTTCTCAAATCTTTAAGCATTTTCAATAAGTTATCATCTGCTGCACCTCCTCCAGTTTTTGCAGCTGTAATTATACCGTCATCATTGCTATCATCAAAAACATGATCTTCAGTCATCATAAAGGATTTTGGTGATTTCAATAAATTCCTTGCCTTCTTCAGTTAATTTTAAGAACACCATAAGTTTCAATATCTTTTTTAAGTAATCCAGCAACTAAAACTTGACTTATTAAAGCCATCCAATATCCTTATCTCCTTTATCTTTTCCAATTCCAAAAAATGGTTGTTCATCAGTTTTATGAGAATTAATTAATGCATTAGCATTTCCAATCAATGACATTTACTAAATCTTTAGATTTATATTTTTCATTAGTTTTATCAACTACTTCAAGTAGCTTAACTACATCATCTTTTGCTTCATGCTTGTTTTTTTGGATATCTAACATTGTCATCCATATCACCACCTTCACCAGTTTCATTATCAAACTCTTCACCAAAATAATGTAAAATAAATTTTCGTCTAGAAATTGATGTTTCAGCAAATGCAACAACTTCTTGCAATAAAGCATGTCCAATTTCTTGTTCAGCAACAGGTTTACCAGACATAAATTTTTCTAATTTCTCAATATCTTTATAGGCATAAAATGCTAAACAATGTCCTTCTCCTCCATCTCGTCCTGCACGACCAGTTTCTTGGTAATAACTTTCTATACTTTTTGGAATATCATGATGAATTACAAACCGCACATCTGGTTTATCAATTCCCATTCCAAAAGCTATGGTAGCAACAACAACATCTACATCTTCCATTAAAAACATATCTTGATGTCTTAGCTCTTGTTTTGGCATCTAAACCAGCATGATAAGGAACTGCTTTAATACCATTTACTTGTAATACTTGAGCTAATTCTTCAACTCGTTTTCTGCTTAAACAATAAACAATACCTGATTTACCTTCGATTTTGTTTTATAAAACGAATAATATCTGCATCAACATTTTTAGTTTTTGGTCGTACTTCGTAATATAAATTTGGTCTGTTAAATGACGCTTTAAATGTTTTAGCATCAGTCATTCCTAAAGTTTTTTAAAATATCTTCTTGAACTTTTGGTGTTGCTGTTGCTGTTAAACCAATAATTGGAATATTATCATCCAATACGTTCTAATAATATGTCTTAAATTTCTGTATTCTGGTCTAAAATCATGTCCCCATTCACTAATACAATGTGCTTCATCAACTGCCATAAAAGAAATTTTTACAGATTTTAAAAATTCAACATTTTCTTCTTTAGTTAATGATTCTGGTGCTACATATAATAATTTTGTAACACCATTAACTATATCTTCTTTTACTGTTTTACTTCTGTTTTATTTAAAGATGAATTTAAAACATGTGCAATACCTTCATCATTAGAAATACCTCTTATAGCATCAACTTGATTTTTCATTAAAGCAATTAAAGGAGATACAACAATTGCTGTTCCTTCTTCATTAATGCTGGTAATTGATAACACAGAGATTTTCCACCACCTGTTGGCATAATAACAAATGTATTATTACCTGCAACTAAACTTTTTATAACATCTTCTTGAAATCCTTTAAACTGACTGAAATCCAAAATATTTTTTTAATGCTGAATGTAAGTCAATATTTACAATATTCATTAATTCCTAATTAAATAGTATTTTTAAATTAAAGAAATTTTAATAAAATTTCATTTTATAACTTATTTAAATTACTCTAACACTTTTTTTTCGTTTTTTTGTATATCTATACTTTTATAAGTTAGAGTATCTTTAAAGATAACAAAATCTTTAAAAGACACAAACACTAAAATTCATAAATTTTGAACAATAAAAAATCTATTTTAAACATTGCAAAAGAAACTATTGAAATAGAAAGTAAGGCAATTTCTAATCTTTCAAAATTATTAAATGATGATTTTGCAAATGCTGTTGAATTAATTTATAATTCTAAAGGTCGTGTTATTATTACAGGAATTGGTAAAAGTGCCATTATTGCAACTAAAATTGTAGCAACATTAAATTCTACAGGTACACCTGCTGTTTTTATGCATGCTGCAGATGCTATTCATGGTGATTTAGGATTAATCTTAAAAGACGATGTCGTTATTTGTATTTCTAAAAGTGGAAACACACCAGAAATAAAAGTTTTAGTCCCATTAATTAAAAATGCCAAAAATAAAATGATTGCTATTACTGGTAATAAAGATTCTTTTTTAGGTCAGCAAGCCGATTATGTTTTAAATACTTATGTGGAAAAAGAAGCTTGTCCAAATAATTTAGCACCAACTACAAGTACTACAGCACAATTGGTAATTGGAGATGCTTTAGCTGTTTGTTTGTTAGAATTTAAGAGGTTTTTCTAGTAAGGATTTTGCAAAATACCATCCAGGTGGTGCTTATGGGAAAAAATTATATTTAAGAGTTAATGATTTATCTTCTGTAAATCAAAAACCAGAAGTAAACCCTTATAGCAATATTGCTAGAAGTAATTGTTGAAATTACTGAAAAAATGTATAGGTGTAACTGCTGTTGTTGAAAATGATAAAATTGTTGGTATTATTACTGATGGTGATTTAAGAAGAATGTTAGTAAAGTTACTGATATTTCAGGTTTAACCGCAAAAGATATTATGAGCTAAGAATCCAAAACGAATTGATTCAAGATGCTATGGCTGTTGATGCTATGGAGATGATGGAAAATTATGGTATTTCACAATTATTGGTAGAAGAAAATGGTAAATATGCTGGAGTTGTTCACTTACATGATTTAATAAAAGAAGGCATTATATAATGGCAAAGAATGTTAATGAAATGTCTTTTTTAGATCATCTTGAAGATTTAAGATGGCATTTAATAAGAGCTACATTATCTATAGTTATAATAGGCACATTGCTTTTATTTTTAGTAGATCTTATTTAATGATAATTATTTTTGCTCCATAAGATATGAGTTTCCCAACTTATAGTTTTCTATGTAAAGCTGGGCAATTAATTAATGTAGAAACTTCATTTTGTGCAATGACAAAATTCCTTTATAATCCAAAACCGAACTATGGCAGGACAATTTTCTGCAGATATTTGGACATCTATTTTTGCTGGTTTTATTATATCATTTCCTTATGTCATCTATCAATTATGGAAATTTATTAGTCCAGGTCTGTTATCCGAAGAGCGTAAATATTCTAAAGGTTTTATAATTATTTCTCACTCCTGTTTTTCTTAGGTGTTTTATTTGGCTATTACATTGTTACACCATTATCTATTAACTTTTTAGCCAATTATAGTATTTCAGATGTTGTGGATAATCAAATAGATATTAGTTCCTATATTGCTTTGGTTAGGTCTGCTGCCCTTGCTTCTGGTTTTGTTTTTGAGTTACCTATTATCATTTATTTTCTTACAAAAGTTGGATTGGTAACACCTGAAATTTTAAGAAAATACAGAAAATATGCTTTAGTAATTGTCTTAATTTTATCTGCAATTATAACACCTCCAGATATTGCAAGCCAAGTTATTGTTGCTATTCCAATATTAATTTTATATCAAGTAAGTATTTATATTTCTAAAGTTGTTGTGAGAAATCAAAAAAAGAAAGAGAATAAACATGTCTGAAATCCAGTTAAAGAATTTAATGATTATCGTGCTAAAATGAATGATAAAATTTTAGCTGATAACAATAAAATAATCAAACGTATTTTTAATTTAGATACTAATGCTTATCAGGATGGTGCTTTAGATGTAAAAACCAAAGAACTTATTAGGTTTAGTAGCTTCTGCGGTTTTACGTTGTGATGATTGTATAAAATATCATTTGGAGAGCAGCTATAAAAAGTTGGATTAAAAAAAGAAGAAGTTATGGAAGCTTTAAGTATTGCTACTTTAGTTGGTGGTACTATTGTAATTCCTCATTTACGACGAGCTTATGAGTTTTGGGAAGCTTTAGAAGCTAATAATTAATTAATATATTGCGTTATTGTAACTATGAAATTAAGAGCCGAAAATTTAATGAAGTCCTATAGTGGACGAAAAGTTGTAAAAGATGTTTCTCTTGAAGTAAATCAAGGAGAAATTGTTGGATTATTAGGTCCTAATGGTGCTGGAAAAACAACTTCTTTTTACATGATTGTTGGGCTTATTAAACCAAATGGAGGTACCATATATTTAGACAATACTGAAATCACCAAATATCCTATGTACAAACGTGCTCAAAACGGTATTGGATATTTAGCTCAAGAAGCTTCAGTTTTTAGAAAATTAAGTATTGAAGATAATATTTTAAGTGTTTTACAACTCACTAACTCTAAGCAAAAAAGAACAACAAGATAAAATGGAAGCTCTTATTGAAGAGTTTGGATTTAGGTCATATTCGTAAAAATAGAGGTGATTTATTATCTGGAGGTGAAAGAAGACGTACCGAAATTGCTCGTGCATTGG
Organism: uncultured Flavobacteriaceae bacterium; assembly: GCA_963768245.1. Lineage (GTDB taxonomy): Bacteria > Bacteroidota > Bacteroidia > Flavobacteriales > Flavobacteriaceae > Site-B1. The sequence continues at coordinate 138,770 of CAVYHG010000027.1, forward strand.
CTACAGACCCAAGTTTTATTTTATTAGATGAACCTTTTGCTGGAGTTGACCCTGTTGCGGTTGAAGATATTCAGCGTATTGTAGCACAGATTGACTAAAAAGAATATTGGTATTTTAATTACGGACCATAACGTACAGGAAACCTTAGCCATTACAGATAGAACGTATTTAATGTTTGAAGGTAGTATTTTAAAAGCTGGAATACCAGAAGAATTAGCAAGTGACGAAATGGTTCGTAAAGTATATTTAGGTCAAAATTTTGAATTGCGTAAAAAGAAATTGGACTTCTAACGGCTCAATCTTAATTAGTGATTTAATTCCATTTACTATTAAGACAACAATTAAGCCTATAAGCAATCCTACAAGAAAATCTCTAAGAATACCGGGTAAAAATTCTAAAAAATGATGCAAAAATTCTATTTTATGAACAAAGATACCACCAGAAACCAATAGTAAAGCCAAGGTTCCAATTACAGATAAACTTTTAACAATTTTTGGTAGTGCTTGCACCATTAAACTTCCAGAATGATATAGAATATTTTTATTACCATTGCTTAATTTTATCAGTCGTAATCCTAAATCATCCATTCTAACAATTAAAGCTACAATCCCATAAACACCAACTGTCGCCATTAAAGCTACAAAAGATACTACCATTATTTGTACAACAAGCTCTTTGTCAATAACTGTACCTAAAGCAATTATGACAATTTCAACAGATAGAATAAAATCGGTAAAATAGCAGATTTTATTTTCTTCTTTTCCATTTTTAAGACATCCTCTTTGCTAATTTTTTCATCTGATATTGTTGGATGTTCATGGTTACGATGAAAAATGAATTCATAAATCTTTTCAGCACCTTCATAAGCCAAATAAAGACCACCTAAAACTAAAAGAACAGTAACTACCCAAGGTATAAAATAACTCAGTAAAAATGCAATAGGAAAAATAATCAATTTATTTAAAAACGATCCTTTTGAGATGGCCCATAAGAACTGGTAATTCTCTAGAAGATACAAATCCTGAAGCTTTTTCAGCATTTACGGCTAAATCATCACCTAAAATACCAGCTGTTTTTTTAGTAGTGATTTTACTCATTACAACCACATCATCCATAAGAGCTGCAATGTCATCTAAAAGTGCAAAAAATCCTGAAGCCATAAATTTAATTGGTTATTTTGAGGATAAGTTATTTAATAAAGACATAACAATATAAATCACTATAATTAAAGGAATTGCTGCAAATTGTAAAGTTACAAGGGATATTATACAGAGTAGAATATATACATATCTTATGGAATTACTTTTAAAACTCCAATCATTGAATTTTAAAGCAAATAAGTTTGATGTTGGAATTTAATAAATAGGCACTTAAAATTGTTAATCCAATTAAAAACCATTTATTTAATATTATGGAATTCATAATATCATTATTCTGAAATTCCAGTATTAAGTGGTAATGATACAATCAATAAGGTATTAGCTGGAGTTGGTAATCCAATAAAATGGTCTTGTTGGTCTTCATCTAAATTAAATTTAGCCAATCTGTAAGCTGAAGCCATTGGAATTAACAAAGCTATAAAAACTAATGGTGACGTTTTAAAACCACTCCAAATCATTGAAGAATTCCAGTCACTTAGTAAACATTTCAGAATCATTTACTACCAATCCCAATAATTTAAACATGACAATTCCTGGAACCAATCCACTTGTAATCATATCTGCTAGTGAATCCAATTGAATACCCAATTCACTTTGTACATTTAATTTTCGCGCAAATAAGCCATCAAAAAAATCAAAGAAGATTCCTAAAAACACAAAAATTGCAGCCATTACAAAATTACTATTGACAGCAAAAATTACAGCAACACTTCCACAAAAAACATTTAATAAAGTAATCAGGTTGGGAATATGTTTTTTAAAAGTCATTAAGTTAGTTTTTGTAAAAATAGTAAACTATTTTCGTCTAAAACAAGTACAAAACAATATCTAATTGTTTTTGAAGTTATTTATGTTAAAAATAATATGCATCTTTGTCAAAAAAAATTGCGCTTGAAACATTACATTTTAAGTTTACTTATATTATTTTCTTTAATGGTTTCAGGCCAAACTAAGAAAATATTCTAACGAATTTATGAATATTGGTGTAGATGCTGCTGCTCTTGGTATGAGTAATGCTGTTGTTGCAAGTACTACAGATGTAAATTCTGGTTATTGGAATCCAGCTGGATTAGTACATCTGGAAGATAACCAAATTGCATTGATGCATTCAAGTTATTTTGCCAATATTGCCAATTACGATTATGTGGCATTTGCAATGCCTTTAGATGATAGAAGTGCAGTCGGCTTATCACTAATTCGGTTTGGTGTTGATGATATTTTAGATACAACCCAACTCATAGATGACCAAGGAAATATTAATTATGACAGAATTAGTCTTTTTTCTACGGCAGATTATGGTTTAACTTTTTCATATGCTAGAAAATTGCCATTGGATGGTTTAAATTATGGAGTTAATGCAAAGATTATTAGAAGAATTATTGGTGATTTTGCAACTTCTTGGGGATTTGGTTTAGATCTTGGTATCCAATTCGAAAGTAAAAACAATTGGAAATTTGGCTTAATGGCTAGAGATATTACAACAACATATAACTCATGGAGTTTTGATGAAGATAAACTCTCTACAATACAAAATGCGATTGAAGGACAAAATCAAGAAGTTCCAGAAAGTACGGAAATTACTATTCCAAAATTACAAATTGGCATCTCAAAAAAGTTTGTATTTAATTATGATTATTCATTAGTTACCGAAATAGATCTTAAAGTAAGGTTTGAAGAAAACAACGATATTATTTCATCTTCTTTTGCCAGTATAAATCCATCCTTTGGTTTTCAATTTGGGTATATTGATATGATATATCTTAGAGGTGGCATTGGAAATTTTCAGAATGAATTAACAATTGATAGCAATGAAGAACTTAGTTTTCAGCCAAATTTTGGTTTAGGATTTAATTACAAAGGCATACAAATAGATTATGCTTTTACAGATATTGGTGATCAAAGTGCTGCTTTATACTCTAATGTTTTTTCTGTGAAATTAGATTTTAGTATTTTTAGGTAGTTCAGAAATTTATGAAGCATACTTTTACTTTTAGTATTATCCTTTTTTATTAGCACTTCTGTATATTCCCAATATAAAATACTCTCTCCAAAATCGGAAATAAGCGTACTCACTATAGGACCTGGAAGTTCTTTAAATGATTCCTTTGGGCACAGTGCTTATAGGGTAAAAGATAGCCTAATGGATATTGTATTTAATTATGGTGTTTATGATTTTGATACTCCTAACTTCTATACCAAATTTGCTCAAGGAAAGCTTAATTATAAAATTGGTGCAAATTACTTCGAAGATTTTAAAGAAAGTTATATTAGACAAAACAGAACTATAAAAGAGCAAATTCTTAATTTATCGTTGGATGAAAGACAACAAGTTTTTAATTTTTTATCTAAAAACTATGAGCCTGAAAACCAATATTATTTATATGATTTCTTTTATGACAATTGTGCTACAAAAATTAAAGATGTTATTAGTATATGCTCTAAATGATAATATTGAATTTAACAAACCGAGAGCTTTTGAAAGCAAAACTTTTAGAACTCTTATTCAAGATAATTTAAATTGGAATTCATGGGGAAGTTTTGGAATTGATTTGGCATTAGGATCTGTTATTGATAAAAAAGCTACATCCGATTGAACATATGTTCTTACCAGAATATATTCATACTTTTTTTGACAATGCCACCTTAAAATCAAACTCAAAAAAAAGGCTTGTATAAAGTGAAAAAACTATATTTAAGAAAAATGAAACTACTTCAATCTAAGAATCTTTTTCATGAGTCCTTTGGTCATATTGGGACTAATTAGTCTTATTAATTATTTATGTCACTTATAAAGACTATAAAAATAATAAACGAAGTAAATGGTTGGATGTAGTTCTATTTGCTTTAACTGGAATAATTGGTATAGTTATTCTATTATTGTGGTTTGCAACAGATCATAGGGCTACAGCCCAAAATTATAATTTGCTTTGGGCTTTTGCAATTAATTTTTTTATGATAATTCAGGTGGCTAAAATCAAACCAAGTAATTGGTTTAAAAAATATCTCAAGTTTTTAATTATTATGCTTTGCCTTTTAACTTTACACTGGATTATTGGAATTCAACGATTTGCCTTTGTTCTTATTCCACTTTTAATAGCGCTTTTGATTAAGATATCTTTTTTTAATAAAGTATTACAGAAGTTAATTATTTTGATATCTATTGACCTCTAAAAAAAATAATTGTACTTAAGGTTTTTATAATAATATTAACATCCAAAAATAAGCTTCTGTGCTTTATATAGTATAAATCGTATTGTAATTTAATCAAGCTGTCATCTATAGACGATCCATACCTCGAATTAACTTGAGCCCAACCAGTTAATCCAGGTTTAACAATATGTCTTGTTTCGTAAAAAGGAATTATTTGAGATAATTCCTGAACAAAAAATGGACGTTCTGGTCGTGGACCAATTAAACTCATTTCACCTTTTAAAACATTTATAAATTGTGGAATTTCATCCATTCTTGTAATTCGTAAAAATTTGCCAAATTTGGTAACTCTAACATCATTCTTTTGAGCCCACTGCATACCATCTTTTTCGGCATTTTTTACCATTGTTCTAAATTTTATTATTAGAAAATACGTTCCCATTTTTACCTATTCGCTCTTGAGTATAAAAAAATGGACCTCTATTAGCAATTAAATTTCCGATTAAAATCAAAGGTAATAATGCTAAACCAAATAAAAGCCCAATAATTGATAAAATTATATCAGAAGTTCTTCTAAAAAATAAATAAAGTTTATTTTGATTACTTCTACTAAAAGGGAAATATTTATAAAAATCTTTACCCACAAATTGCACTGGAACCCGATTCGTCAACTCTTCATAAACCTGAGTATATTCTCTAATTGTAAATCCTTTTTCAAGTAAAGTAATTAGATCGTTATAAATTTCTGGTGTAATTGTTTCAGAATTATAACTTGCTACAACAATTTCAGAAATTTTCTGTTCTTTGATAATTTGAACAAAATCTTGAGGTTGATACTCCTTTAATCCTTTAAATTTTAATTTGTCCTCGTTTTGCTCTTCACAATTAATAAATCCAATTATCTTGTAATTAGGATCTGACTCTTTAAGTGATATTGCAATAGGTTCAATATTGGAAATCTCACCCACTAACAGAACTTTTTTATAAAATCTTGGAGAAGAAATAAATGTAACATATGCCCATCTCCAAACAGATAGAGATAATACAAACGCCAGATAAAAATAAATTATTTGTAAACGATTATCTGGTAAAGTAGGTGTAAAAAATGGTGTTAACAAATAAAATAATACAGTAACTGAAGAAGTTAAAACAATATTACTAATAATAATCTCAAGCTTACTGGATTTCTGAAGGTCATAAAGTTCGAAAATAGTACCAAAAACACTAATATAAAGGATCAAAACTAATGTCCATGACCAATTTTCTCTATTTATTTTAAAATAATCAAAATCGAATAAATTCCCAATTAAATAAAGACTACATAAAATAAAAGCAATGTCAAAAACTCTTAATAGAATTTTACGTTCTGATATTTCAAAATGTATGCTTTCTCTGTTTGACATGATATTTTAACAACTGCAAAGATAACAATCCTATATAAGAAAACAATTTAATTGATATCCTGATTTAAGAGATCATTCCATTGATCCTTAATAATCTTCCAATCAAATTTTTCGGCTTTAGTACGGGCATTTCTAGACAATTCGCTTACAAGATCAGGATCATTAACCAATCTAATAATTTGGTCTGCCATCGCACCAACATCTTCCTTTTGCACCAATAAACCTTCTTTCCCATTATTTACTAAATTCGGCATTCCTCCAACATTAGTTGAGACTACTGGAAACCCTAATGCCATAGCTTCTATAACGCTCACTGGCATATTGTCGTAGTTAGTTGTATTTAGAAAAATATTATAGTCTTTAGAAAGATTAATCCAATCTTCCTTTCTCATTTTCATTCTAAAATTTACATCAACCTTTAAATCACGAGCTAACCTTTGCGCCAATAGAAATGAACCATCACCATCTGGACCTACCATACATAATTCACAATCAAATCCTTTATCTTTCAAATTACCGGCTACTTTAATCGCCATGAGTGGATTATATATTTTTTTAAACGATCGAAGCCAAAATAATTTTGGATTCACAATCTTTTTTTGAGAAAACGGATAGTTTTTGAGTTCGATAGAATTTGGAATATAATTGATATTTTCAAAACCAAAATCATGGAATTTTTCCTTTATATAAAGTGATGGAGACACATTTATATAGGCATTATTAAAAATAGTATTGGATAATTTTGGATTTTTCTGAGTCTTTTTGGAAAATCTCCACCATGTAAAATAGGTATATATCTTAGTTTAAGTAATCTACACAATTGAGTAATCAATAAAGCGTAATAAAAATTTTGAGTGCTGTATGTATCAATTAGAACATAATCTATTCTATTCGCATTTTTTAAAACCGAATAAATCATATCTAAAAGTCTAAATACCTTATTTATTCTTGAAGAAGAAAAAGTTACATCATAGCCTTCTTCCACTAAATGCTTGCCTAGTGTATCTATTGTTGTAATATTGGACTTTCCACTATTTAACTTGTTTCCTATGTACAACAGGTTTTTCATAAGAAATATTTAATAAACTTAATCCATAAATAAACGCAGGAGCTGCAATGCGCATTGAAGAATGATTGACCGTTAAAAACCAAAATAAATAAAATGAATAGAAAAATATATTCTTTCTATTCCTCATCCTGTAGAATAAAGGCATGAAGAAAATAATTAAGAATGCAATTATTCCGAACATACCATGCTCACCCAATATTCTTGACATTTCATTATGTGAGGCCGCAGCATGACCTTCTTTTTCAAATCTTAGCTCCTTTATTTTACCTGCTCCAACTCCCAAAAAAGGATTGCTAAGGAATTCGGCAAGTTCAAAAGATATTAGATCTGCTCTTCCCGTTGCGATGTCTTCTTTTTCTCTACCTGCAGCATCCTGATTTGCATATCTTTTTTCAATTAATCCTCTTGTTTGAATTGAGCTAATTACCCATGTTAGTATGACCAGCCCTATAAACAAAGAAAGAGATCTTAGTAATCTTTGCCTGCCCTTTACTCTGGAACTCTGATAAAAAATAAAAACAAAAGCAATTATAATAATTACAGCTGTATAAATACCACCCCGGCTAAAGGTCACTAAACCTCTATAAGATATTGCTCCTAATATTGCAAGATTTATTATTTTTATTAATAAAGATTTAGAGTCTAAAAAGTATCTGGAAGTCATTATAAACATTCCAAGGCCCAAAGCAGTTGCAACTTGATTAGGGCCAAATCCTCCAGAAGTTTGAAAATTCGAATAAGTCCCCGTTATAATATCTCGTATATTAGGCGTGAATAAAAACAAATATACAGCGTTAGAGATCAATGGTAACATCGCTGCCAATAGAATTATCCGAACATCTTTAAAGTTTATTTTCTTATCATAGCAATATAGTGAAACAACTGCAAGACAAATTGGTCCACTCAAATTGAACATGACAGCAGTTCTAATATTAGTATCGAAAGTAGCATTAGCACTTGTAACAAAAATGGCAGGAATAAGTAAAATTAGGAATATGAAATAAGGGTATGATTTATCCTTAATCCCATCGAATAGCATACCCATGAAAACAAAAAATATAACCAAATACTTGGCAATCTCGTATAAAAAATTACCATCAGTCATTCTCAAAAAAACCTCACAACCAACTATATATGCGCACGCAATAAGTACTTGAACTCCTCTCTTGTGCTTTTGTGCATTAATTATTTTATAGGTAAAATATAATAAAATAGTAATAAAATAGACTTTAGACATTATTTTCAGTCCAAAAACAATGATACCAATTAAAACATGCAAAGCAATTAACTTTATGTATTTAGTATTGTCTACCAACTAAATTATTTTTTTATAGATTGTTATTATAGATTTTACAATTACTTGTTGAGAGAACTCTTCCTTTATTTTTAAATTCAGTGCTTTGGATTTTTGTAAGCGTTCATCTGCATGTTCTATAAAATATACTATGGCCTTAAAAAGATCATGTTCATTTTGAGGTTTAACCAAAATTCCAAAATCAGAGTTTGGAATAACTGATTCACATTCTCCTACTTTGGTTGCTATAACAGGTAATTTTGCCAATCCATACTCTAATAATGCAAGTGGTAATCCTTCAGATTTTGAAGATAACAAACCTATTTCACATTGTCTTAATATATTAGAGATATCCGGCTTACTTCCATATAAAAAGATATTTTTTTAAGATCAAGAGATTCTATAAGATTATTTAATTTCAATGAATAATCATCATTAAAATCCTTTCCTACTAAGTGTAAAGACCATTTTGGATACTCTTTAACCACATTATTAAAAGCCCTAACTAATGTAAAATGATCCTTCTGCGGCCTTAAATTAGCCAAGCATATAATTCTTTTACCTTCTTTACCTAACAAGTTTGTCTGAGGTTTTACTTCATTTATTACAGCAAAATTAGGTAAGTATAAAACGTCATCAATCTTTAAGTAACCTCTAGACCATTTTTCTAGTTTATTGTTTACACAAAAAACAAAATTGAAATACTTTGAACAATATTTTAACACTAAAGATTTTCTTTTATTTAAAAACTCACTATTTCCATAATGATCATGCCAAACAATTTTAAGGTTTCTATTTAGAAGTTTAATTATAGTTGCCAAAAAATATGAAGTGGAATGTGCATGAATAATATCTATTTTCTCATTTTTAATAAATTTATTTAATTTATATATTGCTTTAAAATCAAGAATTGATCTTTTTTCCAGAAATAAATATTTAACGTCAGAATTCAAACTTGATCTTAAAATTCCTTCTTCACGAGTTGAACAAAGCAAAGACTGGTCAATACTGTTAACCAATGAATTTGCAATGTTTACAGCAACACGCTCTGCTCCTCCGGAATGTAACGAATCTATTAATTGTAAAACTCTCATTCTTGATTTAATAATTTTTGAATCTCATTTTCAAATTTTTCTAAAGTGTAATTTTGAGACCAAAATTGTGAAGCAACAGACATAGATACTAAATTACCGTTTGTAATGCTTTCAATTATTTTTTGCGTTGCACTATTTAGTTCTTCGTTAATTAAAACTCCTCTTCTTCCTTCATCTAGCATCCATCTTAAACAAGAAACATCGGTAGTTATTGGTATGACTCCAAAAAACATGGCTTCCGAAACCGCTTTTGGCCAGCCTTCTGATCGAGATGGTAATAATAAAAAATGAGATTTTTTTAATGCCATTTTTAATTCATCTTTAGTTACATTCCCATGAATTTTAATGTTTGATTCTAACCTATTTGCTGATATATAGTCTAATAAATCTTGTTTAAGAATTCCCTCCCCGTAAACATCCAGATCACATTCTATATTATTTTTAAGTAAATACTCAATAATTTTAATAGTCATTAGTGGTCTTTTTCCAGGAACTAAACTGCCAACAAAAATGAAATTCAAGAAGTCATAATTTCTTTCAATAAGCTCCTCTTTTTCATGATCATGATAAGTTGCCGTAAAAAAAGGTTTAATATTCGTGGTTTGATTCTTCCAGTCTCCATAAACCAAAACTTGCATGTTTTTAGTTAGAAACGTATTTCTTAAAATATATTTTTGAATTCTATAACTTAATGGTTGCTTACTATTAGGATCCCAATTTCCAGCATACTTTGCTGTTTTTATTTTATACGGAAAAAATATTTGTACAAAACAACCAATTAAGCCTATGTTTCCAGGACATCTTAAATGTATATGATCCGTTTTAACACATGCTTTGTAAATTTTAAAAACAATGTAAGGTATTTTAAGAATAGATTTTATCGAATTAACTACCGAAGTAAACTCTATCTCTGGAATTTTGCTTAAGTTAATTTTCGAATGGTTGTAAAATTCATCAATTTCTGTTTTAGTATAATTTGTTAACGGAGCTATAATTTCAATTTCATGAACATGTTTTAGCCAAAGATTCATCTCACGAACATAAGGAGCATAAGCAAAATACTGATTATCCTTTTTACTATGCATAACATGTGTTATAATCAAAAATTTCATTCCTCGAATTTTGGTTTATTAAAAATCAAACTGAACCATCCTGAAACTCTCCCTAATCCTTCGGTAAAGGCCTCTAATCTTTTAGTAGTATTAATAACGTTAAGAAATCTAATTTTAGTTAACAATAGTGAAGTTAAATTCCATTTTATTCTTGCTTTTATGGTTGGTTTAGGATACTTGACTCTCCAAATATACCAACCATTTCTCACCACCATTCTGCCATATTTAAATTTATTAGGTCTCCCAGAATCATCATGATAATGAGAAAGTTTTGCATTTGTATTTATATATATCTGACCAATTTTTGATACTCGTAAGGAAAAATCGGTGTCTTCATACAAGCCATATCCTTCGAAATATTTCGAAAACATTAGCTTTTCAAATATTTCTTTTTTAAAAGAAGAAACGCCTCCCATTAATTGTTCCACCTTATATATCTTACCCGAAGGTGGTAAAAAGCCAATTGACCTGCCATGCGAAAATGTAGGTAAATATCCTGGATCTGTATCTGGTAACAATCCAAACCATTTTCGAATTTTAAATCTTAATGGCTCTTTTCTTGACCATCCATCAAAATAAAAACTATTTAAGTTTTTTGTATTATTCTGTTTGCTCCATTCTGATTCATTAATGATATAGCCACCTACTGCAATTGCATCCTTATAATTATCATATGTCGAAATGAGTTCTTGAAAATAGTTTTCTGTTAGAATTGTGTCATCATCAAGAAAACAAATAATTTCGGAGCTTTCATTAACTAATTTGATACCGAAATTACGTTGCTTAGTTAGTCCTCTATCAGTTTCATCAACCTTATAATACTTTAAATTCGTAAATGATTTTTTACTAAATAATTCTTTTGTTTTATTATCTGGTGAACCATCAATGATCAAAATCTCATTTGGAATAATTGTTTGAGTTTTGACAGAGTTTAACAACTCATAAAGAGGCTCTGGTCTCTTATACGTGCAGATAATTAATGAAAAATAATTTATCATGCTAGTTAAGTTTATCCGTAAACAGATCGTGAATTACTTTAAAAAAAGAATGTCTGGTTAAAAAATCTTCCCATAATTTTCTGTTTTCTGTTTGTAATTTAGTAAAATCCTTATCGCTTAATTTGTTATGAAAGCTAATAATAGTTTGTCCTAATGATTTGTATTCAGTTTCATCCAAAATAATACAATGATTCTCCCAATTAATCTTATAATTTAAAGGCAACAAACAATCTGTATTCAACAAAACTGGTATGCGCCCAACAGCCAATGTTTCATAGAATCTCACTGAAAAATTTCCATTACCTCTAATACAAAATGTGTATGGGTTTTCATAAATATTATTATAAAAATCTCTGGTAGTATTTGCCTTATCCTCTTCTATCTTAATACCAGCTCTATATCTTTTTCTATAAATAAAATTTGATTCTAATCCTTCACAAGCTTGCAATGCTTTAAGGTATATTGCACGTTTCACGGCTGGAAGGATAAAATGATTGATAATCTATATAGATAATTTTAAAGACTCTTTTCAGGTTAATACTTAGAAAACTTAAAAATTCTTTTAATAATTTAAGACCTCCTAATTGCGCATGTCCAACAAAACCTATTTTAGGTCTATCTTCTTTATTTAAAACCTTAAAGTCTCTATTAAGATTTAAATTATATGGATCAGAAATAAAGGAAGGCAAAATAAATGTATTGCTATTTAATTTACTTTTAAAACCTCCTAATCTAAAATTATATATTTGTTCGTCCTTTAATGATAGTCCAAAGTCACCTCCTGAATAGACCCAAATGGGCTTATCGAGGTTTTTTCCTTTGCTTATAAGTTCTTTAAAAACCTCTTGATGGTTTTTGAGCATATAGCTATACTCTAATGGTAGTATAACAATGTGAGAATCTTCTATATTTTTTTCGACTGAATAAAACTGAGTTAAAAATTCATTTTTTGAAAAATGAAGATCAAATAGCAATGGGAAAACTTGAGATCTGTTCTCATTATTAAGTAATTTTATATCAGTATAAATTTTAAGCATTATATTTTGATGATAATTTTTTGCTCCAATATATGCTAGAATTCCACCTTTTCTTCATTACAGAAATATAACGAAAAGGATTTTTAATTGATTGTTGTTTATAAAATTTAATAAACAATAACATTTTGTAACCTAAGTTTTGATTTGCCGTCAAATATTTTTGATTAAACAACATAATTGTTGGAGATGGTTTAGGCTCATATTCTTGATCATCCCATAGATTTTTGTGCCTCATTCTATAGCCTCCAATAGGAGCTTTTAAATGGGTTATTAATATATCTGAAATAAAAACAACGTCTTCACCATTGTTCCTAATTTGCATTCCAAAATCCGAATCCTCTCCAAATCCAAATTCATAGCTTTCGTTAAAGCTTATTGATTTAAATAAATCTGATTTAACAACAGAAGTTCCGGAACCGAAAATAGGAGTTTGCGATGTTTTAAAATAAGTCTGCTTTTCATTTGGCTGAAGACAGATTGTATTTATTGCTTTTACCCCATATTTATCAATACTTTTTAATGCGTCTTCCAGTAAGCTAGAATTAAATCTAATATCATCGTCTCCAAAAAAGGTCCATTCACTTTCTACTAGATTCAATGCTAAATTCCTAGCATTACAAACTCCTGTTTTATGAATAAAATTATGTATAATCTTAAACGGCCAATTTTTTTTAGATAAATAATCTAATTCAGAAATTGAATTAGGGTCTGCATTTTGTTCAATTATAATTACATTTTTTGGTATTGTGGTCTGTTTCGATAAATCCTTTAAAACATCATACAAATAAGCCTTACGTCCTAATGTAGGTATAATGACATCTATATTTCCTTGATCCACTAAATGTTTTGAGGAGGACTCACTAATAGAGTTAAAATTAAAATTTTCAATATGCTGAGAAAACCTTAGTGCATTGATTAATTGCACAATAGGGAATTTACGTTCATAGATAATAAAGCAAAGGAAAAGAAAAAACAGCCACCCAGATTTATAATGACTTCTTACGAATTTAAATAATTCAAAATTCGTTGCTTGCCCGTCTCGTTTCGAAGTATTTGATTCCGTTAATAATTTAGGTTCAGAATAGCAAAACAATCCTTGGGGCATTGCCTGTTTTGCAATTGAATTAAGAAAGAATTCAAAATTTTGATATTTTTTGACATTTATAAATATTTTATTTAGAAGTTTGGCATGAATTCCTCCAATATCACTACTCATTAACCAGGTAGGATATGTTACTTTTCTATTTACTTTGATATAGATCAAATGATCTACATATCCTATTTGTTCAGGGATGTAATTACTTTCACTGGCTGAATATGAAGCCATAATTGCATCATGATGAAATATACTTTTAAGAGCTTCATTATTTATTGAATGTTTATAATCTGCTTGACACCATACCAAGAGTTCACTGGGAAATTGATTAGCTAAATAAAATAAAGTGGAGGTTATTGACGAATTCAAATTAATCAATATCGGACTAAACTCATTATCGAGAACCTCAAGAATTTTATTTTTTTCGTGAATCAGATATATCATCCAATTATGGTTTTATAATAATCAATATTTACATCAGCAATCTTTTCTATATCGAAATTAGATTCAATCTTTAATCGCGCTGCACTACCAATTGTGAGACATAAGTCTTTATCATTTAAAAGTGTAGTTATCTTTTCAGCATAAAGACCAATATCAGAAGGATGAACCAAAAATCCATTCACGCCATCATCTATTAACTCTTGCGCCCAACCAATACTTGTATTTACGACAGGTTTATTAAGAGCCATAGATTCTATTGTTACCATTCCAAATGTTTCAGCAAAAGAAGGAAACACACACACATGGGCCTCTTTTATATGATGCATGACTTCATGATAAGGTATTTTTCCTAAATAACTAACTTGATTCAAAGCTTTCTCTGAAAATATTTCTTCAACTAATTTATAAGTAGATTTTGAACCTGTTTTAATATCTGGAGAATCATTACCTATAAGAATTAATTTTGATTCAGGATTATTTTCAATCACTTTATTGAAGATCTGAGCCAATTCAAATACACCTTTCTTTCTTATTATAGTGCCGATGTAAAGGATAGTATTTTCATTAAATTCTTTCGATGCCTGATTGTTAAAATCCTCAATATGCAAACCATAATGTATAGTTTTAATTTTATTTCTGTCTAAATTAAAGATTTTAGCTGTTTCCTCTCCTGCGAAAGTAGTTGGGGCAATATAAGCGCTTGCTCTTTTTAATGCGTCTTGTTCAAACCATTTATTCTTTAATTTTTGTTTTCTACCATCTAGTTTGCAGAAATAGGCATCACTTCCATGAAACCTGATCACTAAAGGAACATTAAAACTCATAAAAGCTGTAATTCCCGTCCAGTCAGGAGCTTCAAGAATTTGAATCGCTTCTTTATTTACAATTGATTTCACGTAATTTTGAATATATTTTCGGTATAAATACCATCCTAAAAAAAGATAATTTTTAGTTTTAATCAAGTGAATTTCAACACCTTCAGAACTAATGATTTCATTTACATCCTGTTGATATACGAAAACAACAACTTTTACATTTTTCTTGACTAGCGTAATGGCCAAATTTTTTATACTCGTTGCAATTCCTGCAGCATTTTTAACCTTTGGATGAGGATACTCTGATGTAATCAGACCGATACTTAATTTAAAATCTGCTTTATCGTTGACCATATATTTTCTGATGCTTTTGTCGGTGTTTTTCCAACAATAATTTCATACCATTTTAATCCTTCGGGTACATTTGAAACTTTTCCATTTAATATACTCTCTATTAGCCCCTCTAAATCGTTTTTATCAGTACAAAAAACAGCTGCATTTTCGCTTGGCATTGATCTAAAATGTACGTAATTATAATTTTGACCAATATCTCTAATACCTTGTTTTAATTGTGGTTGCTCATAATTATAATATATGCAAGGCTTGTTATGTACAACAAAATCAAAAACAGTGGATGAGCATACATTTGTAACAAAATCTGAATGATAACAAACATTCACTAACATACCAACATCCTCTTTTGTTGACATTACCTGATTCCACATTTTTCCTACTGGTTTCCATAAAGGATCAATTGATACTATTAAATCTTTATTAGCCTTAATTACCTGTTCATATCTGTCTGTTAAATCAACGGGACATTTTCTGAAAATAATGCCAAGGTTCATTCCTTTATTATTCAGGTTCTGTACGGCATTTGCTAAATCTTCTAAATAGTACTGATCTAAAGGTGATGTGGTTTCATCATCACCAGAAAAACAAATATATTTTTTATTACTTTCTAGACCATATTCCTCAAAAAATTCTTCTCTAGTTTTTATTAATTCTTTATGATAATGTGGTTCAAATTGAGGTGTTCCTGTAACTATTACTTGTTCTTCTTTTACAAAAGGATAATATTGTAATACTTGAGCTTTCATATGTTCACTCCACACAAAATAATAATCAGTTTCTACCACTTGCATGGCTTTTGGTACATTATCCCAAGAATAAACAAATGCAACTGTTGGAATTCCTAGATCTTTAGCCGCTAATAATGCACTTATAGATTGTGTTGAACGTTGAGTAGTACAGAATATTAAATCTGGTTTATGCTCTTGTAATTGAGCTTTACAATATTCATATTTTGGATTTTTTCGTTCTAATGTATTAATCCTATTTCGAATTTTCACCAGTCCTTTTTCTGAAGAATACAATCCTATTAGAATAGAAATAAAAGAACTTTTCAGAGCATTTTTTAATCCTTTATAACTTAAAGGAAATTTGTAGGTGGGATAAACATCATCTTTAAATTTATCTCGAGATATATTTAGTTCGATTCGCTTTCGTGCTCGAGAATATAAAGGTGTTAATGGATGAATTTGATAATTATCAATTTTTATTTCCTTGAAATTCAAGTGATTCATTTAAAGAAAATAAAGTGTTATTCCAATAATGAATATCAAAACCCTGAGATTCTCCAATTTCTTTAAATTTAGTAAATGCAAAATTCCTTAGACCAACTCCATCTGGTAAAAAAATGAAAATTTTATTCTTTTTATTTTTGATTTCTGGCATATTAAATTGTCAAAATGGACATGATTCCATTAAATTATTTCTAAGTAGTTCCATATGTTTTTCATCTGGTAATGAAGAAACATTGATGAATAATTTATCTAATTCTTCAGTAGAATTAGGTGGTAACTGAACTACCGATTCATAGGACTCAATTTTGACAGATTCAAAATAATCCCGAAACTTAATATTATCCCCAAAAGGTTTATCAGAAAATCTTTGCCATATAGAAGGTATTTTATAAGCGTGCCCAATAATAATTCCATGTAAAGAGGATGAAACTATCTTCTCGCATTTTAAAAACTGGTTTGTAGTAGTTTCAACATCATTAGTCATAAGATCAATTACTGTTACATCTTTATTTTTGTAAAAAATATCTTTAACTAAATTAAAATCTTGGTAATGAGGTACAATTCCAAATTTATATTGAATCTTAACTTTAGGAGAATAAAACATAGGAAGTAGTATACCTGGATCTCCATAAACCTCAGGAACACTATACCCTAGGTCCAACAAATATTTTCTTGTTTGAGGTCCTCTAACGGCTAAAAACTTAGCTTTTTTTACATGATATTGTCTTGAAATAATTCCACTTCCCCAAACTATACAATTACTATTCACATGAGCTAAAATACTTCCTGCAGTTACATATATAGGTGAGAACAAGTTTTTTAATGAAAAGGTTGAAGGTTTTACCCAGATAACTTTTTTCTTGGATATTTTTTCTACTAAATACTTACCCAAAAGATCACCATAATTTTCTTTTTTCTTTTTTTGAATCTTGACTTCATTCCACCAAAAAAGTCGAATTGAGTTAGAAAATATCATACCCATTTATACTTTTTGGTTCTTAAGTTTATTTCTTTGAACCTGTTCTATGGGCAGTATATCCTGATCTTTGAAATTCAAAGCTTTATAAACAGCATGTAAATCTCTTGTCAGTTTACGCAAACCCATTGGTTCTAGTGAAGCAGCATGGTCCGTTCCTTTCCAGGTTCTATCAATGGTATAATGCCTCTCAATAATATTTGCTCCTAAGGTATAAGCTGCCATATCAACTGCAATACCTAGATGATGTCCTGAAAATCCAATATGTTTTACTTCGTTTCTATACTTTTCAAGTAATAAATTAATATCTAATAAGCATACGTCCTCAAAAGGCACTGGATAACCTGAAGTACAATTGTAAAGCACTAAATCCTTGTTTCTATTATGTGTTTTAAACAATTGAACCAATTCATCAATTTCTTCTTTGGTTGTCATACCTGTAGAGACATGAATTTCTCCACTATAATTATTGACACAACCATGTTAACAGCTCATCATTATTATTACATGCTGAAGGGATTTTAATAAATTGTGGTTTTAAAGAAGCAATTTCCTTTGCTGAGCTTAAATCCCAGACAGAAGTTGAGTAAATTACTCCAATCTCTTCGCAATACTCTTTTAATTCCTCATGCTGTATCAAATCAAACTCCAGATATTCCCTATGTAAACCATAGGTTTCTCCATATGAATTTACAGGGTTGGGATGTGGTTGATTGTATTGTTCTTCTGTCAATAACTCCTTATTATTCCTTTTTTGAAATTTAACAGCATCAACATTACAAAATATTTTGGCCACTTTAATTAGCTCCTTAGCTAATTCTACTTCGCCTTTATGATTGCATCCTATTTCTGCTATAATAAAAGGTTTCTTATAAGGTGTCATTGAAGTTATTTTTTAAAACAATTTGAGGAATAATTTTATTGATATCTTTTGTTATAGTTAATTATAAAATCACAAGCCGATCTAATAGCTCCACTTCCTGAATTTGTAGGCAATATTATATCTGCATGTTGCTTTACGATTTGTGTTGCATTATTTGGAGTTAAAGACCAACCTACAGAACAAATATTCGCAAGATCATTAACATCGTCACCAATATATGCTATGTTACTTATCGAGATGCCCTTTTCTTGAATAATATTATTTAAAAATGAAAATTTATCTTTAACTCCAAGATAAACATCTTTTATTTTGAGTTTTTTCATACGTTCTGCAACAATTTCTGATTGTTCTGAAGTCATGACCATTACATCAACATTATGCTCTCTTAATATTTCCAGTCCCATACCATCTCTCATGTCAAATTTTTTGTTTGATTCACCTTCTTTACTATAGTAAACAGATCCGTCCGTGAAAACACCATCAACATCTAGCACCAAATGTGTTATTTTTTTAGATTGTTTAATGCTTTTTTGTCTATGTATTAGAAGCTGTTCGACAATTATCCAATCAGACTCGCCATCAATTTCATATAAGGACTCATCAGCCATTTCAACAATACCAATATTTTTTCCAAGTCTATTCTTATTGGATTTAAGAGATTCTTTAGTACTAACATATACAGCTCCATTCTCAACTAAAAGACCATCAAAATCTTGTCTACGAGGTCTCTTTAATAAATTGTAATTAATAGGTGTCCCATCTTTATTCCAAGTAAACCGATGGGTATTTGCAACAGTTAATGCAGAATCATATCCATCTAAAACTACCTTTTTAATACAATTATTAATATCCCCTCTTGTTGTAAAAGGAGAAGTTGCCTGTAACAGACAAAATAGGTCAAATTTATAATCAATCTTTTCACAAAATTCCAAAATTGCCATTTCTGTGCTAGCTGTATTTGTAGCACTTTCATCACTTCGCTTAATTGCTTCTATCTTATTCGTCCAGGAATACTCTTTTTTAACAAAGGCTATTAAATCTTCATCATCGGTAAAGATATAAAGCATATCTAGATCTGAAAAAATAGCCTCGCCTAAAACCCAAGTAAATAATGGTCTGCCAACCATTTTCCTTTTGTTTTTATTAAGTATACCTTTTGAGTTTTTTCGTAGTGGAATAAAACCTATTTTGTGCATGAGTTTGGGTTTATCAAAAATCTCTAATTTCTGCTAAAATACATATTTTATAGATGAAATAACAAAAAAATAGGGTAAAAGGTAAATTTATTGATAATTAATATTTAATATTGTTTTATAACTACCAGTAAAAAAAGGAATTAATATTAGTTCATAAGTGTACTGCTTTTTATACGGTAAATAGTTTGTTATTAATCTATGGAAATTAATTTAAGAAAAGAATATGTTGAGTTAAATGAAGGTTTTAAGAAGCAACTAATTTACCCATTAACTAATAGAGGTTTTTTTTCTGAAATTAACAATTTATCGTTAGCTGTTTTATACTGTTTGGACAATAAAATTAATTTTAAAATTTCCACTAGAAATTGGGTAAGTGGAAAGTGGATAGATTATTTCAATCCAACCTTTAAAGAATATAATGGTTTAATTCCAATTCCATCTCATTCTGTTTTTGGATATAAAGAGCAGTGAAAAACTTTATTACAATTATCACAAGTATGTAAAAAACAGAGTAATTGTTCAAGATGGAATATGGGATAAAATGAGGAGTCCTTCTTTTACAGGCAAAAACTTCTACTTTCCTGATCTCAGATATAAATGGAGGTATTTTTCAAGCTAAACAACAGGTTATGGAACTCATTCTTGATTATAATCAAAATACAATTAACAATAGTTTTAATATAGCTGAAGATATTAATTTCATTAGTAGTAGTGCAGGAATTCATGTGAGAAGAGGAGATAAAGTAGATGGTAATAATAAGGAGGCTGATATTTTTAATATTCAATCATATGTTGAAAAGGCTAAAGCCATAGACCCTGATATTAATAAATTTACTATTTGTACAGACGATTATTCTGTTGTTGAAGAGTTTAAATCAAACTATCCTGAATATGATTTTTTAACTTATTGCCCTGAATCTAAAAAAGGATATTCTCAAAAAGCATATAACAACTTAAAAAGTATTTCCCTTATAAATAAAGAAGGGTTTAGTGTTATAAAAGATGCTTATTTATTGACTAAATCTAAAATTTTTATCGGTGCTTATTCTAGCAATATATCACGTTTTGTAGTCTTGCAACGTAAGAACACAGGTTGTTTTAGTATGGACGTAAATTGGTATCCTATTTAATCATTTACTACTTTTTAATTTTATACCAGTCGTCGTAATAGGAAAATTCTTCAAATACTCTCTCGTAACCAACATTTGTCAGTAAATTATATAGTTTTTCCCTGTTTTCGGAAAAATTATGTTCAACTGAAATAGTTCTGAATTTATATTTACTAAAATCAAAACTCTCTAGAATTACAAACTCACTCCCTTCCGTATCAATAGAAAGAAAATCTATTGTTTTTGGTGCATTATAAAAATCCAATAAATCATTTAGTGAGATGGACTTCACTATATAAGATTTATTGTTTTCACGTCTTTTACTATGGGCGTCATCTTCCCCAAATCCTGTTATAGTTGACAAAATTGCATTGTCTACTTCTTTAAATAAGAGTTCTTGCTTACTTTCCTTCCAAACACACCTCTTATCAATATGTGCTTTTCTATTTGAAATCAATTCCTTATGCCAACATATAGAAGGTTCCACCAAGATTCCACTCCAGTCGAATTCTTTTTCTAATATATATGTGTTATTTAAAGATATACCGTCTGTTGCACCAAATTCGACAAAATATCCTCCCCTTTTAAACTTTAATTCCATTAGCGCAAACAATTCTTGTCCAAGCTGAGAATTTGTCAATTTTTTGTATTTAAAATAATCTTCATACTGAGATACTGGATAATCTTTCAAAAACAAAAATTCTTCTGCTATCTTCTTCTTTTCAACAAGAGTATCATAAATAGGTGATTTCACTAAGGTGTATCCATAATTATTTAATATAGATAAAATAAATTTTCTTAATTTTTGTCTCATATTTAAATATTAAAAAATAACATGCCTTCAAAATTCTTGTTTTTTATTGTAATAATTTCAAGGACTTAAATAATCTTAACAAAAAAACATCTTCTAGAATCTATTAGCGAGTAAAATGTCACATTATATTGCTTTATATGAAAAATACTTCAATGATAAGACAATAAGCTTAAAAACTATGCAAGAAATTAGTTCTTCAATTTATTACCCATAATATAATTAACTTTTTCAATAATTTTATCAAGCATTTTTTGCCTTTCTTTTTTTACAAAATCATTTCCTTTAGAACTTATTCCGTTATATACCGTTATGCATTTATTCATTCTTTGAACAAACTCTTCATTGTTCATTTTGGATATAAAATCAAATAACTCACTAGGAGACTCAAAATTAGAATAATCTATAAAACTATTTTTAGGAAACAAACTATATGCATTAGTTTGTTTGCCATAATATATGGGCAAACAATAATTTTCAATACTATCCCAAATTTTCTCAGTCATATAATTATAAGCTGAAGTATTTTCAAAACATAAATTAAAATGATAATTATCCAGTAATTGTTTTTTTCTTTTTAACCCAATCTCCTTCTCTGGAATTTTCTTTTGATACACCTGCTGGCCAACCCTTTCCATAAACATCTACAACACCCAACTTATGACCTTCTAGAGCTATTTTTGATCTAAGGGCAATTAAATCTACATTAAAGTTTTTATGAATTACAGCTGGTTCATTAATACCTTTATAATATGACATTAATGCTATTATTATTTTGTTTTTGAATTTAAAATTCTTAGAAATTAATTTTAACTTTTTAGTTATTAAACCACTGTGAAATGTAAGATTTGACACAAAAACATCTTGAGAATAAACATTCATTACATGACATTTAACCAAACCAAAAAACAAGTTTAATCACTGGTGACATTATGTGTGTCAAATTTAGGTTCCAAGGTCCAAATCAAAAACTTCTTTCCAAATAAACCTCTCCAAAAAAACCGCTTAATATGTTTGTAGTTTTGAGAAATAATAATATGGGAATCATTAATATTATTTAACTATTTGGACTCCATTATTCAGTCAAGATATTCTAAATCTCCTTTGTACAAAACCTTCAAACGGAGTATAATTAAAACTAGAAGCCTTATACAATTTAATACTCATTATTTATTTATTAATTTTGTACTTACTTTATTATAACTTGTTAAAACTTCTCTTTTTACTTTTTCCCTTTCATAATTTGATTTAATTTCCATTTGATTAATAATAAATGCCTTTTCAATCAATTTTGAATTGGATAGCCCTTTAGAATTAATCCTTTTATTTCTTCAACATTGTCATAGTCTTGAATTAATAATCCATTTTCATTATTTGTTATTACTTCTGCAGAAGCACCACCTGGATTTGATTGAATAGGAAATGCTCCCATTCCAATTGCTTCTAATAAGGTATTTGGCATTCCATCAGAATTACTATTCCCAATATAAATTAATGCTTCACCCATTAACTTTAAAATTTCTTTATGAGGAAGAAATTTTGATTTCCCATAAATGGAAATATTTAATAAACTATCTAGCTTATTCTTTTTCACAATATTTAATGACTTCCTAATCAGCGCCGAAAACTATTATCTTATAATTTTTTAGTTCTTTATTTAAGTGACTTTAATGCTTTTAATAACTGCAATTGATCTTCCAGATCTTCCTTGGTATCCCTTCACTAATATTGTACGCCTTTCTGAGGCAGGTTTAATGATATACTTTTCAAATTTCTTAAAATCAAAACCTCCTCCTCCTGGAAATGTTCCTAATACTTTATTCTTAAAACCTAAGTTCTTTGGCTAATTTTACATCACGTTTACAATCCGTAAATAAATAATCTACTCTTGGTAACACTTTCTTAATATCTTTCACATATTTTGGGATATTCTTTATAATAAATAAATATCACTTCCCCATGACGAATAAATCCAAGGTAAATCACTTGTACTTTTTCATTATAGGTAAGAATTGGAGTACATGAAATATAAAGCACAAAACTATGAACAACATCTGGTTTTATTTCATTCAAAATTTTTTCAAATTCATTCGCTACATTTCTTTCTAATAATGGTCTTAATAATTTATACAAAAAGGGCAATTTTTTTTAACAAAATACCGTCCTTTTAAATTTGGATATTTTTGTTTCCAACCATTAATTTTATGAACCCAAGGTAATCTATTGGTAGGACTTCCATCAACAATATCAAACCAATAGACTTCATGACCAGAATTTTCAAGTTGTTCTGTCCATCTAAAAAAGTGTAGTGTTGGCATTGAAACCAGAAGTATCTTCATTGATTAAAAAAGAATTGTGAGTATTAATGAAACCCTTGTTTCTATCAAAAGTTATATATATATGGTTGATTTCTATAATTTTTAATTATTTCTTCCAAGAATAGATTATTTACTGTTTCCATATCTAAAAAATTAAATATTTTTTATTTAAAATTCGTTTTAAATATTGTTTTGTTTTTGCTTACTAGTAGAGCCATCTATTATTTCAATCTTAACTACTTCATTTTTAAAATTTTTAAATTGTGCTAATAAAGATGAAAATTCAAAATCTATTGGATTTATATTTTTATTGAATGATTCGATTTTCTGTTTTAATTTACTCATATTCTTTTTCTTTGGTAGTTTACCCCAATCAAAATTCAAATTTACTTTAATTCTCTTATTGTTTGCGGTCAGAGTTCATGTAGCTATTATTAACTCTTTCAAGATTTGAATGAAATGGACTTGAACTGAGTTTACTTCTATAAGCTTTTGGATGCCATTGATGTTTAACTAGTATTTCTTTATTATAAAATTCTATGTTTAAGCCAATTTCTTTAAACGAATATGAATATCTGTATCTTCAGCTCCCCATCCATGATAAAACTCATCATAACCATTTACTTCTATTAATTTATCTGTTGGAAATAAGGTTAGTTCCTGTTATTTCTTCACCTCCAAGAAAATCTACTTTGTAATCCTTCAAATCTTTTTTTAAGTAATGATTCTTTTTCAGATAAAAATCCATATTTAAAATATATAACATTATGTTGAAGCTTATTTTACTAGCTATTTTTATAAAATCCGGATGAAATATTAAATCAATATCACCTACAAGAAAATATGGTGTTTTGGTTTGTTTTAAAGCAATATTAATGGCTCTACATTTATTCCATAATTGACCACTAACAGGACAGTATATTAATTGAATAAAATCATAATTAGAAACCATCTTTTTTAATTCATTGGCATAGTTTAATTCACTTCCATAATCGACTAAAAAAACCTTAAAAGACTTAATTGATTGCTCTTTTAATGAATTCAGGCAGTTTTCTACTATTCCTAAATCTCTGTTACGATATGTTAATACTAATGTTATCAAAGAAATTATATTTTAATGGCTTCACAACACACCATGGTTTCATTTTCAAGTAAATACGTCATATTTACCTTTAAGTGTGAATATTTTTCTATTTGATTCTTTAAGGTGTAAGGGCTAAACCAAGAATTATGATCCGGATGAACCACCTCTATAAAATGGTCCTTTTTTATACTATAGTTTTTTAGTCTTATTTTTGAAAAACAATTGGGTGCAGTTATATAGAATTTAGATGCATTTATTTTTGATATATTTATCAAAAAATCTGCAACATTATCAACGTGTTCAATTGTTTCAGGGATTAAACAAATATCATATTTTTTAGTGGGCAATTGTTTATAATCACTATAATAATCTTGATCAACATATTTTTTTAGCTCATGAATACCTTCTTTATCGATATCAAAGCCATCAATTGAATTTGTAATTTTCGATAGTTGAATGTGTAAATTATTATTTGGATTAAAAATGGGCCAATCTGTGCAACCAAAATGAAGCACATTCTTATTTTTACATTCAGAAATAAAGAACTCTAATCTTTTATCTATTCTTTTATATGGTACTTTTTGAACCCAAAATTCGGGCGCTCTTTTGTAATAGGGTTTCAAATTCAGTCCTTTTAGAAAATTTTCTAATTTTTCTAAATATTTTATAAAGTACATTTTTTATATTTATTCCATTCATTGAGTGTACGTAAATAATTTTTGTAAATATTCTTAAATTAGTATTGAACTGAGTTTTATTTTATTACGTATTAAGATCTTATTTTTTTAAAAAATTATCTTCAATTAATATCGAATCAAAATTTGTTTGGTTTGTTTAATAAAAACTTTATATAAAACAAATACTTCAAAAAAATGTAGTACACATTAATAAAAATATCCTTGATCAATTTAATCAATGAAAATAAGAGCCCTTTAGATACTTTTAAAAAATTAACCTCCTCATGCCAGAGTTGATAATTTCCAACAACATCATTTTTAAACCTAAAATACAAGTGTTTTTTTGTTCTTTTTATTTCATAACTAAATATTGACTCAACAAAATCAATGTCATATCCTTCATTTAAAACTCTTTTTGTCCATTCTTTATCTTCAAAAGTTGCAACATCTTCTCTAAATGGATGACTTTTCCCATACTTTTTTACTAAATGCCGACCCCGAAAAAATTAATCCGGATTTATTAGGATCTTGATTTGCGGGAATTTTATTAATAAAATTTTTATAATCATTTGAAGTATGTAAACATCTTAATCCGGCTAACTTAGGATTTTCTCTAAATTTTTTCTTTATTAGTTTAAAAAAATCATGACTAACCGGATAAGAATGCGCACTAAAAATAACAACTATAGGATTTTTTGCTTCTTTTGCAGCAAAATTGGCACTACCTCCATAACTAAAATTTTTAATAGTTACAAATTTGGCTTCATACTTTTCATGCAATTTCTTTACTATTATCAGTTGATAAATTATCAATTACAATAATTTCATCAATATCGTCAATATATCTTTCAGTTAAATTTTTTAACAGAAATGCCAAGGCTTTAGACTGGTTTTTATTTCTAATTACAACTGAAATCATTGCTCGCTTATTTTTTAGATATTAACTTTTGTAATTACTTTAAATGGTTTGGTAATTATTTTACCTATTTTATATTCTATTGAAAATTTATATTTTAACTCTGAATTCCTATATAATTTAATAAGAAAAAAAAGATATTTAGATTGTATTGTCATAATTTTCTATATAAATATCTTTATGCTTTTTAAACACATATTCCATTACTTGTAGCCCTATGGTTTTGTAGAGTATCAGTTAACATAGAGTTTTTCGATTTACGATAATAAAATAAAAATTCTTCTACAATTTTAAACTTATGTCCATTTTTGGTTATTGAAAGCCAAAACTCCCAATCTTCAAATCCATGCTTCATAGTTTCATCATAACCTCCAACTTCTTTCCAATATTTTTTTCTATATAAGGAAGACGGCATTAAAATATTTTCAAACAATAAAATCTCTATAAGTATTACCTTTAGGTTTATCACGATAAACAATATTTAGATTTATTTATCTCTAAAAAACTTTCTGTAACAGGAAACTATTGCTAAAGATTCATCTTTAATTCAATTCAGGCACTAATTTAATTAAATAATCCTGGTGCAATAATATCATCAGAATCCAAAGGTAAAATAAATTCACCTTTGCTAATAGAAATTCCTGCATTTCTAGCACTACAAAGTCCTCCATTTTCCTTATATAAATATGTAAATCTGTAATCTTTGTTACACCATTGTTTTGCTATATCTTCTGTATTATCCGGACTACCATCATTAACAATTATGCACTCCCAATTTGAATAGGATTGATCTAATACAGATTGTAATGTCTCATCTAGAAAATGAGCTTGATTGTAGCAAGGAACTACTATTGAAACTAGTTTTTCCATATTAAAATTTATTTAATAAACCTAATTTAATTAGCAGTTGAATTTTTTGTGATTTTCTTAAATTATTTATAATTGTTTTATGTTCTAGTACTTCCTCCAAATCTAAAAAAAGGCTGGATAATCAGTTTTTAAGACTTCTTGTTTTTCTTCATATATTACGCTCATATTTTCCGACAATGAACTAATTCCATTTAAATAGAATGTCGATAATATTTTATCAACATAAAGATAGGACCTATTGAATTTACAAATGCAATCAATAAAAAATTTCCAGTCAGCAACAATTTTAAAGTCTTCTTTTAATAAGCCCACTGTATCAAACAGTTTTCTTTTAACAAATGTCGCCTGTTGTGGTAAATTATCTTTTAGAAAATAAGCAAAGGACAACTTTGTCTGGATACCTTTTAGTAAATCTTTTTAATTTC
This sequence comes from uncultured Flavobacteriaceae bacterium, assembly GCA_963768245.1. Classification (GTDB taxonomy): domain Bacteria; phylum Bacteroidota; class Bacteroidia; order Flavobacteriales; family Flavobacteriaceae; genus Site-B1. The sequence continues at coordinate 166,294 of CAVYHG010000027.1, forward strand.
CAATTACAAACTGATTAAAATAAATCAAGTCGAAATCTCTAGATAATGGTTATATTTTTGTAAAACATTTTTTTTGTAAAAGTGATCACCACTGTTCAAAAAAATCACATATTCTCCTGTTGCTTTTTGAATACCCTTATTCATTGCATGGTAAACTCCTTTATCTGGTTCACTAATCCAAAAATCTATTTCATTTTCCTTGATTTTAATATATTCCAGACAACCGTCAGTCGAGCCTCCATCTATAATGAGATATTCAAATTCACTCCAGGTTTGGTCAACAACACTTTTAACAGTCTTCTTTAAACCTTCTAAATTATTGTAGTTAACTGTTATTATGGAAAGTTTTTTGTTCAAATAATTTTTTTATTAATTTAACTAAATTATGTCGTTTTTTACACCATCAATTACTTATTAAATTGCAGAATCAACTAAATTCAAAAAATCCTTACCAAATTCAATTATATCTGTAGAATAATCAAATCCTATTTCTTTTGGATAATTTTCGGAATAATGTATCAAAAGATTTGCAAGTTGTTCATGATCAGTTGGTTCAAAAAAATGAACATTTTCTTTTATTTGTTCTTTGTGGACCTTTAAATTTGAAAGGATAATAAATTTATTGAGAGCTTTTGCATCTTCCACTACTGTGCTCCATCCTTCAAATAATGATGGTTGGACAATTGCAATAGAATTCTTCATTAAACATAGTTGATCACACCTTTCTATAAATCCCAAAAATTTAATGCAATTATTCAATTCATTAGTTTCCACAAACTTCTTAAGCTGTTTAAAATTATCTGAATTTCTATAATCCTTTTCCTTTCCAGAAAATGCAACTTGTATATTAATCCCTTTTTCCTTAATAAGTTTTAACGCTTTTAAAACTACAATATGATTTTTATGTGTCCAAAATTGATTAGGACAAAAAAAATAGTCTTTGGTTAAACTATATTTTTGTAATAATTCTTTAATTTTTAAATGAGAAAAATCTGGTAAGGTTACTGCAAAATGTAGCACCTTTTGTTTTACTTTTGATTGAGGATAAAGCCGATTAAAATCATTCTTAGCATCATTACTACTAAAAACTACAAAATCTCCTTGGCAAATAACTTTTCGTTGATAATCCTTTCTAGCCTTAACCTCCTCTAGAGAGAAATATTCTGGAAAGTGATCCTCCTGAAAATCAGGAATCCAATTTACTTTCTTTAATTTCGGTACATAAATCTGATCTAGTTCTAAAGGATATAAAAAATCGATATCCGGTTGTAAATGTGTATCACTGATAAAATTTCTATCTAATATTAGTCTTGAAAATTTATTGACTAATCGAATCAATAAATTTTTTTTAGGAATCTGAAAAGGGTACTGAAAATATTCTAAAAAAGGATAATTTGTTTCATTCCTTACAAGATCATAATTATTAAGATTTTCCGTTAGTATCACTATAGTTGGCTTTTCATCTTGCTTTAGTTTATTAAGAGCATGGATTATATTTAGAATGTAATACGCACCCGCTATCCAATTTTCGCTATAAAATAACCTTAATCCAACTTTTTTGTCTGAAGCCATTTAACATATCGATTTAATCCCATTTTAATATCTATTTTTGGTTGGAATCCATAACTTTTTAACTTATTAATATCTGCTTTCCAATTAGATGGATCACCTTTTCTTTTTGTTCCTAAAAACTCACACTTCTCATTATTTAAAAAACTAAAAAATATATTTACAACATCTTTTATTTTATACTCTAATCCAGAAGCAACGTTTATAATTTCTGAATTAAATTTTCCATTGTTGATGATACAGCTTATTGCTTCTGTCAAATCAGATATATGTACAAAATCCCTTGATTCATTTCCAGTACCAAATAACTTAATCTTGTCATTAGAAATTGACTTTTTGTAAATATCCCAAAATAATTGTTTTTTTAAACCATCACCATAAGCAGAAAAAATTCGTAAAGAACACGTTCCAATTCTAAACTGTTCATAAAATAATTTACATATATCCTCGGCCATTTTTTTATGAACTCCATATGGAGAAATGGGATTTAGTAATATGAGTTTCTGAATTGGTAAATTTTCAGGATTACCATAAACCGCAGCACTTGATAAGTTTATGTATTTACAAGTAACTGTTAAATCTTCTAATGGCATCCAGTTGTTTATAGACATTAACCGTATTTAATATAAAATCTCTTTGTGGTTTTTCTATGGAATCTGGAACACTACTCGCTCCTGAACAGTTTATACAAACATCAAATTCTTGTTGTTGAAATATATCATTATAATCTGCATTAGTTGCATCAACTATAAAATAGTTTTTACTTACATAATCGGGTACAACGTCGCACTCCCAAACATTGTGTTTTTTTGAAAAATACTTAACACAATGTGAGCCTATAAATCCTTTAGATCCTATTATTAATATATTCAAAATTAATTTTTCTTAAATTCAATACATGCAATCGCTCTACTATGAGCTGCAAAATCATCTTTTTTACCTTTTCCAGTATGAGGATTGAATGACTCCAAATCTGAAACATCATTAATATTAGCAAAATTCCAACTATCATTTTTATACTGAAAAAAAGTAACTTCATGACTTCCCAGATTTTTAAAAAGATTAAGAATTTTATTAAGCATTTCGTTATCAAATTGTTGAAAAAAACCATGATTTTCAAATTTTCCAAATGGAAAAGTCAACAATAAAGTTCCATTAGTATTTAGAACTCTTATCATTTCCTTAACTGCAATAATATACTCATATGATTTCCTCGTAGTATCTTTATTGAAACTCAATTCATATCCATACATTGAATTATCCATATCAATATGTTCAATAGTTGATTGAGAAATAACAAAATCGAATGCATTATCCTTAAAAACCATATTTCTCAAATCTCCATAAACATATGAAATCTTTTTATCACAAAAGTTATTGGTTTCTGGTGCAAAAGTAAAAATGGTTAAATCCTTATTTTCTATTAATGGATGATTAACAATAAAATCAAAATTAAATGTTGAACCAGCATCTAATACTTTTATCTTAGTTTTAGGAAGCTTGGACAAAATCCAGGGATACTCAATTACTCTTTCATCCAATCTATAACCAAAATCGTTTGGCAGTTCATTCTTGTTAATAAGTTCAATTAAATTTTTATCATTGATACTTTTAGAAATAACTTCAGTTTTAAAAACATTGTAGCCTCTAGACCATGGAATACATCCATTATTAATATATTCTTCCCTATCTCTTTTAAGACTTCTTTTTCTCCTTTCTTTCTCTTTATTTTTTAAAACTTGAGTTAAATATTTAATAATTCTACTCTGCATTGTGTAAATTTTTAATAGGTTTAGCTGGATTACCTGCTACCATAGTCCAATCTGAAACATCCTTTGTGACTACTGAATTAGCAGCAATTATTGAACCTTTTCCAACTGAAACACCCTTCAGTATAGATGCACCAAAACTAATCCATGCATCATCTTTAATTACAATTGGTTCTGTTTCTATACTGCCTTGAGAATCCCAGTGACCATTTATTACTAATTCTTTATACCTATTCGCTCTTTCTATATGGTTTATTTCATGCGAATTTGTATCGACAATGTTAACATCATGAGATATAAGTACATTATTACCTATAATTACTGACTTACCAGACCAAATTCTTGTACCGGCACCAATATAGCAATCATCACCAATCTTTATTTCTCCACCATAATTAAATATCAAAAGTTTACCCCTTATATGTGTATTTTTTCCTATGGTTATTTTTGATTTATCTTTTGGTATATTATTAATTTCAGCTTCTTCATAAAATAAAGAACCAGCTCCAAGTATAACTTGATTAATACAATTGCTAATATTGAGTTTTCCTATTTCTTTGCTTATTAGATTAACATCTAAAGCTTTGATTATGTTTTTTTTACCAAATATTTTAAATATGATTTTCAAGATTAATTTTCTCATAAATTAAATTATTTTAAACTATTTAATAAGTTTTTGTAAAAATCGTTTAATTTTCACAATAGCATGTTTATCATTATTCTCTAAAATGACTTTATCTTTAGTAAACGAGTCTAATAATTTGGAATATAGTTCTAAATCAATCGATTCCTTTTTTAATAACAATATCTCTTCATTTGTTGTTTTTTTTGAAACAGAATATACACCAATATGTTCTCCACTCCTATCAAAACCAATATTTGATACTAGCGATTTCGTCGGAAATAAACCTAAGCCATTTCTTAAAAATACTGAATAATACCATTTGATTGCCCAAGAATTACTATTATCCAACATAGTTGCGTAGTCATAGCCTGCAAAATTAAACCTAGCTTTTAACCAAGGATGATTTTGTATTAACTCTTTATTTTCAATCATTTCTTTAAAAATATCCCATCTACTCTTCCAAGTTGCCCATCCCCAGGAACTTGTTGCTAAAGGGCATAAAAAAGTATCTACCCTGTTAGTATCTAAAGGAAATTGAAAACCATTAATGGAGTAAACGTTTGGTGAATCTTTATACATCAGTAACGCATCATTGCAATACTTCAAAAAAAAAGGTGAAGTTATCAGATCATCCTCTAAAACAATTATTTTTCCATGCTCTTCAATAACCTTATTAATGCCATCGACGATATTTGATGCAAGCCCAATATTTTTCTTTCTTTCAACAATATTTGTCTTATAACACCATTTTTTGCTTTTAATTAAATTGCGCACTTTTTTAATATTGTTCAGATTTTCAACGGATGAATTTTCCTTGGGACCATCACAAAAAATATAAAGTATACTTTCTGAAGCAAGTTCATTATTTTCAAGGGCTATAAGAGTCTGTTCAGTGTGCCATGGTCTGTTATAAACAAAAAGTGCAATTGGTGCTAAAGCCATATCTACAAAATGTGAAAATAATTAAATTATATGTTAACCCTATATTAATTTTTAAAATTATGGAAATATTTCTTCCTCATTCGAACAACAGGAAAATATTTTATTGTCAAATATGAAAATATAATCGATGGGTTATTTATGACTAATGCAAACCAATATACTATATTCTTAATCAGGCCCTTATTTTGCTTATAGCGAAGTATCCAAATTCTCTCCAAGAACCTTTCAATTGTTTTTAAACCTTTATTTTTTTTAATTGACCAATAATAAAGGGATTCATACATTTTAATCTCATATACCCTGTATAAATCGGTTCTATTAAATACATTAGAATCATGTATACCTCGCATTGCTACTGGCTTATCTAATATTCCTGGATATAAATTCGATATTAGCGCCAATTTGTAAAAGAAATCTGTATCCTCAGCGACCATTAACTTATCATTGAAATATCCGACTTTTTCGAAAACAGATCTTTTTAGGGTTAAGCCGTTAATATGAAAATAACCATGTTTTCCAGATAACAATGTTTTAAACAGATCTTTGGGCGCAACTTTTTTAGTTAATGTAGTTAATTTAAAATAATCCTTTTCTTGTTTAGAATGGTTTCTATAAAAATGAAATCCAACGGCATTATAGACACCTTCTGTCTGCTCGTTTTGTTGAAATACCATTTTATCATTATCAAATCTATTTTCAAGATAATGATCATCCGCATCTAAGAAAGCGATATAATTACATGTTGCATTTTTAATTCCCAAATTCCTACTCTCAGATCTTCCTTTATTAGTTCCATTTTTATGTTCTAATATTTTGATTATCGGATGTTGTGTTTTAAGCTTTTGAATAATTTTAAACGTGTTATCGCTACTTCCATCATTTATAATCAATACTTCATTTACGACTGCTTGGTTAATTACAGAGCTTATGGTATTTTCAATGAATTTTTCTACATTAAACGCAGGAATTATAACTGAAACAAAAAAATCCATTTAAAATAGAGTTAGTTTATACCTTTTAATCTTTGAACAATTTATTAAAAGCATTAGAATAAATTATTTTTTCATATTTACAGACTAAACTTTATACGCATAAATCATTCCCGTAATAGGGCTTAATTTTTGGGAGAACAGACAAAAACCACAATCCAATAAAGTATCTTCAATAACCCGGGAACCTTTATCGTGCCATTCTATTAATAGTACATCAATTTTATTCAAAATTCTTGATTTATGAAGATTTTCAATAATTTCATATTCGGCACCTTCACAATCCATTTTAACTATTACTTTTTCTCCACTTAAGTTCTTTAGTATTTCATCAAACTCCACCGAAACATCACATATTATCACATCTCTCGTTTCAGTATTCTTTTGATTGGAATAACTTGGACTCAATTCTCCACGGATTCCTGTATTACCTTTTGTTCTTTTATTATAAAAAAAGGTTTCTGAACGATTATTCATTCCCAATCCTATATTCTTAAATGACTTTACTTTAGTTATGTTTTTGTTTAATCTAAAATTATATTTGGCTTGTTTAAATGTATCTAAAATTGGTTCAAAAGCATAAATTGCCTTTATATATCTAAGTTTGGAGAAAAACAATGAAGTGATTCCAATATTAGTTCCAATATCAATCAATATTGAATTTTCAGTTGTTTTATAATTATAATCATTATTAACAAAAACTTCGTTTAAAATATTAAATTCTTCAAGGCTTTCAACATAAATTTTTAAATCCAGGAAATTAATTAAAAAACCTTCTTTATGATTAGTGATTGAGAAATTACTGAATTTACTATCTAAATTAATCACATAATTTTTAGCCTGCACTAACAAGTTAAAATTAAGCAGTGTATTAAATTTTATTAATGGCTTTTCTAATTCTTTCTGTCTATTTGCCTTATTCTCAATTGAATATCCAAATTTATTTATGAGCCTGTAAATCGCTTTTTTCATTTGATTCTCTAATTACACTTCAATTCTACTTTTGGAATAACCTTAGATCTCACAGGACCCTTTGCTATAGAACTTTTTGACAAATTAGATATCTGAAAGTTTGCGCTGTTTTCGACCCAAAATAATACGTTTCTGGTTTTATCATAGATATAGAAGACCATTGAATATTCACCTAAAACTAATCCAGGATTATTGACTTTGAAAGAAATATTTGTAATGTCATTATTTAGTTTTATCGGATCACAATCATAGTTCATCCTGTAATGGAGTATGAATTCTTCCAATTGGTTAACAACGGCAAAATCAATATACACTTCCTTTTCAGTCTTGTTTTTAGAACTAATGGTTACTTCAAATTTTAATTCTTCGTTAAAATCATATATCTTCTTCTGGTCAATTTTTACATCAAACTCATCTATTTTGACTTTATATATTGAATTCTTTTTGTTCAGTGACAAATAATTTTCAATCACTTTCTGTGGTTCATTACTTTCCATTTTCACTAATCTACCGTTTTCTAAAAGTAAAACCCTTGTGCAAAGCGTTTGAATTGCGGACATATTATGACTGACAAATAAAACTGTTCTTCCATCTCCTCTGCAAATATCTTGCATTTTTCCAATTGCCTTTTTTTGAAATTCAGCATCACCTACTGCTAATACTTCATCAACTATTAAAATATCGGGTTCTAAAAATGCTGCAACAGCAAAAGCTAGCCGAACTGTCATTCCTGAAGAATACCGTTTAACAGGTGTATCTATATATCGTTCACAACCCTAAAATCAATAATATTTCATCCTTTTGATTTAATTTCTTTTTTAGTCATTCCTAAAATTGCACCATTTAAATAAATATTTTCTCTACCTGTCATTTCAGGATGAAAACCTGTTCCAACTTCTAATAATGATGCAATTCGACCTTTAGATTTAATTTCTCCGGTAGTTGGACTGGTAACTCTCGAAAGTATTTTTAATAAGGTTGATTTACCTGCTCCATTTTTTCCAATAATTCCAAGAACTTCACCTTGTTGAACTTCAAAATTAATATCCTTTAATGCCCAAACATAATTCTGATTTCCTTTAGTACTTCTGTCATTATCTGTCACCAATTTTTAAATAAGGATCTTCTTTACCTCTTATTTTATGCCACCATCTATTTAGATCATGACTAAGGTTCCTGTTCCAACAAGACCCAAGTCGATATTGTTTGGAAATATTTTCGACTTTTAAAATAATATCCTTTTCATTACACTGTATCAATAAAACTTTCTTCTCGGTTTTATTAAAAATTATTAGTCCAATTAAAAATATATGACACTCAAAATCAAAGTATATAAAAATTTCCTCCAACTGAAACAATCTCCAGTATCCAATAGTCATATAACTAAATGCTTCAATAATTATGTGTTATTGGATTGTATTCTACTAATACCGTCACATAATTTGGTAATTTATTTTTTGCTAATCTGATAAGGGATACATTACAGCAGACACATACATTAATAGTTGATACACCAAAAGTAACTAAAAATGTTAAGTCTCTATATTTAGTTGTCAAAGAGGAAATAATCATTCCAAATCCCAAGCCTAATAATGCCATTATAAAAATATAAACAGGAAATAACACTATTGTATAATTGATTATGACATTATAAGCTTCCTTTAAACAAACAAAATAAATATAAAAACCAATAAAGACTAATAGTTGTATTCCAAATTTTATTAGGTTAGAAATGACTATAGTTAAAGGCATTATAACTCTGGGGAAATAAACTTTACCAAATATAGCCTTGATTTTGTTCAAAAGTGTATTGACTGTTCCTGTTAAACATTCTTTAAAATAATTCCAAGCTGTTATTCCTGCAAGATTAAATAAAAATGGAGGTACAGCTACCCTGTTTGAATTTGCCCAAGATTATTAAAAATCAAGGTAAAAATTACTGATGTAAATAAAGGTTGAATAAAATACCAAAATGGACCTAAAATAGTTTGCTTGTATACTGTTACTACATTACGTTTTACAAACAACGTCAATAAATCTCTGTACTGCCATATTTCCTTAAAATTAAGGTCAATTAGTTTTCGTTTTGGCGAAATCGTATATAACCATTTATCTTCACTTCGATTATTCAATTAATTTTTAGTTTTAAAATAATCCCAAGTTATTTTTAGACCTTCTCCAACAGTGAATTTTGGATCATAACCTAATATTGCGTTTGCTTTAGATATATCAGCTAATGAATCCCTCACATCACCTTGTCTTGGTGGACCATATATTGGTTTAATTGTTTTATTAGCAGCTTTTGACAGAGTGTCCCATAAATAATTTACACTAATGCGTTCGCCACATGCTATGTTATAAACATTATTTGCAGCCTGCTCATTAGCAAAAAATCCTTTTATATTGGCCTGAACAGCATTTTCTATATATGTAAAATCTCTGGTTTGTTCACCATCACCATTTATAGTTGCCTGGTTATTGTTTAGTAAAGCATCCATAAATAAAGGGATTACTGCTGCATAGGCTCCAGTTGGACTTTGTTTTGGACCAAAAATATTAAAGTAACGTAAGCCAATAGTATCTGTATTATAAGTTGTTGCAAAAACATCTGCATATAATTCATTAACATATTTAGTTACAGCATATGGTGATAATGGCTTACCGATATTATCCTCAACTTTAGGTAAAGCTTTACTGTCACCGTAAGTAGAACTGGAAGCAGCGTATACCATTCGTTTTACAGATGAACTGTCCTTTAAAGCTATCATCATGTTTAAAAATCCAGTAATGTTTACTTCATTAGTAGTAGCTGGATCTTTTATTGAACGAGGTACCGACCCCAAAGCGGCTTGGTGACTTACATAATCAATACCTTTCATGGCATCCTTACAAGTTTGAAGATCTCTTATATCTCCTTCAACGAGCTCAAAGGCAGGATAATTTTTAAACTCTTCTAGATTTTCTTTATGGCCATTTGAAAAATTATCTAAAACTCTAACTTTTTTGGCCTTATATTTAAGTAAATATTCTACTAAATTCGATCCGATAAAACCTGCACCTCCTGTTACTAAAAAACTGTAATCTTTGAGGTCTATTTCGTGGTATTTGTATTTATACATTATAATCTGGCGTCAACTAAGTGTTTAGGAAATAACGATTTTACATCAAAAATTACAGTGCTCTTCGATTTCATTTTGGCTAGATCTAATTTTAAAAATTCTTTATGAGACACGGCTAATACAATTGCATCATATTTATCTTTTAAAGATTTCGTTGAGGTAATTAAATCGAGACCATATTCATGTTTCACTTCTTCAAAAGATGCCCAAGGATCGAATACATCTACATTTACGTCATATGATTCGAATTCCTCAACTATATCTATCACTCTTGAATTTCTTATATCCGGACAATTTTCCTTAAAGGTAATTCCCAAAACAAGTACATTTGAATTTTTAATAGTAGCCCCTTTTTTAATCATCATTTTGACAGTTTCTTGGGCAACATAACTTCCCATACTGTCATTCATTTTTCTACCCGCTAATATGATTTCTGGATTATAACCAGACTCAATTGCTTTTTGAGCTAAATAATATGGGTCAACACCAATACAATGACCTCCTACTAATCCTGGAGTGAAGTTAATAAAATTCCATTTAGTTCCGGCTGCTTCCAATATTGCACTAGTATCAAGGTCCAGAATCCTGAAAATTTTGGAAAGTTCATTTACAAAAGCAATATTAATGTCTCGTTGAGAATTTTCAATGACTTTTGCAGCTTCAGCGACCTTAATTGATGGGGCCATATGGGTTCCAGCAGTAATGATAGACTTATATAAGATCGTCAACAATCTTTGCTATTTCAGGAGTAGATCCTGATGTTACTTTTAATATTTTTGTTACTGTATGCTTTTTATCTCCGGGATTGATCCTCTCAGGTGAATACCCAACAAAAAAGTCTACATTAAACTTTAAACCTGATTTTTGTTCTAAAATTGGAACACAAATATCTTCGGTGGCTCCAGGATATACCGTTGATTCATAGATAACAATATCATTTTTCTTCAGTACTTTTCCAACGGTCTCACTAGCTTTAATTAATGGAGTAAATATTGGTTTGTTCAATTCGTCTGTAGGTGTTGGAACAGTTATGATATAAATATTTGAATCCAGCAATGTCATCTGGCTTGTATCGTTACAAATAATCCCTTTTCTTCATTTAGATTATCTATTAATACACTTTTAAGGTTTTTGTCATCAACCTCAAGAGTTTTATCTTTACCGGCTTTAAGTTCTTTTATTCTATTAGTATCAATATCAAAACCGACGACATGAAATTTTTTGGCAAATTCAACCGCTAATGGGAGTCCAACATAGCCAAGTCCAATTGTTACAATTTTATGATTTTCATTCATGTTTTCTTATTCTTTTTTTTGAGGCGTAAATCTAATTAGAATATAATATTTTAACTATCTCTTTCTTTTAAAAAATTTAATAATTTTTTTAAATCTGGATTCCTCTTTATCATCCTCATGATAACCCTGGCTATATCCAGCATATCCATAGCCATAACCATATCCGTAGCCGTAGCCGTAGCCATAGCCATAGCCATAGCCATATTTTGCTTTTATATCGTAATCATTGTAAACAAAACTCAAATTCTTAACTTCTCCTTTTTTGTATTTTTCATTTATTAAATTGAGCATTCCTTTTTTTGTATAGTCCTGTCTTATCATGTACAATGTGGCATCCACGTATTGAACCAATTCTATTGCATCTGCAACCAATCCTATTGGAGGTGTATCCAGAATTATGTAATCATAAGTTTTCTTGAGATTGGCAATTAGTTTATCCATGTTGTCATTCATTAATAACTCTGAGGGATTAGGCGGCACTGGTCCGGAAGTTATAACATCTAAATATGGAATATTGGTTTTTTGTATTACCTGACTTAAGTTTTTCTCATCAATTAAGAAATTAACAACTCCTATATCATTTTGAATATTAAAATCACCAAATATTTTTGGCTTACGTAAATCCAATCCTACTAAAATGGTTTTCTTTTCACTTAATGCAAATACAGTTGCAACATTTATAGAACAAAATGTTTTTCCTTCACCACTAACGGAAGATGTTACCATGACTGTTTTACTTCCCTCAACACTATGCTTTTTATACATATATTGAAGACTTGATCTTATTGCTCTAAAAGCCTTCAGCTACTGCAGATTTTGGTTTTTCATAAACAGCAAGATTATTGGATGCTTTATTTTTTCCGATTACCCCAATTATAGGAATTGAAGACAAGGATTCTACATCTTGAGGACCATGAATGTTCTTGTCTGTTAACGTTACTATAAATGCTAATAATAAAGGTAATAATAAACCTGCAAAAATTGCAATAAAATAATTAGCATTGTTATTTGTCCCCAACAAACCTCCTCCAATATCTTTAGCAGAATCTATAACGAGAATATCCGATATATTTGAAGCTTTTACAATTCCTGCTTCTCCAAGTTTTGACTAAAAACACATTATAGGTTTGCTCACTTAAATTATATTGCCTTTCGATTGAAAGAAGTCTCTGTTGATCTTCAGGTAACTTAGAAAATTGATTTTCAGCTTTATAAATTTTGTTATTAATGCTTTTAAGTTGGGATTTGGAAACATTATCAGCCGCACTTATATTTTCAAGCAATACAGCCTTAATACCTTCAATCTGCCGATCAAGATCATTAAAAATAGAGGCATCTTTTCTGACTGAATATTCAAGTTGAGATCTTTGAACTGACAGTTCATTAATTTTTCCAACATTTCCGACTATATTTGCATCATCTATTCCGGCAATGGAAGGTGCTGGTATATCTGTAAAAGATTTGCTATTTAATAAATAATTTTTTAAAATTGCATAATACGCAAGTTTTCTGTTAATAGCATCTTTTTCAAGATCGTAATTTGTTAATTTTTCTGATAAAAGAGTACTTTCTTCACTTAAATTGAATATTTTATTCTTCCTTCTGTAGGTATTTAATTCATCGGCATTTGTTCTTAACTCACTTTTAACCTTTTCCAATTGATTTTCAATAAAATCTATGGTATTTGTGGCGAATTGATTTTTTCTATTCAATTGATCTTCAGCGAGCACATCAACAGTCATATTCAGATAGTCTACAATCTTTGCTTTATTAACATCAATTAAACTAATATTTAAAATTGAAGATCCTTTACTATTCTGAACACTTAATCCTTCCATTGTAAGATGCCACAACTCCATCAAAATTATTAAATCTTAAAAAGTATTCATCTCCTGATTTAATAGTACGGTTATCTACTAATTCAATTTTTCCATTCAAAAAAGGCAGGTTTATTGAATCTCCAATTTTATATGTTCTAGACAATAGTCCTTGACTCAACATCAACAATAGATTTTTTTTTGTTAAAATAATTTTGTGTAGCTGCTTTGGTACCAGGAAAATCAATTTCTAATTTAAATTCATTATTATTTAAGAAAATGAATTTTTATTGGTTTGCCCAAGTAATTGTCCAAAATCTTCAGTTGGGTAAAAAACAAAAGGTGTGGATTTGTATACATCTTCCATTCTAAATCTGCCTTGTTTAAGATATTGCATATAAAATTTAAGACGTCTGAACAACCTTTTCATTATGAGATCTTGATTTAAGAGATACTACAACAGTTTGTACTTTTCCTGTTACTCCTCCCCAATTAAAAGTTAAACTTGTATTGGAAGTAAACATCGGGTTTTTGTCATCCTGAATCGAAATTTGATGTACTTAATCTGTAGCTCTTTTGTTTTCTAATATTAAGTTGATAGGCAATAATTAATCCTATACCTATACAGACTACAAATAGCTTCCAATAACTTAAAGCTCTAAATAAAAAAGCCCTGAAATCAAAAATATTTTGTTTCTCTAAAAATTCAAATTCTTCATTCATAAACTAATTAATTAGAGATTTTTAGCTAAGAAATAAGTTGATACTACTACAGAAAAAATAGATGCCATCAGAGTTAGATTTTGAAGTAGCAGTTTCTCCAGTTCCTATAAATTTTCTTTTTAAAGGCTTTACATAGATCATGTCGTTAGGTTTCACATAATAATATGGCGATTTAACAGCTGATAGATCTGTTAGATCAATATGATGAATTTTCTGACCCTGAGGATATTGCCTTATAATTAGAACATCCTTCCTGTTTCCCGTTGGTTTAATATCCCCAGAATTGGCCAAAGCCTCAATAATATTTACTTTATCCTGAAACAAGGTTTTTGTCCCTCCTCCTCCTACTTCTCCCAGAACTGTAAAACGAAGTCCAGCTAATTTAACAGTCACAAATAATTGAGCTGTTTCTTTAAAATATTGATTCAATAACTCTTCCGTCACCTTATCCTCAATTTCCTCAACTGTCAATCCTAGTACTGAAATATTTCCCAAAATTGGAAATTTAATTTTACCGTGATCATCTACTGTAAAACCTTTAAAATATAGTCCACCTTGATTTTGTTGCACCTCCTACTGTCTCAGACATTGGATCTAAATATAGCGGTTAATTCGGGGTCTAATGCTTTAACCGTAATACTCAAAATATCGTTAGTTTGTACTCGGTAAGGTTGAACTAAAGATGTAATCAAAAGAGAATCTTCAGACACAGTTCCATTATCTTGTAAGTATACAACCTGTTTATTGGTTGTGCAAGAAGACGCAAATAAAACAAAAATTAAACCAATAGCTAAGCATAATTTTTTCATAATGAGGCATATTCTTAAGTCACAAATATAGCTTTTCATCGTGAATAATAAAACTTTTATCGGATTTTTTGGTTTTTTATCCGTTATTTGCAAAAATCGAATAATGAACTATCTTACAGTTGAAAATATTTCTAAAAGTTATGGTGAACTAAATCTTTTTAAGAATATCTCTTTCAGCATTCATAAAGACGAAAAAATTGCATTTGTAGCAAAAAATGGTACTGGAAAAACATCATTACTAAATATCTTAACTGGAAATGATGATCCAGATACAGGAAGTATAGTTTTTAGAAATGGATTGAAAATTTCCTATTTACTTCAAGAACCTGAATTAAACCCAGAATTGACAGTTGAACAAACCATTTTTGATAATGATAACCATATCCTTAATGTAATAAGAACTTATGAGGATGCGCTTTTAAATCCGGATAATTCTGAAGGATACCAAAAAGCATTTGAACAAATGGAAATTAATAATGCCTGGTCTTTTGAAACACTTTACAAGCAGCTTCTTTATAAATTTAAACTCGAAAATTTACAGGATAAGGTCAGTACACTTTCCGGAGGACAAAAAAAACGTCTGGCTTTAGTAAGTACATTGCTTAATAGCCCTGATCTTTTAATTCTAGATGAACCAACAAACCATCTTGATCTGGAAATGATCGAATGGTTGGAAGAATTTTTTAAAAAAGAAAAAATAACATTGTTCATGGTTACACACGACAGATATTTTCTTGAAAGAGTTTGTAATGAGATTATTGAACTTGATAACGGACAATTATATACTTATAAAGGAAACTATTCTTATTACCTAAAGAAAAAGGAAGAAAGACTTAACCAAGAAAATACAGAAGTTGATAAAGCAAAACAATTATATAAAAAAGAACTTGATTGGATAAGAAGACAACCTAAGGCTAGAACAACCAAATCTAAATCAAGGATTGATGATTTTAAAGACATTAAACATAGAGCTCATCAAAGGAGAAAAGACCATATTATTCAATTAGAAATAAATATGGAGCGACTTGGAAACAAGATCGTTGAGATGCATAATTTAATTAAGTTCTTTGACGATAAAATCATTTTAAACAAGTTTAATTATGGTTTTAAAAAGGGAGAAAGGATCGGAATAATTGGTAAAAATGGAACTGGAAAATCTACCTTTCTTAATTTATTAACAGGAAGTCTTGTTCCAGACTCAGGGAAAATTGTTATTGGTGAAACCGTAAAGTTTGGGTATTATACTCAAGATGGAATTAAGATAAAATCCGGTCAAAAAGTAATAGATGTTATTAGAGAATATGGAGATTACATTCCACTAAAAAAAGGAAGACAAATAAGTGCCCAACAATTATTGGAACGCTTTCTATTCGATAGAAAAAAACAATATGATTTTGTTGAAAAATTAAGTGGAGGTGAACTAAAACGTCTTTATTTATGTACAGTTTTAATTCAAAATCCTAACTTTTTGATTATTAGATGAACCTACCAACGATCTTGATATTGTTACATTAAATGTTTTAGAGCAATTTTTGTTGGATTTTCCAGGTTGTCTTATAGTCGTATCTCATGATCGCTATTTTATGGATAAAATCGTAGATCATTTGTTGATTTTTCGAGGAGAAGGTATTATAGAAGATTTTCCTGGTAATTATTCCGATTTTAGGACCTATGAAGATAGTAAACCCCCTGAAACAAAAACAAAAAATGAATCCACTGAAAAAAAGGAATGGAAAAAAGATAGTAATATTCAACTTTCTTATAACGAACAAAAAGAATACAAAAACTTAGAAAGTAGATTAAGATCCTTAGAATTGGATAAAAAGAGTTATGAAGATCAGTTCAATAATCCCGATTTAACTCAAGAACAAATAAAAGAACTCTCTAACAAACTTCAATTAATAATAAATGAAATTGAAGAAAAAGAAAATCGATGGTTTGAACTTACTGAAAAACTTGAAGATTAGTGTTGCATACGATACTTGAATACATAAAGTTTATTTTGAGATCTAATAATCAACATGGGATTCATTCCCCTTTTGTATATGATTTGGTCACGAAATGTATTTATGATAAAAAAAATTATAAAGATTATTCAATAATAGCGAAGTACCACAGTGTTTTAAAAACTAATAAATCAGCTATTTCAGTCAAAGATTTTGGAGCAGGGAGCAAAGTTTTAACAAGCAACTCAAGAAAAATTTCTGATATTTCTAAAAATGCAGGAATCACTAAAAGACGAGCTCAATTACTTTATAGAATTGTTAAGTATTTTCAACCAAGTTCAATTCTAGAATTAGGAACTTCTTTAGGAATGTCAACTTATGCTTTAAGTCTTGGTAATCCAAATGCTAATATCATTACAATTGAAGGTTGCCCTGAGACTGCATCAATAGCAAAAGAACAATTCAAATCAAATAAACTGAACAACATCAATTTGATTATAAATGAATTTGATAAAGAAATAAATAATTTAAAAAGTCAAAAATTCGATTTGATCTACATAGATGGAAACCATCAAAAAGAAGCTACAATAAACTATTTTAATACTTTATTAAATACAGTTAATAATGATTCAGTCTTTATTTTAGATGATATTCATTGGTCTAAAGGAATGACCGAAGCCTGGAATATTATTAAACAGAACCCCAAAGTTAAATTAACTATTGACACTTTTTTCTGGGGAATTGTTTTTTTTAGAACAGAACAAGAAAAACAACATTTTAATATTAGAGTGTAACAAGATTACATTTATAACGTCATATAAAAAGTAAAAATCCTGTATCTTGCATACTTTAAAATAACTACCGAAAATATGAGTAATGTTATTGAAATAAGAAATATTATTAGAGATTTTCCTTTAGGCCAAGAAACTGTTCATGTACTAAAAGGAATTGATCTGGATATAGAACGAGGTGACTATATTGCCATTATGGGACCATCTGGTTCTGGAAAATCAACTTTAATGAATCTTTTAGGATGTTTGGATACACCGACCTCAGGAAGTTATATTCTAAATGGAAAGGATGTAAGTAAAATGAGTGACGATGAATTGGCAGAAATTCGAAATAATGAAATAGGATTTGTTTTTCAAACATTTAATTTATTCCACGAACCACTGCCTTGGAAAATGTAGCCTTACCAATGATTTATGCAGGAATGTCTAAAAAGGACAGAACACAACGTGCGGAAGAAGTTTTGACAGATGTTGGTCTTGCCGACCGAATGGATCACAAACCTAATCAACTATCGGGTGGACAACGACAACGTGTCGCGGTTGGAAGAGCTTTGGTTAATAAACCTTCAATTATTCTTGCTGATGAACCTACAGGGAATCTTGACTCCAAAACATCTGAAGAAATCATGGATCTTTTAGATGAAATCCATAAAAATGGCAATACCGTAATAGTTGTAACTCATGAAGAGGATATTGCTGCAAAAGCTCATAGAATCATTCGATTAATTGATGGTATGATTGATAGTGATACAAGAAATAAATGAAAGAAGTTATTATCTATATAATTGTTATAGGTATTGTTGCTGTATTTGTTTTGATAAATTATAAGAAAAATCAAGGAAAAGTCAGGAGTAGAAAACATAGAAGATTTCGAGACA
The DNA here is from genome assembly GCA_963768245.1 of uncultured Flavobacteriaceae bacterium. Lineage (GTDB taxonomy): Bacteria > Bacteroidota > Bacteroidia > Flavobacteriales > Flavobacteriaceae > Site-B1. Next base: position 184,538 of record CAVYHG010000027.1, read on the forward strand.
GCTATTTAGAAAAAAAGAAAAAGAAAGAGGAAAATGAAAATCTACACTAAAACAGGAGATAAAGGAACTACTGCATTATTTGGAGGCACACGAGTTCCAAAACATCATATAAGAATTGAAAGTTATGGTACTGTTGATGAACTCAATTCTCATATTGGTTTAATTCGAGATCAAGAAATTGACTCACATTATAAAGAAATTCTAATAACTATTCAAGATAAATTATTTACTGTTGGTGCTATTTTAGCAACAGATCCAGAAAAAGCAATTTTAAAAAGTGGTAAGGAACGATTAAACATTCCAAAAATTTCTGATGAAGATATTGAACTTCTTAGAAAAAGAAATGGATACAATGAACGAAAGTTTACCACCAATGACCCACTTTGTACTTCCTGGAGGGCATCAAACTGTGTCATTCTGTCATATAGCACGATGTGTATGCCGAAGAGCGGAACGTTAGCAGTCGGCATTTAAACGATTTAGAACCTTTCCAACCTGAAACTCTTACTTATTTAAACCGTCTTTCTGACTATCTTTTTGTATTGGCACGAAAGTTGTCTTATGATCTTACAAGCAGATGAATTAAATGGATTCCTAGAAAAATCAAATAACTCATCTAAATATAAATTATTAACACTGCAAAACAGTTTAGTTTATACAAGTTTCAGTTAAAATTAAACGTTCTTAAAATTATTGATTAAATAATTCAGTTTTTTCTTGACATATTTGAACTAAAAAATTATTTTTGCAAAAAATTAAATGAATTAAAAATGTATTGGACATTAGAATTAGCATCTTATTTAAGTGATGCACCTTGGCCAGCAACAAAAGATGAGCTTAATTGATTACGCAATTAGAACAGGAGCACCTCTTAGAAGTTGTTGAAAATTTACAAGCAATTGAAGACGAAGGTGATTCTTACGATTCTATTGAAGAAATTTGGCCAGATTATCCAACCGATGAAGATTACCTCTGGAATGAGGATGAATATTAATAAGTATTAAAATTTAGTTAAAAGTCTCATGTTTGAGACTTTTTTTATTTGCTATTTGTTTCAATTAACGCATCACAACATGTATCTTTGAAACACTTTTATAGCAAGCCTTAACATATAAAAATAGATCAGTTATACCTGATTAAATCATAAAATTACAAACAAATGAGTTTTTTAAATTCAGTACTAAAAGTATTTGTTGGCGACAAATCAAAACAAGATGTCAAAGCCCTTATCACCCATAATAGAAAAAGTAAAAGCCTTTGAGAAGGAATTAGAAGCCTTATCACATGATGAATTAAGAGCGAAAACTGAAGCTTTTAAAAATAAAATTGCTGAGGCAAGAAAAGCATATGACGATAAAATAAACGAATTGCTACAAGAAGCGGAAACAACTGAAGATATTGATAAACGAGAAGATATCTATAACGAAATTGATAAACTAAAAGATCGAGTCATACAAAGTTACTGAAGACACCTTAGAACGATATCATACCAGAAGCTTTTGCTGTTGTAAAAGAAACTGCAAAACGATTTGTAAAGAAAATGAAACATTAACAGTTACAGCAACAACTTTTGATAGAGAATTTTCTGGTGCTAAAGATTATGTTACACTTGACGATGATAAAGCTATTTGGTCAAATTCTTGGGATGCTGCTGGAAAACCTATTACTTGGGACATGGTTCATTACGATGTACAGTTAATTGGTGGTATTGCATTACATCAAGGTAAAATTGCAGAAATGCAAACAGGTGAAGGTAAAACATTGGTTGCAACACTTCCGTTTATTTAAATGCACTTAGCTGGAAAAGGTGTTCACTTGGTAACTGTAAATGATTATCTTAGCAAAACGTGATAGTGCATGGATGGCACCTATTTTTGAATTTCATGGTTTAAGTGTTGATTGTATTGATAACCATCAACCAAATTCTGCAGCACGTAAAAAAGCTTATAATGCAGATATTACTTACGGAACAAATAACGAATTTGGTTTTGATTATTTACGTGATAATATGGCACATTCACCAGATGATTTAGTACAACGTCCACATCATTATGCAATTGTTGATGAGGTTGATTCTGTTTTAGTTGATGATGCACGTACACCATTAATTATTTCTGGTCCAATCCCAAAAGGTGATGAACATGAATTTAATGAATTAAAACCAAAAGTAGATGATATTGTAAGTGTACAACGTAAATATTTAACAGGTGTTTTAGCAGAAGCTAAAAAATTAATTGCAGAAGGCGATGATAAAGAAGGTGGTTTTCAATTATTACAGAGTTTTTAGAGGTATTCCAAAAAACAAAGCATTAATTAAGTTTTTAAGTGAAGAAGGAATTAAACAATTACTTCAAAAAACTGAAAACTTTTACATGCAAGATAACAATCGGGAAATGCCAAAGGTTGATGCAGAATTGTATTATGTTATTGATGAAAAAAATAATCAAATTGAATTATCTGATAAAGGTGTTGAATACCTTTCTGGTAAAGATGATCCAGATTTTTTTGTTATGCCAGAAATTGGTATTGAAATTGCTAAAATTGAAGCTCAAGGTTTAGCAACTGAAGAAGAAGCTGAACTTAAAGAAGAATTATTCAGAGACTTTCGGTATTAAATCAGAACGTATCCATACTCTAAATCAATTACTTAAAAGCTTATACCCTATTTGAAAAAGATATTGAATATGTTGTTATGGACAATAAAGTTATGATTGTTGATGAGCAAACAGGTCGTATTATGGATGGTCGTCGTTATTCTGATGGATTACACCAAGCAATTGAAGCAAAAGAAAATGTAAAAATTGAAGCATGCAACACAAACTTTTGCAACAGTTACACTTCAGAATTACTTTAGAATGTACCATAAACTTTCTGGTATGACAGGTACTGCAGTAACTGAAGCAGGTGAATTCTGGGAAATTTATAAATTAGATGTTGTTGAAATTCCAACCAACAGACCAATTGCAAGAGATGACAGAGAAGATTTGGTTTATAAAACAAAACGTGAAAAATACAATGCTGTTATTGATGAAGTTACCAATCTATCACAAGCAGGACGACCAGTTCTTATTGGTACAACTTCTGTAGAAATTTCTGAATTATTAGGTAAAATGTTAAGCATTAGAAAAATACCTCATAATGTATTAAATGCAAAACTACATAAAAAAGAAGCAGATATTGTTGCAGAAGCTGGTAAACCTGGACAAGTAACTATTGCAACCAATATGGCTGGTCGTGGTACCGATATTAAATTATCTGATGAAGTAAAAGCAGCTGGTGGTTTAGCAATTATTGGTACAGAACGTCATGATTCACGTCGTGTTGATAGACAGTTACGTGGTCGTGCTGGTCGTCAAGGAGATCCAGGAAGTTCTCAATTTTATGTTTCTTTAGAAGATAACTTAATGCGTTTATTTGGTTGTGAGCGTATTGCTAAAATGATGGATAGAATGGGATTAAAAGAAGGTGAAGTGATTCAGCATTCTATGATTTCAAAATCTATTGAACGTGCTCAGAAAAAAGTAGAAGAAAATAACTTTGGTGTTCGTAAACGATTATTGGAATATGATGATGTTATGAATGCACAGACGTGAAGTTGTTTATAAACGTCGTCATAATGCTTATTTGGAGAACGTTTAAGAGTTGATATAGCCAATATGATTTATGATACTTCTGAAATTATTGCAGAAAGAAACAAGAATGCTAATGATTTTAAGAATTTTGAATTTGAATTGATTCGATATTTCTCTATGAGTTCTCCAATTATCTGAAGATGAATTTGCTAAACTCACTATTCAAGAAATTGCTGGAAAGATATATAAAGCTGCTTTTGATCATTACAAAGAAAAAATGGAGCGTAATGCAGAATTGGCATTTCCAGTAATCAAAAATGTATACGAAACTCAAGGCGATCAATATAAACGTATTGTAGTACCATTTACAGATGGTGTCAAAAACCTTCAAGTAGTTACAGATCTTGAAAAAGCTTATGAATCAAAAGGAAAACAGTTAGTTACAGATTTTGAAAAAAACATTACTCTGGCTATTAGTTGATGATGCTTGGAAAACACATTTACGTAAAATGGATGAATTAAAACAATCTGTACAATTAGCTGTTCACGAGCAAAAAGATCCTTTATTAATTTATAAATTTGAAGCTTTTGAATTGTTTAAAAGAATGATAGATGAAGTGAATAAAGATGTTATTTCTTTCTTATTTAAAGGAGAATTACCACAGGAAACTCAAGAGACAATTCAGGAAGCAAGAGCAAGTAAAAAGAGAAAACTTAGAAACCAATAAGGAAGAAATTCCAAATATGGATGAACGTTCAGCTCAAAACAGAGCTGCAGGAAATACTCAAAGACAACAACAAGTTGTAGAAACCATTGTTAGAGATAAACCAAAAATTGGACGAAATGATAGGGTAACTATTAAACATGTTATGAGTGGAGAAAACAAAACTTTAAAGTATAAACAAGCAGAACCTTTAATTAATAAAGGAGAATGGGTTTTAATTGAAGATTAACAATCTTTTGCTTGTTAAAAAATAAACGTAGAAAATCCTGAAAATATATTTTAGGATTTTTTTTGTTATCTTTCTTCTACTAACTAATAAATTATAATCATGAGAAACGTATTAGCAACCATTGTCGGTTTTATAGTTGCCTCTTTAGTCGTTTATATTTTTGAATCTCTTATTGGTCATAACCTGTTTCCTTTACCTGAATCAATTGACCCAATGAATATGGAATCCATTAAGGAAAACATGCATTTAATTCCTACAGGATCGAAAATATTTGTAGTTATTGCACATTTCATGGGTATTGTCATAGGTATGCTTGTTTCAGCATTAATATCTAAAACAAGTATGGTACCTTCTTATATAGTTGGAGGATTGATGTTAGCAGCAACAGCTTTTAATATAATAATGTTACCAAAGGAAACTTGGTTTTTATTGGCAGATGGAATACTTGCTATTATAGGGTTTTTTGTTGGTAAGAATTTAGCACAATCAAAATTGAAAGTTTAACGATCAGATTTATTACTTTTAGTAAAAATTTGAAACTACTTGTCAAAACAAACCAAAAATAAAAGTGCTTTAAAAAACGTAGCTGGAATTGAGGATCCTGAAATAACCAACAAATCTTCTATTTCTAAAATTCAGAAAAAAAGAAAAGCAAAACCTTCAGTTGATGAATTATTACAAGCTATTTTGGAAGGTGACGTTACAGCTTTAAGTAGAGCTATAACATTGATTGAAAGTAAGAATTCTATTGATTTAAAGAATGCCAATGAGTTAATAAAAGGATGCTTACCATATGCAAATAATTCAATAAGAATTGGCATAACTGGTGTGCCAGGTGTGGGGAAAAGTACGTTTATAGAATCTTTTGGAAAACACTTGACGAAAAAAGGAAAAAAAATAGCTGTGCTTGCAGTGGATCCTAGCAGCACATTAAGTAAAGGCAGCATCTTAGGTGACAAAACCAGAATGGATGATCTGGTAAGAGACAAAAATGCATTTATACGCCCTTCTCCATCAGGAGAATCTTTGGGAGGTGTGGCTCGAAAGACTCGTGAAACTATAATACTTTGCGAAGCAGCTGGTTTTGATACCATTATTATAGAAACTGTAGGTGTAGGCCAAAGTGAAACAGCGGTTCACAGTATGGTAGATTTCTTTCTATTATTAAAACTGGCAGGAGCTGGTGATGAATTACAAGGAATTAAAAGAGGAATTATTGAAATGGCAGATGCTATTGCGATAAATAAAGCAGATGGCGATAACCTAAAACCAGCTAAACTAGCAAAAGTAGAGTTTAATAGAGCTTTGCATTTCTATCCTGCAAAAGAATCTGGCTGGCAACCTAAGGTAATTTTATGTAGTGCATTAAACAAAAAAGGCATTGATGATATTTGGAGTATGATCTTTGAATATTTAGATTTGACGACAGAAAACAAATACTTTAAAAATAAGCGTTTAGAACAAAATAAATTTTGGCTGATTCAAACTATTGAGGAACAACTTAAGAATGATTTTTTTAACGATACAATTATTAAGACAGAATTAAAAAATCAACTGGAATTAATAGAATCCAATAAAACGACACCTTTTGCTGCGGCTGACTATTTATTGAATTTAAAGAATAATCGGTCATAGTATTTAACTGCAACCTTGTATTACTTCATCTGAATGAATTATAAACTGATTACTATAATCCTTACAGCTTTTATTTTACTAAATTTTAACTTAGGAAAATGGGGAATTATGGAAACCAGTGAAGCTAGATATGCTCAGATAAGTAAAGAAATGATCGAGAAAGATGACTATATTCACCCTAAACTATTAGGAATATATCATTATCATAAACCTCCCATTACCTACCAGATAACTACTTTAGGTTATAAATTGTTTGGGGTGAACGAATTTGGTGCGAGGTTTTTTATGCAGCTTGCGATTATCATTCAAATATTGCTCATATATCATATCACATTAATAGTATTCAACAATAAAAACATTGCTCTATCGGCTTCTCTCATTTATTTTTCATTACCAATCGTTCTGATTTCCTCGCGAAACTTAACGACAGATGCTTATTTAAATACCTTTATTTTGGCATCAATTTATTCATGGATAAATTGGAAGTTTAAAAGCCATAAACTTTTATTCCTGTATTTATTTTTTTTGTTTCTGGGAATTGGTTTTGAAATAAAAGGACCTGTATCCTTACTTTTTCCTCTGATTTTTATTATAATTTATAAAATTATATACAAGGAGAAGTTTAAACCTAATCTCCATCATATTCTCGGTATCCTCTTATTTTTTGTAGTCGCTACTGTTTGGTATCTAGTTGTAGTTTCTGAAAACGAAAGGCTTTGGGACTATTTTTTTAAAGATCAAATTGTAAATAGGATTGCTTCAAAATCTTATAATAGAGCAAAACCATTTTGGTTCTATCTGGCTACTATTCCGCTAATAGGTCTTCCGTGGATTTTTATTTTAGGCCATTATTTAAAAACCCAATTTAAAGGATTACTAAAAACTAAAAATATCGAGTTCGTGTTATACATAACCATTATAAGCTTAGTTATAATTTTCTCAATATTTAAAACTAAACTAATATTATATGTTTTGCCTGTGTTTGGTTTTGTTTCTATAGCTACTGCAAAAGCTCTATCGAAAGTTTCAACAAAATCATTAAAAATTTATAATAGGATCATTTTAGCTTTAATATTTATCTTTTTATTAGGTATCCTTAGCATTAGGCTTTTAAATATGAATATTGAATTTAATACTATTTCTGCCATTTTAATCATCGTATTATCTTTAGTGTTTACTATTATCGTATTTAAAAAAAGATTCCTGGATCAGTATTTAAAGACTGCAGTATTAGGATTTATTTTAGGTTGTATTATTCTGGTTTCAGGAACCCAATTTTTAATTCAAAACGAAAATCTTTTGAATTGCCCTAAAAAAGCCATCCATTTTATTGACAACGATCTACAAGGAATAGATAATATTCTCGTTTTTAATTATTTACTAGCTTCCACTAATTTTTATTCTGATAAAAATATTGTGACAATAAATAATGGACATAATACGGCACAAAGAGAGACTCAATTTGAAAAAGATGCGAATTGGAAGGAAAACCTGATTGATTTAAAAACAGACTCAGGTAAGCAAAAAGTAAAGAAACTTATCGAAAACAATTCTGTTCTGCTAATGAGAAAACGTGATAATTTTAGAAATGATGTTAAATTTATTGAACTAGCCTTTACAAATAAAAAAGAATTTGGAAAATGGATTGTTTATTATTGACAAATATCATTTAAAAAATTGAATACTTTTGCATAATATAATACCATCTACATGAATTATCATTTTACCATTATTGTTCCGGTTTACAATGAGGAAGAAAACCTATTAAGGGTAGAAAAAGAGCTTCTAGACTATATCAAAATAGCTAAAAAAACAACAAAAATATTATTGGTTAACGATGGTTCAGAAGACAATAGTCAATCTTTAATTGAAGATATATGTGAAAGAAATGAAGCTTTTAGTTTTATTAGCTTTAAAGAGAACAAAGGCTTAAGTGCTGCCATTAAAGCGGGTTTTGATGCTGTTGATACTGAGTTGGTTGGTTATATTGATTCTGATCTGCAAACAGCCCCGGAAGATTTTAATTTATTATTGGATGAAATTCAGGAATATGACCTTGTGACAGGAGTACGAGCCGATCGCAAAGATAGTTTTGTTAAAAATATGTCTTCTAAAATTGCGAATGGTATCAGACGCAGTTTTACTCATGATGGTATGGATGATACTGGTTGTCCTCTTAAAGTCATTAAAACAGAAAAAGCCAAAAGAATTCCCATGTTTAAAGGATTGCACCGTTTTTTACCTGCCATGATTCTATTACAAAACGGTAAGATCAAACAAATACCTGTTAGGCATTTTCCCAGACTGGCAGGAAAAGGTAAGTATGGACTTTGGAATAGACTTCTTGGACCATTAATGGATTGTTTCGCTTATTTATGGATGAAAAAGAAGTATATTAACTATGAAGTCGCTAAAAAAGGTTAATGAGTAGCTGGATAATATATAGTATCGGATTCCTTGCTCAAATCCTATTTTCTTCTAGACTGATTGTACAATGGTTAACGTCGGAAAAACAAAAAAAGGTAACTACTCCTGTTTTGTTCTGGACTTTGAGTTTAGTAGCATCTTTCCTCCTATTTGTTTACGGCTATTTGCGAGATGATTTTGCTATTATGCTTGGACAAATATTGACTTACTTCATTTATATTCGGAATTTACAGTTGCAAAAACAGTGGAACAAAGTTCCCAAAATATTTAGAGGATTTTTATTCATTTTTCCAATTTTGATCGGACTTTACTATTTTAATAACAATGTTATAGATGTCGATAATTTATTCCGAAATGAGGCTATTCCTTTGTGGTTACTTATTCTTGGAATTATATCGCAAGTAGTATTTACCTTGCGATTTGTTTATCAATGGATATACTCTGAAAAAAAGAAGGAGTCCAGTTTACCTTTCGGATTTTGGCTATTAAGTTTAATTGGCTCTTTATTGATATTATGTTATGCCATTATAAGAAGAGATCCTGTCTTATTTGTAGGTCATATTTTAGGTGCTACAATTTATATTAGAAATTTAATGTTATTAAAAAAACATGATTAGGGCAATTGAAAAATATCCTAAGCTTAGCATTTCTGCCTTTGTTCTAATAATGCTACTCCCTAATCTAGATGTTTTGCACGTAACAATTATGGAAGCTCGCAATTTTATAACAGCGAGAGAAATGGTTAATGATGGAAATTGGCTTCTAACAACAATAAATGGTGAAGCACGATATCAAAAGCCTCCTTTGCCCACATGGATCACAGCTCTATTTGGTTATACTTCTGGATTTAAAAGCATTTTTTTACTAAGACTTCCATCAGTATTAATGATTATTTTATTAGGTATTTCGACCTATAATTTTTCTTTAAAGCTATTGGAAAATAAGTTTCATGGTATTATAAATGCTCTTATTCTTGTTTCGTCTTTTTATGCAATAGGAATAACAATAGAAGCTCCATGGGATATTTATAATCATGGATTTATGTTTGTAGGCATTTACTTTTTGATATTGTTATTCGATAAAAAAAAGAAATTTAAATATATATTACTATCAGCACTTTTTATGGGATTTTCATTTTTAAGTAAAGGACCTATATCATTTTACGCTCTATTAATACCTTTTTTAATATCCTTCGGGTTAATCTACACATTTAAAAAAGCTGACATTGTTCGATTAATTTTAGTGATGGTTATAGCATTGTTAATTGGAGGCTGGTGGTTTCTTTACGTTCGCATAGCAGATCCCGAAAGTTTTCTGGAAATGGCTAAAAAGGAAACAGGAAATTGGTCCAGTTATAATGTTAGACCATTTTATTATTATTGGAGTTTCTTCACTCAAAGTGGATTGTGGACTATTCCGGCTTTTTTAAGCTTATTATATCCTTATTTAAAAGATAAAGTAAGTAACCTAAAAGGTTACCAGTTTAGCATTTTGTGGGTATTAATTTCGGTAATATTACTTTCAATAATTCCAGAGAAGAAATCAAGATACTTGATGCCTGTTTTAATTCCCTTAGCAATTAATACCGGTTTTTATATTGAATATATTATTAGAGAGTTTAAAAATTCTATGAATAAGCTTGAAACTATACCAGTTTATTTCAATTTTAGTTTAATTGCATTGATTGGTATTGTGTTTCCTTTCATAGCCTATTTTCTTTTAAAAGAAAATCTATCAGGATATTGGTTAAACTTTGTCATTGCATCAATATGTTTATTTGTAACGGGAATATTCCTAATTGTTTTCCTTATTAAAAAAGAAGTAAAAAAAGTCTTCTATTTATCAGTTTTATTCTTCAGTCTAATTTTACTAACCGGATTACCTTTGTCTAAAGCATTAGTGAAGAATAAAAATTACCAATCCATATCTTCATTAAGATCTAATACTGAAAATTTTAATATTTATAGTTTTGGATCTCTTTCTCCTGAAATAATTTGGGATTATGGTGATAAAATAACACCATATCAAAAATTGAAAGACTCAACTGAAACTTTAGGATTACTAACAGAATTTAATACGAAAGAAAAAATCTTAGAAACTTTTAGAGATTATGACATAAAATATCAATCTACTTTTGATCTAAATCCAATGCAAAAAGGAAAAAAGAATTATAAAGACAGATTAAAAACCGATTACTATATCCTAACTAAGAAGTAAATTTAGTCTGAAGAAATATAAGAATCTTATAAAAAATAAACCCTGAAAATCCTCCAAATAGCATTCCACTAATTGCATCAAGAGGAAAATGCACGCCAATATAAATTCTACTGTAAGCCATAAGTGCTGACCAAAGAAGTAGTAAAAAAACTAAATATTTATATCTGTTCTTTAAAACTAATCCGGCAAATACTGCTACAGCCATAGAATTAGACGCATGGCCAGAAAAATAACTAAACTTTCCGCCACAAGTAGATTTTACCAGCCTCATCAGATCCCTAGTTTCCTCATCATAGCAAGGTCTTAAGCGTTCAAAACCATCCTTAAACAAGTTTGTTACCTGATCTGTAAAAACAATCATTAAAGTGATCACAAACAATGAAAGAATAAATGTTTTTTTGTTTAAATTTTTAAATATTAAGTAGAGTAATACGGCATAAAAAGGAATCCAATTGAATTTTGTCGTATAAAACATCCAAAATCCATCCCAGGAGGCGGTTCCTAAATTGTTTAAGAATAAGTAAAGTTCTTTATCGTAATGTATTAATTGATCTAACATATATTACTCTTCATACCGAGATACCTCTCTGTCATAAAATTCTGAAGCCAGTTTAATCAAATTCTCGGTTTCGATTTCCAATTCCTTTTGATCTGTTGGGTCAAAGTCCTCGAGCCACTCCACTTCATCATTCTCCAAATTCATTATAAATCTTGGGAATTCTGTATGAATTACAAAAATTGCATTTGAATAGTCTGTGTTATCACCAAGTATAAATTTAGGAAGTTCCATGCTCTAATCGTATTAATTTTTTAGTTAAATAATTGAATCTAATATACAATAATATTGCAGCCGATGTTAATCCTGCCAATAACCCTAACCATATTCCAAAACTTCCATACGCTTCTTCTTTACCTAAAAAGAAGCTTATTGGAAAACCTATAACCCAATAGGCTATAAATGTAATGATGGTTGGAATTTTAACATCTTGTAACCCTCTTAAAGCCCCTAAAATAACCACTTGCAAACTATCACTTAATTGGAATATTGCCGCCAATATCAAAAGCTTTGAGGCTATGCTTACTACCTCTGTATTGTCAACTAAGTTGGATAAGTCATCTAAGTCTAGATAAAGTTTTGGTAAATGATTATGTAAAACAAAAAACATAATACAAAACAGGCTCGCAAAAATAGCCGCGAGTAGAAAAATTGAATATGCTATTCTACGTAACTCTACATAATTTTTTAGTCCTTTTTGATTTCCAACTCTTATCATTGAAGCCACACTTAAACCAATAGCCACCATAAAGGTCATTGAAGCTAAATTTATGGCTATTTGATTGGCAGCTTGAGGATTTTTTCCAAGTAAACCACTTAGCCAAATTGCAGCAGTAAATATGGCAACTTCAAAAAACATTTGCATCGCACTTGGAGCTCCAAGATTAATCAGTTTTTTCAGCATTAATCTATCTAACAGAAAAACTTTTATATCATGAAGATAATTCCTTGATTTGGCATTCTTATTTAATAAATACCATAAAAACACTACCATAACCATTCTGGATATTAAAGTACCATATGCGGCTCCAACTATTCCCATTGCTGGAAATCCGAGTTTACCAAAAATCAGAATATAGTTAAGAAATACGTTCAGAACATTGGCTATAAGTGTTGCATACATAGGATACTTGGTCATGGACATGCCATCACTAAATTGCTTAAAGCCTTGAAATACTACCAGTGGAATTAACGAAATTGCAACGAATTGCAGATAAGGAACAGCTAATTTTACTACTTCTAAAGGTTGATCCATATGATTCATTAAAGGAATGCAACCCATAACTAGCAAAAAAACCGCAATTCCGACAATTGTGCATAAAAACAGTCCATGTTTAAAGGAGGATTTACCTTTCTCGAAATCTTCTTCTCCATCTGCTTCTGCAACTAGAGGAGTTATTGCAGTAGAAAATCCTATTCCAATAGACATAGCTATATACATAAAGCTATTGCCTAAAGATACAGCGGCTAACTCTGCTGTACCCAATTGTCCAACCATAATATTATCTACGAACCCAACAAAGGTATGCCCAAGCATACCTAACATAACAGGAGCAGCGAGTTGCCAATTGTATTTGAATTCTTTAGTATAGTTGCTTAAAACCATTTTGCTAAAGTAATGCTTAGGTTTTAGTTTTTCGAATTATTGATTATTGAAAATACAAATGAAAAATATTTTTATTTATCCTCAATAGTGCAATAAATGGTTATTAATTTTGATTAATTTAATACCCTAAAACTAACACTTCTATTTTGATCAAGAAAGCCATTCTATGCATGTTATTGAGCACTTTTGCCTTTACTTTATTGAATGTAACAGTCAAAAAATTAATTTATTATGATACGTATCAACTAGTTTTTTTCAGATCTCTTGGTTCTTTATTTTTTACAACCGGATTTATAATTTATCATAAATTACCGATTATTGGCAACAACAATAAATTATTATTACTTAGAAGCTTCGTTGGATTTATGTCCATGTCATTATTTTTTATGTCATTAAAATATCTTCCTGTTGGAACTTCTGTAACACTGCGGTACCTATCCCCAATTTTTGGAGCCATTTTAGCCATCTATTTGTTAAAAGAAAAAATAATTCCTATTCAATGGCTATTCTTTATTATTGCGTTTGGAGGAGTTGTAATATTAAAATTTTCAGAAATTGAAATAAATTCTGTAGGTCTTTCCTTAATTCTGGGTTCAGCATTCTTTGGTGGTTTAGTATATATTCTATTAAATAAAATTGGGACTACTGAACATCCTTTGATCGTAGTAAATTATTTTATGGTCTTTTGCACTATTGTTGGAGGTGTTATATCAATATTTTATTGGAAAACTCCTCAAAAAGAAGATTGGCTGCCTCTATTAAGCATGGGTTTGTATGGCTTTTATGGCCAGCTCTATATGACCAAGGCATTTCAAATAGCCTCAGTAAATATTATTGCACCTTTGAAATATATTGAGGTTATTTTTTCCGTAGTAATTGGAGTCATATTACTGCACGAAGTTTATGATATTTGGAGTCTAATAGGTATTCTTATGATCATTCTTGGGTTAGTTTTGAACATTATTTATAAAAAATAGTAAGATATATTTCCTATTTTATAATAAAAATTGCCTTTTTATAATATTATTAACTAAACTTATATTCTGTTAATCAGCTAGTTGATAAATTGTTAATAAAGTTTGAATGACTTTTTAATTTGTAATATGTTAATGTAGTATTTTAGTAGAGCATTAATTCTTACATCATTCTTTATGTAAGTACTTAATTTTATATGAAGCTTTTTGGCTATTATTATATTTTGAGGGAATTATAATCTTTAAACGCTAAAAGGTTCAAACAAAAAGAGGAATTTAATTTCCTCTTTTTTTTTACATATCAATAATGTTTTGCTTAGCTTCCTCAAATTCTGTAATAATGTCCTATTACAATTTGTTTGGTGGGTTTTATCTCATGTATTAAACCCGAAATCTGCCCAATTTCTAATTCACCTTGTTCAAGATCTCCTTCAAACATACCCTTTTTGGCTCTAGCTCGACCTAATAATTCCTTTAATTCTTCAACAGATGGGCCTTTTTTGTAGAGTTCTTGAACCTTAATAAAGAATTTATTCTTAATTAATCGGACAGGTGCCAATTCCTTTAAAGTGAGTTGGGTATCTCCTTCTTTAGCATCAACAATAGCTTGCTTAAAAGCTTGATGAGAAGATGATTCTTCACTCGCTGCAAATCTACTTCCAATCTGGACTCCATCAGCTCCTAAAACCATAACGGCTAACATAGCTCTTCCTGTGGCAATTCCTCCTGCAGCTATCAAAGGTATATTCAAGTGCTCTTTTACCATTGGAATTAAAGTAAGGGTTGTTGTTTCTTCTCTTCCATTGTGTCCACCTGCTTCAAAACCTTCAGCTACAACTGCATCTACTCCTGCTTCTTGGGCTTTTAATGCAAACTTTACACTGCTCACGACATGAACAACAGTAATTCCCTTATCCTTCAGCCATTTCGTCCAAGTTTTTGGATTTCCTGCTGAAGTAAAGACAATTTTTACATCTTCATCAACAATAATATTCATGATCTCATCAATATTGGGATATAGCATAGGTACATTAACTCCAAATGGTTTATCAGTAGCTTTTTTACATTTTTGAATGTGCTCCCTTAAAATGTCAGGATACATGGACCCAGCACCTATTAATCCTAAAATTCCTGAATTACTGGCTGCAGAAGCCAATCTCCAACCACTGTTCCAAACCATTCCTGCCTGAATAATTGGATATTTGATGTTGAATAATTGCTTAATTCTGTTGTTCATTTACTCCTTTATAAGCTTAATTGTATTCGACAGGTTTCCTGACTGCAGTTTAGCAATATAGATTCCTTTAGATAGTGAAATTAAGTCAACACTCGATTTTACATTATCAAAATAGCTTTCAATTACTAGCTTACCTAAAACATCAAATATATAGATGGATACTTTTTCATTTTCAGGAACATTTAATTCGATTTTATCGGAAACAGGATTTGGATAAATTCTCAAGTCCAATTCCTGATCTTCATTATCAACCAATGAAAGTCCATTCGTAAAAGCAAGTTGTAAATCTGGTATTCCATAACCCAATAAATTATCAGGATTATTAAATTGTGATGCCGATTCTCTAACTAAATGCATTATTTGTGCATTGGATAATGTTGGTAGTGCTTGCCACAAACAAACTATTCCGCCAGCTAATATTGGAGAACTGAAAGAAGTTCCATTAGCAGTTGTCATGCTATTGTTTTGGGTAATCACAAAACTAGATTGACCTTGAGCAACAACATCAGGTTTTTGAGTTGGTTGAGTACTATCTCCTCTCGAACTAAATGAAGCATAATTTCCATTGGAATCTACTGCTCCGATAGATAGAACACCTGATGCATCTGCAGGAGCGCCTACTATTCCCCAACTATTATTTCCAGAATTACCGGCAGAATTTACTAAAAGCATCCCTTTTTCATATGCGATATTAGCTCCTCTTGTGATAAAAGCTGTATTTCCATCCATATCTAAAGGTGAATAATTATAGTTAGAATTATCAAATGTAGTATAACCCAAAGATGTATTAATAACGTTAACTCCTAAACTATCTGCCCTTTCAGCGGCTTCCACCCAATAACTTTCTTCTACTGGATTTTCATTAGGTGCGTCTTCTGTAATAAACAAATAATAAGAGGCATCCGGTGCTGTACCTACAAATTGGTCCTGAATATGACCTGCCATATCGCTTAAGACTAAAGTACCATGACTACTTGTAGTATTTGTGTAAACATCCTCATCTCGATCTACAAAATCATAAGTGCCTAAAATATTTCCCGCATTTCTTAATCTCTGAAATCCTTCTATAGCATGTACATTAGGAAAACCTGCATCTAACACTGCGACTGTCATTCCTGTGCCAGTATAATCTGCAATATGCAATTCATCACCATTGAACATTTCAATTTGGTTCAAAGCATTTCCATAATTGAAATCGGTGGATACATTTTCAAATTCAAATTTATTTTGGTGAGCTATTGTTCTGGTGCTATTTAAACTTTTATCAGCAAAATCAATATGACTAACAAAAGATAAATCTGATAGTGCTTCTATTTCTGTTTGTGTACCTCTTACATGAACAGCGTTGAACCATTTTGACTTTGCCATTACCAAAATACCAGTTTGAGATTTTATTTCTGCTATGTAGACTTCATTTACAGGAACATCTCTTTCATCTATGGTTACATTATGAACTAATTTTCTGTCAATGGATTTTTGTGTTAAAATCGTTATTGGGTTTGATATCGATTCTGCAACATTTTCTTTATCAGACAAATATACCCAAGCATCTTGTTGAGCAAAGCAGTTAATCTGATAAATAAATATAAACAATAAATAGTAGGTTGTTTTTCATCGGGTTCATAGTTTTTTATGCAATTTAAGAAATTACTCCGGAACCAACCAACTCCTCATCTATATACCAAGCTGCAAATTGACCTTCAGTTATTGCCGACTGAGCCTTTTCGAATTCAATATATAAACCAGAATCGACTTTGTGAATTCTTGCTTTTTGCAACGGTTGTCTGTATCTGATCCTTGCCATAACATTCATGGATTCATCAATCTTTAATTCCAGATCCTTACGTATCCAGTGTAATTCATTATTATTAATGTATAAAGCCTTTCTAAATAATCCAGGATGTTTTTTACCTTGCCCAGTATATATAATATTTTGTTTTACATCAGTTTCAATTACAAACAAAGGTTCTGGAGTTCCTCCAACAGCCAATCCTTTTCTCTGACCTTTAGTAAAATAATGTGCTCCCTGATGCTTCCCTACTATTTTTCCATCATTTATGGAGTATTCCAATTTACTAGATAAAAATTTCAATTTTTCTTCTTCAGAATCAAAATTCAACTTTCTTTCAGCATATAATTCCGTTGCTTTCGGAATTTCAACAATTACGCCTTCTTTTGGTTTTAACTGCTGTTGCAAAAAATCCGGTAATTTAACTTTACCAATAAAGCACAAACCCTGAGAATCTTTTTTTTCAGCTGTAATTAAATCCAATTCATTGGCAATTCTTCTTACTTCGGGTTTTGTTAGTTCGCCAATAGGGAACAATGATTTGGCCAATTGTTCCTGAGATAATTGACACAAAAAATAAGATTGATCCTTATTATTGTCTTTGCCCTTAAGAAGTTGAAATATCTCTTTGCCATCTTTATTTAGAATTCCTTTTCTACAATAATGACCAGTGGCGACAAAATCTGCACCCAACTCCAATGCAATCTTCATAAAAACGTCAAACTTTATCTCTCTATTACAAAGTACATCCGGATTTGGTGTTCTTCCTTTTTCATATTCATTGAACATGTAATCCACAATCCGATCCTTATACTCTTTACTCAAATCAACTGTTTGAAATGGAATTC
The DNA here is from genome assembly GCA_963768245.1 of uncultured Flavobacteriaceae bacterium. GTDB lineage: Bacteria > Bacteroidota > Bacteroidia > Flavobacteriales > Flavobacteriaceae > Site-B1. The sequence continues at coordinate 202,353 of CAVYHG010000027.1, forward strand.
CTAATTTATCTGCAACCAACATAGCGTCATTACTATCCTCTAACCATGGACATTCATCAGAAATGGTTACTGAATCGTCGTGCCAATTCTTCATAAACAATCCAATGACTTCATAACCTTGCTCCTTTAAAAGATATGCAGCAACGCTTGAATCTACTCCACCAGAAAGTCCTATAACAACTCGTTTCATTTCATTTTTTATAATTGCAAAGATAAATTAAATCCTACTATATTATACAGGTCCATTTGTTAGTATATTATTTTGTTTAACTTTTATTTATATAACTTTAACATATTAATAAGATATTTTGTTTATTCTTTTTTTAGTTTTGTTGAACAATAATAATTTAAAAACAGCAAAAATGAAAACTTTAAAAAAAATGAAAAACTTACCACTACTATTATTAGTAGTATTAGTGTCATTCTCATGTAGTGACGACGACAACAATGATCCTATGATCATGCCACAAGAATTTAACATCGTAGAAACCGCACAATCAACTCCAATTTTAAGTAGTTTGGTAGCTGCTGTAGTTGAAGCGGGATTAGACGGTACATTAAGCGGTCCTGGACCATTTACAGTATTAGCTCCAACAAACGATGCTTTTACAGCCTTTTTAAATGCCAATGGATGGGCAACTGTATCTGACATACCAGATGCAGCTTTAGAACAAGTCCTTTTGAATCACGTGATTTCAGGAGAAGTTTTAGCTTCTGATTTACAAGCTGCAGGATCCGGTTATGCATCAACAAATGCGACTGGCGCTGGTGGTAATGCCATGAGTATATATTATGATACTTCTAGCGGAGTGCGCTTTAATAATGTATCTTCTGTAGTACCAGGTTCTGCGGACATTGGTACGTCTAACGGAATAGTACACGTCGTAGACGCAGTCATTGGATTACCAGACATTGTAACTTTTGCGACTGCAAATCCTAGTTTCTCAACTTTAGTTACTGCTTTGACAACTTTAACGCCAGCAACAGATTTCGTAAGCGTGTTACAAGGAGAAGGACCATTCACAGTACTTGCACCTGTAGACGATGCGTTCGCTGCACTACCTGCAATTCCAGAAGAAGGACCATTAACTCAAATTTTATTGAATCATGTTATCGGAGGGTCGGTTTCATCAGGTGACCTAGCGGGAGCATCAGGCTACACCAATACTCTTGCAGAAACTGCAGGTGGTGAAAATTTAAGCTTATATTTTGACGGAACAGATGGTGTATCGTTTAACGGTATGGCTAACGTTGCTGTAGCTGACGTGGTTGCCTCTAATGGAATAATTCACGCTATTGATGGAGTAATAACTTTACCAACAATTGCTACATTTGCAACTACAAATCCAGCTTTATCACTTTTAGTAGATGCTTTGGCTTTCGCTGACGGAGGATCACCAACTGTACCTTACATAGAAACAGTATCTGATGCTACAGCTGGACCATTCACAGTCTTTGCACCAACAAATGATGCCTTTGGAGATGTCCTAGCTGAACTAAGTCTTACAGGTTTTGGAGAAGGTTCCGGAGAATTAAATGCAGCAACTACAGATTCTGTTTTACTGTATCACATAGTAGGCGCAAACGTACAATCTAGTCAGTTACAAAGTGGAACAGTTACTACCTTAGGTGGTCCTATTACTGCTGATGCGACTGCATTTACTTTGACTGATGCAAATGATAGAGTTAGTAATATTGTTACAACTCTAGTAGATATACAAGGGATAAATGGCGTGGTACACGTGATTGACAAAGTGATACTTTTCCCATTGAATTAGAATTAAGATTAATTTGATAAATAAAGTCCTCATTTGTTTGTTCTGATACTTATAAATGAGGATTTTAATTAAAATAAAACATCAACAGTAATTTAGTCAAATATGTTCTTTATTATAAACTCGAAAAACGGTGGTGATATTGTGGAGATTGTAACAAGCGAAGTAACTCTGACTGATACTAATAATAGAGTAAGTAACATTATTGCTGTTGATTTACAAGTGTCTAACGATGTGATTCATGTTGCAGATAAAACAGTATTGCCACCAAATAAATTAAGTATTATCTATATATAATTTAGACTGTAAATTTCCCAATTTTATTGATTAATAGCATATGGTCTAAATGAGAAAAGCTCCTTGAATTAAGGAGCTTTTCTTTTGTATGGATTTTTACTACGCCTTGTAAAATCTTTAGTTTCTTTGAGTTCGCCATTTTCGTAGTATTTCCAAATGCCATGTTTTTTCGCATTCTTATAAGATCCTTCGATCAATAATTCACCCGAATTGGAATAATATTTTGAAGGTCCATGTAATTCATTATTCCTATACGTAAACTCCTTTATTTTGATTCCATTTTCATTATACCAATAAGATTTTCCTTCGAGATTATCATTCAAATAATTGGATTTTTCTGCCAATTCTCCATTTTCGAAATAAACTCGTAATTCTCCTTGTTGTAACCCTAAATTATCATATTCCTCTATTCGCATGATATTTTCTGAATTCTTATGAAAATAAATCCATGGGCCAACAAATTTTTTACCTATCATTTTACCTTTACTGATAACCTGACCTTGCGATGAATAGAACTTAACTTCTGCTATATCATTACTATCATTAAACTGCTTTGTTGCAGATAGAACACTTTTCTCATCTATATACTTATAGAATTTAAACAAGCCCACTTCTTTGCCATGTTTAAACTCACCTTCATACCTAATCGCTTTAGTTCCTTCAAAATTCTTTTGCCAAATACCATGACGATTGCCATTGGAATCATACTTATTGATGTCCTGTGAAAAAGAAAAACTGGATACAATTAATAAAAGAAATGATAGTAATAACTTCATATGGTTAATAACGATATCTGATTTATGAAATTGTTTAAACAAAAAAGCTGCCAAAAATGACAGCTTAATCAACTTATTTTTTTCGTTTTTGCTGAGATTGTTTTTGAGCTTCAGCTTGTTCCATCATCTTTGACATTTTTTCCTGAAAACGATTTTTCTTTTTAGGTTTTGCCTTGTTGACTTGAATTTGAGCATGTATCTTCTCTTCGTCTAAGATGTAATTTTTTATCACTATCATAATCCCAATACTAATTAAATTGGATATGAAATAATATAAACTCAATCCGGAAGCATAATTATTAAAGAAAAATAGCATCATGATCGGAGAGAAATAGATCATGTATTTCATCATTTTTTGCATATCAGGCATGCCTTCTTGTGTAGGCTGAGACATGGCTGCTTGCTGACCAGTAGTCATTCTCATATAAAAGAAGATTGCAACGGATGCCAATATTGGAAACAAACTAACATGATCTCCATAAAATGGAATATTGAATGGCAATTTTGCTATAGCATCGTAAGAAGACAGATCTTCTGCCCAAAGGAAACTTTTCTGTCTTAAATCGAATGCAGAAGGGAAAAACTGAAATAATGCATAGAATACAGGCAATTGTATTAAAGCAGGTAAACAACCACTTAATGGACTTGCTCCAGCCTTATTCTGAAGTGCCATAGTCTCTTGCTGCGCCTTCATTTTATTATCCTTATACTTTTCACGTATTTCGTCTAATTCAGGTTTTAAAATCTTAAGTTTCGCTTGAGATAAAAACTGTTTGTATTGTACAAATGACATTAACAGTTTAATTAGAATCGTCATGACAATAATGGCAATACCATAGGGTAAGAATGAACTTAGAAAGGAAAATAATGGGATAAACAAATATCTGTTAATCCAACCAAATATTCCCCAACCAAGTGGTATTGCGTCTTCTAAATTTTTGCCATAATTCTTTAGAACATTCTGATCGGTAGGACCAAAGATATAAATTTAATTCTTCATTAAACTCGCCTGCATTCAAATCTAATGGAATTTTAGATGCAAATATTTTTGTATAAACTGTATCAATTTCTTCATCTTTAACCAGATCTTCTGTTGATAAAGTAACTGTTTTAAAAGGCTTTTCAGATACTAAGATTGAACTGAAAAAGTGTTGTCTATACGACAACCAGGACACGTTACTCTCTACTTCTTCATCTTCTCCAGCCGGTGATAATTTATCAATTCTGTCGCCATCATGTTGGTAAGTTAGTCTTGTATATCTATTTTCATAAGTAATACTTTTATCATGCCTATAGCTTTTTAATTTCCAGTCTAAATTTATTTCCTGAGAACTATTTATGATGTTATTCAACCCTTGTGATTGAATGGAAAAATCCATCATATAATCGTTTGGTTTTAATACATAACGATACTCCAAAAATTTAATAGGAGACACTTTTAGCTTCATAGAAACTATTGTGTTTTCTCCATTTTTTGTCACAGTTGGTTCGAAATACAAATCTTTTGTATTTAGTATTCTGCTATCTGTTGTGCCAAAATTTAAATTAAATCCAGAGTTGTTATTTTTTATTAGATGAATTGGGATGGAATCATAATCTACAAACTGCTTAAGTTTAACTTCGGCTAAATATCCACCTTTATTATTAAATTTTAGATCCAGAACCTCGTTTTCGACTCGAGTAAATTCATCTTTTGCAGAAGGCAATGTAGCCGAATAAGCAAATGCTCCATATTTAGTATTTAAAGCTTGATTATTTAATGAGTCTGTAGCTGAATTAACTATTAATTCTTCGGGAGTAACAACAAAATCTTCTTTTGATTTACTTTCTTGTGCTTTTTTTTCAGCTTCTACTTGTTCTTGTTTTGCTTTTTCCTGTGCTTCAAGTTCTTCAGGAGTTGGCTGATTTTGCCACAGCATAAATAATAAAATTGCAAAAATAAGGACGAATCCAATTATTGAATTTATATCTAATCTTTTTTTCTTCCATATTCTTTATTTATTCCACATTTTTCAATGGGATAGTACCACTTAGTCAATAATCTGACCAACTTTATTTTTGTGCCATACTGACACTGTTTCTATTTTTCTTAAAATTTATTGCTGCTTTTACAAATGCTACAAATAAAGGATGTGGATTTGCAACAGTACTTTTATATTCAGGATGGTATTGAACACCTACAAACCAAGGATGATCTGGAATTTCGATAATTTCTACCAAGCCAGTCTCTGGATTAAATCCTGTAGCTCATCATTCCAGCTTCCTCAATTTGGGACTTATATTTATTATTAAACTCATATCTATGTCTATGACGTTCCATAATGTTTGTATTTCCATATACTTTAAAAGCAATGCTATCAGTTTTCAATTCACATTCCCATGCACCAAGACGCATGGTTCCTCCTTTATTAACGATATTTTTTTGTTCTTCCATTAAGCTAATAACAGGATGTGTTGTTTTTTCATCCATCTCGGTGGAATTTGCATCTTTAAGTCCCAATACATTTCTGGAAAATTCAATAACTGCCATTTGCATACCTAAACAAATACCAAAAAAAGGTACATTATTTTCTCTTACATATTTAATAGCATCAATTTTTCCTTCTATTCCTCGTTCTCCAAATCCTGGAGCCACTAAAATTCCATCTAAATGTGATAATTTTAAAAGTGTATTATTTTCTTTTAAATATTCTGAATGTATTGATTCTACATTAACCTTAACTTCATTTTCTGCTCCTGCATGTATAAACGATTCCAAAATAGATTTATAGGAATCTTGTAATTCAACATATTTCCCAATAAGTCCAATGTTAACTTCAGTCTTTGGATTTTTAAAACGATCTAAAAATTTATTCCAAATTTTTAGATCCGGAACAGAACTTTTTAATCCTAATTTTTTTAGTACAACCTTATCTAAGCCTTCCTCCAGCATCAAATTTGGAACATCGTAAATTGTTGATGCATCAATAGACTGAATAACTGCTTCTTCTCTTACATTACAAAATCGAGCTAATTTTAGTCCGAATACTGTCACTCAACTCATGCTCGGTTCTACAAACCAATATATCTGCCTGAACACCACTTTCCATTAATGTCTTAACACTATGTTGGGTTGGTTTTGTTTTTAATTCTCCAGCAGCAGATAAGTAAGGAATTAATGTTAAGTGAATTACAATGACATTTTGTTCTCCTAAATCCCATTTCATCTGTCTTACTGCTTCTACATACGGTAAGGATTCAATATCACCTACAGTTCCCCCAATTTCTGTGATTACTATATCGTATTCACCAGATTTGCCAAGGATCTGTACTCGTTCTTTTATCTCATCGGTAATATGAGGAATAACCTGAACTGTTTTACCTAAAAACTCTCCTCTTCTCTCTTTTTCAATTACACTTTGATAGATCCTTCCTGTTGTAACATTGTTTGCTTGACTTGTTGGCACATTTAAGAAGCGTTCGTAGTGACCAAGGTCGAGATCTGTCTCTGCACCATCATCGGTAACATAACATTCACCATGTTCATATGGATTTAAAGTACCTGGATCAACATTAATATAAGGATCTAATTTTTGGATAGTTGCTCTGTAACCTTGGGCCTGAAGTAATTTTGCCAGAGAAGCTGCTATTATACCTTTTCCTAATGATGAAGTAACTCCTCCTGTTACAAAAATATATTTAGTTGTCATGTTGCGTTGTTAACGCGGACAAATTTAGTGATTTTGATTGGATTATTAATTACTTACGCCCGATTGTTGATAAATATTATTCTTTTGGAAACTGCTTCTTAATATTCCTTATAAGCTCCTCTAAACCATTGATTTTGACGTCATGCATTTGTTCCATCATTTTACCTAAATTGGATTTTGGAAAACCTTTTTGTTTAAACCATGCGTAATAATACTCCGGAATGTCGATTAAATAGTAGTCCTTATATTTCCCAAATGGCATTTTAGTATGAGCCATTTTTATTAGAAAATCTTTTCCAGAATTTAAATCCAAACTTATTTATATTTAGATAGCTTTTTCAGCTCATTATAGATCATACTTTGCCAATTACGTTGTGTTTCTCTATTTCTACTAAAGTTAGAATCTCTATCATAATGCTGTTGCCTTTCTTTTAATTCTTTATTTATAATTTTATTTAATCTAAAGATTTCCTTCTTTATATTTATTGTTAAGGCGGCCTGTTGTATAGCCTGTCTTAGCTTTCTGGCATATAGCTCAGTAATATCGAAATGAAGTTGTTCATGTGCTAATACAAAGGAGTTTGCGAATTCTCTTTTGTACCATGATTGATCCGGATAAAACCTTGCTTCCACGAGAGCATTATATTCTATTAAGGAGGTTTTTGTTGTTTTTGCAGATAATTCAAGTGTAATACCAGAAGCAGTTAAGGCAGCAGCATCTATATTTACATCTGGTACACCTTTAAAATCAGTCCAATCTAATCTGTCATTTTCACTCCATAATAAAGAATTTTCGACTGGCTGGAAAAAGACAAGAAATAAAAGAATATGGACAACATTTATCATACCTCAAGATAATATAAGTCAATAACGTGAATGAAAAATGCTTATTGTAGATTCAATTACTGAACTTCTACAATCATGAGATCTTTATACTTAATAATATAGGAAGCGTTATTATAATATCCTCCAAACAGTTTCTTTTTATACAAAAACTTATTTTCAGTATAAGTAGTTTCAGATTCTAAGTTTGTTGAATCAAAAAGATTACCTGCATAAGATAAACGAAGTAGAGTATCCATTGTCAAATCAAATCCTCTGACAGCATAATTGTTTGGTGTAAAACCATATTTTTTCTTGTAATTCCTGACAAAATCATCTGGTTTAGATTCGTTAAAATCCTTCTTTATCGATGGAAAATGAAACTGTAAATTTGACAAATAGACATTTGAAATATTATCGCCTTCAAATGCACTATTCTTATTAGTGGTAGCCAAAATGATTTCTTTTTCTTCACTTGATAATGAATTCAAAATACTTGATACATTAGACGCAAAACCTGTGTCAGTAGTTTCAAGGAAAACAATATTCCTGCCTTCAGAAAATATATTAATTCCTTCTTCCTTATCTATCAAAAAATCATCCAACAATACATAATTCAAGTCCGTTCCTTCCTTATCTTTTTTTGAACTTATAACTTCTGCATTTGGAAACTTGTTTTTTAAAAGCATTGCTGTAGATTTATTTTTTGAATCATGAATGATATAAACCTTCTTAACCAAGGAATCCGATTTAAAGAATTGAACTATTCTATCTTGTAATAAACCAGAAGACGGTCTGCTTTGAAAAACGTTATCATATAATCGAACCTCTCTGGTTAAAGGTGATACTATCGGAATATTATAGTCAGAAAGCATTGAAGCGGCCTTTTCAAAATTGTTCTTCATTAAAGGTCCAATTACAGCATCAACTCCGGTAAAGTTTTTATTTCTAATAATATTCATTGTTTCTGATTGCTGATTTTTTGTATCATAAACGTCCAACCTAGTTGAAATGCCAAGTCGCTTAGCAAAATCGATAGCCATCAAAATACCTGAATGAAAATCTAAGGATCTGCTCATTGTTTTATCATTCTTTATTTTATATCTGGCATCATAAACGGAATCACTATTCACCGTGTGCAACTTAAAAGGCAGCATTACAACTATGTGTTTTTCAGTATAATTGTTTATACTATCTGCCAAACTTACTATTACTTTACTAGCATTTTCAGAATCAACGTATGAATTAAGAGGTACTTTTAACACCATTCCTGCCTTTAAACCTGTTGATCTCAATTCAGGATTTAAGTTTTCGAGTTCTTCCTGGGATAATCCAAGTTTGATTTTTAATCGATAAAATCCTTCTTTAGGTAACACTTCGTAATAACTATAGAATTCATCAAAGATCCTTATCTCATTATCTGCAATATTGGGAACGTTTATTATCTGACCTACTTTTAAGCCTCCACCTAAGTCTGGATTTAAGTTATTCAATTCATCTAATGAAATACCAAACTTATAGGCAATTCTCCACTTTCCTTCTTTAGGTTTAACAACATATTTCTTAATTGATGAATCTATTATTTCAGGTAATTTCTTTACTTTTTTAAATATTGGAATTTGAAGGCGATCCCCTTTCTTTAAATTCTCTGAATATAGCGAGGTATTGTGTTTTTTAATTTCTTCCTGAGTCACATTATACTTTGTTGCTAACCCATACAGAGTTTCTTTTCGTCTAACTCTATGTTTTTTATAACCAATAAATTCTTTTTCATAAATATTATCTGTATTGCCATCCTTAATTTCAGGAATAATTAATACTGCATTTTCTTGAATCCCTTGTTTAGCATCAGGATTTAATCTATAAATATCAAATGGTGTAATTCTGTATTGCTTTGCAATTGAATATATAGTTTCACCCTTTTGAACTTTATGGGTTTTATAATCCTGAGCCAATACCACAGATGAATTGAGTAGTATTGCTAATGTAAAAAAGAATAAAAACTGTTTCATAAACTTTTATATTAATATACGTTTTGTTTTAGTACAAAGACCATACCTTAAATTATTCCCACTCTATAGTTGCTGGAGGTTTTGAACTAATATCGTACACTACTCTATTAACGCCTTTTACTTTATTTATTATTTCGTTAGAAGTTTTTTGTAAAAACTCATAGGGTAAATTTACCCAATCTGCTGTCATACCATCTGTACTTTCTACCGCTCGCAGAGCCACACATTTTTCGTAGGTTCGCTCATCTCCCATAACACCAACACTATTTACTGGTAACAACATAGCTCCTGCTTGCCATACACTATCATAAAGATCCCATTTTTTTAAGTTTTCTATAAAAATTGAGTCAACTTCTTGCAAAATATGAACTTTTTCAGGTGTGATATCTCCCAAGATTCTAATTCCTAAGCCAGGTCCAGGAAATGGATGACGTCCTAATAAAGTGCTATCCATTTCAAGTGTCGCTCCAACTCTTCTTACCTCATCTTTAAAAATAGCTTTTAGTGGTTCTACAACTTTTAGTTTCATATAGTCCGGTAATCCACCAACGTTATGATGACTTTTAATAGTTGCACTCGGCCCACCAGTTGCTGAAACACTTTCAATAACGTCCGGATATATGGTTCCCTGAGCCAACCATTTTACATCTTCAATTTTATGTGCTTCATCATCAAATACTTCAATAAAAGTTCTGCCAATAGCTTTTCGTTTCAGTTCCGGATCGCTTATTCCTTTTAAGGCATCCAAAAATCGTTCCGAAGCATCTACACCAATGACATTTAAATGCATATGCTTGTATTGATCCAAAACCTGGTCGAACTCATTCTTACGCAACAAACCATTATTTACAAAAATGCAGAATAGATTGTCCCCAATGGCTTTATGTAACAACATAGCTGCAACGGAAGAATCCACTCCTCCGGATAAACCAAGTACAACTTTGTCTTTGCCTAAAGTCTTTTTCAAAAACTCAACTGTTTCTTCCACAAAAGAATCTGGAGTCCAATCCTGATTGAGTCCAGCTATCTTTAATAAAAAGTTTTGCAACAGCTGTTTTCCATCTTTCGAATGATATACTTCCGGATGAAACTGAATTCCGTATGTTTCTTCTCCTTCTATTTTATAAGCTGCATTTTTAACATCATGAGTACTTGCCAGTAAAACAGCTTTTGTTGGAAGATGTTTAATGGTATCGCTATGACTCATCCATACCTGACTTCCTACAGGAATTTTATTAAAGAATTTCTCACCTTGTTTTATATACGATAAATTAGCTCTTCCATATTCTCGTGTATTTGAAGGAGCTACTTCGCCACCAGAAAAATGTGCAAAATATTGGGCACCATAACAAACAGCCAATACCGGTTTTTTACCTCTTATTTTTGACAAATCCGGATGAGGAGCGTTATCTGCTCTTACAGAAAAAGGGCTGCCAGATAGAATTACTGCACTGTATTCTTCAATTTTTTCTGGAATTTTATTATATGGGTGAATCTCACTAAATATATTAAGTTCTCTTACTCTTCTCGCTATTAGCTGAGTATATTGAGAACCAAAATCTAATATCAGTACTTTGTTATGTTGCATGCGCTAAAATACTATTTAATGTTAAAATTAGAAGTTTTGGAAACTACATTTATTGCATTGTTTTTAATATTTTATCAACATCAGAAATTTGAGTATGCGGATTGATAAAACAAAAACGTGCAACAGTTTCATATCCGCTACCAACCCTCCATTTCGTTGGTGTTACAAGTGCTATACCTTTTTTATGATTTTCGTATGTCCAATTGGTATAATCTTCAGGATTCCATCCTTTACGTCTAAACAACACACAAGACAAACCAGGTTCTCGAACTAATTCCAAATAGGGACTATCTATTATCATCTGTCCGGCAATATTTGCCAATTCAATTCCTCTTTCAACAGCCCGACTGTATTTGTCTGTTCCATGCATGGCTAAAGAAAACCAAAGTGGCAGCCCTCTGACTCTTCTGGTTAACTGAATTTGATATTCAGATGGATTAAAACCATGTGCCCCTTCGTCTTTAAAAATGTCCAGATAAGATCCTTCCTGAGAATGTGCTTTTTTGGCTAATTGTGGGTTTCTGTATATAATAGCTCCACAATCATAAGGTGAGAATAGCCATTTATGTGGATCGATAGTTACGCTATCGGAATGTTCAATTCCATTAAATAAATGTCTGGCAGAATCTGCTGCCAAAGCACCTCCACCATAAGCAGCATCTACATGAAACCAAATTTTTTCTTTTTGGATGACGCTCGCAATACCCTCCAGATCATCAACTATTCCCGCATTTGTAGTTCCACCAGTTGCAACAACGGCAAAAAGTCGTTTTCGTTCATGCTCAGTTAAACCTATTATTGTTGATTCTAATTGATGACCTTCCAATCTGTCCTCTGAATTAACCAATAAAACATCTACATCAATGACTTTTGCCATTGCTTTTATAGATGAATGTGCTCCAACGGAAGTAATGATCAACCCTTTTTCTCCCTTAAAATCTTCATTCTCTCTCCAATATTCTCTTGCTGTAACCATAGCAGAAAGGTTTGCTGCAGTACCTCCACTGGTGAATACACCAAATGCTCCCTTGGGCATTCCGGTTAAAGAAACAAGCCATTCCATTGCTTGATTCTCTGCAAAAATACCGCCTGCTCCTTCCATCCAATATGCACCATGAATACTTGAGGCCGAGGTTACCAGATCGAACATAATTGATGCTCTGGTAGGTGCAGCAGGCACGAATGCTAAATGTCTTGGATGATCTATAGGTACAGTTGCCTTTACCAAGACATCCTTCCAAATTGTGAATGCTTTTTCTCCCCCAATTCCTTCAGAAGTAACTGTTTCTCCTATTATCTTCTTTAATTCTTCCTCCTTCTTTGGAACACCTAATTCAGGATGTGTTTTTGTAATTCGATCAACGGCATATTTCATGACATCCATTGTCATTTCCACAAGATCAATATCTATATTATGCATGTTTAAAATTTTAGGCTACAAAGTTAACACTAAAAATTCTCCTTGTAAGGGCTCTAAATCTTTAATTAATTTTGGAATTAACTGATCTCCATATTCTAAATAAAACTCAGAGAAATTAGCCACTCGTTCTTGCAGATTTTGATTTGGGAACAATTCGTTTTGGAGATCAGTAAGTCGAATTACATGATCTGCTAATTTTTTCTTTTGCGCCTTTAATAACCTTTTTTCCAGTTTTTCAAGACCTTTTATTTGTTTTCGTTCTTGCGCTGAAACTGCTCCAAGAAAAGATTTATCAGTTTGTTCTGCTAATTTATATAAATGATCAAATTGCTTTTTTAAAGTTTCCTTTTGAGTTGAAAAATCAATTTCGATGTTAGATATACTTCTTACTTTTTTATTAATAAAGGAATTTTTGTCCAAGAATAGATCATGGTTGTCTATTTCTAACTTTCGCAATTTTTGGCTTTGTTTTACAGACTGAATTAAAGCTGAATTCCTTAACAATAAAATAGGAAACGAAACTCCAAAGGAATTAAATGAGCTTTTTAATTGCATCCAATATGCTAATTCGCCTCCTCCTCCTATGTAGCATAAATTTGGTAATATGACTTCCTGATATAATGGCCGCATTAATACATTAGGAGAAAACCTTTCTGGATAGTTTTGAACTTCTTTAATTAAATCTGATTCACTCCAATAAGTTTCGCTATTGTTTACTGAATAAACTCCCTCCTTTTCAATAATTCTTTCCCTTAAATTATCCTTAAGATAGAATAAATTGATTTCCCGAGGATTTACCTGAATGGAATAGTTATTTGATAAAGCCGCTAATTTATTGTTTGTTTTAGTTACTTCTTTAAAGCTAACTTTTTCTTGTATCTCCCTAATTAAATAGGGTTCGAATAGTTGTTTTAGTTCTTTGTCATCCGCATCTATAATAACTAAACCATAATCCTTAAACAGTTCATTAGCCAAAAAACGTGTAGCATCTGTTAAATTATTATGATCCAAATAGGCTTTCTGAAAAAGTTCTTTTAGATACATTGCATTTGGGCTTTTACCTATAGCCTTGCCAAACACGTCTAAAACTTCATCCAAGCCATCGGTTGATAATCTGCCTACAGCTCCTTTTGATTTTCGGTTCCAGCTTAGTTTTATATCCTGATACGTGAAATAATTAATTTCTTCAAAATCGTGATCTTCAGAAGCCATCCAATACATTGGAACAAACTTAAACTTGGGATATTTTTGGTTTAATTCTGTTGTAAGATTTATTGTTGATACAATTTTATATAAAAAATATAGAGGCCCTGTGAATAGATTTAATTGATGCCCTGTAGTTATAGTAAATGTGTTTTTGTCCCTTAAAAAACTAATATTTTGTTTTGTTAGATCAGACGTTTCAATTTTACCATATTGTTTTTCCAGAATACTTGCCAATACTGCCCTATTTAATTGAGGATAATTCTTTTTTTTCTCAATTATCTGATCATTGAAATTTTCGATTCGTGGGAACCCATTATACAATTGCTTAAGAGCTTCATTTTCATCTAAATAATCACATATTAAAGATGAATAGTAATTAGTGTCTCTAAACGAAATACAATCTTTTGGCATAGGTAACATTTATTGTCACGTAAATATAAGACAGTTTACATAATATCATCTCTTAAAATAAACATAAAACATTATGGTTTCATTCATTTTTTCTGTAATTTAATTGATTAATTTACATTCATTATTCTGTTAAAATATCATTATGAAAAAAATTCATTATAACACAAAAAAAAGTTCTGTATTCAAATTAATTCCAGTAATATTTTTTCTGATTTTTAGTTTAGAAAGCATTGCTCAGATTACTGATACAAATGACTCATCTTTTACGGAATATAATGGATCTGTATTTGATATGTCTACAAAAAAAGCGTTGATTTTTGCCGATTTGAATGTAAAAGGAACAAACATAAGCACCATTACAAATTCGGAAGGAGAATTTCTTTTAAAAGTACCTAATGAAATAGGAACTAAAGTAATTATTGTATCCTATTTAGGCTATGAGAGTGTAGAATTTTTATTATCAGACAGTAATAAAGATAAAATTAAAATTTCTCTGGCACCTTCTATTACCCAATTAGAAGAAGTCGAGATTAAAGCACCTAAAAATGCAGAATCTCTCGTTAGAGAAACAATGCGTAATAAAGGAGATTTGTATTATAATGAACCAGCTTTAATGACAACGTTTTATAGAGAAACCATTAAAAAGAGAAGGAAAAATGCGTCCTTATCTGAAGCCGTTTTGGAAATATACAAACAACCATACACATCATCAAGGAGAGATGCTATAAAACTTATAAAATCCAGAAAAAATACAAATTATTCACGCTTAGATACTTTAGCGCTTAAATTACAAGGTGGACCATTTAGTGCGCTTTACAGTGACATTATTAAATATCCTAATTATGTGTTTCCTGAAGGGGATCTAAAGAATTACGATTTCAAGTTTGAAGAATCAACTCAAATAGACAACAGAAGGGTTTATGTTGTAAGTTTTAAGCAAAAATCGAGTGTTGATTTTCCATTGTATTATGGAAAATTATATATAGATGGACGTTCCTTCGCTCTAACCAGTGCTATTTATAACTTGAATGTAAGGGATAAAGAAAAAGCTACTGCTATGTTTGTTCGAAAAAAACCGAGAAATGTAGATACGTATCCTATTGAAGCTGGTTATCGCGTTAATTACAGAGTAAAGGATGGGAAATGGTATTATGGATATAGTAATATTCAACTCACCTTTAAAGTTAACTGGAAGAAAAAGTGGTTCAATAGTGTTTATACTTTGCAGAGTGAAATGGCCATTACCGATTGGGAACCAAATACAACAGGTGAAAACAGACCAAAAGATGCTTTAAGACCATCTGTTATATTTGCCGATGAAGCCTCCGGATTCTCCGATCCGGAATTTTGGGGCGAATTTAATATTATTGAACCTGAAAAATCTATAGAATCTGCGATAAAGAAAATAAGTAAGCAGGTAAAACGAAAAAAAGGGTAATGAATTCTTTGGTAACCTTACCAAATATTGGTGATACTCTGGCTCAAAAATTAAATCGAATTGGGATTACCAATTTTGAGCAATTAAAAACTATTGGTAGCAAAGAGGCACTTATTAAAATTTCTACTCTGGAAAATAGTGGAGCCTGTTTAAATATGCTTTATGCCTTGGAAGGTGCCATCCAGGGAATTAGGTGGCATGGATTGAGTAAAGAGACCAAACAAGAATTAAAAGAATTTAACCGTTTACTTCATACCAGTTGATATTGTAAGAAAAAACCAATAACTTAATTTAACGTCTGATATAAATCATTAAAGTTAGGTGTAAGCTATGAAAACATTAAAATTTTTAATTCGGATAACTGTAATTATAATCTTAATTATTATTCAGCAAGCATTTGTTATTGGAATAGGCCTCTTGGTTTATGCTAAAAATTCAGAAACTGTTGGCTTAGTAATTTGGTTTCTATGCTTACCAATGTTATACATAAATTATCAAACTTATAAGTATATTATGAAACATGGGTTTATTAACTTCATTACAATAAATGCAGACACCTCTGAAATTGATGTTCCTAAAGGAAAACGTTGGTATGATAAAGACAAAAATTAACATACACCTAACAATGTATAAAGTGAATTATAACACGCCTAATACTAAAAGTTAAACGAAATCAGAAAATTTAAACGACTTCTGCATACAAATCGAAATCGGCGGCTTCAGTAATTTTAACAGTAGCAAACTCTCCTGTTTTTAAATAGGTTTTTGTAGCATCAATTAGAACTTCATTATCAACATCTGGAGAATCAAATTCTGTTCGACCAACAAAATAATTGCCTTCTTTTCTGTCGATAACTACTTTAAATTCTTTTCCTATTTTTTGTTGATTCAATTCCCAAGAAATTTGAGATTGAATTTCCATAATCTCATTAGCTCGTTCTTGCTTAACTTCTTCTGGAACATCATCTTCTAAATTATATGCATGTGTATTTTCTTCATGAGAATAGGTAAAACAACCTAAACGTTCAAAACGCATATCTTTAACCCATTCTTTCAAGGGCTTGAAAATCTTCTTCAGTTTCACCAGGATAACCAACAATTAATGTTGTTCGAATGGTCATTTCAGGAACAGCTTTTCTAAATTCTTTAAGCAGCTTTGTGGTTTTTTCTTTTGTTGTTCCACGACGCATACTCTTTAAAATAGAATCAGAAATATGTTGTAATGGAATATCTAAATAATTACAAATTTTAGGTTCTCTATTCATCACATCCAACACATCCATCGGAAAACCTGTTGGAAATGCATAATGCAAACGAATCCATTCAATACCTTCAACTTTTACCAATTCTTCAAGAAGTTCTGCAAGGTTTCGTTTTTTATATAAATCTAATCCGTAATAGGTTAAATCTTGAGCAATTAAAATAAGTTCTTTAACACCATTTGCAGCTAATTTTTCAGCTTCAATAATAATTTCTTCAATTGGAGTGGACTTATGTTTTCCTCGCATTAAAGGAATCGCACAAAAACTACAAGGTCTGTCACAACCTTCAGCAATTTTTAAATAGGCATAATTTTTTGGTGTTGTTGTTAAACGTTCACCTATTAATTCATGTTTATAATCTGCTCCTAAAGCTTTTAATAACTGTGGTAATTCTGTAGTTCCAAAATATTCATCTACATTAGGAATTTCCTTTTGCAAATCTGGTTTATAACGTTCACTTAAACAACCTGTAACAAATACTTTATCTACTTCACCATCTTCCTTTTTCTGCATGAATTCTAAAATGGTATTCACACTTTCTTCCTTAGCATTATTAATAAATCCACAGGTATTAATCACAACAATATTGCCTTCCTCTTCATGAACAACATCTTTTCCACTCGCTTTAAGTTGTCCCATAAGACATTTCACTATCGTAAACATTCTTACTACAACCAAGGGTTACTACATTGATTTTATTCTTTTTAAGTGATTTTGTTCTCATACCAATTTTTGAGGTGCAAAGATACAACCTTAATTAAACCATTTGTATATTTGATTGTCCTAAATAGATATTATGAAACAGTTGTGCTACATTCTTTCATTTATAATAATTACTGGTTGCAGTACATCGGATAACAACAATGATACTAACAATAATAGTAATCCGATTCTCAATGAATTATATTTTCCACCAATAAACTCAGATACTTGGGAAACCCTTTCTCTTAACGAATTAGGTTGGAATACAAACGCAGAAGAACCACTTTATGATCTATTAGATGCTACGGGAACAAAAGCATTTATCATTTTAAAAGATGGAAAAATTGTTATAGAGCGTTATGGTAATAGTGCTAATGCATCCACGAATCTAGTCTGGAATTCAGCTGCCAAAACATTAAGTGCTTTCATGATAGGTATTGCTCAGGAAGAAGGTTATTTAGATATTAATAATCCTTCTAACATGTATTTAGGAAATAATTGGGCTAATTTAACATCTGAACAGGAATCTAATATTACAGTTTGGAATCACCTAACCATGACAACAGGAATGGATTATAATGTTGCTAACCAACATTGTACTGATGCAGATTGCCTGAATTATTTAAACGAACCTGGTACGTTTTGGTATTATCATAATGCCTGTTACACGTTGACACATAATATTATTGAAGGAGCTGTAAATGATGAATTTAGTGCGTATTTCAATTCAAAATTAAGAGATCGTGTAGGCATGCAAGGTTCATGGTTGCCAATTGGTTATGTTAGATTGTATTTTAGTACAGCCAAAAGTATGGCACGATTTGGTCTCTTAAACCTTAACAAAGGTGTTTGGAACCAAACTGCTATTTTAAATGATATAAACTATTTTAATGAAATGATTACCACATCTCAAGATCTTAATAAAGCCTATGGTTATTTGTGGTGGTTAAATGGTAAAGACAGTTATAGAGCGCCTGTTTTAACTTTAGAATTTCCCGGAAAACTTATTGAAAATGCTCCAGATGACCTTTTCGCTGCTTTGGGCAAAGACGATCAAAAGTTGTATGTCGTACCCAGTCAAAACTTGGTAGTTGTTCGAATGGGTGATGATGCAGGTGAAGCATTACTAGGTCCGAGTAGTTTTGATAACGCTCTTTGGGAAAAGATAAATGCTCTTATAAATTAATTTCTTTCCTTAAAAGGAACTATAATCCCTTTTTCTAAGTAGTTCTTTAAACCATTCAATAGCATTGCCCAGCTAAATGAAGAATGTCTGAAATGATGATTGCACTCAGGCCAATCTATATGGAAGAATCTAAGCTGTACGCCTTTTTTTGTTTCTTCCAAATTGAAACCAAATGTTGTTGGATTCCAATCAGCATCATCAGTTCTGGTCATTTTAATATAAAAAGCATGATTTGGTTGACAGGTGATTACCTTTCCAAACCAATCATATTCAGGAGCAAAATAAAAATTATATTCTGAATTTACCTTTGGAGTTCCTGAACATTTAAGTGTCCACCAATTGTTTAAATGCTCTGGATTTGAAACGGCTTCAAAAACTTCCTGCAATGAAGCCTTAATCACGAGATCATGATAAATATTAAATCCATGACTAACAATGTCCATAAATAATTATTTAAAAAACGAATCTACAAATTCGTATTTATTAAATACTTGTAAATCTTCAATACCTTCTCCAACACCAATATATTTTACCGGAATTTGAAATTGATCTGAAATACCAATGACCACTCCACCTTTTGCAGTACCATCTAATTTTGTAACAGCTAAAGAAGTTACTTCTGTTGCAGCTGTAAATTGTTTTGCTTGTTCAAAAGCATTTTGTCCTGTAGAACCATCTAAAACCAATAATACATCATGTGGTGCATCGTCAACTACTTTTTGCATGACACGTTTTACTTTGGTTAACTCATTCATTAAGTTCACTTTATTATGTAATCGACCTGCTGTATCAATAATAACAACATCTGCATTCTTGAGTAACACCAGATTTGTAAGTGTATCAAAAGCTACAGATGCAGGATCACTTCCCATATCTTGTTTTACAATTGGCACATCTACTCTATCTGCCCAAACTTGTAATTGATCTATTGCTGCAGCTCTAAATGTATCAGCAGCACCTAGAACAACTTTTAAACCTTGTTTTTTAAATTGATATGCTAATTTACCAATAGTTGTTGTTTTACCAACACCATTTACACCAACAACCATAATCACATAAGGTTTTTGTACCTCTCTGGGAATCGAATGATATTCTGTTTCTTCACCAGAATTTGTTTCAGATAATAATCCAGCAATTTCTTCTCGTAAGTATTTTATTTAGCTCATCAGTACCTAAATATTTATCTTTAGCAACACGTTCTTCAATTCTTTCAATAATTTTAAGTGTTGTATTAACACCAACATCACTGGATACTAAAACTTCTTCTAAGATTATCTAAACATCATCATCTACTTTAGATTTTCCTGCAACTGCTTTACTTAATTTATTAAAAAATGACTGTTTTGATTTCTCTAAACCTTTATCTAAAGTTTCTTTTTTTTCAGAAGAAAATATTTTTTTAAAAAAACTCATTCGAATATTTTATTTTATTTGAATAACTCAGTACAAATTTCTTGCCTTAAGATAATCTATGAAATATTGTCATGTAAATGTAAATATAAAACAAAAGCTGCTTTCAAATTATGAAAGCAGCTTGATTATATCTTTATGAAGTAATTATTTACTTTTTATTTATCAAAGTCATTTACAAGTTCTGGTGCCATAACTGATTCAACAAACATGTAAGCTCCAGTTTTTGGAGATTTTACCATTTTTATTGCTTTTGTTAATCTTTTTGATCCTGTTTGTAATGATGCTACTGATTTCTTTGCCATGATTTATCTTTTTATTTGAAATTTTCGTTAAAGAAAAATTCTAATTATTTAATTTCTTTATGAACAGTCATTCTCTTTAAGATCGGATTAAATTTCTTAATCTCTATTCTATCTGGAGTGTTCTTTTTGTTTTTTGTTGTAATGTATCTTGAAGTTCCTGGTTGCCCAGACTCTTTATGCTCTGTACATTCTAAAATTACTTGTACTCTATTTCCTTTTTTTGCCATTGTACTATACTTTTAACCTTTAAGGCTATTATTTTAAAAATCCTTTTGCTTTAGCTTCTTTTAATAGCAGCAGAAATACCAATTTTATTGATTGTTTTTAATGCAGATGTAGAAACTTTTAAAGTTACCCATTTATCTTCTTCAGGAATATAAAAACGCTTCTTAACTAAGATTAGCATTAAATTTACGTTTAGTTCTATTCATTGCGTGAGAAACATTGTTCCCAACCATTGCTTTTTTTCCTGTAAGTTCACAAACTCTTGACATTATTCTAAACTTTAAATGTTATTATTTAAAAACGAGGTGCAAATATACAAAATCTTTGTATGAAGACAACTTTAAATTTATCAATTTTTTAAAATTTCTTTTAGTAAGCAATTCAAAGGCTTTATTTACTGCTTTATTAATCACTTTTTCTCTACGATTTCCAAAATTAGAATTTTTCTGAAAAAACCGTATTTGGAGTAGCAATAGCAATACAAACAGTACCAACTTCAGCATCAGAATCTCCTTTTGTTGGTCCTGCATTTCCGGTTGTAGCAATGGCATAATCTGTTTTAAATAATTTCTTGCACATTTTTTGCCATAGCTTCAGCAACTTGCTTTACTTACTACGGAATGTTTTTCTATTAGTTTCATTTGGAATCATTTAAAATATTCATCTTTGACTTCTGTAGCATAACTTACTATACTTCCTTTAAAATAATTTGAAGCTCCTGAATTAGTCTGTAATTCGCTCTGCAATTTTTCCTCCTGTACAACTTTCTGCAATCGCTAAGAGTTTTTCCTAGTTCTGCTAACTTTTTACCCACAATAACTTCTATGGATTCATCTTCTTCAAATCCAACAAAAATATCTTCTATATAAGTCAATAATTCTTTGATTTGAGAATCCATTTCTGTTTCTATTTCTTCTTTATTAAATCCTTTAGCAGATAATCTTAACCTTACTCTTCCTAAACTTGGTAAATAGGCTAATTTTATAAACGATGGTAAAGCATCTTCCCATTTATCCAATCTTTCTGCTATTGCACTTTCACCTAAACCATAGGTAAGAACTGTTTTATGAAGAATAAAAGGAAAATGAAATTTTTCCTGAAGTTTTGGAATGACTTCATTACTTATTAGAGCCTTCATTTCATAAGGAACACCAGGAAGGGAAATAAATACTTTATCATTTTTTTCTAACCACATTCCTGGAGCAGTCCCAAAATTATTTTGCAATCACTTTAGCTTTTGAAGGTACTAATGCTTGCTTTCTATTTAAGTCAGAAATTGGTGTTGAAATATATTTTGCAAATAATTCTTCAACATGTTTAAGAACTGTATCATTTTGAACTAAAGTATCATTAAAATATTCTGCAATGGTATGTTTTGTAATATCATCTTTTGTTGGTCCTAATCCACCAGTAATGATAATAATATCTGCATTTTCTTCAGCTTCTTTTAAAGCTTTTAAAATATGCTGCTTTATCATCTTGAATAGATGTTATTTGATAAACAGAAACACCAATTTTATTAAGTTCCTTTGACAATAAATGCAGAATTTGTATCTATAATTTGACCAATGAGAATTTCGTCACCAATGGTAATTATTTCTGCTTGCATATGCATTATAGATTGAAATCTGCTTTAATTTCATCAACCGTATTACCAATAGCTGTAAGAACGATTTGAAGTTTATCGGTAACATCTTTACTTCTTTGTTCAAATTTTCCCCAATCTTGAACTTCTATTAATTCATCAAGAACTCCAAGTTCAAATAAATCTATTGTTGGTTTCATTTTATGAGCAGCTTGATAGGTTTGTAAATAATTTTCATCAGTTACAGCTCTTTCTAAAATTGCTGCATCTTCTGGTACTTCTTCTAGAAAGGTTTGTGCTAAAGCTACCACAAATTCTTCGTCATTATCTGCTAATTCTCTTACTCTATCTAATTTATAATGTTGTTCCATATTATTTTACTGTTATTGAAAACATTTCTTTGTTTTCTATAAATCCTTTTAGTTTATCATTAGCAAATACCTTACCAACTCCTGCAGGAGTTCCTGTAAAGATAATATCTCCAATCTTTAAAGTAAAATATTTTGACACATATTCTATAATTTCATCAATTTTCCAAAGCATATTACTTGTATTTCCTTTTTGAACTAACTCATCATTTTTTGAAAGTGAAAATTGAATGTTATTAACATCCTTAAATTGAGTTTTAGGAAACCAATTACCAATAACTGCAGCACCATCAAAAGCTTTGCTTTTTCCCAAGGTAAACCTTTTTCTTTTAATTTACTTTGTAAATCTCGTGCTGTAAAATCAATTCCCAAACCTATTTCTTCATAATATTTATGTGCAAATTTTTTATCAATATGTTTTCCTACTTTATTAATTTTAACCAAAACCTCAACTTCATGATGTACATCATCTGAAAAATCTGGAATAAAAAAAGGTTGTTTTTTAGCTAAAATTGCTGTATCTGGTTTTAAAAAAACAACCGGATCTGTAGGTTTTTCATTATTTAGTTCTTCAATATGTTTGGTATAATTTCTACCAATACAAATGAGTTTCATCTTAACTTAACTTATTATTAAAATTTCTAAGCTTAATAGCTGTTAGTACCTTTTTAGTATACAAAGGAAAATCTGCATTTAGTAGCCAACCAAAATATCCTGGTTCTTCTTCCATTACGTCTACAACACGTTTACCTTTATGCTTTCCAAACGAAAAACATTCTTCTCCTTTTTTATTATAAGCAATAAATCCAGCAAAATCTGCAAATTGTTTTCTTGAACTAAATTCTGCTAAAAACTTGGTATCATTTTCAAGTGTATCGTATTTATCTAACTGTGCCTTTAAAACTTCATAAGTTGCTTTAGTATCTGCTTCTGCACTATGTGCATCATCTAGATTTTTATCGCAATAAAATTTATAGGCTGCACTTAATGTACGTTGTTCCATTTTATGAAAAATAGTTTGCACATCAACAGAAACTCTATTTTTCATATCAAAATCTACATCTGCACGAAGCATCTCTTCTGCCAGAATAGGAATATCAAACCTATTGGAATTAAATCCACCAAGATCTGAATCTTTAATAAATTATAAATTTCTTTTGCTAATTCTTTAAATGTAGGCTTATCTTCAACATCTTCATCAGTAATACCATGAATTGCAATAACTTCTTCAGGAATTTTCATTTCAGGATTTACTAACCATGTTTTGCTTTCTTCTTTTCCATTTGGAAATACTTTTAAAATAGAAATTTCAACAATTCTATCTTTCGAAATATTAATACCCGTAGTTTCGAGATCAAAAAAACAAATGGGTTTAGTAAGATTTAACTTCATTGAATACTATTTCAGTTAAAGATATATAAATTAAGTTAGCCTAAAATTAGATTTCTCTATTACTATCCCAAGCTTCTAAATAATCTTTTACAGCTTTTACAAATTGACCACCAAGTGCTCCATTAACAACTCTGTGGTCATAAGAATGAGATAAGAACATTTTGTATCTAATTCCAATAAAATCTCCTTCTGATGTTTCAATAACTGCAGGCACTTTTCTAATAGCTCCCAATGCTAAAATACCTACTTGTGGTTGATTTATAATTGGTGTTCCCATGATGCTTCCAAATGTACCAACATTAGTTACTGTATAAGTACCATCCTTGAATTTCATCTGGTTTTAATTTATTATTTCTTGCTCTAATAGCCAAATCATTCACTTGTTTGGCCATACCTACTAAATTTAACTGATCTGCATTTTTAATAACAGGAACAATTAAATTACCATCTGCAAGAGCAGCAGCCATACCAAGATTTATATTTTTCTTTTTAATGATTGTATCTCCTTGAACAGAAATATTCATCATAGGAAAATCTCTTAATGCTTTAGCAACTGCTTCCATAAAAATTGGAGTAAAGGTTAAGTTTTCACCTTCACGTTTTAGCAAATTCATCTTTTACTTTTTTTCTCCAATTCCAAATATTGGTAACATCAGCTTCAATAAAACTTTGTACATGTGCAGAAGTTTGAACAGAATCTACCATATGATGAGCAATTAATTTACCCATTCTGGTCATTTCTATAATCTCATCTCCTGCACTTGAAATTACAGATGCCATTTCTGTGCTTTAAGTACTGATATTGTTGTGCAACTGGTATTTGCACGTTTGTTAGCTACTTCAGGTTCTGAGTATGAATCAGAACTTTTACTTTCCAAATAGGCAAGAATATCATTTTTAGTAACTCTTCCATCTTTTCCTGTTCCTGGAATTGTATCTAGTTCCTCTTGAGTAATTCCTTCTTTTTTGGCTATATTTTTAACTAATGGAGAATAAAATCTGGAATCACTCGAAATTACAGGAGCAACTATTTCTTTTGCAGACTCAACTGTTTTAGCAACTTCTACAGACTTCGCTAGGTTGGCTGCATTTTTTCAATTTCTTCAATCTTGTTTGGCTAGCAGGACTTTCAATTTCATCTCCTTCTGTTTCTATTATTGCAATAGTTTGACCAACTTGAACCACATCATCTACATTAAACAATTTCTCAACTAAAACACCATCTACTTCACTAGGAACTTCACTATCTACTTTATCTGTAGCAATTTCTAAAACAGGCTTCATCTAATTCAATAGTGTCTCCAACTTCTTTTAACCATGAGGTTATTGTTGCTTCTGCAACACTTTCTCCCATTTTAGGTAATTTAAGTTCAAATTTTGCCATATCTATAATGAATTCCTTTAATCTATATTTTGGTTTGCAAAATTAATAAAAAAAGATATGTTTTAATTTATAATCAACAACTATTTAATTTTCAAAATGTTATCACTTCTCCTTTTATTTCTGAGCTATTACTTCCAATAATAAAATTAGTACTTTTTGGGTAATATTTTAAATGTCAATTTTTTATTGATCTCCTAAATTATTCATTTTTCTTAATAATCTCCTTGAAACGTCATTATATTGGAATCAAAAATAATTTCGTGACCATCTTCCAATCGGATAATTATTTGAAAACAAATCGATTTTTTTCTTTAGAACCAACTGCAATTGTCTATTAGGTTCATTAGAAACCAATACATAGTTACGTATTTCTGTTTGTTTTATTTTAGGATTTGAATGAAATATAGAAATCAATTTAATACCAATCCAGATTACTGCATCTACGAATATATTTTTTTTAAAATGCTTTTTATAAAATATCTGCATTGCATTATAAAATCGTTTCGCATAATTTTATCTTTTAAGGTACTTTCTCCTTTAAAATGAATAATTGTAGTTTTACCATAATAATAATTTTTATATCCCACTTTTAAAACTTTATAAGACAAATCTATGTCTTCACCATACATAAAATAATCTTCATCAAAACCCTTTACCTCATCTAAACACTTGCCTCTTCAAAAACATAAATGCACCTACCAATATATCAACTTCGCCAGCTTCATCTTCTTTTAATTGATTAGCATAGTATGAGTCTTGAATTTCCAATCATTTTTTGTAATGCAACCTTTGCAGTTGGAACATTTCTCTTGCTTTCTGGTAGAAATTTACCTGTACCATCAATTAATTTACAACCAACAATTCCTAAGTTGTTCTTGTTTTCTGCAAATTCAAAAGGATCTTAAAGGTATCTTCTGCAACTACAGTATCTGGATTTAAAATACATACATATTCTCCTTTTGATCTTTCAACTCCAATATTATTTCCTTTAGAAAAACCATAGTTTTCATTATTCTCAATTAGAATAACTTCTGGAAATAGATTCTCGAACCATTTGGCAACTACCATCCTCAGAATTATTATCAACTACAATAATTTCAGCATCCAATCCTTTTATTGCATCTTTAACACTTTGAAGACATAATTGCAAAAAATAACTGCACATTATAATTTAAGATGATAACAGAAAGTTTCAAAAAGATTTAAGATTTTAAAGATGATTCAAATGGAATTCTATTAACAATACTTCTTCCCAAGAGTAATTTCATCTGCATATTCTAATTCATCACCAACAGAAATTCCTCTTGCTATTGTTGAAGTAATAATATCATAATCTTGAATTTGTTTGTAAATATAGAAATTAGTTGTATCACCTTCCATAGTTGAACTTAAAGCAAAAATGAGTTCCTTTATTTTTCCTTCTTTTACTTTATCTACCAAAGAATTAATATTCAATTCATTTGGACCAATGCCATCCATTGGTGAAATTTTTCCACCTAAAACATGATACAATCCTTTAAAAGAACTTGTGCTTTCAATTGCCATAACATCTCTAACATCTTCAACAACACAAATTATTTCCTTATTTCTATTTGAATTGGAACAAATTTCACAGATCTCTACATCGCTAATATTATTACAACTTTTACAGAATTTAATTTCATTCCTTAAAGATTTAATGCATCCGCTAATTGATTAGTTTGTTCCTTTGGTTGATGCAATAAATGCAAAACCAAACGCAATGCTGTACGTTTACCAATACCAGGTAATTGCGACATTTCATTCACTGCATTTTCCAGTAATTTTGAAGAGAATTCCATTGATGCGAATTTACAATTTTTAGATTAAAAAAGAACATATAAAATTGTAATTTGTATTTTTAGCAACCTAATATAAAAATATGACTCCCATTCAGATTATTCTTTTAATTGCTGCCTATTTTGGGCTTCTCATATTAATCTCTTATTTTACCGGAAAAAATGATAGCAATGAAGACTTTTTTAAAGCTGGAAAACAATCACCTTGGTACATAGTCGCATTTGGAATGGTTGGAGCTTCACTTATCTGGAGTTACATTTATTTCTGTTCCAGGTTGGATAGATGGTTCTCAGTTTAGCTATTTTCAAGTTGTTCTAGGATATATGGTTGGTTATTTTGTAGTTGCCTTTGTATTAATGCCTATTTATTATCGGCTTAATGTTACATCAATTTATGAATATTTATTACAACGTTTTGGAACTGTAAGTCATAAAACAGGAGCTTTTTTCTTCTTTATATCCAGAGTTTTAGGTGCAGCATTTAGATTGTTTTTAGTTGCAATAGTTTTGCAAAAATTTGTATTTGATGCTTGGAATGTCCCTTTTGAAATAACTGTAATTATATCCATTTTACTCATTTGGATTTACACTAATAAAGGAGGAATAAAAACAATTGTTTGGACAGATACATTGCAAACATTGTTTATGATTGTCGCAGTTATTCTTTCTATATATTTTATTAATGATGCTTTAGGCTGGAAATTTGGAGATTTTTTAGCATCTGAGCGAACTTAAAGAATATAGTAAGATCTTTGTTACTGATAGTTTTCTGGAACGTAATCACTTTTTCAAATCTTTTCTTGGAGGTATGTTTATTACTATTTGTATGACTGGTTTAGATCAAGATATGATGCAAAAAAACCTGACTTGTAAAACACTAAAAGATGCTCAAAAAAATATGATCTCCTTTAGTATTGTACTAGTTTTTGTGACATTTCTTTTTATGCTTTTAGGTGCTCTTCTTTTTATTTATGCTGAAAGAAATGAAATCGCAATACCATTGATGGATGGCAATCCAAAAACAGATCTTTTATTTCCGGAAATTGCACTAAATAGTGGCTTAAGTATTACACTTGCTGTTACTTTTATGCTTGGACTTATTGCTGCTGCTTATAGTAGTGCTGATAGTGCTTTAACATCACTAACTACATCCTTTTGTGTAGATTTTTTAGATATTGAAAAAAAACCGAAAGATCAGCAAAAGAAGATTAGAAAACGAACTCATATTGGTATGAGTATTTTATTAATTTTTGTAATAATTATCTTTAAATATATACTTAACAGCAATGTTATTGATAGTTTATTAACCGTTGCTGGTTATACCTATGGTCCTTTATTAGGTTTATTTGCCTTTGGAATTTTTACTAATTACAAAGTAAAGGATAAATATGTCTGGATTGTAGCGTTATGTTCGGTTGTTTTAATAATGTTGATCGCAAATATTCCTCCTGAAAATCTGGGAGGATATGTTGTTGGATATGAACTTCTACCAATTAATGGCCTTACTTACATTTTTAGGTTTAATATTGATTCGTAGAAAGTAAAACTAACGTACAAGATTCTTCAAAGGGAATATTATTATCTTTTAAAATTGAATAAAATTCAGGATTTTCTGTTCCTGGATTAAAAATGACTCGTTTAGGTTTTAGAGATACTATATAATCATAAAATGGTTTTTGTCTTTTTGGATTTAAATAAACAGTAACAGTATCAACATCATTATATATGATTTTAATTCGTTTCAATTGTAATTCCTGCCACTTCTCCTTTTTTATATCCAATTGCAACAACTTCATGATTATTAGAGGCCAGTCTATTAATAGCATAATTAGAATATCTATGTGTTTTTAATGAAGCTCCAAGTACAAGTGTCTTTTTTTTCATTTTGTTAAAAGTGAGTTAAGTCTCCATAAGTATTGTAACAGATTGTAAAAATAGTCGTCTATTAATTACTAAACAACGTTAAAATTAAAAGAAGAGAATATAAATTTTCTTTC
Organism: uncultured Flavobacteriaceae bacterium; assembly: GCA_963768245.1. GTDB lineage: Bacteria > Bacteroidota > Bacteroidia > Flavobacteriales > Flavobacteriaceae > Site-B1. The sequence continues at coordinate 231,420 of CAVYHG010000027.1, forward strand.
AACAAAACTATTAGAAATATTAATAACCTACATAATAGTTGATGGTTAGTGTTAATGTGGTTATTAATAGAAAACCCAAAGCTTTTTGCTTTGGGTTTTTGATTTATTCATTATTTTGAAAAATAATTCGTTATAAAAGTAATTAATGGCAAGTATTTGCGACCAATCACGAACTTACATTTTTATATTAAATGTTTAGTTGGTTAATAGCAGATAAAGAGCCGAAACCTACAATTTTCGGCTTTTTATATTTTAATTGAAGATCTTACCACTTAATAATTACACTTCCCCAAGTAAATCCACTACCAAATGCAGCCAATACAACTTTATCTCCTTCTTTTATTTTTCCTTCTTCCCATGCTTCAGTTAAAGCAATTGGTATAGATGCTGCAGTTGTATTTCCATATTTCATGAATATTATTAAAAACCTGATCATCACTCAATCCAAACTTCTTTTGAATAAATTGTGCAATTCGCAAATTGGCTTGATGCGGAATTAACATATCTATATCTTCTTTATTCAAATTATTTGTCTTTAATCCTTCAATAATGGCTTCACTAAATCGAACCACAGCATGTTTAAATACAAACGTGCCATTCATATAAGGATAATACGATACATCATCCGGATCGTTCGCTTCCAGAATTTCTGGAACCCAATGCCTAATACTTGGAGCCTTCTACAACTAATTCTTTCAGCATGTTTCCCTTCAGAATGTAAATGTGAGGATAAAATTCCTTTTGTTTTATCTTCCTCTCTTGATAAAACAGCAGCTCCAGCACCATCACCAAAAATAACAGTTACACCTCTACCTCTAGTCGATTTTATCTAATCCACCAGAATGATATTCAGCTCCAATAACCAGAATATTTTTATACATCCCAGTTTTTATAAACTGATCAGCAACAGAAATGCCATAAACAAAACCAGAACATTGATTTCTTACATCTAAAGCACCAATAGTTCTCATATCTAACATATCTTGAATCTGCACACCACAACCAGGAAAATAATAATCTGGACTTAAAGTTGCAAAAACTATAAAATCAATATCATCTTTTGTTAATCCAGCATCTTTCAATTGCAATTCTAGCAGCTTTTGCTCCCATAACAGCTGAAGTATCTCAGTACCTTCTTTTATCCATCTACGTTCTTTAATTCCAGTACGTTCCTGAATCCATTCATCACTGGTATCCATCAATTTGGAAAGATCATCATTGGTTACTACATTATCTGGGACATAATATACCAAGTCCAATTATTTTTGAATTATACATAAGTAGAAGTTTTTATTAAGGTAATTTAATCATTTCAATCCAGCTAGTTATTGAATAATGTTAATTCTTTTACCTAAATAACAAAACAACTAAAAAATAACGCGAATTCAAAATTTACTTTCATTATCCTTAATCTTTAACTTTCTTTTAATTGTAGAATTATAAACAAATTAATTAGCTTTATAGGTATTAATTAATTTATCTAAACAAAAATGAAAAAAGTTATCTTTTAATTGTTCTAGTTTTAAGTTTTTTAGGTTTTTCACAGGAGAAAATTAACCTATCAAAAACCACCCGAAGAAATTTTAGAATTGGCTGAAGCTCCTTTAGCACCATCAATTAGGATGGACAGTAAAGGCGAGAATATGATCTTTTTATACAGAAGTAATTTTAAAAGTATAGATGAATTGTCTGAAACAGAAATGAGACTTGGTGGACTACGAATAAATCCAATGACCAATATTAGAAGTAGACAAAGATATTATACAGATGTTAAAGTGCGAACCGGCAGAAAAGGTAATGAAAGTGCAGTAAAAGGATTACCTGAAAATAGACGATTTGCAAACTTTTCTTGGTCACCAAATCAAAAAATGATCGCATTTACAAATACTGCAAATAATGGTGTTGAGTTTGGTTGTTAAATATTGAATCTAAATCTGCTAAAACGATTGACAGTGCTAATTTAAATGCAAATACTGGTAGGCCATTTGTTTGGTTTAAGGATAATAATTCACTATTAGTTAAAACTATTTCAAAGGAAAAAAAAGAGCTTATTGATACCAAAACAGCCATTCCCAACTGGGCCAACAATTTCCATGTAAGTGAAGCAGGAGTAAAAGCTCAAAATAGAACCTATCAAGATCTTTTAAAAAATCCGACTGATGAACATAATTTTGAACAATTAGTACTTTCAGAAATACAAAGAGTAGATCTTAATGGTAATTCAGCAATTATGGATGAAAAGTGATATGTATAGAAGTATGTCATTTTCTCCAGATGGTAACTACATAATGATTACAACTATTGAAAAACCGTTTTCATACTTAGTTCCTTACAGAAGATTCCCATCAAAAACCGCTATTTACGACACCAATGCCAACTTAGTGAAAACAGTTTTAGAAGTGCCATTAATAGAAGATCTTACCTAAAGGATTTATGTCTGCTAGAAAAGGAAAAAGAAATATTTCCTGGAGAGATGATAAACCAGCTACATTATTTGGGCTGAAGCATTAGATGAAGGTGATCCAGCCAATAGATGTGCCATTACAGAGATGAAGTTTATCAGTTAGATGCACCTTTTAAAGGTGAAGGAATACCATTACTGAAAACAATTGGATCGCTTTTGCGGGAATTAATTGGGGAAATAATAAAACTGCAATTGCATATGATTATTGGTGGAATACAAGAAATACGAAAACTTATGTCTTTAATCCTTCAAACAATCAGAATAACACCAACTATTATTTATGACAGAAATTATCAGGATAGATATAGTGATCCAGGATCATTTTGTAACTAAACGAAATGAATTTGATCGATTACACATTAGACCTTAGTGAATGACAAAGCTTTATTTAATGGGTGATGGTTATAGCTGAAAAAGGAAAATTTCCTTTTGTTGATGAAATTAATCTAAATACTTCAAAAACACAAAGCGACTTTATCAATCTAAGTTTTACGGATAAGGTTGAAAGTATCTTATCTGCTATTAGATATGAAAAAAGGAGAAATTTTGGTTAGAATCGAATCTAAAACATGAATATCCTAATTATTATGTAAGAAACATTAAAAAAAGGATAGCTCCTAAACCTTTAACTCAATTTGAAAATCCTTTTAAAAGCATTCAAAATGTTCAAAAAGAAGTTATTAAATACAAACGAGAAGATGGTTTAGAATTATCATGGAACCTTGTATTTACCAACAAATTATGAAGAAGGGAAAAAATATCCTATGATCATGTGGGCATATCCTCGAGAATATAAAGATAAAAGCAGTGCAGGACAAAGTACATGCAGTAGCTAATGAGTTTACATATCCATATTACGGATCACCAATTTATTGGGTAACCAAAGGTTATGTTGTTTTAGATGATGCCTCATTCCCAATTGTTGGTGAAGGTGATGAAGAACCAAATGATACATTTATAAAACAACTTGTATCTAACGCTAAAGCTGCAATTGATGCTGTTGACAATTTAGGTTATATTGATAGAAACAAAGTTGCTGTTGGAGGTCATTCCTATGGTGCCTTTATGACAGCCAATTTGCTTATCGCATTCCAATTTATTTGCTGCAGGAATAGCAAGAAGTGGTGCTTATAACAGAACTTTAACACCATTTGGCTTTCAAAGTGAAGAACGAAATTATTGGGAAGCTCCAGAAATTTATTATAATATGTCTCCTTTTATGCATGCAGATACTATGAAAACACCTTTACTTTTAATTCATGGTGAAGCAGATAATAATTCAGGAACCTATCCTTTACAAAGCGAACGTTATTTTAATGCTCTTAAAAGGACTTGGAGCACCAGTTAGATTGGTAATGCTGCCAAAAGAAAGTCATGGTTATCAGTGCAAAAGAATCTATTATGCATATGTTATGGGAACAAGATCAGTGGCTTGAAAAACATGTCAAGAATCGAATTCTATCGAACAAGAAGGAATCAATTAAGTAATTTAAAACCGCCAATAGGCGGTTTTTTTTAATGTCAGTTTGTCACTTTTTATGAATTGGCATTTTTGTTGTCTTTAGAAGAACCAACGATTTAAAATTAAAAATAACATATTATGACAAAAGGAAATATTAATGTTTCAGTAGAGAATATCTTTCCACTAATTAAAAAGTTCTTATATAGTGACCATGAGATATTTTTACGGGAATTAATAAGTAATGCTACAGATGCCACTTTAAAGCTTAAAACATTTAGCCAGTGTAGGTGAAGCCAAAGTAGAATATGGTAATCCAAAAATTGAAGTAAAGATTGATAAAAAAGGTAAAAAACTTCATATCATAGATCAAGGTATTGGTATGACAGCTGATGAAGTTGAAAAATATATTAATGAAATTGCTTTTTCAGGAGCTGAAGAGTTTCTTAGAAAAATATAAAGATTCTGGAAAAGATTCTGGAATTATTGGTCATTTTGGTTTAGGTTTTTATTCATCATTTATGGTGGCCGAAAAAGTAGAGATTATTACAAAATCTTATAAAGATGAACCAGCTGCACATTGGACTTGTGATGGCAGTCCGGAATTTACACTTAAAAGAAGGAAAGAAAAAGGAAAGAGGAACTGAGATTATTCTTCATATTGCAAAAGATGAAAAAGCCTTTTTAGAAGAAGTCAAAGATTCAGTGAGTTGTTAATGAAGTATAACAAGTTCATGCCTATTCCAATTAAATTTGGAACTAAAGAGATCAATGATCCAGATCACAAGCCAAAAACTACAAAGGATAAAGATGGTAAAGAAACAACTGAACCTCATAAACAAATTACTGTAGATGATATCATCAACAATCCAAATCCTGCCTGGACCAAACAACCTGCAGATCTAAAAGATGAGGATTACAAAGTCATTCTACAGAGAATTGTATCCTATGCAATTTGAAGAGCCATTATTTAACATTCATTTAAATGTAGATTATCCGTTCAACTTAACAGGAATCTTGTATTTCCCTAAGATGACTAATGACCTCAACATACAAAAGGATAAAATTCAATTATACCAAAATCAGGTGTTTGTAACCGATAATGTTGAAGGTATTGTACCGGAATTCTTAACCATGCTTCGTGGTGTTATTGATTCTCCAGACATTCCATTAAACGTATCTCGTTCTTATCTGCAAGCTGATGGAGCTGTTAAAAAGATATCTTCCTATATTACTCGCAAAGTAGCTGATAAACTGAAATCATTGTTTAAAAACAATCGTGAAGAATTTGAAGCTAAATGGAATGATATTAAAATCGTTATTGAATATGGAATGCTATCTGAAGAAAAATTCTTTGAAAAAGCAGATGCTTTTGCTTTATATCCTTCTGTTGATGGTAAGTACTACACTTACGAAGAACTAAATAATAAAATAAAAGCAAATCAAACAGATAAGGATGATAAATTAGTAATTCTTTATGCATCTGATAAAGATGAACAACACAGTTATATCGATGCTGCAAAAGAAAAAGGATACGAAGTCTTATTATTGGATTCTCCAATTGTAAGTCACTTGATTCAGAAATTAGAAACTACGAAAGAAAAAATAACTTTTGCACGTGTTGATGCCGATCATATTGATAATTTAATCAAAAAGGAAGATACCAAGCTTTCTAAATTATCTGATGAGGAAAAAACCAAACTAGATGAGTTATTAAAAGATGTTATTCCTTCAGAAAAATTCATGGTTCAATTAGAAGCCATGGATAGCAATGCAGCACCTTTTATGATTACACAACCAGAATTTATGAGACGAATGAAAGAAATGCAGCAAACCGGAGGTGGAGGTGGAATGTTCGGAATGGGTGGCATGCCAGAGATGTACAACTTGGTTGTTAATACAAATTCTGAATTAGTTGGTGATATTTTAAACACAAAAACTAAGAAGAAACAAGAACGTTTGATAAATCAAAGTTTCGATTTAGCACGATTATCTCAAGGTCTCTTAAAAGGTGAAGAATTGACTAACTTTATTAAACGCAGTTACGAAATGATCAAGTAGGCTAATTGTCTATCCTGTTTAGGCAGGAATCTATATATATTAAAACCACTTCTTAAACGAGGTGGTTTTTTTGTAAAAAAAAGATGACATATATCATTGTTTGGGCCAATAGTCTAAAATACTTTTAATCTAAGCTATTAATCTAAATAAACCTTAAACCTCAATCGGATGAAAACAAAATTATTTTTCTTTTTCTTAATGATTTCTTATGCTTTATCTTCTCAGGAAATTTATGTAGACCAAAACGCAACGGGTTCAAATAATGGAACTGATTGGACAAATGCCTATACTGATTTGCAAACTGCCATTACCAACATTGGTACAAACACAACCATAAATGTAGCACAAGGTACATACTACCCAACTGCTACTTCTGATAGAACTATTTATTTTAATATTCCAAGGGATAAAAAATTATTAGGTGGTTTCCCAACTGGAGGCGGAACAAGAAACCCTGAACTTTATTCCACCATTTTAAGTGGAGATATTGGCACAATAGATGACAATACCGATAATTCATATCATGTCGTTTATTGTAATAATACAAGTCCAACTACAGAATTTGATGGTTTTATTGTAGAAAAAGGTCGTGCTGATGGTACTGGAACTAATGAAAGCAGTGGTGGTGGAATTTTAATTAGTACCACGGATACAGGATCTTATGGCATTAAATTAAATAACTGTACTGTGCGTAATAATTATGCGACTTATGGTGGTGGAATATCAGCCGGTAAGCAATTTTATATTAGTAATTGTAAAATTTATTCAAATCACGCAACCTATAATGGAGGAGGACTTATTATAAGTACTAGCGGAAATATTTATAATTCACTTATAGCAAATAATTTATCAGATGATTTTGCTGGAGGTATATACCTTGGAGGCAGTATAGGTGCACCAAAAGCGGTTAATTGCGTAATATCAAATAATCAATCTTTACATGGCTCAGGAGCTTATGTATATAAAGGTAGACTCGTAAATTGTGTTGTAACACAAAACATAGGTGACTATGGCGCATACCTTGCAGGTGGAGGTGTTTGGAACAGTGTTGTTTGGGGAAACGAAATAACATCAGATCAAATTAATATTCCAGGATCATCTCCTGAATACTACATACAAAACAATGCGGTACAAGATTTAACTCCTTTTGGAACTAGCATTGGCTTATCCATTGCAAATAATGGAAGCACTTTTGGTGAAAATTACCCAAGATTTACCAGCCCGACAAGCTTTACTGGTAACGCTACTACACCAGCACAATTGGATGAAATATTAAATGCCAATTGGTACATTAATCCACAATCGGCTGCTATAAACTTTGGAGATAATTCATTATATCCTGCTACGGCAGGTACTCCAATAGTTGATTTTATAGGAAACAATAGAACTATTAATACAATTATAGATGCTGGTGCATATGAAGCCTTATCAAATATTACAACAAACGTTGCTACAAATCAACAACCTACTTCTGCCGATTTAAATGGTGAAATACTATTTGCAGAAACAATTAACACTATATCGAGAGGATTTGTATATGCAACGACCTCGAATTTTGATGTAACTACTGCAACAAGCCTTACAAATTCAGGAACCGGTTTGGGAAATTATTCTGATACTATCACTGGACTGGCTGAAGATCAATTATACTATTATCGTACTTGGGTTGAATTTGATGGCATTAAATATTATGGTAATGAGGTACAATTTAAAGCTAGTAATTTGATTGCCTATTACCCTTTTAACGGTAATGCCAATGATGAAAGTGGAAATGGTAATAATGGTATAATAGAAAACGAAGCTACTTTAACTATTGACAGATTTGGCAATCCCGATAGCTGCTTATAGTTTTGATGGTGTAGATGATTATATACGTGTTCCTCATAGTAGTTCATTAGATATTACTGGAAATGAAATTACCATTTCAATGTGGTTATACAATGACAATCCTGACACAGGTAATACTTGGAAAGGAATTTCAAAAGGCGGCTATGATGTTGGTAATGGGTATGAACTTCTTTTTACTAACTACACAACTTCCAATGGTAAAACTTCTTTGAATATTGGTGGTGGTGGTTATTTTACTAGTTCTTTTAATACGTTATAGTGATCAATGGATTATGTTAACGGGCACTTTTAATAGTGGTGTTGGTAAAGTTTATATAAATGGTGTAGAGCAGTCATATACTACTCAGGGATCAATAAGTTTAGCTTCAAGTTCAAGTGATTTATATATTGGAACTAGAAACCCTGCTAATAATTATGAAGGATTTGTAAAAGGTAAAATTGACGATATTAGAATTTATAATTCAACTTTGACTGAGTCAGAAATTTTAAGTTTATATAACAATAATGCACTGGATGCTTCACAAAATGAATTAATAAAGGATACTGATTTATTTGTCTCTAGCAATACACTGTATTTTAGTTCTGAGCGAGATATATATGAAATTGAAAACATATCAATTTATAATATTTTAGCTCAGGAAGTTTATAAGTCAAGAGAAATACAAAATGAGTTAAACTTAGACTTTTTAGATCAAGGTGTTTATATTCTAAAAGTAGAACATCGCCACGGTACAGTTGCCACTAAAAAGTTCATAATACAATAAAATTTAATTTGTTTTAATATTAAAAACCACTTCAAAATTGAGGTGGTTTTTATTTTTTAAAATAGACTATTGTTTCTGTAAGCATAATACTCTATTTTTGAACGCTAATAAACAAGACAATCGTAATTAATTTATAATTTCCTGATAAAACCGATGAAAAAATTAAAGTTTTTATTTATAACTATAGCATTACTCAATTTTTCTTGTTCATCAGATTCTAATAATTCCAATGAAGAAGACATAACTGAAAATTTATTAGAAATAGATATTGAAATCTCCGGAAATCAGTTTGAAGTAGATAAACCAATTTCTTTTAATATTATTTCAAATCAAAATATTAATGAAGTCTGTGTCTCTTTTGATAATTGGGATAATTTTAGTTGCCTGGCGGCTCTAGATGATTCCGGCTTGGGGTTTTCAAAAACAATTTATACAAGTTTTGACCAATTAGGCTTAAAAACAATCAACACAAGAATTACGAATTTGGACAACGAAATTGAAGAAGAAACTTTTCAGATTGAAATCATAAAAGGTTCTTCAGTTAAAATAAACAGAATAAATCTAATATCGTTTAGCAACATTAACGGAACCTGGGATCCGGAATTTTCCGGAAACGATGCGCTGGCCGATCTAAAATTTGCGTTGGTAAAAACCTATATCACTACTTCATTTGACACTATGGAATTCGATTCAAAAACGTGGTACATATCCGATGTATTAATGAATCAAGGAAATTTAACATGGGATTTAAGTCAAGAGGAATTGTATATTGACCCTAATCTTAATTTTGGGTTTGGCTTAGGAGATGATGATGGAGGAGGCATCGGACAGGATTTATTATTGGGTCCTCCTTTTGAAATTACATATAGCTTGCAAGATTTTATCAATGAACAACCTAATTCGGCTACCTTAATAAAAGAAGATATTGATCTGGAAGTTGAGTTTGAATTGGTGTGGTAAAATTATAAAAGCATTTTAAAACTACTAAATTATATTCATGCTGAAACCACTTCATAAAAAGAAGTGGTTTTTTTATTTGGCGTATGTTCCATTACATTAATAATACAGGCCCTTTGTAACCCTTTACTGGAAACCATCGTCATACCTACATCTAAAACCATTAAACATGAAATTCATTAACCAAAAAACAGCAACCCTTATATTAGTATTTTTATTTTCTGTCTCCATTTGCTTCGGGCAAAAAGAAATGAAAACTCAAATTGATAGTATTCTATCTGCCAAATATTTACCAGAAGAACCTGGTGCCGTAGCTTTAATTTCAAGACAAGGCAAAGTGATCTATCATAAAGCTTTTGGAATGGCTAACTTAGAATTGGAAGATCCAATGACAACGGCTAATGTGTTTAAAATAGGTTCCATGACTAAACAGTTCACTGCGATTTCAATTATGATGTTAATGGAACAAGGAAAATTGAATTTATCTGATGAAATCACTAAATACATTCCTGATTATCCTAGCCATGGTCAGAAGATCACAATTCATAACCTATTGAATCACACATCGGGAATAAAAAACTATACATCAATAAAAGCTATTAGAAATGAAATAAGAAATGATCTGAGTCCAACAGAACTAATTGACTTCTTTAAACATATTCCTTTAGATTTCAATCCTGGAAATGAATTTAAATACAATAATTCAGGCTATACCATCTTAGGTCATATAATAGAACTTACCTCTGGTCAATCCTATGGAGATTTTGTAGAAACGAATATTTTTCAACCTTTAGGAATGACTTCATCTTTATATGGCTCTCATTCTAAAATCATAAAAAATAGAGCTTCTGGACATCATTTTAGAAATAATGAATTCATGCATTCTATGTATATAAGTTTAAATATACCATTCGCTGCAGGATCGCTCATGTCAACTACTGCCGATCTTCTAAAATGGCAGCAAGCTATAAAGAACAATACTCTAATTTCTGCCGAGACTACTGAATTGATTTTTACAAATTATAAATTAAATGACGGTAATAATACCAATTATGGATATGGTTGGCATACTAAAACCATAAATGATGTACAGACCCATGAACATGGTGGTTCCATTTTCGGATTTAAAAGCATGGCTGTATACATACCAAGTGAAGATATTTATGTAGTTATTTTATCAAATTGCGACTGTAACTCACCAACCAAGACCACAAAAGATATTGCTGAATTAGTCCTAAAAGATTTTATTAAAAGACCGTAAATTCAAAAGCTTTTATAAAAACCCACTTCCTAAACGAGGTGGTTTTCTATTTTGTTTGAAAAAGTTTAACTTCGGTTTATTCTTTTTAACCAACTATAACATAAATGGAATACACTAACTGGCTCTCCCTTGTAATCTCGTCTTTAATTCCAATAATAATAGGATTTATATATTATAATAAATATCTGTTTGGAAAGGCATGGATGAATTCACTTGGAATAACTGAAGAAGAACTTAAGAAAGGCAACAAATTATTAATACTTGGTGTTTCAATAATCATGTCATTTCTACTTTCAATTTTCTTGTTGAATTTTAATAATAGTGAAGGTCAGGAAGGGGAGTTCGATAATTTTGCACATGGTGCCTGGCATGGTTTTTTTGTTGCCTTTGTAGTTGGTATGCCAATTCTATTTATAAGTGGACTATTTGAGCTTAAAAAGATAATAAACTTAATTATAAATGTAATTTATTGGATAATTACTTTGGCTATTATGGGTGGCATATTGGATGCTATGAACCATTGGCCAAATTAGCGAATATTAGTTCTTAATAGCAAGTAGTAAAATTAATTAAATCAAAAACATAATGAGTCAAGATTATACCAAACCTGAATTTAAACAGCTTCTAAAAAAATTACAGGAAGAAAGCTGGCAATTAGAATTACTTATTTCAGGATTTGCCATTTTTGGATTATTTACGGCTTTTGAGCCAATAAGCATCAGTTTTCAGGAAGCTAAAAATACAGACCAAATATATAAAGCTATCATTTCTTTTGTAGCGCTTATATCCTGTTCTATATTGATTTTTAACCTCCTGTTACACGTACTTTTAAGAGGATTATGGATTGGTGCATTAGGATTGCGGTATGTGTCGGGAGATATTAACTATGACAGTCTAAAATACAGCCAACGTTTTACCAAATATCTTAAGAAAAAAGTTGGTTCGTTTGATAAATATATAGCCAATCTTGAAAACTATTGTAGTATTATTTTTGCGGTTTCGTTTTTATTAATTTTTTATGTCCTGGCCATTACATTTACTATTGCTGCCATTGCCTTAATAGCAAATTATATAATAAGTAATGAATCATTACCAGGATGGATATCTAAAGGCGTGGGAATTTCTTTGATATTATTTATAATATTTGGGATGTTCTTCACTCTAATAGATTTTGTAACACAAGGCTTTTTAAAAAAGAAAAAATGGCTGTCAAAAATTTACTTTCCAATATACTGGGTTTTTAGCTTTCTAACCTTATCTTTTTTATACAGACCCTTAGTTTATAATTTTTTAGATAATAAATTTGGAAAACGATTAAGTTTGGTCCTAGTTCCTTTTTATATTTTGATTCTATTGGTGACCTCCTTAAATTATAAACAGTCAAATTACATAAACAAGAATTCTAATTCCAATTCCTATACAGCAAATAATGAAAACTATGAAGACCTATTGACAGATAACCATAGTTTTATTGATAATGTTGTCATACAATCAAAAGTAATTACCGATCCATATATTAAGGTTTTTGTGTTATTCAATGAGAATATCGAAAATCATGTCTTCGATTTTAATGAAGGCTTAAAACCCAAAAATGATAGACGCGGATTACAGACAGATATTATAATTAATGGGAATAACTCTGTGAATTGGACTAAACTAGATAGTCTAAAACGTGAATATCTTAAAACTTTCAATTCTATTTATTCGGTTAAAATAGATAGCTTAAAAATGGATACTGAGTTTATATTAGCCAAAAGCCCTAAGAATGAATTAGGCTTTGAAACCTATTTAAGTACTAATGAACTGATTGAAGGCAAACACACACTACAAGTTAATCGACTAAGAATCTTTAAGAATGATACTTCCTTGAGGCAAGTATCACAGATTCCATTTTGGTATTTTAAAGATTAATTAAACTGCTAATCGTTTATCGAAATAATTCTTAAGTATTGGCACTTGAATAAACAGCATAATTCCAAACAAAACGACTGAATACATAACGATTTTAGAAACTTTAAATCCAGATAAGGCAGTACTCAATTTATTATCAGTAAGCATACTAAGATCAATAAAACTCAACCAATTGGTGTCATTTGTAGTGGTTCCGAAAATGATGTAAAGAACAACCGCAAGAGTAATAACAAAAAGAACGAACCATGTAGGTTTAGAAATTAATGGTTGATAGGTTGTCACATTACTTTTTTGTATAGCATTTACCTGAGCCATAACAGCATTGGTGAAATCTAATGAAGGAGACTCTAAATAAGATTTCTTCATTGTTTTATCAACCAATTTTTCAATATGCTTATCTATATTATCGTTCATAACTCTCTATAATTTCCGGTTCTAATTGTTCTTTTAAAATTGCTGTTAGCTTTTTACGGCTTCTGAACAATTTTACTTTTACATTATTTGCTGTTAAATTAACAACTTTACTTATTTCTTCCAATGATAATTCTTCAAAATAATATAAGGTTAATAAAAAACTATCATCGCCAGGCAACAACTGCAAACATTCCTGAATTTTCTGCTTATGTTCATCTTGTTCCATTTGGTCCAAAGCATTGTCCAATGTTTTTACCTGATGTTCTGTAAATTCATCTATAGCGACTACATGATATTCGCGCTTTATCTTTTTCAATCTGTCTAAACATGTATTATAGGCAACTCTATATATCCATGTGGAAAACTTAGATTTCCCTTTAAACTTATCCAACGATTTAAATACCTTAATAAATGTGTCCTGTGACACTTCTTCGGCCTCTTCTCTATTCTTGACCATTCTTAGAGCCAAGGTAAATACCAAGTCTTTGTAACTATCTACTAATACTGCAAAGGCATTTGTATCACCTTTAAGAATCTTGTCGATTATTATTTGGTCTTGGTTAGTGGTCATTCGATTATTTGACGACAAATCAGAACCTTTGGTTACAATAGAAAGAAAAAAATATTTTGATAAAGTTGTAACCATAATTAATATGTTGTCGTCATAAGCTATGAACACATTAAATTTAATCATTTATAAAAACATTAATCAATTAAAACAAACAATTATGGAAGCAATATTAATACCTATTAGTTTATTCGCAGCAATATTCGGAATGTACTATCTGTATATTTCAACACGTAACAAAGAACGTTTAGCCTTAATAGAAAAAGGTGCAGATGCCAGTATTTTTGTTAAAGGAAAACGAGAGCACACAGCTCCGATCTGGAAAGTACTTATTTTAAATTTAGCTTTAGTTGCTATGGGAGTTGGTTTAGGAATATTTTTAGCATCATTATTGGATAATTATTCAACCTTAGAATAGTGATGCCATATATCCAGCAATCATATTCTTTATGGCTGGAGTTGGTCTATTTATAGGTTTTAACATGACTAAAAATTTAGACAAAGAATAACTTAACAACCAATAAAAATCTTTAAAAACCACTTCATAATTGAGGTGGTTTTTTTATTTATCCGTAACTTGAAAATCTACATATATAAATAATATAGATCAACACGTAATTTGATAAATAAAACATTATGAATTTAAATTTAGCCGTATTAATTGACGGCGACAACATTCCATCCGCTTATATAAAGGAAATGATGGAAGAAATTACTAAGTACGGAAATCCGACCATTAAAAGAATTTATGGTGACTGGACCAAACCTCATTTATCTAAATGGAAGAATTTACTGCTTGAAAATGCTATTACTCCCATTCAACAATATGGTTATACAACTGGAAAGAATGCAACCGATTCGGCCATGATCATTGACGCAATGGATATTCTATATTCAGAAAAAGTAAGCGGTTTTTGTCTGGTTTCCAGTGATAGTGATTTTACTAAATTGGCTACTCGATTAAGGGAAGCTGGTATGCTGGTCATTGGTATTGGTGAGAAGAAAACACCGAATCCGTTTATAGTAGCTTGCGATCGATTTATTTATATAGAGATCTTAAAATCGCAAACAGAGAAGGTAGAAGCAGGCACAGAAAAGGGTAGCAGTAAAGACTCGGTGGATAGAATAACACCAAAGGATATTAAATTGATAGCTTCAACCATATCGGATTCTTCAGATGAAGATGGCTGGGCATTTTTAGGTGATGTTGGTAGTTTATTACAGAAAAAACGTCCAAATTTTGACTCAAGAAATTATGGTTTTTTAAAATTGACACCTCTAATAAAATCAATAGGTGAATTCGACATAGAACAACGTGAAAACCCAAAAAGTAAGCATAAACTGATCTTTGTAAAAAATAAAGAAAAACATAGGTCTGGAAACAGAAAATAAAGCCTGAATATTAATGCATATTGCATGTCAACCTTAGAGATTTATTTTGTAATATTTTTAATTATTCAATTTTTTCATTCTATTGAGGAATTGACTAATAAATTTCATAAAAAATTCCCTTTTGGAAAGCTCAAATTCAATACCTTCTTCCTTTTTGAGATTGTGTTCTTAGGGTTTTGGATAGCTGTATTTATTTTAGATAATCTTATTTACAGAAATCAATTAATGTCTGTTTTCATATTGCTCATGTTTGCTAATGGTTTATGGCATTTAGTTTGGTGGCGTATGGAAAAAAAATATGTTCCTGGTGTATTTACAGCTCCTTGGTTCGTAATTGCCTTCTTATTTTTTTATTTTCAAACCTTGTTTTAATTAAATATTACCGCTACACTACTAATTCTAAACCACTTCCAATGAGAAGTGGTTCTTTTTTATTCTACAGGAAAATCATAATGTAGATCCTTGAATGGCTCTCCACGTAAAGTAAAGTGCCACCATTCCCACGGATAAGGTCTAAAGCCGTGCTTTGTCATAACAGATTGCAAGAGCATTCTATTAGCTTTTTGTTGTGTGGTTAGCCTCATAAAATGTATCCAGGACTGTGGACCAAAATAATCGTAAGGTGTTCCCATATCCAATTCTTCGCCTGTTTCAAGATCAACTAATGTTACATCTAAGGTACTCCCGCTGCTATGTCTTGATTTTGAGGCTATGTATTGATCTTTAAACAAGTCTTTTTTATCAACTTCGGGATAATACTGTCGTTTATTTATGGTATCATTCAAATCTTTGGCCCATTTCATAAAATGATTAACGGCTCGTTGTGGTCGGTAGGCATCATAAATTTTTAAAGATAAATTAAATGATTTCAGTTCGTCCTGCACCTTTTTTAGGGCATTAGTAGCCTGCCTACTTAAAATACAAACATCTTTATTGTAACCATCGATTTTTTGACCAACAAAATTATTGTTAGTGAAATATCTTAACTCTGTTTTTATTTCTGGAATCTTTTCCTTTACATATACAAAGCCTTCTGCTAACTGAGCCTGCAGAATATTTGTAAGTAAAAAGGAAATAAAAAAAAGTTTAGTTTTCATAACTTTTGAACTGCACTAAATTAAGAAATAATATGATGTGCCATTATTAGTGATAAATAACAGCATTATTATTACTTTTATTTGGTGGAAATCGTTTCAACAAATATAGCAAAGGCTGTTAAAATTAATTGGAGAGGGCAAAATGTGCAAACTGGTATTTATAAATCACCTACAAAACAACCTATTTATTTAGGTAAAAATGAAGTGAAAGGAGATACTGTATCAGACAGAAAAGTACATGGTGGCGAATATAAAGCATGCTATTTATTCTCAGCAGACCAATATGATTATTGGCAAAAATTATATCCCAATCTTGAATGGACTTATGGCATGTTAGGTGAAAACCTGACGGTTTCCGGTTTGGATGAAAAACAAATTCAGCTGGGAGATATCTATAAACTTGGTGAGGCCTTAGTACAAATTACCCAACCTCGAGAACCATGTTATAAATTTGGAGTCAAATTTGGCACTCAGAAAGTTTTGAAACAGTTTATAGATCATGGATATCCGGGAGCTTATGTTAGGGTTATTGAAGAAGGCTATGTTGATAGAAAGGGGATGAATTTATTTTAATTGAAAAGGCAATAAACAGTTTAAGTGTGTCATCGACTTTTTTAAGTTGATGTTTGCAAAGACCAAGGATCCAAAGATTATTCGAATTAGCTATTAACAACGAAGCTTTACCGCAAGGCAAACGCGATAAATTAAAAACCTATTTAATATGAACTATCCCTGGCATTTATACGCAATGGCCGTCATGTATGTGATTGCAGGTATATTTCATTTTGTTAAACCAAAAATATATATGCGCATCATGCCTAATTATCTGCCAAATCACAAATCATTGGTGTTTTTAAGTGGAGCTGCGGAAATAGTTTTAGGACTTTCCTTATGTTTTCCTAGTCTTAAAAATATGGTCGATTTATGGAATTATTGGCATGCTGATTATTTTTTTATCAGTGCATTTCTATATGCTATCCGGTAAAGAAGCATCGGCAGGAATACCGAAATGGATACTAATTCTACGAATTCCCTTACAATTCTTTTTAATGTATTGGGCGTATTGGTATCTTCAATTTTAGCATATGGTATGTAAAGAAAAAATAGATCTCAATTTACCAGGTTCAGAAATTATATACTATCCGGAATTTTTTGGTTCAAAAGAATCTGACAGCTCTTTTCAATTCTTATTAAATAATGTTCCCTGGCAACAAGATAACATCACGGTTTTTGGTAAAACCTATAAACAACCCAGACTCACTGCGTTGTATGCGATTAACAAAGAGCCTTATACCTATTCCAATATAACCATGCATCCACATGGCTTTTCAGAGGAACTTTTAGCCATAAAATTAAAGGTAGAATCAGTTATGCATGTAAATTTTACTACTTGTCTGTTAAATTTATACAGAAACGGTCAGGACAGTAATGGTTGGCATGCAGATAATGAGAAAGAATTAGGCGTAAACCCTGTAATCGCATCTATGAGTTTTGGAGCTGAAAGATTATTTAAACTAAAACATCGATATGATAAAAGCCTAAAAAAGGATCTTGTTTTGCAGCATGGTAGTTTATTAATCATGAAAGGTGAGACCCAACACAAATGGTTGCATCAGATTCCAAAGACAAAGAAAAAAGTTGGTAAAAGAATTAATCTGACATTTCGGATTATAGCATAAAAAAACTGAGGTCCCTCAACCTCAGTTCTTTCTATTTGCTATGCTTTTGTTGGTGAGATTTAGGGTCTAAATATCAACAGACATTGGCAAATATTAATTAATTAATCCATTGAACTAAAAACTATATCTTTTAGTACATATCAAACATAAAACATAATTATTAAATAATCGTTCAAGGACACTAAATATTCGATGTAATGCATGTTTTTTTAACATAATTTGACCAAATATTCTATTTTATCGATGAAATGCACATTTCTTTAACAGTATTTTCTTTCCTTTTTCCAAGAAAAAAGAGAATAAAATTGTCTATAATAGCGTTACCTTTACAAGATATTGGCATTCATTTTGCGTATTATTTTTGAATTTTAGACTCTATGAAACTATATATTTCTCTTCTTTTTCTTTTGGCAGGTTTTACTTGTTTTTCTCAGGAATCAAAATTTACTGAATCGGAGATTACTATAAACAGACATGTAGATGGTACCTTATTAACGCCTAACGAGGCAAAAAAACCAAATCTGGTAATTATTATCCCAGGTTCTGGACCAACAAACAGAGATGGTAATCAGAATTTTATTAAAAATAACTCTTTAAAGAAATTAGCGGAAGGTTTAAGCGATAGTGGAATAGCTACATATAGATATGACAAAAGAGTCGTAAAACAAATACGCGAAGGGAACGTAGAAGAAAATACACTCTTTGATGATTTTGTAAATGATGCTATAAGTGTATTAGAATACTTTAAGTCCAAAAAAGAATATAAACATATTTATATTCTAGGCCACAGTCAAGGGAGTTTAGTTGGTATGCTAGCTGCCAAAGAAAAAGCTGATGGATTTATATCGATAGCTGGATTGGCTAAAACTGTAGATATGGTAATTAGAGAACAAATTGCTAAAACTGCTCCTATGTTTGCCGAAGATACTGAAAGAGTATTTAATAATTTAAGAGATGGAAATACCACAAGTGAATTCCCTCCTGCTTTGGCATCACTTTTTAATTTAGAGGTACAGCCTTTTATTATGAATTGGATGCAATATGATCCTCAAGCAATCATAAAAGACCTAAAAATTCCCATATTAATAATTAATGGTTCAAAAGATATTCAAGTACCTGTATCTTATGCTAACTTCTTAAAACAAGGTAACCCAAAAGCAGAATTGGTTATCATCGATAAAATGAATCATATTTTAGTACCTATTGAAGGGGATAATTTGGACAATACTAAGGCATATAACGAACCACTGAGAGAATTATCAAAAGAGCTCGTACCTGCAATTGTTGCTTTTTTAAAATAATTAATTTTTACATATT
>CAVYHG010000028.1:0-14260 GCA_963768245.1 uncultured Flavobacteriaceae bacterium
AAGCTAGAATATTTGTTTAAGACCATATTTTACAATTGCTAAAATGGTAAAAAATGGTAAAAAAATAAATGAAGAAGCCTTTGTTTTTATTTTTATTTCTTCTTCATATAATGACCAGTTATATTCTTTAGACAACCCTTGAGTACCGCATCTCGCAATAATTTTATCAATAATTAAAATTGACCTCTTTTGTTGCCATAATTTTAAATTCAAGTCATAGTCAGCAAGAATTTTATAATCTGTATTAAAGGACATTTTATTAAAGATAGACTTATTGTAGAATGTACCCTGATGATGTAAAGTGTTCTTTATCCAAATTTTTTGAGACCAACTTGACTTAACTAATCCCTTTCTTCTTTTTATAAAAAATGAATCCTGTTCTTTAAATTCATATAGAATTTTACCTGCAATTATTTTTACATTTTTATTTGTAATTAATACCCAAAAAGAATCCAATAACTCACTATCATAAAACCGGTCGTCAACACCCATAAAGTAGAGCCATTCACCATTAGCCATATTAATTCCCTTATTCATTGCATCGTAAATTCCATTATCTGGTTCAGACACATGCTTAATTGAATCAGAAACCTTTTTCAGAAACGCTTTAGTCCCATCTGTAGAATTACCATCTATAACAATAATCTCATAAGAATTAAAAGATTGTCTTGAAATTGAACTTAGACAATCTTTTAGTAAATCGACTTGATTAAAACAGGGTATAATAATGGATAATTTCAAACTTAAATAGTTAGTTTAAAGGACATTTCTTCATATCTTTGGTTCTTTAGCCAGGTCACAACTAATGTCCTCAAATTTACAAAAACATTCAATGGTACCTTTTTTTTCCGTAGTTATTCCGCTTTACAATAAAGAAAAATTTATTATCCCAACTTTAGAAAGTGTTTTAAACCAATCATTTTCAGATTTTGAGATTATAATTATAAATGATGGTAGTACTGATAATAGTGTTGAAGAAGTTGAAAAATTAAAGGACAAACGAATTGCGATTTATAATCAAGCTAATCAAGGACTATCAAGGGCAAGGAATTCTGGAATTAAAAAAGCGAGAGCAGATTATATTGCCTTTATAGATGCTGATGATTTTTGGCTTCCTAATCACCTAGAGCAAATTTTTAATCTCATTTCTTTATACCCAAATACAGGTTTGTACTGCACTGGTTATACGATACAAAAATCTAAAAAAGTATTTCATAGAGCGAAATTTAATGGATTACCTGAAAATTTTATTGGTGTAGTACCTGGCTTTTTTAAACATTCATTGATAAATTGTATTGCTTGGATTTCTGCAATATGTATTCCCAAAAATGTATTTAATGATATTGGATACTTTGATATTGAAATTTTTTCTGAACAAGACACAGATTTATATATTAGAATTGCGTTTAAATATGATGTTGCTTTAGATGATACTAATGTAAGTGCTATTTATAATAGATCTATAGGAAACAGTATGTCTCATTTTTCTCTAAAGAGTGAAATTCCTATATCCTTAAGTAAATTTAAAGAGCTAGAATTAAAAAATAATGCTCTTAAAATATTTATGGATTATAATAGATTTTCGACCCTCATATATTTTAAGCTTGCTTCTAAGAAAGAATTTGTAAAAAAACTTCTAAATGATATTGATTTAAATAATTTAAATAGAATTCAACGCCTGTTAATTTGGTTACCTGGTAGTATTGTTAAATTATTATTTTATATCAAAACGAGACTTAATCTAGATGCTTTAATTGTTTTTAAACCTAAAAAATAAAGGTCAGTTTAATTTTCAATTAAATCTACCCATTTTTTAATTAGCTTTTCTTCTGAAAATGGATTTAGATCCGAATTAATATTCTTTTTAATCTTCTTATAAAAACCTGAATTTAACAACTTATTTAACGCTTCTGTCATCAAAAGAGCATTCTGGTCTTCAACCAGTAACCCATTTTTCTCATGACTGATAATTTCTCCTGGCCCACTTTTACAATCGAATGAAACAACAGGTGTTTTAATTGCCAAAGCTTCTATTAACACCATTGGAAATCCTTCTGATTTACTCGAAAGTATTAATGCTTTAGCCTTTTTTATCCATTCTATAGAATTCTCTTTAAACCCCTTTAGTTTAACAAACTCGGTTAAATTTAAATCACCAATTAATTGGTTTAATGAATTTTTTTCTGGACCATCTCCCAAAATTAAAAGATTTATTCCGCTTTGGGATAATTTCGAATCTTTATAGCACTTTATAAGTACATCAAATTGTTTAATTTTTGTTAATCTTCCTACCCCAACGATATATTCATTATTGGAAGATATTTCTGAATTCTCATCAGGCTTCAAATCGTGTATAATTACATAGTTATATATTACTTTACTATCTAACTGAAATGTTCTATTTAATATGTTTTGAATTTCTTTACTAACAACAATGATTTTTTTGTTTTTAACAAGCGTAAATTTTGAAAGCCAAGGAATCCTGGAACAAGGAAAATAAAGTGACAGATCATAGTGATGAACACAATAAACCAACTTCTTATTTTTAAAAATTATTTTTGAAAAAACTAATTCTTTAAGAAATTTTCTTCTCACTCTATGATCAATAATGACATCAAAATTTCCAGTTTTAAAGTAGTTTTTAAACTTAAAAAAAGAATTTAGTTTGCTGTTTGTTTTCTTAATTTTTCCAAAATTAAAAAGCTCGCCTGAATATGGATAAACAATTTCATCATTCATTGAAACAATACTAACTTCATAATCTAGATTAGATAAAGAAAAAGATAGATTAGAAACCATTTTTTCGGCGCCACCAGAACTAAGGCTATCAATTAGTAAACACACCCTTTTATTCATGGCTATTTAAAAAATAAGAATCAAAATCAACATTATTCACTACAAGTCTTTTGCGTTCTTGAAAAGTATTACTAAAAATACTTTGGCTTACATTCATGTCATTATACAGAATACCAAAAAGATGTCCAATACTGTCATAAGTATGATCTGCCATAAAACTTCTATTCGGGATATATTCGAAATCATTCGGTAAATCAAAATCTCGCGATGTCCATAAAATAAAAGGAATTTCAAACATACTCTTCCTCAAAATTGTTTCTGAACGACCAAAGAAATCTGTATTATCATAAATATTTTCTCCGTGATCAGATAAATACAAAAGTGCCGTTTTTCCATTTTCTTTCTGGAGATCTTTAATTAGGGAATACACTATAAAATCATTATATAAAATTGCATTATCATAGGCGTTAATTAACTTTTCTTTTTCAGTTGAATTTTGGTTACTTAAGAACTTTTTAAATGTAGCTGGATATCTTTTATTATAGTCGAAATGCGTTCCTATTAATCTAATAAATATAACTTTTTTCCCTGGTCGGCTGAGAATATTTTTGTATTCAGGAAATATTATTTCATCTAAAACATTTGTTGTTTTATCAATTAAATGATTGTAAAATTTAAATTGAAAAGATGCTGAAGCAATTTTACTAATTGCATTATCATGATAGCTAATGGGTCTTTGATTTGACAACCAAAAAGTACTATAACCAGCTGAATTGAATAATTCAACAAGATTTGCAGTCGCCTCTGTTTTAGAGGTATTATCTAGAGATGTTAACATTTTCGGGACAGATTTAAGCGTAAAAACATCTGACGAAATAACGTTATGGTATATGTACAAACTATCGCTCATGGTATTTAAAAGTGGCGTTGTTTCTCTATCATATCCATAAATCTGCATATTATTTGAAGTAGTTGACTCTCCTAAAACAACTACTAAAACTTCATTATTAGCTTTAACATCAATATCATCTTTAGATATTTCTTTGTTAAATTTCACACTTCGTTGTAATTGGAAATAACCATAAGTGCCTCTAACAACATTGTGATAAGCATTATTTTCTATTAGACCAGTAAATTTTAAAACTGCAATAATCGCTATGAAAACTAAAGACCCAATATAGATTCTTTTGGAATTATAAATTTTCAACCTGTTTCTAAAAAGAATAAAAAACAAAATTAATATGAATACTATATTTAATAAAATAGGAATACTTACATATGATGAAGCAAATTCTCTTAATTCTCCCTGATCAGACTCAATAAGAAGGTACATAAATGATGATGAAAAGTTTGACGAGACCGCTATATAAGAAGAAGTTTCCAGAACAAAATAAAATGAATATAAAAAATATAATAAGCCAATTAAAAAATTGCTCTTTAAGATATTAGTATAAAAAATAGAAATAATGGAAAAATAGAAAAGGAGGTCCTCAATATACTCTCCTTTTTCTATTAAATCTAAATCAACATATATTAATAAGAAAATGTATTTTAGAAGTAACGGAAGGCTTAAAACCAATAAAAACTTATATTGTTTGAACATCTTTTTCTAAATATTTCTTTCGATTTAAAAATATAAAAATTGATACCGATATTAAATATAATGAAGTGCTAATAATATACGCATAAAAAACACCCTTTAGATTAAATATTTTAAGCAAATAAATACTAAAAAGATAAAACGAAAAATAAAGGATTGTATCCGTTATGATATATGATAATACCATTTTTTTAGCATGAAATTGATAGGCCAAAGAAAAGGCAATAATTTTAATAAAGTCTCCAAGTAATTGTAGATAAAAAAATTGTTCTATTGTTTTGAATTCGTTGGTTAGAAATAATTTTATTAGAAAAATTCGAAAAATCAAAATCCCAACAAATAATACTATTACTAAAGGAATTAAATATTTAAAATAAGTTTTCATTATATTATAATACCCGGAAATTGTTTTATTTGTTGATAGAAGTGGTAGTAAATATAGGGTCATTAAGGAAGAAAAGAATATCATATAGAAGGTTGATAATTTGTTCATTGCTTCCCATAAACCTGCTGTATCAGTATCCAAAGTCAAGATTATATTGTTTCTAATAAACAAATAACATAAACTTATTAAAATAGTAGAATATGTTGCCATTAGCTAAATACGTAGAAATGGACTTTAAAAAGTTGACAGAAATATTTTTAAAATTAATAATTGCAATACTTAAAAACTCTCTAACCTGTTTAATTAAAATACCAGACAAAAAAGTTAACACTGGTATTAATATGCTGGCAATAAGTGCTCCTTTTAAATTGTAGAAATAAATTAATAAAAAAGATATAAAAGCATTTAGCACGTTGGAAATGCTGATTAATAGAGTATAGAGCTTATATTTTTGTAAGCCATTAATAATATATATAATTAAAAAATTCAATGAAATTAGTGGTAGCAACAAAGACAAGAACCTAAACACAAATGAGAATGATTCATCTTTTAAGATATTAACGCTAAGATATTTAGCGAAGCTAAATAAAAATATTCCAACAATTAAAGAAAGAAAAACACTAAAAGCTAGTGCCGAAGAAATAATTTCTTTCAGTTGTTTTTTATCATTTTTATTTTCGGCGATATACCTAATTATACTACTTTCAAATCCATTAGAGGTAATACCTAGAACTCCTTGCAGTACATTTTTCAAATTTCCTACTATAGCATATCCAGAAGGTCCCAAATAAATCGCGCTTACTTTAGAAACAACAAATGAAGAAATTAATTTTCCTAAAATAATGATTGTGTTAGATGAAAATGCTTTAAAAAAATGTACAGATAATATCTTTTTTATAAAATTTCCCAACTTTTTAATATTCATTTTTCTCAGCATCCAGCCCAAAAAGAGAACTCGCAAAAATTAACAGAATAACTCCAAAATACGATAAATAAGTCACAAAATGGGCTATAGTAGCACCTCTAACTCCAAAAAGATCGATAAAGTATATACTGGAGAAATAAATAAGTAAAACGAGAAAGACTTCCGTAATCATATAATGCCAGAACATTTTTTTGGCAAGAAACTGATAAGCAATTACAATAGAATGAACTTTAACAAAATCCCCTAGCAAATACCAAATAAATAATTCTTCCATAGGTTTGAATTCATTCGAAAAAACGATTGATATAATAAATGGTCTTAACAAATAAATTACCAATAGTCCCAATCCAAATACCGGCATCAAGGTTTTAAAGAAAGTAAAAACTTCTTTTCTAAATTCTTTTACCTTATTAATTTCAGAAAATCTTGGCAGTATATAAAGAGCTAATAATGTATTAACAAACATGAGATAATAATTAGAAATTCTATTCATGCCTTCCCAATATCCAGCTTCTTTCATGCCAATATTTTCTATTATGTAGTTTCTAATAATAATTGTTACCAAAGGCAAAATAATAGCAGTTATTAATGCCATTAAAGAAAAAATACTTAGCTTTTTTATACTACCTAGATTAGCGCTACTGATCTTGATTTGGGATATAAGACTTTTTCTGTTGACAATTGCTACTAACGTTATTAAAAAAATAAGAGACGGAGTAATTACGACCGAAACAAGAGCACCATCTATATTATTCTGCCAAATCAGAATTAGAGTTATTGACAGACCTAGAATTTGTCCTATTATATTAATTACTAATAGGATTTTATATTTAGAAAATCCGTTAATAATTGAGAAGCTCATCATATTCAATGAGTAGAACGGAATAGCCAGTGCAATGATCTTGAAGATATACGAATAGTCATAAGCACCAAAAATCCAATCATTTAGAACCTCTGCATTGTAATAACTAAAAAAAGAAACCAGTGTAGTCGCTATAAATCCCATATAATAGGCTGAAGAAATGGTTTTACTTAGCTCTATAGCATTATTTTTAAATTCAGATACATATTTAACGACTCCATTGTACAATCCCAGGATAGCCAAGGAGTGAAAAGAACTTAGAAGGTTTCGCAAATTTCCTATTAAGGCCATCCCTTCAGGACCAATAAAAATAGCTATTGCCTTTGTTGTTAAAACGCCTGAAATTATTCGAATTAAAACTGATGTGGAATTAAGAGAAGCGACTCTTACAAGAACTTTACTATTTATGTAGTTTATTAATCGTTTCAATTAAAATTTAATTTTCTGTTCTATATTTTTTGTATGTAATAAAAAAGAATTTCAAATGAAAAAAAACCATTAAGTACGAACTATTAATAACGATTCATATTAATCAAACCTATATTTAAGTTAAAATATCAAAGTATTTTAAACTAAAATTTGGAAGTGAAAGTACTAATTTTTCCTGAGAATAAGGTAATATAAATTAATAGTTATTATAGCGGAATTAGTAATGATTATTGGCCAGGATGTAACTAATAAAAAACCATATGCAACAAAAAAAGCACAACCAATTGTATTAATAACTCTAAGCCTTTTTACATCTTTCATTAAAAATGAAATTAATAATAAAGCCATAGCCGTATAGCCGACGATATCTGTAACGGTAAAATCCAGAAAATCCATGTTTAGATTCCTTTAGAACGTTTCCTGTCTACCTCTTTTAATAAGATTTTTCTTAATCTTAAATGATTTGGTGTTACTTCAACATATTCATCTTTTTGAATATATTCCAAAGCTTCTTCTAAGTGAGAATTTTATTGCAGGAACAATTTTAGCTTTATCATCTGCTCCAGAAGAACGTACGTTAGATAGTTTTTTGGTTTTAGTAACATTAATAATCATATCATCTCCACGTGAATTTTCTCCAATAACCTGACCTTCATAAATATCTTCACCTGGATCAACAAAAAACTTACCTCTATCTTGTAATTTATCAATAGAATAAGGAATTGCTTGTCCTTTTTCCATAGAAACTAAAGAACCATTTTGACGTTCTGGAATACCTCCTTTAAATGGTTGATATTCTTTAAATCGATGTGCCATAATAGCTTCACCTGCTGTAGCTGTTAATAATTGATTTCTTAAACCAATGATTCCTCTAGAAGGAACCATAAATTCACAAACCATTCGATCACCTTTAGCTTCCATGCTTAACATTTCACCTTTTCGCATCGACTAACCATTTCAATAGCTTTTCCTGAAACATCTTCCGGAAGATCAATTGTCATTTCTTCAATTGGTTCACATTTAACACCATCAATTTCTTTAATGATTACTTGTGGTTGACCAATTTGTAATTCATAACCTTCACGACGCATGGTTTCAATTAAAACAGATAAGTGTAATACACCACGACCAAAAACCATAAATTTATCTGCACTATCAGTTTCTTCAACGCGTAATGCTAAATTTTTCTCAAGTTCTTTTTCTAAACGTTCTTTTATATGTCGAGATGTAACAAATTTTCCATCTTTACCAAAGAAAGGAGAATCATTAATAGTAAATAACATACTCATTGTTGGTTCATCAATTGCAATTGTTTTTAATCCTTCAGGATTTTCAAAATCGGCAATCGTATCACCAATTTCAAAACCTTCCAATCCAACAATTGCACAAATATCTCCTGTCTGAACTTCATTCTACTTTTTTACGTCCAAGACCTTCAAAAATATGTAATTCTTTAATTTTGGATTTTACAATACTCCCATCTCTTTTTACCAAAGAAATATTCATTCCTGTCTTAAGTTCACCTCTCTGTTAATCTACCAATAGCAATTCGACCTGTAAAAGAAGAAAAATCTAACGATGTAATTAACATTTGTGTAGTTCCTTCTTCAATTTTAGGAGATGGAATATGTTCAATAACCATATCTAATAATGGTTCAATATTAGTCTGTCTGATTTTTCCAATCTTCACTCATCCAGTTATGTTTTGCCGAACCATAAACTGTTGGAAAATCCAATTGCCATTCTTCTGCTCCTAATTCAAACATAAAATCAAATACTGCTTCATGAACTTCATCTGGTGTACAATTTTCTTTATCAACTTTATTAATAACAACACATGGTTTTAAGCCCAAACTCAATTGCTTTTTGAAATACAAAACGTGTTTGTGGCATAGGACCTTCAAAAGCATCAACCAATAACAAAACACCATCAGCCATATTTAATACACGTTCTACTTCACCTCCAAAATCGGCGTGACCAGGTGTATCAATAATATTGATCTTTGTATCTTTATATATTACAGAAACATTTTTAGATGTAATGGTAATACCACGTTCACGTTCCAGATCATTGCTATCTAGAATTAAATCACCAGTATTTTCATTTTCACGAAACAAATGACAATGGTACATAATTTTATCTACCAAGGTTGTTTTACCATGATCTACGTGTGCAATAATTGCAATGTTTTTAATATTAGCCATAATCATGCCTTATTTTAAGCGCGCAAAGGTACGTTTAATTTTATTCATTAGTTGAATATATATTATTAATAATATTTAGATAATTAGTTTTGTATATTCCAGTTTTAAAACAAAATACGATACAAAAACTGTCGTTTGTACAATACAACATAATCTGTTTTAACTATCTGAGATAGTTTATTTAATCAAACCAGATGAGGACACGAAGATTACAAATACTCCAATGCATTTATCCCTTATTTATATTTTATTATTGAATAGCTATAATTGGTTTACAGATATTAATCATGTAAAAGTGAATTTACGCATATCCAATTTTATTATTCGGAATTCCAATTTTTTGGCAAATATTTAAACCAAATAAAAAACTGAATTTCACATTAGGAATATCATTTTGTTTGTATGTCTTCATATTTTAATTTTGGCATATTTGTCTGATATTATTTGATATATACATCTCAAAAAATTGCAAAAGAGTTTATTATTTATGGAGGATTATTTGTTCTAAGCAAATTTTATTATGGCACTTTGGATAATTAGAAATAGTCTAACAAAGATAGCTTTTAATTTGATTATCTTTGTCGCTTAAAATTGAATTTTTAAGCTGATGACCCTTCAAGATATTCCGAAGATAAAACATACGAATTCCAACAACTTTTTTCTTTTGGCAGGACCTTGTGCCATTGAAGGTGAAGACATGGCACTACGAATTGCCGAAAAAGTAATTTCTATTACTGATAAACTTGAAATTCCTTACATTTTTAAAGGAAGTTTTAAAAAAGCGAACAGAAGTAGAATTGATAGTTTTACAGGAATTGGAGATGAAAAAGCTTTAAAAA
The DNA here is from genome assembly GCA_963768245.1 of uncultured Flavobacteriaceae bacterium. Lineage (GTDB taxonomy): Bacteria > Bacteroidota > Bacteroidia > Flavobacteriales > Flavobacteriaceae > Site-B1. Next base: position 10,042 of record CAVYHG010000028.1, read on the forward strand.
TTCTTAAGAAAGTTTCTGAAACATTTGATGTTCCAACAGTTACAGATATTCATGAAGTTTCTGATGCTGCTATAGCTGCACAATATGTAGATGTATTGCAAATTCCAGCATTTTTAGTTCGTCAAACCGATTTAGTGGTTGCTGCTGCAAAAACAGGAAAAGTAGTCAACCTTAAAAAAGGACAATTTATGAGTCCTGAAGCCATGAAACATGCTGTACAAAAAGTAAAAGATGCTGGGAAACGACAAAGCATGGATAACAGATAGAGGAACTATGTTTGGTTACCAAGATATGATTGTTGATTTTAGAGGTATTCCAACCATGCGCCAATATGCTCCAGTTGTATTAGATGTTACGCATTCTTTACAACAACCTAATCAAAGTTCTGGAGTAACTGGTGGACGACCAGATATGATTGAAACCATTGCAAGAGCTGGAGTTGTAAATAATGTAGATGGTTTATTTATTGAAACTCATTTTGATCCTGCAAATGCAAAAAGTGATGGTGCTAATATGCTGCATTTAGATAATTTGGAAAATCTCCTGACTAATTTAGTTGCGATTAGGAAAGTTGTAAATAAGCTTTAAAAAAAGACCTTACAAATATTAAAATCTATAAGGTCTTAATTTATATTTATCCACACTTAGAATGGCCACAGCTTTTACATTTTAAGCAGCCTTCTTCAAATACCAATCCTTCCGGATCACTACAATTAGGACACTTTTTGTCTTTTGCTTGTGTACCTTCAGGAACAAATCGTTTTAAAGCTCTGGCAACACCATTTTTCCAAGTATTAATGTGCTCGTCGTATAAATTCAAATTCTGAATTAGGTCTACCACATAAGGCATTGGCATACCATGACGTAATACTCCTGAGATTAGTTTAGCATAGTTCCAGTATTCTTTATTGAATGATCGTGATAATCCCTCAATTGTAGTTTTATAACCATCACTATCAATATACTGGAAATCATATCTTGACACACCTTCTTCATTTCTGCTTTTTAACACCCAACCTTTTTCAACCCATTGTGGGAGGTTGAAAGCATCTTTCATTTTTCCTGTAAAGACCTCGTATGGCTTTCCATCAACCAGACCAATTACCGCTAACCACTTTTCCGACTCATTATGGAAACGAACTATCTCCGCCTTAACTTTATGAGGTCGTTTAGCAACAAAAGTTTCGGTTAAATATTTGTTTTCTACTTCTTTCTTTTCCTTTTTAGAAATTAGAATTCCACTTCTTGAACCATCTCGGTAAACAGTGATTCCTTTTAATCCTTTTTGCCATGAATCAACATAGATATCTCCAACCAAATCAACAGTCACATCAGATGCTAAATTAATTGTGGAGCTAATAGAATGTGTTGTATATTTTTGAACCAATGCCTGCATTTCTACTCGCTTTCTCCAATCTATTTCTGGTGCAGTGGCTCCTGCATACGGACTTTCTGAAATTTCTGTTTTACCAGATGTATTCATCCATGTTTCCAGATTTTTATGATAGACGGTAAACTCTTCAAATGCATCTCCAAGATCATCTACAAAATCTATCTTAGTATTTTCATCGCTGGTATTTACTTTTCTTCTTCTTACATAGGATAACATGAAAACTGGTTCAATACCGGAAGAAACCTGTGCCAACATACTCAACGATCCAGTTGGTGCAACAGTGCTAATTGAAATATTTCTTCGACCATTTTCCATCATTCTCTGATACATATCAGGAAATTCTTCATGCATCATTTGAACAAATTCAGAGGTGTCTTCAATATTTCGGTTAAAGCCTTCAAACTGCCCTCTAGTAATTGACATATCTATGCTACTATCGAATTCGGCAGTCATCTTTGTCTTCATTAATTCATCAACAACAGTCAAAGCATCATCAGTATCGAATTTTATTCCCAGAGCAGCAATGGCATCTGCTAAAGCAGTGAATCCTAATCCTGTACGTCTACCTTTTCTACCTGTTTCGGCTAATAATTTCCAAGTTTCTCTTTCCGCATACTTTATATGATCAGGTTCCGGATCAGCATCAATTTTAGCTAAAATCTTTTCTACAGCTTCCAATTCCAGATCAACCAAATCGTCCATTAATCGTTGTGTTTCATAAACAACTTCATAAAACTTTTTATAATTAAATTTCGCCTTTTTTGTAAATGGCTCTTCAACAAAACTGAACAAATTAACAGCTATCAATCTACAACTATCACCACCTTGCATGGCAATTTCTGAACACGGATTGGTTGAGCTATTTTTAAACTCAGGATATACTGAAGATGTAGAATAATGATGTTGTCTGTCCCAGAAAATCAATCCAGGTTCAGCAGTATTATGAGCACAGGTAATTATTTTATTCCAAAGGTCTTTCGCATCAATTTCTCTGGTATATTTTGGTTCTTTACTTTCAATTGGCCATTGCAGTGTGAACTTATCATCATTCACAACAGCATTCATAAACTCATCTGATAACCGAATAGAAATATTTGCTCCAGTAATTTTAGTTAGATCTTGTTTTATAGTCACAAAATCTTCAATATCTGGATGCTTTACGTCCATAGTTAACATTAAGAGCTCCGCGACGACCATTTTGAGCAACTTCTCTTGTTGTATTAGAAAAACGATTCATAAACGAAACTGCTCCAGTTGTAGATCCAGCTGCATTTGAAACGGATGCATCTTTAGGTCGTAATTCTGATAGATCGACTCCTACTCCACAACGTCTTTTAAATAATTGAGCTAATTGCTGATCTGTATAACATACACCTCCATAAGAATCTAAAACGGATGGCACAACAATACAATTTGATAAGTGATGCAATGACTTCGTTATTACCTAAACCATACATTACACTTCCTTGCGGAATAACATATTTAAAATCTTTAAAGAGCTTATATATTTTTTCTGTGGTTAATGGTTTTCTTTTTTTACCATATACCGATAAATTATCTGTTGGACCTTCACCAATCAAGTATTTACTTTCAATTCTTCCAAATTGATCAGCCATTCTGTGATGCATATCATCTGGTGATCTTTCTAAATAATTACCATTTTTGTCTTTTAAACAATATTTATTGATCCAGGTTGTGGCAGCTAATTCATCGTTATTAAAATACTCTAACGAGGTGCTCAAAACGTCCTGATAAGTGTAAATTTCTTGAAGTAAAGTGTCTTTACTCATAATGCTATTAATGTTTTAAAAATTTTAAGGATAGGACAAAAATAAGACACAAAAAACTACTTAAAACAAAGTCATTTTTATTTTAATAACAATTTTGGTTGAAAACTTTTAAGTAGAAAATTTTGGATTAATAAATATTAATTTTTTACATTACCCAAGTGCTAAAATGTCAAAAATCCTTTATCTATTTCCAGAATTTTTTATCCTTTAATTCATAGGCGTTTACAAGAATTTGTACTAAAATATCATCTTTTATCTCTTCCAACGATTTGTACCGTAATGATTTCATCATTTTGCGTCCAGCAGTTGTCATATGCTCAACATTAACTGTTAAATACACCGAATTCCAAAAACCAAGATCAACATACCCTTTGGTACAATTTAAATAGCAAATAGGTCTTTTACCAACATAGTAAAATGGAACTTTCCATTTAAATTCCAATTCAGCTTCTGGAATGGTATGTTTAATTAACATTTGTAAATGCATAAGAATGGAACGAAAAGGTTCAGGTTGGTCAATAATATATTTTTCAGCAGGTTTCATTTGATTTATCTTATTATGGAAAATTTATTAATTATTACTTAAAATCCAATAAATCTGGAATTAAATATTAATTCTTAAAAAATGAAGTAGAATTTAACAATAATTTGGTTACTTAAAAAATACTTACTACGTTTGTCATGTTAAATTAAATAAATGACTTTTATTACATTACATCATCATCATGCTCATCATTGCTCTTAGGCGATATGAAATTGGTATGTGTAATTAGAACATAAAATTTTAAAATCCGTCTGAGCAAAATCAAGACGGATTTTTTATTTCTATCCAAATTGATTTTACTCAGATACAATAAAAATCAAAATGAGTAAACTAAAAATAGCCATTCAAAAAAGCGGACGACTTAACGAAGATTCCTTAAAGCTCTTAAAGGCTTGCGGAATCAAGATCGATAATGGAAAAGACCAATTAAAAGTTGCGGCTCGCAATTTCCCAATAGAAGTGTTGTATTTGCGTAACTCCGACATTCCTCAA